>JAZKFB010000056.1:119402-137463 GCA_040386695.1 Verrucomicrobiota bacterium
GCCCTCGCCCTCGCCCTCGCCCTCGCCCTCGCCCTCGCCCTCGCCCTCGCCCTCGCCCTCGTCCTCGCCCTCGTCCTCGTCCTCGCCCTCGTCCTCGGTTTCTCTTTTTGTTTTTTGTTATGTCCTCCACGGAAACTTCCCTGATGGCCGGATTCCGGGCCCTGCCCGCGCCGTTCTGGGTGCTGTGCGGCGGCACCTTCATCAACCGGTTCGCGACTTTTGTGCTGCCGTTCCTGACGATGTTCATGACGCGCCGGGGTTTCACGCCCGCCGAGGCCGGGTATGCGGTTCTGGCTTATGGCGCGGGCGGGTTTCTGTGCTCCTTCATCGCGGGGCCGCTGGCGGACATGATGGGCCGCAACCGGGTGCTGGCCGGGGCGCTGGCGCTGGAGGCGGTGATGGTTTTCCTGCTGGGGCGGCAGTCGGCCTTCGCCGGGATCATCACCATGACTTTTCTGGCGGGGTTCGCGGGGCAGGGGGTGAGTCCGGCGGTGAACGGGCTGGTGGGCGACATCGTGCCGGCGGCCCACCGGCTGCATGCGCAACTGGCGCTGCGGCTGGCGGTGAACGCGGGATTCGCCTTCGGCCCGGCGGCGGCGGGATTTGTGGCGGTGCACAGTTACCGCGCTCTGTTCACGGCGGATGCGGCGGCGTCCCTGGTTTTTGCGGGCTTGGCGCTGTTTTTTTTGCCGCGCGGTCATGCCACCCGGCGGGAACACGCCGGCTGGCGGCCCGCGCTTTCCGCATTGCGGCACACGCCCGCGATGTGGTCCGTGCTGCTGACGGCGGTCTGCTGCTCCTTCCTGTTCCGGCAGGTTTCGACCTCGCTCAATCTGGAGGTGCTGCAGCGGGGTTACACGGAATCAACGGCGGGAGTGCTGATGTCCCTGAACGGTTTCATCATCATCTGCCTGGAAATCCCGCTGATGGCCGCCACCGCCTGGCTTTCCCTGCGGGTGGGCATGGGCGCGGGCGTCGCCCTCATGGGGATCAGCCTGATGCTCAACGCGGTGCACGGCCCGGTGTGGCTGCTTTTTGCGGCCATGGCGGCTTTCACCCTCGGGGAAATGATCTCGATGCCCCGGCAGGCCACGCTGGTGGTGGAATTGTCACCGGCGGACATGCGGGCGAGATTTTCGGGTTTCTCCGGTTTCGCCTGGGTCATCGGCAACATGAGCGGGGCGCTCATCGGCATCAATCTTCATGCCTGGAATCCCGTTCTGATGTGGTGCTTCTGCGGCCTGATCGGAACCGCCGCCGCCGCCGTCATCCTGCTCAGCGGCCGTCATGCGGAGTCCCGGGCGCGTCGGCGTCCGGCGTCAGTCCCGGCTCCGGGCGGGAAATCCGGCCCGCCCGTTGGCTCCGGCTGAACGGATCAGAGCGGGAGAAGGACGCGAATGCGGGCGGAACATCCCGCGCTCTGAAAAACAGCATCCCTGAATAATCCGTCTTGCCTGTTCAGAGAGGCTCCCGCATGGAAAGCGGGCTGTTTTCCCGCCCGCTTTTACTGTTATGCCCGCACTTATCAATGGATGTGGAACCCGCTATGCCGGGCGTAAAAATCTGACGGTCCGCTATGGCGCCTGCAAATCCTGCGGGCGGCACGGGGCGCTGAGCTCCTACGACACCAGGCTTTGCCTCACGCTGCTTTTCATCCCGCTGCTGCCCGTCGCCGGAAAACACATCATTGACGAATGCGCCTCCTGCCGAAGGCATTATGTCATGAAGCTGCGGGAATGGGAGACGAGGCGGCAACTGGACATTTCCGGCGGTCTGGAGGATTTCCGGCAGGATCCCAGCGTGGAGAAAGGCATGGCCGCCCATGCGGCGATGGTCGGTTTCCGGGAAATGGAACAGGCGGAAACCCTGCGGAGGCAGCTGGAATCCATGTTTCCCGACAGCACCCGGCTCCAGCTTTATCTGGCGTCGGTGGACCGGGAGCACGGCCAGCCGGACCGGGCGGACGCGGCGGTGGAGCGGGCTTTCCGGCTCAGCCCGGAACTGCCGGAGACGAGATTCGCCATGGCCGGCGCGCACCGCCGGGCGGGCCGCCTGGATGAGGCCCGGAAGCTGATCGACCTGCTGGAGCAGCCGGGCGCCGGAGCGCTCCACCCCCTGTCGGAACTGGAGCTGCTGGCTTACGCTTTTCAGAATGCCTCCCGTCATCAGCCGGCTTATGACCTGCTGCGGCACCTGGTGCGGGAGCTGCCCGGCGTCGCCCAGCATCCCGGTTTCCGCAAAAACATGCGGAAATCCGAAAAAGCCCTCGGCTTCGGCGTCACCGCCATGCCGAAGCGTGACCGTTCCCTGAAAACCCTGATGGCGGACAAAAATTCGCGCAAATACGTGCTCGTCGGCCTCGCCGCCGTGCTCATCGCGGGCGGTATGGTGATCCGCAATGAATATACCCGGCGCCACCGGACGGTGACCCTGGTCAATGGCTGGAAATCGCCCGTGAAAATCTCCGTGGACGGCGGTCCGGCGGTGACTGTGGCTCCCGGGAAGATTGAGGAGGTGACGGTGCGGGAGGGAAACCATCGCGCCGAGGTCTCGGGCGCGGTGACGGAGGGCATTGATTTTCAGGTGGAGACCGGATATGCCGAGCGCTGGAGCAAGTCGCCGGCTTTTGTGCTCAATCCCGGCGGCGCGGTGCCGCTGGAATTTGTCAAAGCCACCTATTCCGCCAGCAGTCCGGTCCCGGATTTCGCGTATGCCATAGGGAAACGGTTTTCCCGGTATGACGATATTGATTACCTGTTCCGGGACTTGCCGCAGACCGTGAGCGTGAAACGCTCCCAAAGCAAAACCCTGACCGGCCTGACCATCGCCAGGGAGGAGCCCGGCGATCTGCTGGCGTATGTCGCCGGCCGCGAGGGAATACCCGCCGCCCTGAACGCGGCGGAAACAGTGCTGACCCTGACGCCGGAGAATGAGGACGCCCTGGCGGCCTACCGGAGTTTTGTCCGGAATGACGCCGATCAGAAGCGGGTGCTCGGGTTTCTGGAAAAGGGGCTCGCCCTCCGCCCCGTTCCGGTAAGGGGCTTCCGCGCCTGGCAGGATCTGCATCTGACGCGCGTGGAGAAGGAGGCGGCGCTCAACACCTGCCAGGACCTCCTGCGGGCCGAGCCTGAAAACGCGGATCTTCTTTACCTCACCGGCCGCGCCATGCCCGAGGAGACGGAAGCGGTGCCGCTTTATGAGAAGGCGCGGCGGCTGGCTCCGGAAAACCCCTGGCCGGCATTTGCTCTGGGGTATTTGAAAATGGAGCAGGGCCGCTGGCCGGAGGCCCGGGACCTGCTGGCCAAAGCGGACGCGCTGCTGCCGGGCGACGGCCGTTTTTCCTCCACCCTGGCGGAGGTCCGGCTGGGCTGCGGTGAGGGGGCGGACATGGCGCGGGAGCTGGCCAAAGCGGACCGTTATGACGCCGGCGCGCAGTTTCTGCGCCTTCGGGCCCTGGCGGCGGCGGGGGACAGGGAGCAGGGGGAAACCGTGAGAAAAAAGATTCTGGAGGATCTCACCAGCCAGCGGGTGGACGCGGATGTGACCCGCAGCATCAGCAACCACTGGTTCTATATGTCCGGGCAGTTTGAGGAGCTGGCCAAGCGGATCCGCAAGGACCAGACTCCGTCGGGAAAGGCCGCCAGAGTCTGGCTGGACCTTCAGAACGGGGATCTGCCCGCCGCCGCTTTATCCATCAAAGCGGCTCATGAGGACGATAACCCGCTGGTCCACATGGCCTTGTGGGTGGCGGCGGGGCTGGCGGCCCATGAGGAGGAGGCCGCCGGAAATCAGGAGACTGTGGTGGCGGATTTGAAGGAGACCGGCGGCAGCGGGATGAAAGCGGCGGACCTCATTCTGAAAAAAACCGACATCACCCTGGAGGAGCTGGAGGATATTTACCTGGAGCCGGTGCAAAAGGCGCTGCTTTGCGCGGGTCTGATCCCCAGCCATCCCGGCCAGCGGGAATTTCTCGCCACCCAGGCCAGGCTTTACAATGCCGACCTCCGCTTCCCCGCCGCGCTGGTCACCAAAGCCATCGGCGGCACCTCCGTTCCGCCTCCATGACGCGCACCGCTTTCGAGGCTCTGGTCCGGAAAATCGAAATCCCGGCTCTCCGCCGCCCGGCGCTTCTGCGGCTGTCCACCGTCGCCGGATACGCCGGATTTCTCTTCGTTCTGCTGGCGGTCCAGGCTCTCGGATTTTCCATCGCACTGGGAGCTTTGCTGGATACGAAAAAAGACTCCGCGCCCATGGGGGGGATCGGGGTGCTGATTCTGGTGTTCGGCAATGCCTGGATTCTGCGCTTGCTGTGGGTGGGACTGTCCGCGCCGGAGGGAGTGGCGGTCACAGCGGCAGCGGCTCCGCGGCTCATGGCGGAAATTGCCCGGCTGCGCGCGGCGGTCGGCGCGCGGCCGGTTTTCCGGGTGCTGCTGACTCCCGACTGCAATGCGGGGGTCTGCGAGGTGCCCCGTTTCGCCTTCATCGGATGGCCGAAAAACTATCTGATCCTCGGCCTGCCGGTCATGGATGAGCTGACGCCGGATGAGTTCCGGGCGGTACTGGCCCATGAATTCGCGCATCTGTCCCGCCGTCACGGCCGCTCGGGCGGCTGGATTTACCGGCTGCGCCGGACTTGGGAGCGGGTTTTCGAAAAGTGGGAGACCGGCCCCGCCAGCCGGGGCCTGGCGCGCCGGTCCGTCCGCGGATGGGTCCGCTGGTGGTGGCCGCGTTTCAATGCGCGGGCCTTTGTGCTTTCCCGGCTCTGCGAATACGAGGCCGACCGCGCCGCCGCCCGGCTGACCGCGCCGGCGCACGTTGCCGCCGGCCTGCTGCGCATCAAGGTGCTGGCGGCGCTGATCAATGGCCCGGCCCACCGGCTGCTGCTTCAGAAAGCGGCGGCGGATGCCGTGCCGATGCCTGATTATACGGCCTTTCTGCGCCGTCAGCGGGTTTCACCGGAGTGGCGGGAGGAAGCCGCCCGCGCGGCCCGCGATGCCTGGCTCATTCCCACGCGGAACCAGGACACCCATCCCTCGCTGACCGACCGCGCCCGTTCTGTCGGCGCGGTGCTGGAGACGGCGGACATTCCGGAACCGGTCCCGGTTTCCGCCGCCCGGGAGTTTCTGGGAGTGGAACTCGACCGCTTCCGCGCGGAAATTGATGCCCTGTGGATCAGGGAGAATGCGGCTTTCTGGCAGGCGCGCCATACGGCGGCGGCGGGATTGAACCGGCTGGCGGACAGCATCGGCACCAGAAGCCGGGGAGGGAATGCCGAACTGCTGTGGGAGGAGGCCCGCACCCTGGCCTCCCTGCATGGCCCGGCGGCGGCGGTGCCGGTGCTGGAAAAGATACTGGCTTTGAACCCCGGCCACCCCGGCGCCAATCTGGCCATGGGCGGCCACCTTCTGGAAACCGGTGATCCGGAACGCGGGGAATCCTGTCTGGAAACGGCGATGGCCGCTGATCCTCAAACGCTTCACGCCGCCGCCGGGCGGCTGCACGACCACTACCGCCGCACCGGCCAGGCCGGGCGGCTGCAGGCTCTTGATGCCCGGCTGGACACGGAGGAGGCCACCCGCACCGCCGCCGAAAAGGAACGCGGCCATGTCACAGCGTCCGATAAATTCATCCCGCATACCCTGACGGAGGAGGAATGTGCGGGTTTGCGGGCTCTTTTCGATGCCGCTCCCGGCCTCGCGGCGGTGGATCTCGGTCAGAAACTCCTGCGGCACCGGCCCGATCAGCGGCTGTTTGTCCTCTGTCTGCACGGACAGGGCGGTTTTGCCGGATGGGGCGGCGCGGACAAAGCCGCCGCCGCTCTCCGCCATCTGACTCCGAAAGTGCGCCTTCCCGGCCGGCTTCTCATGGTGGCCGCCGGCGGGCCGCTGGCCGCCATTGCCCGGAAAGTCGCCCGCCTGCCCAAGGCCCGCCTCTGGTCAGAGCCGGAACGGAAGGCGCAATAATGCCTTTTTCACCTGAAAACAGGAGAATTTGGCCTTGTGGAAAGACGCTTGGCGCCGGGAAAAATGACCGGTTTGACCGGTTTCCGCCTAATCGTTGAAGAAATGCTTTCCGGTGCGGCCGGCTTCCGTGAACTCGTCCACTTCGTAATACACGTCCCTGGTGATGTCGGCGGCGTCGGGGAAGGGGCTGTCCACGGCGAAAACAGCGGAGGCGGCGGCCTCGGCTTTGGCGGCTTTGTCGATCTCCCGGTATTTCTCCTCGGTGATGACGTTTTCCTGAATAAGCCGCTCCTTCCACAGGCGGATGGGGTCGTTCTGCTGTTTGTAGCGCTCGATTTCCTCCTCGCTGCGGTATTTCTTGGCGTTGGCGTCGGCGACGCTGTGGCCGAAGTGCCGGTAGGTCATGACTTCGATGACGGTGGGACGGCTTTCCTTGTGGGCGCGGTCGATGGCGATTTTGAGCTTGGCGCGCATTTCATACAGGTCCCATCCGTGGATGATGTCCCAGACGATGTCATAACCGTCCGCGCGGTAGGCGAGGGAGTTTTTGAAGGCGCTGCTGCGGCACTGGCTGGTGCCCATGGAGTAACCGTTGTTCTCGATGATGAAGATGACGGGCAGGTTGAAAAGGCCGGCAAGGTTCAGGGCCTCATGGTAAGCGCCCTGGTTGATGGCCCCGTCGCCCATGAAGCACATGCAGGAACCCTCCAGGCCCTTGTATTTCAGATAGTAAGCAATGCCAGCGCCCAGCGGGGTCTGGCCGCCGACGATCCCGTGGCCGCCCCAGTAGTTTTTGTCGGGAGCGAAGAAGTGCATGGAGCCACCCTTGCCTTTGGAGCAGCCGGTGACTTTGCCGAGAAGCTCGGCCATGCACTCGTCCATGCCCATGCCCACAGCGAGGGCGTGGCCGTGGTCGCGGTAGGCGGTGATCATGTGGTCGTTCTCGCCCATGAGGGAGGCGCAGCCGACGGCGATGGATTCCTGGCCGTCGTAGCGGTGGAGAAAGCCGCCGATGCGGGCTTTGCCGGTGTATTGCCTGCCGGCTTCCTCCTCAAACTGGCGGATGCGCACCATCAGATTGAGCATTTCGATTTTCTGCTCCGGGGTCAGGCTCCGATTCACGGCGGCCTGGGCGAAATCGGTGGGATCGATTTCGGATTGAATGACGGGTTCGGAGGGAGGGGCGGCAGTGGTCTTCATAGCGGGCAGGGCGGGCGCGGATGGAGGGTTGGCGGTGGTGGATTTCTTAAAGAGGCGGAAAATCATGCGGCGGGAGCGGCGGTGACAACGGCTGGAGCGGCGGCGGCGGATTCAGTCTCCCCTGCGGACGGACGCCGGCAGAGAACTGTGAAGGCCATGGTGAAGAACAGATCGCCCGCCAGCTGCTTCACGGAGAAGAGCCATGTCGGCGGGTACTGCGGCAGTCCGGTGGTCTGGGCCTGAAGCCAGCCGGCGAAAGTGGGCGCGTAGCCGGCCACTGTAAAAAAAGAAACCGTGTTGGTCACGAGGTGAAACAACACGGTGCTGAGGAGGGAGGCGCCCAGAAGGACGGCGACCGGGGCCTTGGCCCCGACGGCCTTGCCGACGACGGCGACAGCGGCGACGACCACAAGAAGCGCGGGCAGATTGACGTCCCAAAGGGGGTAGCCCTGCACCGCGTTGATAATGAAGTGGGGCACGATCACCGCCGCCATGCCGATCAGAAGCCCGGACCGGCGCGGAAAAAAGGCTCCCCCGCAAAGCGCCAGAGCCATGAGCGGAGAGAATCCAGCCATCACCCGCACCAGTTCCGGCCCGCCAAAGGAGGGAAAGACACGGAAAAAGATCAGGGAGAGAGCGGAAATCAGCAGCAGCAGAGCGGGAATCATGGCAAACTTTACAGCGTCTTTCGGAAGGAACGTCCGGCGGCGTGGGGAGGACTCTAGGCGGAAATGGCAGGTTGTCCACCCTGATTCCCAGCGGCGCGCGCGCCAGGCTTTCAACGAATTTTGAAAAAATACACCTTCTCTGGAAATTGGACTGTAATAAAAGGCATGTTCACCGAGGCGCTGATCTGGAAAAGGAGCGTGGGCCGCTTTCAAGCCGTCGGGGCAGCGCTGTATTTCCCGGACTTGGGGGGAGTTTCTTTTCCAAAGCTCCGGAGAGGCCCCGGTCACAGAGCATGGCGGAACTCACCGTAATCGCTTTATCCGCAAAGAGTTAACGTTGCATTTGTATTGATTCGGGCAGGAAATCGCGTAGCCAGGCCTCCTGCGGTTCCGGTAATCTGAAAAGTGTGGGGGTGGCCGTGTTTTCTGGCACACCACTGGCTTGTCTGCTGCTTTCCTGTCCACTGTTTTGCAGGTCTTTCCTCATCCGAGGCTTTTGAAATTCAGCCGTTTCCGGGATTCCTTCACCGGAAAGCGCCGCGCACGGTCCCTTTCACCATCCATCCACCACGCCACCTCATGACGCTGTCCCGTTTTCCCGTTCTTCTGACGCTGTCGCTTTCCCTGCCCGCGCTGGCTTCCGCTGACACCCTGGAGCCCGCGTGGGCCATTGTGCCGTCGGGCACGGATCTGGCGGCACTGAAGGCGGATTCCAGATTCACGGCGGCGAACACGCAGGTGGCGGACTGGTTCAGTTCTGCTGATGGGAATGTGCGCTGTGTGGCCTCTAATCCGTTGAATGGCAATGTATTAATCGTTCATGCCAATGGAGAGACGCATGTGTTTAACTCGGCAGGAGTGGAAAGCCATATCCTTGAACATGCTGTAGTTTCCGGAGGAGATAAGACCTTGCCGCATGTCGGAGTGGCTGAGGATGGTGTGGTCTTTGGAACCAATCTTTCCGATTCAGTGCCACCTAAAATGCGGGTTTATCGTTGGGAGAACGACAAAAATCCTGACACTGTTGTGGATCCGGAAGTTCCTGCTGTGGCGACCACTGTCTTTGTTGGAGATCCGGGGCTTGGCGCCAATAATCAGCGCTGGGGCGACTCGTTTGATGTGAAAGGTCGCGGCTTGGACACAAAGCTTCTGATGGGAGCACGACGCAACTCCGCTATCTGCGTGTTTACCACGGATGGCTCGCTGGATCCAGATTTCCCTGAAAACGGACCGCAGTTCACGCCGCATGTGATGACTTTCAGCGGTACTTCGCCGGGGATGCTGGGGGTGGCTTTCGGGCCGGATGTCACGGGGTATGACGATCCCGCGACGCCGACGGTGGAGAATCTTACCCTGCTCACCGTTTTCACCAAACTGACCGGCGGAGTGATGAATCAGGTGCGCATCCGCACGGACACCTGGACGGTGGTGAACACCATCCCCTTCAGCGGCACGGGAGGAAATCCGGCATCGGTGCTGGCGGCGGGCACCGCTCTGGGAACGGACCGCACGGCGAAATTCCTCGGCGTGTCGGTGGCGGGCACGGCGGGGTCGGCGCTGCTTTATGACATTTCCGCGGCGGGAGCGTCCCCGACGCTGATTGGAGGTTTTGCCGATGGCAAGAATACCATCTTCCCCACCGGAAACGCCAACGTCAACGGCACGGCGGCGGCGGACGTTTTCACCCTGGGCGCGGGCCAGACGGCGGGGGCCAATGGAATTCCCGCTTTTTCAAGGTTTTATGCGCTGAACACGAACAACGCGGTGGTCGCTTATGACATCAAACCCAGCGTGATCGCCCCCGCCGTGGTCACCCAGCCCGCCAATGTCAGTGTGCTGGACGGGTGGAAGGCCAGCTTCACGGTCATCGCCAGCGGTTCCGCGCCCATCAGTTATCAGTGGATGCGCGGGGAGGCGGATATTCCCAACGCCACCGGCCCGTCGCTCACGCTGGATCCGGTCACCGCTGCGGACACGGGGGCGGTTTTCAAAGTCAGAATCACCAATGGCGCGAATCCCGGCAATCCGGTGCTCAGCAATCCTGCGACCCTCACCATTCTGCCGCACACGGACACGGCGGTGATGACTCCGGCCTGGAAAATCGACGCCGGCACGCGGCCTTACGTCAACACCCTCGAAACCCAGCGCGGCCTGGCTTACAATCCTTCCGGCGATCATCTGCTGCTGGTGAACCGCACTCCGGTGACTGGTCTGCCCACGCCGTCCGTGGTGGTGCTCAATGCCGCGACCGGTGCGGAGATTCTGGAAAATGACGTGGCGCGCACGCTCAAACTGACAGGGGAATTCGAGGAGCCCATTGTGGCCGGCGGCACTTATGTGCTGAATATGATCGACTGCGGCGGCGACGGGGCGGTGTATGCCTGCAATCTCGCCGAAAGCGCCACTGTCGGACTTTTCACCATTTACCGCTGGGCGGACGACGCCTCCACGACGCCTCCGGCGGTGGCTTATGGCCCGGCCGATCTTTTCGCCAGCGACCGCGCCGGGGACGGTCTGAAAGTCCGGGGCACGGGCACCGGCACGGAAATTCTGGTCGGCGCGCGGAATCAGGAGAAATTCGCCATTTTCACCACCACCGACGGGATCAGTTTCTCGCCGACGGTTTATGAGATTCCCGGGATCGGGGCCAGCGCGTTCTTCATGACGGATTTCGGTCCCGGCAACACCATCTGGGCCAAGGCCTTCGGCGGGAAACTGGTGAACATCACCTACAATCCGGTCACCAGCACGGCGGCCGTCACCCACACCTTCACCACCGCCCAGTTCCCCGCCGGAGTGGGGCCGCTGGCGGTCGATCCGGTCAAAAACCTGCTCGGCGGCGTGAACACGAACCAGGCTCCCGATAATCTGCGCCTTTATAATATAGCGAACCTGGAGGCCGACCCCGCGCTGCTGGATCTGCAGTTTTTCCCCACCGACAATCCCAATCTCAACCAGACGGGCTCCGCGGACTTCGGCGGCAACCGGCTCTATGCGCTGGACACCAACAACGGTCTTATCGCCATGAACCTCAATGTCCCCGCGCCCGCAGGGACTGCGGTGATCAGCAATCCCCGGCGCACCGGCGGCGATTTCACCTTCACGCTCACTGGCACGCCGGGCGGCACTTATCTGATTCAGCGCTCCGGCGATCTCAGCGCCTGGGGCGGGGACGGCACGGTGGTCCTTGATGCCGGGGGCACGGCCACCGTCACCCGCCCGGTGACCGAAAACCGCACCTTCTTCCGCGTCCAGCCGCAGTGACGCCGCAGAAGACGTCACCACCGGTTCCGCCAAAACACACTCAGGAAGTCATTCACGCCTGTTCCATGGATTCCGTTGTCCGCCCTTTCCAGGAAAAGGACCTTGAGGCCTGTGTGGATCTTTACATGGAAACCTTTGCCCGTCCGCCGTGGAGCGAAACCTGGGGCCGGACGGTGGTCCGCGCGCGGTTGGATCAGATCACGCGCACCCCGCATTTTTTCGGCCTGATCGCGGAGAAAGCCGGACCATCGGAGGAGGCTGAGGCTGCCGGGGAAGGCGGAGAAGGGGGGCGGCATGACGTTCCTGTGGCCTTCGTGCTGGGATATGAGGAACCCTGGCATCAGGGCAGCCATTTCTATCTCAAGGAAATGTGCGTCCACCCGGACCATCAGCGGCAGGGCATCGGCTCGCGGCTCATGGAATCCCTGACCACCACTCTCAAGGAACGGGGAGCGCAGCGCCTTTATCTCCTCACCAGCCGGGACGATCTGTCGGAGAGTTTTTACACCAAAGCCGGTTTTTACACGAGCCGGAAAATGATCCTGATGGCCAGAACCCTTTCGGGCTGAGCAAGCCGCGCCGGGCTCGCCCGCGCAAACGCCGTGACAGAATCTGTGTGAAACCGGCCGCCGCTCACGCGACCAGGGCGCGGACGAGGTGGCCGTGGACGTCGGTGAGGCGGTAGTTTCGGCCCTGGAAGAACCAGGTGAGCTTTTCGTGATCGAAGCCGAGGAGGTGCAGAAGCGTGGCGTTGAAGTCATGGACGTGGACTTTATCCACTGCGGCCTGGTAGCCGAATTCGTCGGTGGCGCCGTGGCTGTAGCCGCCTTTGGAGCCGCCGCCGGCCATCCAGATGGTGTACCCGCCGGGGCTGTGGTCGCGGCCGGCGAAGGCGTTGTCGGTGCCGCCGCGGTTCTCCTTCATGGGGGTGCGGCCGAATTCCGCGCCGCAGACGACGAGGGTGTCTTCGAGCAGGCCGCGCTGTTTGAGGTCCTTGAGCAGGGCGGTGACGGCTTTGTCCATGACTTTGGTTTTCCGCAACGTGCCGCCGTGGAGGCTGTTCATCTCGTTGTCGCCGTGGGCGTCCCAGCCCCAGTCGTAGAGCTGGACAAAACGCACGCCGCGCTCGCAGAGACGGCGGGCGAGGAGGCAGTTGTTGGCGAAGCTGTTTTTGCCGCGCTCGGTGCCGTACATTTCGTGGATGTGCGCGGGCTCGCTCTCAACGTCGGTGGCCTCGGGCACGCTCATCTGCATGCGGAAGGCCAGTTCGTACTGGCTGATGCGGGTGAGGGTTTCGGGATCACCGAACTCCTTTTCGGTCTGGCGGTTGAGGTCGTTGATGGCGTCCAGCGTGGCCCGGCGGTCATCGCGGGTGACGCCTGCGGGATTGTCCGCGAAGAGGATGGGCTCGCCGTGGCCCTGACACTGCACACCCTGGTGGATGCTGGGCAGGAAGCCGCTGCCCCAGACGGTTTTGCCGGCGTCGGGATTCCGCCCGCCGCTGGTCAGAACCATGAAGGAAGGCAGGTCGGCGTTCTCAGATCCCAAGCCGTAGGACACCCAGGAGCCGAAGCAGGGGCGGCCTTTGATCTGGCTGCCGGTGTGCAGCATCAGCTGGGCGGGGGCGTGGTTGAACTGGTCCGTGTAAAAGCCCTTCACGAAACAGATGTCGTCCACGACGCTGCGCAGGTTTTCCAACGGTTCGCCGAGCCAGGCGCCGCTTTTGCCATATTGCGCGAAGGAATATTGCGGACCCAGCATTTTCGGCACGCCTTTGATGAAGGCGAACCGTTTGCCTTTCAGAAACGAATCCGGGCAGAGCTGACCATCGAGTTTCGCCAGCTCCGGCTTGTAGTCGTAAAGGTCAAGATGCGAGGGCGCGCCGGCGAGGTGAATGTAAATGACGCGCTTGGCTTTCGGTTTGAAAGCGGCCTCCGAGGCTTTAGCCGAGCCGGACAAAAGCCCCAGCGCCATGCCGCCAAGGCAGGCGGTGCTCTGTTTCAGGAAAAAGCGGCGGGTGTGGCCGGTGACCTGTTCGCGGCGGAGGTGGTGGCTCGGGGACATGGGGGAAAGTTTTCAGTTTTCAGTGTTTCAGTTTTCAGAGGGGTGGCCGGGGAGGTTTGTCCCCGGTTGGGATTTTTGGGTTTCGGGTTCCAGCTTCAGATCGGGGTTCTGAAAACTGAAAACTGAACACTGAAAACTCCCCACCAGGGCTTAATTCTTATTCAGCACCTCGTCCATGTTGAGAATGGTGTTGGCCACGAGGGTGAGGTTGCCGCCGACGCGGGTGTAAAGTTTTTGCAGGGTCCAGACTTCGCGCCAGTCGGGAGCGCGGAGGGCGGCGAGGGTGAAGCCGCGGGTGATCTGCGCTTCCGGGCCGGTGCCGGCTTCGGCCATGCGTTTGGCGAGGCCTTTGGCGGCATCGAGGAAAACAGGGCTGTTGAGAAGGTCGAGCGACTGGAGCGGGGTGTTGGTGCGCAGGCGGCGGACGACGCAGTATTCCCGGTTCGGGGCGTCGAAGGTGAGCATGCTGGGATAAGCGGAGCTGCGGCGGATGAAGGTGTAGAGTCCCCGCCGGCGGCCGTCCTCGCCGTCGGCGTTTTTCCAGTCCTGACCGCTGTAGGGCGCCAGCCAGGTGCCGGGCGGCTGCCAGGGCATGACGGGCGGGCCGCCCATCTTCCGGCTGAGGAGACCGGCAATCTGGAGGGCCTGATCCCGGATTTGCTCACTGCTCAGGCGGAAGCGCGGGCCGCGCGCCAGGAGGCGGTTGGCGGGGTCGCGTTTCAGATCCTCCGGCGTGGTTTTGGAGGACTGGCGGTAAACCCTGCTGAGCAGGATTTCCCGCAGAAGCCGCTTTTGGCTCCAGCGCATGGCGGACTGGAATTTCACGGCCAGGCTGTCGAGGATTTCCGGGTACGGCGGGCGCTCGCCCTGAGTGCCGAAGTCCTCCGAAGTCTCCACCAGCCCGACGCCGAAAAGCTGCTCCCACACGCGGTTCACCTGCACCCGGGCCGTCAGGGGATTCTCGCCGTTGGTCAGCCATTTGGCCAGGCCGAGGCGGTTGCGGGGCCAGTCGGGATGCCATGGATTCAGGATCTGCGGGGTCGCCGGTTTGACCTCCTCGCCGTGGTCCATCCAGTTGCCGCGCAGGAACATGAAGCTCTTCCGCGACTTGTCGGCGGGCAGCTCCCGCATGACGGGAAGATTGCAGACCGGCAGGGAGGCCTGCCAGGCTTTCAGACGGTCCACTTCGGCATAAGCGTCCGCGGATTCCTTCGATTTGGCGGTGAAAAAGGCGCGCTCCAGTTTTTCCTTCTCCGGGTCTTTCCAGGCTTTGGGCTCCTGCTGGGCCAGGGGTTTGAGATCGTCGGGAATGGCGGGTTCGGGTTTTTCGGATTTCAGCCAGGCGAGCAGGGCGTCCCGGCCGCCGGTTTTGGCGAGGGATTGCGAAAGCTTGTCCTGAGCGGCGGCGAGTTCCTTTTTCAGGTTTTCAGCGGCCGGCACGTCCTTGGCGGCGTTGAATTTCCGGGTCGGCGAGTCATCGCCCCGGTCCGCGTCGGCCGAGGTGTTGAAGAAGGCGTACATTTGATAATACTCCTTGTGCACAAACGGGTCGTAAGGATGCCCATGGCACTGGATGCAGCTGTAAGTCGTGCCCTGGATGGCGTCGAAGGTGGTGTTCACCCGGTCGATGATGGCGTAGGTGCGGAATTCCTCGTCATCGGTGCCGCCCTCGTCGTTGGTCTGGGTGTTGCGGTGGAAGGCCGTGGCGATGAGCGCGTCCGGTGTGGCTTCGGCACCGGGCAGGAGATCACCGGCGATCTGGTCGGTGATGAAGCGGTCGTAGGGCAGGTCGGCGTTCAGGGAATCCACCACCCAGTCGCGGTAGCGCCACATGTCGCGGAAACCGTCGCTTTCATAACCCTTGCTGTCGGCATAACGCGCCAGATCCAGCCAGACCGTGGCCCAGCGCTCGCCGTAAGCGGGCGAGGCCAGAAGGCGGTCAATGTAGCGCGGCCAGGCGTCGGGCGTTTTGTCGTTCAGAAACGCCTCCAGCTCCTCCGGCGTGGGCGGGAGGCCGATGATGTCGAGGGCGGCGCGCCGGGCGAGGATGCGGGGCTCGGCTTCCGGGGAAAGGCTCAGGTTTTCGGATTTCAGCCGCGCCTCCACAGCGGCGTCGATGCTGGCGGCGGAGGCCGGCGCTTTGGGCGGGACGTAGGCCCAGTGCTCCTGCCAGTTCGCGCCTTCCGCGATCCATTGTTTGATCAGGGCCACCTGCTCCGGCGTCAGCGGCGGGCCTTTTTTGGGCATGTGCTCCTCCCCGTCCGTGGTGATGAGGCGGCGGTAGAATTCACTGTCCTCCGGCTTGCCGGGGAGGATGGCCACATTCCCGGAATCTCCCGCTTTGAGAGCCTGATCGCGGAACTGGAGATTCAGCCCGCCCGCCTCCTTCACGCCGCCGTGGCAATGAAAACACTGGCTGTTGAGGATGGGGCGGATATCGCGGTTGAACTCCACCTGCGGCGAAAGAGGCGGAGAGGCCGGGGAGGGAGAGGAAACCGCCGCCGTGGCCACAGCGGCGCTCTCCGCCGCAGCGGAGGAAAAACCGGAAGCCGCCAGCGAAATCAGTCCCACCGCGCCAATAACAGAAGCGACGGGGAAACGGTGGCGGAAAAATGATGGCATCATGAAGGGGGTCCGTCCAGAAACGAAGGGCCGGGACGGTATTTTCCATACGAAAGTCCGAAAATCCAGGACATCCAATCCCCCTGTTTTAGGGAGTCCGTTCCCTTGGGCTGACCCTTGGCGCTGTTATCCCCCGGTCATCCGCCGTCGGCCGCTGAGGGCGCGGAGGAGGGTGAGGTCATCGGCGGAGTCCAGGCCGCCGCCTGCGGGGAGGCCCTGGGCAAGGCGGGAAACCGTGATGCCGGGCCGGGCGTTGCTGATGGCTTCGGTGAGATAATTGGCGGTGGCTTCGCCCTCCACATCGGAGCCGGTGGCGAGGATGACTTCGGTGATCGGACTCCCGCGCAGCCGCAGCAGCAGCGGGGTGATCCGCAGGTCCTCCGGCCCGACATTGTCCAGCGGACTCAGGCGGCCGTGCAGAGCATGGTAATGGCCGCGGAAGGCGCCGGTGCGCTCCAGCGGAAGAATATCCGTGGCCTGCTCCACGACGCAAAGCTGGGTGACATCGCGCTCCGGATTGCCGCAGATCGCGCAGCCGGCGCTGCGGCTGGAGAAAAACCCGCAGGAAGGGCAAAGCTGGATGGCCTCCCGGGCATTGTGCAGGGCGGCGGCCAGATCGGCGGAAGGCGACTGTCTGGAGCGCAGCAGCCACAGGGCGATGCGCTCGGCGCTGCGGGGGCCGACGCCGGGCAGACGCTTCAGCTGCGCGATGAGGGCGCGGATCTCGTCAGGGTAACCGGCGGCGGGGATCACGGGCGGGGCAGTTTCCGGGGAAAAGTGTTTCTTCGGCGCGGAGGCAGGGGAAGCGGCAGGGGCGGGGATACGGCGGCAGGCCCGGGAGGGGCGGCCCCGTCACGGCGGACCTGATCGGCCGCCTGAGCGAGGAATTGATCCAGCGCGGCGTCGGGTTCGGACAACCCTTCGCGGGCATCGGCAAAGCGGGCGATGGCATCCTCGGCGTGACCGGCGCGCAGGAGGATGATGGCATCCCGGAAGGCATCCCGGCGTGTGAGTTCCTCCATGGACAGGCTGCCTTTGATGCCGAGCAGGTGAAAAATCTCCATGGCCGCGCCTTCGGGCGGGTTCAGCACCTCCAGCGGACGGTCCTCAACCCTGGCGGCGCGCAGATGAGTGGCGGAATCCAGCAGCGTGCGCGTGTGATAATCGGAATTCCGGGAAGCCAGCCATCGGCTGACCTCCACGGGATCACCCAGAACGGTGTAGGTGTTGCCCGTGAGCCCGGCGGTGAAGATGCCGCTGGACAGGCCCGTGCCACAGACCGGAGCCGGGAATGAATCGCCGCTCCCGGAACCGGCTGCCGTTTCCCCGAAGGCCGCCTCCAGGGCCAGAGCCGCTTTCACGGCGTCGTCCGCCGCCGTTTCCGAAGCCAGCGGAAGGCCGAAAAAGGCGCGCACGCCGGTGGATTCCGTGGGGTCGAGGCAGGCGCCATGCGGCAGCAGCACCCCGGCGGCGCGGGCGCGGAAGGCTTCGCAGAGTTTGAGAAAGTCCTGGGCCGGAAGCATTTCACGCAGCGGGCCCTCGTTCAGCAGCCGGCAGGTGAGCACGGTGCCCTGACGCTGATCGGCTGAGAGGAAGGCCAGATCGCGGGCCTCCGACAGTTTTTCCAGAACCTCCGGGGAGACACGGTCCTTGAACCAGGGGGAGGCTCCGGCCGGCAGCCTATTCCGCCACGAGGCCGCAAGGCAGCCGCCGGCCATTGCCAGAACCGCCGGCAGCGGTTCCCAGAGGGTGTGGTGCAGAGCCATGATCATCGACTGCGTCACCGCCAGCAGACAGCCGGCGGCCACCAGGCCCCAGGCGGTCCGGCGGGGCTGAATCACGCTCCCCACCCATGCGGCCGCCACCCCGCAGCCCAGAGCGGCACCGAAAGAGACGAAAGGGGAAACCGGCGTCACGGGCAGGCCGGACAGCGCTTTTGTAATCAGATGCCCCAGCCCCCGGATGGTTTCCGGGAGAGCGTGAAAAATCCAAACCGTGCCCGCCGCCGCCAGAGCTGTCAGCGCGCCACAGACGAAAGATCGCCCCACACGGTGATGAGTGGCGGCGGAGGAAGAAAATCCCGATCGGGTCATGGAAGGGTGAACAGGCGGATTATTTGGCCAACGATAGCGGGATATGAGGCAGGCGACAACTCTCTTGCCAAAGGAATTTTTGCGGAAAATCCCGGTTACCCCGGGGCGGGGGCGGGATGGACGGCGTCATCGGTTTATCCTAAAGTCTGGAATGAAAAAAGCGGACAGAAGCCGAAAACCCTGATTT
>JAZKFB010000057.1:0-105845 GCA_040386695.1 Verrucomicrobiota bacterium
CACAACACAGCCGTCCCGCGCTCCATACCCGACGGTCATCCGTCAAATGCTTACGCCAGTATGCCTTGCGGGAAAGAGCTTTGGAGCTGGGCTTCAGCAAGATCGTGGTGATTGATGAGGACCTGGGAGTCTCCGGTGCCGGCAACCGTGAGCGGCCCGGCTTTGGCAGGCTGCTGGCGGCAGTGTGCGATGGGCTGGCCGGAGCGGTTCTCTCTCTGGAGGCCTCGCGTCTGGCCCGCAACAACGCGACTGGCACCACCTCATCGACCTGTGCGTGCTGACGGGCACCATTGTGGTGGACGGCGAGGGTGTCTATGATCCGCGCCTTCTCAATGCCCTCTGCCACGAAGCATACCGTTCACACCCTGACCCCCGCCGCCTACGCCGCGCTCACCGCTCCCGCGCGGAACCACATCCCCCCAGGCCCCTGCGCACCGAAGGACCGGCAGGACAGAATATCCGCAGTCCGGACAGCGGCACGGATCAAACGCTTGCCAACACCCGGTCTGAAGGCAACTTGCTTCATACTTGCCCACGCCCTCGAACCATCTGAGCTTGCTATCGACTTTAGAGTTTAGGCTCAAGGTTTCGATCATTCGGTGACGGATTGCGCGAACCATCAATCACTGCAAAATGATCACCCCTTGCGTTCATTCGAAAACCGATCTTGGCGAAGGTATTGTCTGGGAAGCGAAGCCAATAACTTTTGCTTACCCGGCTGCTCCACTGCTTCACATCCAGCGTCTTTGGCATGTCGATGATGGTAGAAGAAGCATAACTGTCGGCGGGGGCCTCAAAAGCCTGATCGTCTTTTGCTTCTTGAATGCCCCCACCTCCCACACTGATCTTGCAGCGCCAGTCGTAAGGGGCATTGGGCGGTTGAGTTTCAACCTCCAGCGTGCGGCAACTGATTTGCAGCGTAACCTTGCTGGTCTTCGAAAGGCTCACGGTAATCGGGCTACCATCACGAGGGACAGATGGGTTGGCGTTAAGCCTTTCCAGACTCACAGGATTCTGCGGTTTACGAAGTTGAAAAACAACAGGATATGCTGGGTCAGGGCTATGTATGCCTCTCCCGATATCCGCACCATAATCAAAGCCCTGCGACGATGGTTTGAGCGTTCCTCCGCGTTCCACGCGACCATGTCCGATGCTGGACACTTCAATACGCAAGCTAGCCCCTTTCGACCTGATTGTGAACTTGCCGGTTGCGTCTGCGGTGGTCGAAACTGGTGTTCCGCGCATCACGTTATCCACGGCCGACGCGCTCACTTTCGCTCCTGGGATAGGTTGCCCATGTTGATCCAGAACGACCCCGTAAAACAGAATGGGTGTCTGTAGCAAAGCGAGCATGAGGTTGGGCGGAGCGTCCGTTGCGGAAGTGCCAGGCAATGCTGATGAGGCTATCGGTGACTGTTGTGATTCAGTGGTTTCCACACCACTATTTTTAGCTGATTTGTTGTGCCTTATAAGCCAAGAAACTAAAGTTAAAATTGCTAGAAATAAAACAAACCTCCGGATGATTTTTGTTCGTTTGTTCATAGCGTCGGGTTTGGATTGAGATCAAAGGAGTAGAGCAGTTCTCGCCACACACTGAGTGTCCGTTGGAGAGACCAAATCCATTCAGCGCTGTGGGCGTCCTCGAACACCATTCGATCCATGTCTATCTGCCATCCACTTGGCATTCCTAGATTGGTGGGTGTTCGGCCTGCCGGAAGTGAACGCGTTTTTGTTACAAACGCCATTGCTTCTTCGGTCATCGTTACTCCTCGCAGTGGAACAACCAAAAGTATCGGATCCAGCTGAACTAGCTTGTGTGTTGTTCCGTCAACAGTGTAGCCACCGTTAGAATAGCCGTAGGCGCGGTCTAGTGGAGCGAGAATGCCCTGCGGCTTGTTAAACGTGTGATTCACGCTCCAAATCGTTGTCGCAAAATCATCTTCGAGATAAAAATTCGTGGTCTTGGCAGTGATGCCACGGAACTTACTGGAAAGCCCAAAGTTGACTTGAACAGCGGAGACGCTATCAGTATCGGGAGTTTGGCGGCTTGGAATGTCAATCCGAGCAGGATCGTAAGCCTGCGCAGCCATCGCTGCATTCAAAAGGGAGTAGTTGGCAACGCCTCCCATTCCTTGACGGAACGCAGAGCCGACAACCACGTTGCCCATGCTGTGCGCCATGATGTTCTTCGTGTAACCGCTGGGCAGCGACGCCACATATGACTTCAGAGCCGCGCCTGAAAGCCAGGCGCGATACTCACTCCGGTTGTAAGTGTGGTAGCCATTTATCGGATTGCTGTCAGGTAACACATCGCTCGCTTGACTGAAAGTCGGCCAGCTAAAAAAGGCGTAGCGTCCCTTGTAGCCCAGATGCCAAAGCCGTTTGAAGGACGTATTGGCCCACGTTTGGGCCTCATGGTAGGACATCCTCCAGCCGTGAATGTGAATGATGTATTGCTTGGTTTCATCAGGGTCGGCCTGAAACGCATTCCCGTTCGGGTCGGATGTTGCTTGAAATGTCAACGGTTCAGTCGTCATCCACGGATCGGGCACGTTGTCGGCTTCTGACATCGGAGCTGCGACCTTGCCACGTTCGAACATCCCTTGAACGTCTATGAGCTTGATCCAAACGCCTCCTCCCTCGGTTTCCGAGAAGGAGCCGAACTTAATGACTGTGGTGAGCTTTGCCGTTCCTTTTTCGCAGCCTTCAAAAATGAAGGGCAGCTTTGTGGTTCCATCGGCAATGCCCTGCCAGTAAGAACTTGGCAGGAAGACCGTCTGATTTCCCTTGACGTCCGCCACTGAACTTCGGTGGTCAGAATCGACCTGCAAATTTGCCGCATACTTGTTGAACAGGAATTCTTCGCTTCCTTCATCGCCCTGCGCCTTGTAGACTCGGATTCGAGGGCCGCTGCCAATTGTCCATTTGAAGCCAACCTGGGCCTCACCCGCTTTTGCCTTCTGTATAATATTGGCGGGCAAAGTAAGATGAAGGCGCGTGAAGTCTTCAAGATCGCGCACTCCATCAATTTGTCCGTATGTTTCAAGTGTAGGTGCTCTCCAATCTGCTACGAGAGGCGGAGAAACTTCGTCTTCTTTCATTGCTAATTCAACATCGTCGCCAAGCGTGTTGGGATCATCGTCGTTGTTGATCCAGAACCTGAACGGAGCCGCTTCTGACGAAGTTTCACCACTTGCGATAGTGCCGTCACGGTTCGCGTCTATGGCTAAGTCCATCGGCAGGAGGAAGGCTTCACGGTCTTTGGTTTTATCGGCGGTTTGATCCCCTTCGTCATCCGGCAGGCGGCCTAGCAGAGCCTTGCTGTTGTCCACGATCCAATGACCGGCGGCGATGAAGGTGGATGCTCCGGACGCGTTTGGAGCGCTGGCGGGCTTACCGTCGACTTCGGCCAGCCAATCGTAATCAGGCATCTTGGCTTCGTCGTTGGTTCCCTCGTGGGTCAGAGTGATTTTATAAGGAGCGCCTTTTCTCAATTTGAATTTTGTGGGTTCGCTGACGGTCCCGAACTCTTCATTCGCGAAATCAAATTTCCGATCGTCCCGAAGAGGATCGGCACCCACGATTCTCATGCTCCACCGTTCTGAGTGGCTGGCACTGTCGTCCCCCACCCGGAAGGGGACTTCGATGATTTGATCAGATGGGGGGCCGACGCCTCCGTCTGCGGCGTTAAGAGGATTGGCGGCCCGATCAATTTCAATTTTATCGGACACCGAATCCCCGTCGGTGTCCGCCTTTTTGGGATTTGTGCCGTGTATGAATTCATGAAGATTGTCCACTCCGTCCTGATCAGGATCGCCATGCGTCCCGTCGCCCCCTTCATCAAAATTTATATCAAGCCCGTATTTCATTTCCCACTCATCGGGCAGGAGATCATTATCCAAGTCGTTATCGGTGACTGCCGGGCTGTGGGAACTAAGGTAACCGGTAGCGGGATTGAAACGCAGAAACTCACCGTCCATGACGGATTCCTCCACAAAAGCCGATTTTAAAAGCGACTGTGTCCCCTTCGCCACTCCATTCACGACGTGAGCAAATCCCTTTGAATTGTCCGTTTCCACGAGGGTCACGCTGGTATTCTTTTTAAGGGTCACATTTCCCCTGAAAGCTCCATTCTCATTTCCGTAAGCCACTGTGGAGTCCTCCGCAAGCGTCAGTCTGCGAACATATCCCTCCGCAAACGATCCTCCGCCCGTACCGGACGGGAAATTGACAAACTTCACCGGCTGACGCGCCAAGCAGAGAATGCTGCTGGTGGGAGTAATGTAAAGCAGAGCATTCCCCGCCAGGACCCCGGAAGTCACATATCCCCCGGCAAATGGCCGGACGTAGTCGAACAGAACTCCGTCCGCATCCGGCTGATCCCGCACCCACTGCTGGTGATGAATGAAGGTGACAGGCTTCCTGCCTTTGAAACGCGCCTGATTGGCCGTTCCGTAATAGAGATCCGCATCCGCAGCCAGCGTGCCATGTTGGACATATCCCCAGTATTCCAAAGTGGGATACACCTTTCTGGTCTCATCGAACCCTTGGCCTTTGAAATGGACGAATTCGATGGGTTCACCCGCCGCGAACAAAGCCGTGCGCCATGCCGGCCTGCTGGAATAAGGAAGCGCCTGATTGGCGTTCAGGATTCCGGTAAATACCATCGCGATGGCGTCGGGATCAGGAGGGGTTGTATCGGTCAGGAAAGTCATCGACATTTCAGTCCCGGCTTTGAAAACGGCGGTTTTCGGAATTCCCTCCTGAGGAGGGGCATTAGTGTAAGCCAATGATTGGCCTCCCGCCAGCACCCCTGAGGTTGCCCCGGCCCAGCCATCCCACAGCCAGGCGAAATTGCGTGCCCGTAAAGGCGCTTCTGCCGGGATATCAAAGCTGAAGGCTGATTTTACCTGCCCCAAAGTCGCCAAAGCCATGTCGGCATCATCATTCGCGGACTGGGTCCAAATATCACGATTGTTCCGATGATAAGGCCACGCGGGCTGTAAAGGAATATCCGGAGCCCCGACCGTCTGGAGGCGTCTCCAGAATTTTGAGGCGATATGCTTCACCTGCCCGATCCGAATCGCCTGATTGTTTTTAACAGCAATTCCATTATTTGCGGCGTAGGCTGTGAACAGTTGGTTGATTTCAGCACCGGCACCGCCAACCGGCCCCAGAATCAAATCCAGGTGTTCTTTGGCTTTTTTGGCCATATACATAACCTGCCCCTTGGAGGCTACCGCTCCGTCGTTCGCAGGTCCGACGAAAATAGCCTGTGGAGTTTCCCGGGCCCACCAGTCCGGGGATGCAGCCTCACTGGATACAGGCACCGGAAGGCCCGAAATCACCAGCAGGAATGTCATTATCCTGATGTTGGGCCGTCGAGTAATGAATCGCATTTTGTTGCTGAAAATCATGGAAGTGTTCGGTTTGCGGCATGGGAAGTCCAGAACCTGCTACCCGAAAGGATGTCAGGCATGATGGGGATAGTTCGTCCGAAGGAGGAAAAGCGGAAACCTATGGGCTTTCGGCATACATCGGGATGTCTCCGGCGATTGCGCCCGCATTAAGAATGATAGGCTGCGTGAACGTGGAGGACGCGGACACGGTCATTGGGGCGGACACGATCATGGGAGCGGAGCCGGATATGGTCACGCCTCCCGTCAGCACCGCGCCACTGGCCTCCACTTTTCCCAGAGCCTTCACGTCGCCGCTGGCCTTGACGGTCAGCGCATTCCAGCGCGCCCAGGATGGATTGGCGTAGCCGCCTCCGACGACAAAAACCTCATCGTCCACAGTGTAGGGAGGATTAAGAACCGGTTTGGGCATGGCCCGCTGATCATTTCCCATGGGCTGGTCGGCCGGAAACGCGCTGTAACGCCCCACCACGGTCTGTCCCTGTTTCCAGGCGTTGGTGTGATCCCCGATGGCGAAACCATTATCGACAAGCGCGATACAGTTATAACCGATGGCCGCACTGACCGATCCGTGGGCGCGGCTTGCCACTCCCAGTCCAATGGATGCTGTGCCTGCGGCCCAATTCCAGCTGCCCGCCGCGAATGAGGCATATCCTTCCCCCGTGCAAAATTCTCCAAGAGCCATGGAATAGTTGCCACTGCTCTTGCTCCACTGTCCCGCTGCAAGCGATGCCCCTCCCGAGGAGGTATTGGCATATCCAAGCGCGGTGGAGAAAGGACCTGAAGCGTTGGTGTAGTAGCCGAGCGCGGTGCCGGATTGGCCGGAGGCGGTGGTTCCAACCCCAAGGGCCAGACTGTCCAAACCAATATAAGTGCCGCCTATCCTGCCCGAGCTGGTGGTCAACACCGGATAACCGCCCACCGTCAGCGGGCCGGTGGGGATGTCCACTTTGCCGTTTTTGGTGATTACAAAAGCGTTCCGACGGGTGCCGTATGTGCCATTGCCAACGACAAAAAGGGGATCGCCGGCGCGCCAGAGAGACCGGGCAGCCAGATCCGTCTCGCCTGGCAGAAAAGCATTGTAGCTGCCTATTACAGTGCTCGCCACCGTATAAGCGACAGAGTGATCGCCAAGGGAAAGCGCATTATGCCCAAAAACCATGGATCCATGCCCGCCCACCATGGAATTCTGCGTCGCCGTCGCCGTATTGGATGTTCCGAACAGAATATTTCCAATGCCCAGTTCAGATGGCCCCGGATCGATAGCATTATCAGTCCCCAACATCAGATTGAAATTTCCCTCCCCCGCATTCCATTCTCCGATGACCAAGTTCGCGTCTCCATCCACAGTGTTTCCAAAACCTTGCACCAAATGGTGCGTACCCTCGGCGTGATTCTCCGTGCCGATGATTAAATTTCCATTATCTGCGGGATTGTAGTTACTGGAAGTTGAAATTGGTGCCGATTGAATCTCCACGGAATTCCAGTAAGTGACCGCGCTGTCGGCTTCGGGGGCGGCGAACAAAGACAGAATCCCCAAGGCGGCTGTAATCAGCTCTGAAGATGAAATACGACGGTTTAAAAAGTTAGTATTTTTCACTGAATTTAATTTCATAAGTGGTTTGATGTGCGCGTTGAAAAGCTGCTTTCGCTTGCAGTGCATTGTTTCCATAGGCGAAAGATCCTGGCGGAGACAGTGTCCCGTCACCCCTGATAAGGACGGCTTCCCTTTAAGAAGCCAGAGTGCGCGGCTGTCCATAAAACTGCGCAGTTCTCGCTCCTAGTCATAAAGGATCTACAAGAGCATTTACATGCCGGGGCAATTTTTATACGAGGTAACAAAAAAATAAAGAAGCACCCGGAAACTCAGCGTTACGGCGACAAGAGGCCACCGCTTCAGCGGCTTTAATTTCCTCTGACAAGAAAATATTTACTGGCATTTTGTGCACTGCGGCTGACGGCATCACTTTAGCAGCAGGTTTTCTCGAATCAGTTATTATCTGAGCTTGGATTTCCGGCAGCAGTCTGAAAATCATCAGGACATTCATGAGGGGACCTCTAAAACCCCCCTTTTCCGGCACCCGCCATCGGGGAAATCTGGTCGGATTCCGAGGTTTTTAGAGGTGCCCATGAGTCAAAAAATTTGATTGTCATGAGGCTGATCATTTATTCGGAATTTTCATTTTGCAATTAAAATTATCGCTGTTCGGACAAATTAACGCTTACAGCATTCAAAATTAATGCTTTCGGTATAAACAATAAAACATAAATTCTTTCATAATCCATTTAACATCAGACAGTGGCATTGTTCCGAATTTCCCCGGCCATTTAATGGACACAGGAGTCCGCTGATTTTGAAATTCCCGGGACTGTTCGCTGATTGCTCCCGGGCAGGTCCGGCGGCCTCAGGGGCATGCTCCTGACGGGCGCGATCAGAATCCGGGAGGCCGGTTGACTTTTGCGGGGGTGTTCCGTCCATTGCCGCCCCATCATGAGCAAACCCCCGCTGCTGGAGCCCCGTCCTCCCAACCCGTCCCACGGCCCGTCGTCCCTGATGGGACACAGCAGCCGGCTGCGGCGGGCGGTCCGGCGCCTGCGGGGCAAATCCTCACGCCAGCAGCTGCTGCCGCTGATTATCCGGGTGTATGCGGGGTTCAGCACTTTTGACGGCGAGGCTTCGGAGGAGGAGATCGAGAGCAGCCTGGGGTTTCTGCGCTATGATTATCCGGAGACGATGTATGTGGAGCTGCGCGAGCTTTACCGGGGGGCGCTGAAGGAGCCGCAGGATCTGAACCGGGTGGCGGAGGGGCTGGCGGGGCAGCTTTCACAGGATGAGAAGGTGATGCTGGCGGTGCAGCTTTACGTGCTGATCACCCGGTCGCAGTCCCCGGCGGAGGAGCTGATCGCTTTTCAGACCTTCATGACGAAAATGGGCGCGGCGGCGGAGGCCCGCGGCGTGGTGGGGCAGCTCAATGAGGCCGGGGAAATCGAGGCCGGCGGACACACTCCCGGACAGGTGCTGGAAATGCTGGAGCTGGGGCCGGCGGCTCCGGCGGATCTGGTGATGGAGAATCTGGCGGCGGACTGCGGGGTGACCGTGTTCCGTTTTCAGAATCTGCTGCTGCTGAAAAACACGGGGGCACGGCCGGTCATCGCGCGGGGGCGGCAGCTGCCGCACGGGGGATTTCTGCGGCTTTATGAGGGCCAGCGGGTAGTGATGGGCGACGTGGTGATGGATTATCAGGATCTTGTTTTTTACCTGAACGCCCGCAAAGGCGTCTCCTCCACGCAGCTTTATCTGGGCATCAATCCCTCGGGCAGCCCGTTTGTGGAGCGGGAGCGGTCGAAGCTTTCGGTACTGCTGCTGCAGTTCGGGCTTCAGGTGAAAGTCACAGCGCTGAAAGCCTCGGACATTCAGGTGGACGGGCGCACGCTGCCGCGCCACGACAGCCTGATGGTTTCCCTGACCAACCGGATGCGTTTTCCCGACACGTCGGAAATCACCTTCGCGGAACTCCGGCGGCGGGCCCGGGAAATGGGCGGGCGCTTCGATCTCAGCGCCACGCGCACGGATTATCTCGTCTCCAACAACCCCGGCCTGCTGCGCGCGGGCGACATCATTCTCTCCCCCAGTCTGCGGAGCGAAATCCTTCTGAGCCTGCGCTGTGACTACGATCAGCGCACCGGCGAGCTGGAGGTCATCCGCACCACACGGCCGGTGAGGGTTGGCAAAACGACGCTGAAAAGCGGGGATAAAATCTCCCTGAATGACGGCGCGCTGATCAGTCTTGGCGAGGGCCAGTATCTGCGCTGCCGCTTCGGGGACAAGATCATCGAGGAGGAGCGCAACATCATCCGCCAGCTGGACATCACGGAGGTCACCCACCGGTTCAGCCGCAAAACCCCGGCGGTGGAGGGCATCTCGCTTTCCGTGCGGCGGGGTGAAATGATCTGCGTCATGGGCCCCAGCGGCAGCGGCAAAAGCAGTCTGCTGCGGATACTGGCCGGGCATCTCAGTCCGAATCAGGGCCGGGTGCTGCTCAACGGCATGCCGCTTTACGATCACCTGCCGGAGCTGTGCCCGTTCATCAGTTATATCCCGCATGAGGACGCGTTCGACCCTCTGCTGACGGTGGAGGAGAACCTGCGCTGCGCCGCCGCCATCCGGTCGCCGCATCTTCAGACGGCGGATACCGCGCGGCGGGTCAGCGCGAAGCTGGTGGAACTTGGCCTGCAGGAGCGCCGGGAGCGGCTGGCGGGCACGCCGGAGCAGAAAAACCTCTCCAGCGGCGAGCGCAAACGGCTGAATGTGGGCATGGACATGATCACGCCGGCGGATGTGTTCCTGTTCGACGAGCCCACCTCGGGGCTGTCCTCCAAGGATTCCGAGCACGTTCTGGAAATCATCCGGGGCCTGGCGCACAACAAAATCGTTTTTGTCAGCATCCACCAGCCCAGCGCCCGGCTGTTCCAGCTTTTCAACAAGGCCATCCTCCTGGATAACGGCGGCAAGCTGGTGTACTTCGGGCATCCGACGGGAATGCTGGACTATTTCAAGGAAGCCTGGGAGGAGCAGCTCGCGCGGCCGGACAGCGATGATTCCCAGCCGCGCCCGGATTTCCAGCAGCCGGAGTTCATTTTCGACGTGCTGGAGACCCCCCTGCGCGATCTGAGCGGCGATATTTTATATGAGGAGGACTCACGCGGCCACTCCGCTCCGGCGCGGCGGTTCTCGCCGGATTTCTGGCGCGACCGGTATCAGACGCATCTGGTGATGAATGATGCCCACGAAGCGTCCCTGAAATCGAATGAAACCGGCATTTTCACCCGCCAGGACCTGCCGGCGAGCATTGACCGGGCCGGAGCGCTGAATGACGGCGCGCGGGTGGGGGTGATGATCCGGCGGGCGTTTCTCAGCAAATTCCGCAACCGGGGGAATCTCATCACCACCCTGCTGGAGGCGCCGCTGCTGGCGCTGCTGATTTCCATGGTGCTGCGCTATTCCGAGGACGGAACCTACACCTTCGCGTCGGCGTTTCATATTCCCACCTATCTTTTCATGTCCCTGGTGGTGGCCATGTTTCTCGGCCTCACCAACAGTGCTGACGAGATTATCCGGGACCGGGTGCTGCTCCAGAGGGAGCGGAACTACAATAAAAACGTTGTCGGTTATCTGTTCGGAAAAATGCTGTCTCTGGGCACTTTCGCCCTGGTGCAGAACATTATTTACCTGCTCATCGGCAACGCCATTCTGGAAATCCGGGAAATGTTTCTCCCGCACCTTGCCTGGATGCTGGCCACCTCCTTCTGCGGCGTGGCCATCGGGCTCACGGTCAGCAGCCTGGTGCGCGACGCCAAGACAGCCCTGAATATTATCCCGCTGATTCTCATTCCGCAGATCATTCTGGGCGGGGCGCTGATCAAGTATGAGGAGATGAACCGGAATCTGGACTTTGTTTACAGCATCCGGCGCTGGATCAGCCCCGGCGAGGAAAGCAGCGAGAAACCGAGCAATCTCAAAGTGCCCCTGATCTGTGAATTCATGCCGCTGCGCTGGACTTACGAATCCCTGGTCCTCACTCAGGCCAACCTGAATCCGCTGGCGATGGACCAGCAGAAACTGAACGAGCGCATCAATGAACTGGCCTCCCTCAAAACCCTCAGCCCCGGCCAGGAGACCGAGTTTGAGCATGTGAAGGAGGCGCTGGTGAAGATTTCGGGTCTGGAGGAGCGGAACCCGGATGCCCTCGTGCGGAGGATGTCCCGCATCATGGCCGACGTGGAGCGCGGGACTTATAATCCGGACGATCACGACATCCGGACGCGCGACCGTATTGTGTCCGCCGAGTCGGTTTTTGAAAACCAGAAAATCCGCGATCTCATCAGCAAAGCCGAGATGGAGCGCCGGGATTTCCGCCGCAAAGTGGAGCCGAATGTCTTTTTCGGCAGTGAGAAGCGGTATGCGCTGACGCTTTTCGGTCATCGTCTGATTGATCTCAAAACCGACACTCTGAGCCTGAACGGCACCATGATCGCCCTGTGGGTGCTGATGCCGCTGCTGCTGCTCTTCCTCGTCCTGCGCCGCCAGCTCCGGCGGGTGTAGGCCCCGGGAACAGCTTTGGCGGGAGGCTGGAAAACACTGTTTGACCGCTGATTGCCGTCCCGGCCTCCGGAGGCATCCAGCCATCAATCCCGCGCACCCGCAGGCAAAACGGCACGGAAACCGCAAATTTCCGGCAACCGCGGCCAAGCAATGGGAAACCCGGAGGGATTACAGTCGGGTTCTTCCTATGAGAATCCGTAACGCCCTGATCCTGTTGGCCCTGACGGCCGGCCTGCTTCCTCTTTCCGCCCCGGCCGCCTTCACGGTGCCCTCCTTCCGGGGAACCGGCGAGTACTCCGCCTGGGACATCTTTTATGATCCCGCCTCCCCTTCGCCGCAGACCGGAAATTACCCGGATGTGGCCGCACCCAACGGGATTAAACAAACGCGTTCCGCCGCCGGCATTCCAGCCGTGGCGGATTACAATCCCGCGGATCCGGCCGCTTTCTGGAATGCCGCGAATCCGACGATTTCCCAGACCGACGCCTCCGCCGGGGCTTTCATCATCGGACCCGGCCTTGCCGGAGGCGGGAATATCTACTCCTTCTCAAAAGCCACCAGTTTCCTGGTGACGGACAGCACGCCCTACACCGCGCAGAATGTGCTCTTCCAGTTTCTGACCTCCGGCACGGAGATCGACTACAGCACCATCCGCCTGAACTACGACAACGGCGGCGCCCCCGCGAGCCTGTTCCCGACGTTTACGGCTGAAATCTCCCGCGCCGGAGCGGGAGGGCCGTTTGGCGGCGGCACGGTGGAATACGCCGCGCAGTGGAATCTGAGTGGCCTGGGCATCAGCAGTTACACCATTTCCTTCGCCGGCGGCTCCAGCAGCGTGAGCTTCCAGGCGGCCTCCCTCGACACCTCGCCCGCCGCCTTTGTTCAGGCCGTGCCCGAACCGGCGGCCGGGCTGATGGCCCTTCTGGGGGCTGCGGGGATGATTTCCCGCCGCCGCCGGGCTTCCGTTTAATCCGCTGATGCGGCATTCAAAAACAGGGCCGGTGGAAGCCATGGAACCATGCGGGCCCTGTTTTTGAGGCCGTCCGCGACGGCAGGAGCCGGTTTGACAGCGGGGAACGGAGCGGCTAAGAACTGTCGCGGCGGCAGGGATCCAGGATCCGGCCCGCCGCGTTTTCTTTTCAGCCACCACCCTTCCGCTTTTTCAAAATGACCGAACGCCGAGTCGTCATCACTGGCATGGGCGTCATCTCCCCCGTGGGAAATGATGTCGCCACTTTTTGGGCCAATCTCACCGCCGGACGCAGCGGGATCGGCAAGGTCACGCAGTTCGACACCACCGGGTATGCCTGCCGGATCGGTGGCGAAGTGCGCGATTTCAGCTACGAGCCTTTCTTCAAAACGCCCCGGGAAGCCAGACGCGTGGACCGTTACGCCGGTCTAGGCGTCGCCGCCGCGAAAATGGCTCTCGACGACTGCGGAGTCGATGTGAAGACCGTCGATCCCACCCGCTGGGGTGTGATGGTCGGCAGCGGCATCGGCGGTCTGGCGACCCACGAGGAGCAGCACACCAAGCTGATGCAGAAAGGGCCGGACCGCGTCAGCCCCTTCACCATTCCGATGATGATCAGCAACATCGGCAGCGGCATCATCAGCATGGAGCACGGCTTCACGGGACCGAATATGGTTATCGTGACCGCCTGCGCCACGGGGAACAACAACATCGGTGAAGCCTGGCGCATGATCAAATTCGGCGACGCCGACGCCTTCCTGGCGGGCGGCGCGGAAGCCACCATTCTCCCCATGGGTTACGCCGGTTTCGGCAACATGCGGGCGCTTTCCACCCGCAACGATGAACCGGAACGCGCTTCCCGGCCTTTTGACCGGAACCGCGACGGTTTTGTCATGGGCGAGGGCGCGGGCGTGATGGTCATTGAGGAACTCGAATACGCCAAAAAGCGTGGAGCCCGGATTTACGCGGAGATCGTGGGGTACGGCGTCAGTGCCGACGCTTACCACCTTTCCGCCCCGAATCCCGAAGGCCTGCACGTCTCCCGCTGCATGGACATGGCCCTGCGCCACGCCAAGCTGAATCCGGAGGACGTGCAGTATGTCAACGCCCACGCCACCTCCACCCCGATGGGCGACATCTGCGAAACCAAGGCCATCAAAAAAACCTTCGGCAACTGGGCGAAGGAAGGTCTGGTGATCAGCGCCACCAAGAGCATGACCGGTCACCTCCTCGGCGCCGCTGGCGCCGTGGAACTTGCCGCCAGCGTCCTCTCCATCCGTGACGGCCTCATCGCTCCGACCATCAATCTTGAGGATCCGGATGATGAATGCGATCTCGACTACACGGCCAATGTCGCCCGCGAGAAAAAGATCGACGTGGCCATGAGCAACGGCTTCGGCTTCGGCGGCCACAACGCCACCGTCGTCATCCGCCGCTTCGACGGCTGAGCCGCCGCGCAGCGGGAATGGGACGGCATTCCCGCCGGTTTCCCTTCGCCCGCCGGGTCATTCTGTCCATTTCCGGGCCGCTATCCGGGGGCAGCGTCAACGAGCCGTTGACCTTCTCAATCAAAAGCCCCCGCCGGTTTTCCGGCGGGGGCTTTGTTTTTGATCATTTTTCAGTCAGCAGCCGCAGCTGCGGCCACGCTGTCCGCAGTCTCCGGTCAATCGTCCACACTGACGCGGAAGAACCGGCGGCCGGTGCCTGCGGCGACACTGCTGGTAATCGGGGCCCCGGTGCCGGGAATGGCGATTTCCGCATCCGTCCAGGTGGCAAGATCAGGCGAGGTTTCCACCGTGTAATTCAGACCGATCCGTGACGGGAAGGTGATCAGCGCATTGCCCCCGCTGCGGGTGATCGAGGAGATGGCGAAGGGACCGTCCGGCCCGGCGGCGTAGAGCGCCTTCACGGCGCTCTGGTTGAGCACGCCGTTGTAAACGCGGAACTCGTGGTAAGCGCCGTTCAGAGAGGAGTCTCCGGCGTAATTGGAGCGGCCCAGCCAGTTGTTCACATCCGCGATGCCCGAAAGCGGATAAGCTCCCCCGGCGGAGCGCAGCTGCCATTCCCCGTCGCGGTAGAGATTGTAAACGCTGCCGGTCTCGGAGGAGGAATCCGCCGTGGCGACGTAGAAAATCTGCCTGCTGAGTTCGGTGGCCTGATTTGGATCGTAAAGCGATTCACCGATCGGGTCCTTGCGGATGGTGAAACGCTGCTCATTGATGTTCGCTCCCCGCTGCGCGGTGTAGGCAAAATAATCGGTGCCATTGCCGATGGCATTCGGGGGAACCTCACCGTTGGTGGAATTGCCGAAATCGAAATAACGGGACCAGTTGGCCGCCGTCGCGTTGATGGTGACCCAGCCCACCAGAGTCACGGCCTTTTGGCCGCTGATGAGGCCGTTGGGCAGATCGACATAGGGCACATCATTGGTGTTATTGCCGCCCGGCAGGTTGACCATGGAACCGTCGGAAGTGGCCCCATTGCCGCGGATGACGGCATTGAAAGCGGCTCCGCCGATGACATCCACCGAAGGGGAGTCCGCAGCGATGCTTTCCTCAAGATCATCGAATGGCCAGCGGTGGGCGGGCATCAGCGCGGAGGTGGCGGTGCTGACCGGTTTGTCATCCTGCCCGTCAAAGGCCAAGTCCTTGTCGGTGTCGGGATCGAAAGGATTGCTGGTGGCCGCCAGCTCCTGGCCATCGTTGAGACCGTCGTTGTCCGTGTCCGGCACTGCGGGGTTGGTGCCGGTGTTGGTGGCACTGGTCTGGAAGCCGGTGCTGGTCTCCACATCATCGTTGAGACCGTCACCGTCGGTGTCCTTTTTGGTGGGATCCGAGCCGCGGCCGAGTTCCTGCAGGGCCGTCAGTCCATCGGTGTCGGAATCACTGCCGGGAGCCGGCAGGGGAGGGGTGGGATTCCGGTCCACCCACCATTCCGGCCAGCCATTGGGATTGGTGACCTTCAGGGTGGTGATGTCCGTGGCGGCGTTGGTTCCGTTGGGCAGCGTATTCGCTCCTTTGTTGAAGCTCTTCAGGGCATCGGCGGCGGAGAAGGCTCCGGCGTAGATACGGAATTCATCGAATTCTCCCTGGAGATTCTGGTCATTGGTCCAGTTGGAGCGGCCCAGCCAGCTGTTCACATCGTTCAGCGCCTCCAGTTTAAGCGGGGTGTTGAAAGTGGCCACCTGCACGCCGTTTTCATAATAGAAGGCCGCGCCCACATTTTCATCAATCGTGATGGCGAAGTGGAATGGGGTGTCCAGCGTGCCGGTGCTGGCATTGAAGTCCACGCCGCCGGAATTCCCAAGACCGCCCGTGCGGTCGTTATTCGTCCAGTCGAGACGGCGGAGGTTGGTGTCATCCCCGCGGGCCGCACTGAGGAAGATATAATCCTGTCCATCCACGTTGCCGGTGAGAGTCCGGCCGGGACCGAAGATTTCCCCCAGTTTCATTCCGGGACCTGCGGAACCGAAGTCCAAAATCCGCTGCCAGCCGGCTCCGCCCCGCATGGGGATGGTCATCCAGCCCTCCAGAGTCACCGCGCCGCGGCCGCCTTTGGCCTTGGCGAAGCGGGAAATGGAATAATTCGGCAGATCCGCGTAGGCCGCCTCCGCGCTGCCTCCGCCGGGAAGGCTGAGCGCGTTGCCCGTCCAGGTGGCATTATTGCCCCGGACGACCGCATTCAGGCCACTGATGCTGTCCGGCACGATGGCTCCGCTGGTGGCGGGGCCGGCCCCGGAGTTGAAACTGTAGCGCGAGACCAGGAAGATGACCGGGATGCTGTTGGCGTTGTTGGGATTCGATCCACCGTTCACCTCCTGGAGATCGGTGTAGCCATCCCCGTCGGAATCCAAAGCGAGGGGATTTGAAAGATAGGTATTCACCTCCTGCCCATCGCTCAGACCGTCGCCATCCGTGTCCGTCACGAGCGGGTCGGTATTGCGGGTGACTTCCTGTCCGTCGTCCAGGCCATCACCGTCCGTATCCGGCACCAGAGGATTGGTGCCGCGCTGGTATTCCTGGAGATTGGTCAGGCTGTCCGTGTCCCCGTTCAGAGTGGCCTGTGAGGGAGTGCCCGCCACCGTGTAGTTCATGGTGGCGCTGACATGCAGGCGTTCAAACCAGTCAGGCAGGCCGTCACCATCGGTATCCTGGGGAGGCGGCAGGGCGGCCGCCGGGCCATCGGCCTCGTTTTTTAAAACTTCAGTCGGCCCCAGGGCACGGTCGTAGATGCGGAATTCATCAATGGTTCCTCCCAGATTATTGTCTGCGATCCAGTTTGAGCGCCCCAGCCAGCAGTTCACATCATTAAGCTGCACCATTTTAACCTCCCCGGGACGAAGTTCCCGGACAGGCTGCCCATTTTCATACACTTCAATGGATTGTCCCTCCTTCCAGACCACCGTCACATGCCGTTGAGTGGTGAAACTGCCCGTGTCATAGGTCGCGCTGGCCGAGACATCGGCAGGGCCGCCCGCTCCCGCCGGACCATTGCCCAGGGGATCCCGCTGGCGCAGGGTAAATTGGGTGCGCGCGCCGTTGGTGCCCTCGGAGGCGGTGACGACGAGATAATCCCAGCCTTCGATCCCGCCGCCGACAACGGTATTTCCCGGTCCGGTGATTTCATTGCCGGAGGTGCTTCCGAAATCGAAGAAACGTCCCCAGTTCTGGACGGTGGTGACAGTGGCCCACATTTCCAGAGTGACTTCGCCGCTGCCGCCCAGCTCCGGAGCGTTCCGGCTGACCAGGCGGTTGGGCAAATCCACATAGGCGGCGGTGTTGCCGCTGCCTCCCGCTCCGAGGTCCAGCTGCGTGCCGTCCGTGCTCCAGGAGAAGCCCGCCCCTTTGACGATGCCGGGGTAAGCTCCCGCGGAATCCGTGACTTTGGTCCCCGAAGCTTCGCCAAAACTCCAGCGGTGCATCGGTCCGGAAGCCAGGGAAGCCGCGGGAGTGGCTGGCGCGGGGAAGGCGGCTTTTTCCAGGTTGTAGTTGTTGAGGACATTCGCCGCTGTCAGCACCCCGCTGTGAATGCGCACTTTACCGAGATCCAGGATGCCCCGGAGTCCTGTGCCTGTGGAGGGCGTGACACCGTCGTTGTCGAACTGCGTGCCCAGCAGGATGGGAGTCGGGGTAGTATTCAGAACAAAGCCTCCCTCCTGATTATTCAAAACTCCATCAACGTAGACGAGGGTGGTGTCCGCTTCATTCCCCCCGCCCCCGGGCCCGGTATGCACCCAGGTGAGGTGATGCCAGACACCGGAAAGGGGCACCTCTGTCCAGGGCAGGTCCGCGTCCCCCCACTGACCCAGAGCCCCCCAGCCGGGGTCGTATCCATAGAGGCATGAGAAATTGATGGAATTCGCTCCCCGCTTGCCCCAGGCCAGCACGGTCTCCTCCCTCGAGGGAGTATTATAAACCCAGGCCTCCACCGAGCGGGTGGGCTGGGGCCCCACCAGAGGCAGAGGGGCCTCCAGACGGCTGGGCTCTCCACCCAGCGGAGTCGCTCCGGTCACACTCATCATGAAATCCGTGCCGTCGAAATGCAGCGCCTTTACGGTGGAACCGGGGATCGTCTCCACTGAAGGAAAGGTGCTGGCATCGCCAATCGCCTCAAATCCTCCCCCCAGGGTCCCCGGGTTCGGGATGAAGGTGAGATCGCCAGGCGTCAGCGTGGTGAAATTCAGATCGACCAGCAGATCGCCGGCTTTCTGGATCTGACCGTGAGCGTGGTTCGCCAAAGCGGCGAGCATACAGATGCCCAGAGCTTGGCTCCGGGGGGATTTTGTTTTGGAGGACATGGGGTGCAGGCGTTGAATCCGGAGAAGTTTCCGGGAACTTTACGGAGGCCAGATTGCCAAAACTCCTCATCCTCAGCAATAAACTAATTGCATTTTAATATATAATTTTGCGCCGTTTAATTGACCTTATTTATTAATTTCTTATAAAGAATGACGCAACCCAACGCTGGTGCTGCCAACGTAGTCTCTTGATTCATAGGAAAACTTTCCTGTTTCAGAACTTAAGCATCTTTTCAATTGCCGGGCCTGATTACTTAATCCGCGCGCATCGAATTCTTAAAAATGCCATTTAAAACATTAAATTACCTCAAATCAATCAAATTAAAATGTTATTGTCCGAATTTTACCCTTCTTCTAAATACCTTTCGAAACCTCCGCTCTTTTCCGGACTGCGTCCGGATTTAAAAACCTCTCCGGGAAATGAAATGTGCTTCCCGCCTTCACAAAAAACCCGCCCGGAAACCAAGTTTCCGGGCGGTTGAGGGAGAGCCCGCCATGCTCCGCCGCCTTTTCCTGCCGGCAGGGGCATGGAAAGCGGGGCCAGCGGACCGCTGCGGACGTTTACTGCCGCTCCACGCGGTAGAAAATCCGCGTGGTGTTCGCAGGAACGGTGATATCCGCCTGGGTGGAGGTGCTGGTGGCCGTGACAGCGGGGGCGGCGCTTCCCCAGGGGGACTGGAGATTCGGCGATGACTTGACGATGTAGGTTTTGTTCGCCTCCGACTGCCAGGTGAGGCGCACCAGCGTGGGGGACACACGGATGACGCTGGTGATGCTGAACCCGGCCGCAGGCGAGGGAACCTCCGGTCCGTCCGCGAAGTTCTTCGCCACCGTGGCGGGATCCAGCAGGCCCTTGTAAATCCGGAACTCCTGATAAGTGGCGCTCAGATTGCTGTCGCCCAGGTAGTTGGACCGGCCCAGCCAGTTGTTCACATCGTTCAAATCGGACAGCCTGATCGGCGTGACCCCGTTGTGCACGATAACCTGACCATTGCGCCAGATATTCACCCGGCTGCCGCCGGCGACGCTGGAGTCCAGGGACACCACATAATGCACCAGTTCCGGTGTTCCGCTGGTGAAGGGCACAGCGTATTCAAAGATGGTGCCCTGGACGGCGGGAGCGTTGGTGCCGTTGCGGATTTCCACCCGGTTGGTTCTGTACTCGGCACCCACGGCGGCTCCGAGGAAAATATAATCACTGCCGCCGCCGCCACCGCCGGGACCCGTGATCTCATTTCCATCCGTGTCCCCGAAATCGAAGATACGGGCCCAGCTGTTGCTATCATTGTGAATCGACACCCAAAGTTCAATGGCCGCGGCTGTCAGGGGCGAGAGCAGATTGTTCGGCAAATCGACGTAAGCCGCTGAGCCTGAGCCACCACCGGGAATGCTGATTCCGCTGCCGGTGAAAGCCGCGCCGTCGCCCAGAATCACGGCATTCTGCGCGCCGCCGATCTCATCGGGGGAGGTGGTGCCCGTCGAAGCATCGCCGGCGGCATTGTTGAAACGCCACTGGTGCACCAGCGCCGCAGGCGGGGAACCGGCATTGATGGGATTGCTGCCCGCGGTGACTTCCGCGTTGTCCCCGGCGAAGTCCCCGTCGGTATCGTAGGAAATCGGGCTGGTGCCGGTGCTGGTGGCCGAAACGTAAGTTCCAGTGTTGGTTTCCGCCGGATCGCTCAGACCGTCCCCGTCCGTGTCCGCCACCAGCGGCGAACTGCCCCGCAGGGCCTCGTCACGGTTGTTCAGGCCGTCACCATCCGCATCAAGGGGGGCGTCGGCGGCACTGGCGGGATTGAATCCGTAGGCGCGCTCAAACCAGTCGGGCATGCCATCGGTGTCCGCATCCGGCTCGGCGGCGGGAGTTGGCGCGGTGTCCGGACCGGCGGCGAAATGCGCGGCCACCGTTTCCGCCGGCAGCACGTTGTCATAAATGCGGAATTCACTGAAGGAGCCGTCAAGGTTGGCGTCGCCATTGTAATTCGACCGGCCAAGCCAGTTGTTCACGTCATTCAGATCGCTCAGTTTCAGTGGATTTCCCGCCGTCACGTCCCCCGAGGCGACCTCCACGCCGTCCTCATAATAGGCCAGATGGCCGGAGGATTCGTCATAAGTGAAGACAAAGTGCACCGGTGTCCCCAGCTGCTCGGCATGGGTAAAGGTTCTGAAGATGTTGTTGGTGACGGGGATGGGATCATCATTGTGCAGCTCCACCTGACGGTTGCGCGCATCGCTCCCGGTATAAGCGGTGATCATCAGATAATCCATGCCGCTGGCAGCGCCGCCGTTCCAGTCACCGGGGGCGAAGATGGCCCCGGCGGGGCCGCCGGGAGTATTGGAGCCGAAGTCCACCAGACGCGCCCAGACCCCGGGGGCGGTGCTGTTGACCGTGGCCCAGCCCTCAAGACTCACCGCGCCCCGGCCGCCTTTCGCAAGACCGTTATTGGAGAGAACCCCCGCCGGCAGGGCGGCGTAGGCGGCGGCGGTGGAGGGGCCGCCATTCAGAGTCAGGCTGCCGCCGGCCAGGGAGAATCCGTTGCCAAGGACGGTGACGGGAGCGCCGCCGGTGGAGTCCGCGATTTTGCGGCCGGCGGTTTCGCTGAAGGAATACCGGTGCGACAGACGCGGGGTGGGAATGCTGGTGTCCACCAGAGGATTGGAGCCGGAAGCGACCTCGCTGCCGTCCCCGTGCAGATCCTTGTCGGTGTCCCGATCCAGTGGATTCGTGCCGGCGGCGGTTTCCGCGCCGTCCTTCAGCCCGTCGCCCTCCGTGTCGGGATTCAGCGGCAGGGTGCCGGCGGTGATTTCCGGACCATCCTCCAGTCCGTCCCCGTCGGTGTCCCTCACACCGGGATTGGTGCCGTTGTCGTACTCACTTTTATTGTTCAGGCCGTCACCATCCTTGTCGGCGGTGGGGCTCGTCAGCCCGTTGGCCAGCTCCCAGGCGTCAGGCATGCCGTCGCCATCGGTATCGGCGGCCAGGGTGTCCGGGCCGGAACTGCGGCTGGCCGTGACCTGAGCCTCGGTGAAAGCGATGTCGTGGATGCGGAACTCATTGAACTCGCCGTTCAGATTGCCGTCGTTGCTCCAGTTGGACCGGCCCAGCCAGTTGTTCACATCATTGAGCTGACTCAGATCGTAGGGGAAAATCAGATCCGTGCCGATGTGCTCATTGTTCCGCCAGTAATTGGCGATGGTGGTGCCGGGATTGCTGTTATCCAGGGTGATCGCGAAATAGATCTCCGTGCCGAAGGAGGGAAGCCTGCCCACTTGAAAACCGGTGGTGTTTTCCGCTTGGTCGCCTGGAGTGACCCGGAATTCGAACTGCTGGCTGTTGTAATTGTCTCCTGCGGAAGCGGCGAGAAAAAGGTAATTATTCCCCTCAAAACCGGTGCCAGGTCCTGAAATTTCCCCGATATTGTTGGAGCCGAAGTCAAAGAAACGCGCCCAGTTGTTGCCGGCGGCTTTTACTGTCACCCACGCCTCGATGGTCGCGGTTTTGAGCGGGTTGATGATGCCGTTCGGCAGATCCACATACGGGGCCGAGCCGCTGCCGCCGCCGGGCAGCGACACGGAGGTGCCGGTGAAAGTGGCTCCCGCGCCCCGGATGAAAGCCGCCTCGCCTCCGGGGGCCAGATTGGCGATTTCGGTGGCGTCCGCCGCCGCCCCCGCAGGGTTGGTGAAGGACCAGCGTTGTTTGATGGCGCCGTCCGCGCTTCCGGCGCAGAAAAGCGCGGCCGGCAGGGCGGTGGTGGTAATAATAAGACGGGGTAAGCGCATAACTTTAGGGTGGTAAGGGTGGGACCCGGGCAGCGCTGCGAAAACGAACGGGCGCTTTTTCAGCGGCACTTTTCGGGGCCGGTATTTTAGCGCCTTTTAAATAGATTAATCCAGCAAAAAACCATCAGATGACCCGTGTTCTTCAAAGAATGATGAATTTTCCACCTGAACAGCTTCCCAGCAGCCTCACAGTCCCCGAATTATCTCAGGAATGATTGTATTTAACTTAAAAAATGGTTAAATAACTTTACGCTTCTGTGGTCCGCCGGTCCTTGAGGGAATATTTGAGGATCGCTGATTCCCGGACGTTGTCCGTAAATCCGTGAAGGACTTACAGACCGAGGTGGCCGCCCTTACCGCTAGGAGGTCCCGGATTACGGTTTTGGCGCGAGAAGCGCCTCCAGACTGCTGATGCCGGTGACCGTGTTGGTGCGCTCCAGCCTGGGGTAACGCAGGCCGCCGTTCCATTTCACGTCCACCGTCCGGTAGAGATCGCCGGATTTCACCAGCAGGGAAATGGGCTGCGCGCCATCCTTCGCGGCGGTGATGGCGGCTTTCAGATCCCCGTCGTCGTAGGCGCGGCCGTCGACCGCGATGATTTCCGTGCCGGCGGTGAGGCCGGCGTTGAAAGCCGGGCCGTCCCACTGCACCTCCTTCACTTTGGCTTTGCTGTCGATAACCAGGCCGAGGGAATAGCTGAGATCGTTGATCTTCCGCTTGGCTTCGTCCTTCCGGAAAAGATCCGTGGGCGTGTCGGTGTAAATCAGCCGGTAGCCCCCGCGCGTCAGCCCATCCAGCGGGGCGTGCGGAGTGGTGCCGGTGACCCGCTGATTCAGGAAAGCCGTCCAGTCCCAGGGCAGGATGTCATTCAGCGTGGCCACCACATCCTCAAAGCGGTAGGGAAGCTCACCCCAGTCCCGGTCCCGGACCCCGAAGAACGCGCGGGCAAAGTCGTCCAGCGACTTCGCCCCGGCGGTTTTCTCCCGGATCAGACTGTCCACATCCAGCCAGATCAGCTGCCCCTCGCTGTAATAATCCTCGGAACGCTGCCAGCTCCGCCAGGGCTGCGGGCTGCGGCCGGAAATGATGGGATCATTCGTGGTGTCGGCCACGGAACGCCACTGACGGCCGGCCCGGTTGTCAAAAATAGCCGCGATCTGAGCCAGCGCGTCCAGCGCCTGCTGCCGGGTCCACAGACCGGAGCGGGCGGCGAGAACATGTCCCCAGAACTCAGTCTGCCCCTCGTAAAGCCACAGCAGGCTGTCCCGCATCGGCGTCCGGTAATCCGGCGTCCACAAATCCGCCCCGCGCCGGAACTTGCCGTTCCAGCTGTGCGTGTATTCGTGCGGCAGCAGGTCACGGCCGGCCACGTTGTCGTCCCATTTGGTGAAATATTCGGAGGCGACACCGTTTTCCGACGAGCGGTGATGCTCCAGCCCGATGCCGCCCTGCCGCTCGGAAAGCGCCAGCAGAAAATCGTAGTGGTCGTAATGCTGCGAGCCGTAAAGCCTGAGCGCCTGAGTGACCAGATTGCGGTGCGCCTGAATCTGCTCCGGGGTCGCGGCCAGCTGTCCGGGACGGTCCGCGAAAATATTCAGCGTCACGTCCGGCGAGAGTTTCTCCACCCTCGCGTGAAGGCCCGCAAAAACCGGACTGTCCACCAGGGTTTCATAACTCACCGTCTCATATTCCACTGTGGAATCACCGGTGTGCCTGGGCCTGAGCGCCGTGGCCGCCGTCCAGCCGGCGGGGTATTTGACCGTCGCCGTGACAGGAATCCGGCGCACGAACCAGCCGGCCGGATAAAGGGAAATGGCATTCCACTGCAGATTCATGGTCACGGGAGTCACCACGATGCGTCCCTGCTCCACCGAAGTGGGCGACAGAAACTGGTATTCCGCCTCCACCGCCGTCACGCCCTCCGGCACCTGAAGATGAAAGGCATACACATCGACCACATCGCGGTGCCAGGGAAGAGGCTTGCCTCCCGCGCTGAACCGGATGCCGGCCAGCTTGTCGATGGGTCCGTTGGGCGAATGATTGCCGGGCAGCCATTCCGGGTAAAGCAGCACCAGAGGCCCGGCCGCCGTGACCGGAATACGCTGACGGATCCGGATGATGCCGCGCGTCGTGTCCGTGGCATCCACCTCCAGAATCATCGTGCCCGGATACGCGGCATCACGGGCGGCGGGAATGGTGTTCACGATCTCCAGCGGCTGGGGGGCGCTGTTCTCCACCTTCTGGGCGGATGCCGGCGGAAGCGCCGCAAAGCCGGCCAGCGTCAGGCTCAGAGCCATGGCTTTTTCCCCGAATAGAAATCCGCGCATAAAGTTCATGGGATTTTGGCTTCGTGTCCTTTAAACAGCACAGCAACAGGGAAATAGCATTTTCCTGTTATCGGCGTCTTTGCGCTGGCCGCCGGTCCAGCCCGGATTTTGAAACACGGGCCACGGATGGCACGGATATAAGAAATAACACGGATTTTCCGGAACAGCTGAATTCCCTCCGGATAAAGCCCTCTTTTTATCAATCCGTGATTATCTGTCTCATCCGTCCCATCCGTGGCCTGCCTTTTCAGAACCCGGGTTCAGGAACCCACATTCGGATTCAGGCGATGCCGCCGCCCCGCACGGCATTTCCGCAGTGTCAGGAAAACTTGATGGCTCCCGCCCGGATCATGTTCAGGCATTCCGTCGTGGAGAAAGCCCGGGCACCATGCTGCCCGTAAAGGTTCAGGCGCTCTTTCCAGAGTTTCGCCTCCGCCGGAGGAGGATTCCAGGGTTTGCCGTGCGGCACCCCCTGTCCCACGAGCAGAGCCAGATACCCCTCCAGACCGAAGGAATTGTTCGGACTGAAAAGCACCGCGTCCGCCACCAGACTGGGGCCATTTTCCCGGTAAAAACGCACAATCTCCGCCGCGCCCGCAATGTCCGTCTCCGCCCGGCAGGCTTTCCAGAAGGGCGTGTTGAGGCGGCGGTTGAAGGCGTAATGGATCGACAGGAAATCCCGGATGTCGTCCCACTGACCGGAATTGTAACGGTTGTACAGGTCGATGATCGAGGGGGTGGGCTCCAGCAGCGAATCCTTCAGACTGTCCGCCAGGGTGCTGGACTCCAGACAGATCATCTGAAGGGCGGTGGCCTCCAGCGGCTCCACAAAACCCACGGCATTGCCCACCCCGACCACATTGCCCACCCAGTGACGTTTGTAACGGCCGGAGCGGAAACGCACCACCCACGGCTCGTTGGCGATTCTCGGGTTTTTCCGGCGGAACTCCGCCAGCGCGTCCTCGTCGGAAATAAAACGCGACGAATAAACATATCCCCGGTTGGTCCAGTGCTCGTGATCAATCTGCCAGCACCAGCCCGCGTCCATCGTCTCCGCCACCGTGTAGGGTTTGATCTCCTCCGGTCCCCGGGGCCAGCCCGCCGTCACCGCGCGGTCGCAGAAAAGCGATTTGCCGTAACTGATGTACTCCTCCTCCATGGCCTTGCCCAACAGTTCCGAGCGGAAACCGGACGCGTCCACAAACAGATCCCCGGTCACCCGCTCCCCGGTTTCCAGCACCAGCGCCTCCACGCCAGTGGCATGGCGCTCCACGGCGCCGACTTTTCCCTCCGTGAATTCCACGCCCAGCTTCCGGCACTCCGCGCCCAGCCAGCTGATCAGTTTGACATTCTCGATGTGAAAAGCGTGTCCTTTGTGAAAATGCGCCGATCCATCCGGCTTCCGGGGAAACACTTTGTTGTGCGCCATGCAGGCCGAGGCCATGCCGGTCCATTTTGTCTCCTCCGTGCAGTAAAATCCCGTATTCCGGCTCATCTCCGGCCACCGGTTTTTGTATTCGTGCTGAAAACTGTAATAAAATCCCTGAGGATAAGGACCCCATTCAAAATAAATGCCCATCTTCCAGATCGGCTCCGCGCCCCGGTAAAATCCCGCCGGATCCATTTTCAGATATTCGAAAAAATGCCTCGGAAACGCCGCCGTGGTTCCTTCCCCCACTCCGATCACCCCCAGTTCCACACTGTGCACCACCCGCACCTGAAGCTCCGGCACCCGCATTTTCAGCGTCAGGGCCGTAATCAGCCCGGCGCTGCCGCCGCCCAGAACCACCACTTCCTTAATTTTTCCCGGATTGTCATCGATCATGAAAAAATCATGAGCAATTTTCCAATGCCGCGCAAGTCCGGCGTTGGCGGATCCGCGTTTTTTCAAATAAATAAATCAGGCCGTCCGGTCATCCGGACGGCCTGAAAAACACAGGGTTATGACTGCTCCGCCGCATTCCGCGGCCGGAAAACTCAGAACTTGTAATCCATGCTGAAGTTGAACTTCCCGCTGCCGTCGTTGTGCTCGTCAGTGGTGACGGGGATGCCGTAATCCAGCTTGATGGGCCCGATGCGGGGAATGGCCACGCGGATACCGAAGCCAACGTCGGCGTTGTAGTCCCCGGCGGAGAATTCCCAGGAATCACGGTTCACGAAACCGATGTCAGCAAAGACCGCCCCCCGGACTTTGGCGATGATCGGGAAGGTGTATTCCACCGTCAGCCAGGCGGCGGAATTCCCTCCGATGGGCTCTCCGTTGCTGTCCTTTGGCCCCACATCGCGGTAATCAAAGCCCCGCAGATTGTTGGCACCGCCAAGGAATTCACGTTCAAAAATCGGCACCCGCTCACCATCTCCCGCGATATCCACCGTATTGACCTCACCCAGAACACTGAGAATGGTGTTCCATGGCATTTTCCAGTATTTCTGACCGGAAAGATTGAAGCTGTAAGTGTCCACGTCCCCGCCCAGGAAAGTGCCGCTTAAATCCGTTTCGAACGTGATTTTGTGCCCTTTGGTGGGGGATTGAAGATTGTCTCGGTTATCAAAAACCCACGCGGCGGCCAGTTTGCTTTGGAGATAGTCCCCCTCCTCCTGCGCAATTTCGGGGGAAGCGCCGCCACCGGTGCGGTAGTAATTGCCATTGTCGTCCTTGTAAACCTCGTCGGACATGTAGCGGCGGCGGGTCTGGGGATTCACATATTCTCCCGATCCCTTGTCCCCGCTCCGGAAATCACCTTTTTTCACCTCCACATTGTCTCCCTTGTCCACATCGTAAATCTCCACGTTCTGGAGAGTATAGGTCAGAGTGGCATAGGTGTTCTCCGTCAGCGGCTTGCGCAGGTTGATGTTGCCGCCGATGTCCCGCTCACTGTAATAATCGCTGAGATAAGTTTTTTCCGTGTAAAACAGATCCGTCCCCACGGACAGCCGCTCACCCATGAAATACGGCTCGGTGAAGCTCATGATGAAGTCCTTGCGCTTGGTCCCGGCCTGCACCCGCATCCGGAAACGCTGACCGGCACCGGTGAGGGACGGCCAGTTGGCGATGTCGAAATTCCGCTGCGAAACCTCCGCGAAGCCCACCAGATTGTCGATGGAGCTGAAGCCGGCGCCGAACTGTACGGAACCGGTGGCCTTCTCCTTCACGTTGATGTTGATGTCCTTGTAGTCCGGGCCGAGGTCCGAGGCCACGGTGTCGAACTCCACGGAATCGAAATAATCCAGATTTCCCGGCCCCAGACGGCTCTTGGACTTGCTGATTTTGATGGTGTTGTACTCGTCCGTGGGAGCGATGACCAGCTCCCGGCGGATGACCTCCTCGCGGGTTTTCTGGTTGCCGGAAATATTGATTTTTCCGACTTTGAACTGACGGCCCTCCTCAATGGCGTAGGTGATGTTCAGCTGGTTTCCTTTGAGCTTGTCGATGCGCGGGATCACGTTCGATTCCGCATAACCTCTTGAACCATAATAATCGGCGATGGTTCCCAAATCGGTCTTCATGTCCGCCAGGGAGAAGGTGCGGCCCGCCTCCAGCTGGAAAACCGGAATCAGCTGATCCGTCTGGTAAAGCTTGTTCCCTGTGACGCCAACCTGGGCGACGGTGTAAACCGGCCCTTCGGCAATTATGAAGACCAGATCAACTTTCACATCGTCCACCCGGCGGGGCTCCACCCCGAGGACTTTGGCGTCAAGGTAGCCGGCGTTCTGGTAAAACTGCTCAATGGCCTTCATGTCGGCCTCGATTTTCTCGCGGTCCACCCGGCGCTTCAAATCCCAGAATTTCAGCCAGTTGCGGTTATCGCTCTTGGTTTCCGCAGCCAGTTTGCCGTGGGAAAAGGAGGTCGCGCCCTCGAAAATCACGTCACGGATGATACCGCGCCCGCCCTCGTTGATTTCAAACACCGCACGGGAAAATCCGGGAGTCGCGCTGGCGACGACGGAGTAATTCACCGTCACATCGGGATATCCTTTGGATTTATAAACATCAAGAATGTCCTGCTTGGCCTTGGCCAGCTTGGCGTCATCGATGCTCTGGCCGGTTTTCAGGGAAATCTCCAGGCGCAGGCGCTCGGAATTGAAGACGGTATTGCCGGAAAATTCGATTTCCCCCAGTCCGGCGCGGGCTTCGGCGAGCACGGTCACCTTCACGCCACCGGTCACCTGGGTGGTTGTAAGCTGCACGTCGAGCAGGTCGCCCGTATTATAAAGGGCGCGCAGATCGTCCTCCTCCTTCTCCTTGGTGTAGGCCTCCCCCACTTTCAGGCGCATGTTGGACAGAATGCGCTCGCGGTCCACCGTCGCCTGCCCCCGGAACTTGATCTCGATCGATTTCACGACCGGATTTGAGGACGATGGGGAAATGGAGGCATCCTCCATTGCCGGAGGAGCGTTAAGATCAGGAAGCGCCTGCGCGGAAACCATCATCGGAAACGCCAGAGCCGCAGCGAGCGGCGCAAGAGTGAGCAGCAGCGGATGCGCCCCCTCGGGACGTCTGACGGTGGCGGAAGCGGAGCGTTCTTTCATCGGAAAATGGCGGATTTATGAGGAGCGGATGAGATCCGGACAGTCGTGAACCGTCCTGATGCGGAAAATCAACAGAAGCGAAACAGACGGCGGAGATTATCGTCAACGTGAAAAATCGCAACGTATGTTTTCCCCGGCGGAGGGGAGATCCGCACCCGGCTTCAGCATGGCGGACCAGGGATGAACCAAGGGAGCTCAAAAAAATTGCAGAGCATTTTTTTGCGGATGGGCTCTAAAAAGCCGCAGAGCAAAACAGGCGAAGGGGTAACTGATTCAAATTTAAAACCGCCAACGGGCGATAAATTAAATTCATGACTTGACATCGTTTCAAACGTTTGTATCAATCATACAAACGTATGAAAGCAATCATGGTGCCGCTTCCTCCGGGTCAGGCAGTTACAGAAGATACGCGGGGTGCGCTGCTGGATGCGGCGGAACGTCTTTTTGCGGAAAATGGGCTTGAGGGGGCTTCGGTTCGCGAGATCACCAAGGCGGCGAAAGCCAACCTGGGCGCGGTGAACTATCACTTTGGCACCAAGGATGGGCTGATCCTCGCGGTTTTCAGCCGCCGCCTGAAGCCCATCAATGAGCGACGCATTGCCATGCTGGACACCCTGGAAGCCAAAGCGGGGAGTCAGCCACTGCCTCTGGAGAGCGTGCTGAATGTCTTCCTGCGCCCCATGATTGAACAGCAGGGCAGCAGTCTCCAGGACGGACAGTCCTTTTCCCGGCTGATGAGCCGCGTCTTTCAGGAACCGAACGCCCAGGTGGAGCAACTCGTTTACGATCAGTTTGGCACTATTGTGAAACGGATCAATGCGGCCCTGCTCCGCGCCGTCCCTGATCTGCCGCCGGAGGAGCTGTTCTGGCGCATTTCCTTTCTTTTCGGCTCCGCCAATCATGCCATCGACGCGTGGTCCCGGTTTGAAACCAATCCCTTCACCCATATTCCCGGAGCCCCGGTGCCCAGAACTCTGGACCGGGAGGCTCTGCTCCAGCGGTTGATCGATTACGCGGCTGCCGGCATCCGGGCCACCGCCGGCACCCCGCCGACGGGCATCTCCTGAGTTTTCACTCCCTTGTGATCAACCCCTGTTCTTAAACTTTGCCCTCTGGGCCCCCCACCGCCGCCCGGTCGCTGTGACCCCTCTGCTGCTCCATTGTCCCTCTCGTGGCTTTTCCCTTCTGCCACAGGAAATAGGCGGAGCAACAGCGGCGACCGGCGCGGCTCTGGTGCCAAACTGCTCCTTTGACGGAGATTCCCTCATAAATCCGTTCAGCGGTTCCTCGCTAGGGAAAGCACTCTGAAGCCTTTGACATCATCGGGACGCTTCATAATGCCCAGTTTCCAGCCGCCGCCAACCGGAGGCCACACTCGGCCGCCTGCGTCGTGCCCGCCGTCAGCAAAGAGAAGCGCAGGTTGTTTCGAAGGCCCCCTGATGACGGCGGGCGGGGTCCTGTCGAATGTGCCGCACGGTCCCGTGTGAAAAACCTGCCTTCAGCCCGCAGACTCCGATTTGCCGCCGGGAAGGAGAATGGGGACGCGGCTCTGGCGGATCATTTCGGTGGTGGTGCTGCCGGTGAAGAACTGGAGGAAGCGGGAGTGGCTGTAGGCGCCCATGACGAGAAGATCAATGTCGTGGGTGGCGCTTTCCCAGGCGCTGACAGCTTCGGGGTCGCCCTCGTGGAGGCAGATTTCCACGGGAAAACCGGCGGCCTGCAGCTGCTGGCGCGCGGTTTCCAGGGCGGAGGTGTTCTCCGGCGTATTCTCGCCGGCCATGACCAAGGCGCAGCCGAGGCCTTTCAGCAGCGGGCTGGTGAGGGTGAGTTCCAGGGCGGTGCGGGCGGAGGGACTGCCGTCAAAGGAAAGGATGAACCGCCGGATCGGCCGGAAGGCGCGGGTGGCCACGAGCACGGGCCAGTGACTGGAGCGGATCAGGGACTGAAGGTGGTGGCCGATGCCCCCCTGCTCGGTGTCAGTCTCATCGCCGCGCTTGCCGACGACGAGGAGATCGGCCGGCTTTTCCCAATGCTTCAGCACATCCACCAGTGAGCCGTCGCAGGAGGTGAGGACCGGGGCGGAAACTCCGGCGGCCTCCAGAGCGGTCCTGGCGGTGTGCAGGATCTCATTGGATTTTTTAATCGCCAGTTCAACGCGCTCCATTTCCAGTTGCGCCAGTTCGGGGGAGTAAACCGGGGCGATCGCGATGCCCGCGCCGCCGGCGAAATCCATGTTCGGCGAGAACACGGGCGCAGGTTCAATAACGTGCAGGACCTCGACGCCGGCTCCCAGCCGCCCGGCGGCCCAGGCGGAGAGTTCATAGATGGCGGACGCGTATTGCGAGCCTTCGGTGCAGGAGAGAACAGTGGCCATAATTTTAGAAGGTGGAGGTTCCATTCACTATGTCACACGGCACTGGAAATGCACGTCCGGGTGTGACCGTAAAGCACTTGCGGTGGAGGGTGGCCGCTGAGGGGATGAGGACGGGAGGAACGGCGCGGGTCACGGTTCGGGCACGCGGCCCGGCGGCCGGGGCTCCGGCCTGCGCAGAGGCTCCGGCGCCGGTTCGGGCCAGCCTTCCTTCAAACGGTAAAAACCGGTGACGGGCGCGCCGGCGGGCAGGGTGAGAGTTAGGTTTTGGCCGCTGACTCCTCCTCCCGTTGTAATGTCAGTCCAGAGGCTCAGATCCGGGCTTTCCTGAAGCCGCCAGCCGGAGGCGGCGCGCGGCCATTCAAGGGTGACTCCGGCGGGGGCGGCGCTGATGGCGAGTCCCGGCACGGCGGGCGCGGAGGCGGAGTAGGTGTCGAACGTCACATCGGCCGGTCCGGCGCCTCCGCTGTCGGCGTTGTAGATGAAAATCCCGCAGTGGCCGGCAGTGTAGGTTTCATCCTCGGCCGACAGGGTGATCAGCGGCTTGAGAGGCTCCTCCCGTGAAAAAACGGCGGCGGTGAGCAGGCCGCCGGTCCCGGTGAAAACCAGCCGGTGGGCGTCGCCGGGAGCCAGATTCACATCCACCCGTTTGAGCGTGACCGGCTGCTCATTGTCCAGGCGGTTGATCTCGATGTCGTGGTCCCGCGCCTGGTAATTCACGGAATAACCTTTCAGCGATCCCGGCCCCGGATCCGGCTGCAGCCGGGCCAGAATGCCCATGGCCTGATCCAGGGAGTCATCCCAGGACACCAGATCGACGACGATCACAAAATCCGTGAAACTTTGATCCGCCCGGTAAGCGGCCACCCTGGCCGGTCCCGCTTGAGCGGGGTCCGGAGAGGCGGGGCTGGTCAGGTGATAAAGCCCCGCCTCCACCGCCACTGCGGCGAAGGGCTGCCCCGTGGCCGTGCCGATGGGGTCAAAATGCGTCCAGCCGGTGTCGTCATTGTCATCAAAATCATCCGTCTGCGCCGCGAGAGGCGACAGCATCGGAACAAAACAGCCTGAAATCAGCAGGAGAAAAGGGGCGCGCATGGAAACCGGGGGGATGGATTCGTTCAGCGCATGGTGTATCCGCGCTTCACCGGTCCTGGCAATGAGAGAATGGCGGCACTTTCCGAATCCGTTGGCGGGGCGGATTTTCCGGGGCATGATGCGGTCATGCGCCGATCCGCCTTTTTCCTCCTGCTGCTGCTTTTCCCGGCTCTTCCCGGCCGCGCCCAGCAGGACACGTCGTGGCAGATTTATCTCGACCGCCCGGCGGCGGTGGGGGACCGCTTCGCACTGGCCTCGTCAGGCAATCAGGTCCGGCACAGCAGGTCCTCCCTCCCGGGCCAGGCTCCGGAGGATACGGAGGACACGCTGGAAATCACCTACGCCGGCACGCACGAGGTGCTGGATATCGGCAAAAACGGCATGCCGGTCCATATGCGGCTGACGGTGGAGCGGCTGGAGACCAATGACGGCTCCGGCCCGCAGTCACAGTTCGCCCCCGGCACGGTGCTGGAGGCGCGGGCGGAGGGGGATGAGACCCGGTTTTTCCAGGGCCGGGAGCCATTGGAGGGCACGCTGCACGATGCCCTGAATCTCGCCGGAGCCAACCTTGGCTCCGTCAATGAGCCGTCGGAGGACGAGGTTTTCAAAAATTACAACCCGGTGCGCTCCGGCACCCGGCTGCCGGCCGATTCCCGGCTGCTGGCAAGGGCCATCAGCCTGACAACCCCCTTTCTCGTGGATTCCGCCGGAACCTCGGCCGAGGTGCTGTTCGACAAAGCGGTCAGCCGGAATGACATCCCGGCGCTGGCCACGGAGTCGAAGTTCCATATCGCCATCAAAGGTTTCAAAACCAGCCCCGGCCAGCCGCTGAAGGACAGTTTTATCCGGTCCATCACGACGCGTGTCCTTCCCATCGACCCCTCCCTGCCGCTCATTCACGAAGCCCTGGAGACGGATATGCGGATCAGCAGCCGCACCAAAGAGGAGGAACCGGCCAAGGATGACGACGATGGGGAGAGCCCGGGATTCACCACCACTTTTCACCGCAAGGCCGCGCGGGATGTGAAGCCGCTGCCGCCCGCGGCGCCGGCGGGGCGGCAGGCGGCGGTTTCCAAGTCCTGATGGGATGGACTGAATGGACGGGGATGGACTGAATGGACTGGATGGACTGAATGGACTGAATGGACTGAATGGACTGAATGGACTGGGATCATTTCAGGCGAGTCCATTATCCGTCCATCGGGTCCATCCCCCCTCTCAGCTCCCTCCCAGTCGCTGTAAAACAGCATCGGCGTCAAACACACAGCCGCCCCAGGTCCCGCCGCTGATCTGCTGCAGCGCGGCCCAGAGGCGGGTGTCGTCCGGCAGCTCCGGATGCGGGGCCAGACCGGGGTGCGGCGGTCTTCCTGACAAAACAGCCGCCGCCAGCTCCGGCTCCAGGCTGGAGGCGCTGTCCGCGGTGGCTCCCGTGAAGTCCACAGTGCCTGTCAGCTCCCGCAGGTTGATCTCAATCCTCAACCGGTCCCCCTCCCTCAGCCGCCCGAGCGGCCCGCCGGCCAGGGCCTCCGGGCCCGCGTGGCCGATGCAGGCTCCGGTGCTGACCCCGGAAAACCGCGCGTCCGTCACCAGCGCCACCTCCCGGCCGAAGGGCAGGAATTTCAGCGCGGAGGTCAGCTGATAAGTCTCCTCCATCCCCGTCCCCATCGGCCCGCAGCCCGCCAGCACCATCACCTGGCCGGCGCGGATGGAACCCTCTTTAATCGCCGCCATGGCCTGTTTCTCACTGGTGAAAAACCGCACCGGTCCTTCAAACCGGTACACGCCGTCGGCGTCCACCACGCGCGGATCAATGGCCGCGCTTTTGATGATCGCGCCCTCGGGACAGACATTCCCCTTCAGAAAAGTCACGGTGCTGGCCATGCCCGCCGCCCGCGCCGCCGCCGGGGAAAGAATCACCTGATCCGGATCCACGCCGTCCTTTTCAAACAGCAGATCCCGGAACCGCCGCCGCCGGTCGCTGGTTTCCCAGGCGCGGATCACGGCCTCCAGCGTCCGGCCCTCAACGGTCAGCACCGACAGATCCAGCAGCCCGAGGTCCCGCAGATGCCGCATGACCTCCGGCACGCCGCCGGCCAGGAAAACCCGCACGGTGGGGTGATGCACGGGACCGTTGGGCAGGACGCTGACCAGGCGCGGCGTGCGGCGGTTGACCTCCGTCCAGTCCGCCGCCACCGGACGCCGCAGCCCGGCGGCGTGGGCGATGGCCGGGATGTGCAGCAGCAGATTCGTCGAACCTCCGAAGGCCGCATGGACGGTCATGGCATTGCGGACTGCGGCATCCGTGACGATGTCCCGCGAGCGCCGTCCCGCCGCCTCCAGCGCAATCAGCGCCTGCGCCGAACGCCGCGCGATTTCCCGCCACACCTCCTCGCCGCTCGGGGCCAGGGCGCTGTGGGCCACGCTCATGCCAAGGGCTTCGCCGACCACCTGGGAAGTGGCGGCGGTGCCCAGAAACTGACATCCGCCGCCCGGCGAGGCGCAGGCCCGGCAGCCCATGTCCGCCGCCTCCTCCAAAGAAATCAGGCCGTGCGAAAACCGTGCCCCCAGCGTCTGCACGGCTCCGGCGTCCTCGCCGGTCTCGGGCGGCAGAGTCACGCCGCCGGGCACCAGCACCGAAGGCAGATCCCGCATTCCAGCCAGGGCCATCATCATCGCCGGCAGCCCTTTGTCACAGGTCGCCACCCCGATCACGCCCGACCGCTGCGGCAGGCTGCGGATCAGCCGGCGGAAAACCTGGGCGGCGTCGTTCCGGTAGGGCAGGCTGTCAAACATCCCCGTCGTGCCCTGAGTCCGGCCATCGCAGGGATCGGAGACATACGCCGCAAACGGCAGCCCCTTCAGCCGCCGCAGCTCCAGTGCCGCCTCCCGCACCTGCTCCGCGATTTCCCAGTGGCCGGTGTGGTAACCCAGCGCCACCGGCTGCCCCTCGGCGTCCCGCATTCCGCCCTGGGTGCTCAGAATCAGCCACTGTTTCCGTCCCAGCTCCTCCGCCCGCCAGCCCATGCCGGCATTCTGCGAAAGGCCGAACAGATGCCCGCTCGGCCACTCCTTCAGCATCTCCGGCGTCAGCGGCAATTGTCCCGGCGGCCCCGCCGCCCGTGTCCGCAGCGAAAAAACCTTTTCATCAGACTCAAACAGATTCATGCCCCGTCATGGAACTTTCCGGCGGCGGCGGCAAGCTTCAAAGCCTGGAAGTTATGGAACAGCGGAACGCAAGTCAGGAAAACGGCCGGGCAATCAGGCACGGGGAAACGGCGGAGTTGGGACGGGCAGGGGAAAATGGGCGGCCCGTCATTTCCTGAAACCCCGGATTTTTCTCCTCCCGGTCTTCAGGCCCTTCTGTTTATACAGCGCCTCAGCACTTCGCTGATTTCCGCTTTTTGCCGATGGTTCCGCGGGCTTCAATCTTGCGGAGATAGTCGGGGGCAAACGGCACCTGACAGGCGGTGTTGCCCATGTCCACTTTCACCACGCCGATGCGCTCCGCTGTCTCAATCGCCGCCGGGGTCAGCTCCCTCACTGCGGCTCCCGCTGCGATGATAAAACCATTCATGCTGTAGCGGACGTCATCCGGCGAAGCGTGGATCGTGCGCTCCACGCGATCCAGCAGCGCCCTCAATTCCAGGATATTGAGATCCGCATCGCTCTTTACGGAAACCATTCCGCTCAGTGTGGCCCAGCCCGCCGCGGCCTCCTGTCCGTCAGGGGAATCAATCCACTCCAAAGCCAGCGCATGCCCGTGAGGACTGCCGGCGGCGACACCGGCCACCGTGGTTCCGGCCAGCGGACGGGAGGCATTCCTGAGCCAGTGCCGCAGGTCCTTTTCTGTCATGCGCGCGTCATCCGCGATCAGGCCGGCGAGATACCGAGCGTCGTGGATTCCGCTGTCATAAAGGTCCAGTGCCAGTTGGTAATCCGTGCCCGTGCGTTTCCGGATTTTCTGAAGATCCCCGATTTTCACCCCGTGGCAGGGTTCCTTTGCACCGTGATTCATCAGCACCCGGCGGCAGCCTGCGGTGCCAAGAGTCTGGAGTTCCTGAAGAATATCGGACACGTTCATCGGGCTGACAGAGTGAGTGGTGAGTGCGGAGGGCCCGCAGTGAATTTGACGGTTGTTCCTTCCGGCGGCGCGTCAGGGTTCAGGCAGATATTTCCGCCAGGCCTCCGATTCCGCCGTGGTTTTGATGATCCGGTTCCGCGCCAGCAGGAATTTATAAAGATACCGCTTCAGAACCAGCAAATCCGCCACCCGCCCCAGCACGCCCAGCGGCGAACTCCAGGCGAAGTCATCGCGCATGATGGTCCGTTCCTCCGGAGCCTCCGCATCGGCATCAAACCAGTGATGGTGCTCCAGACTGCGGAAGGTGCCGCGCAGCATGACGTCCACAAAATGCTGCGGCCGGTCGCAGACCGTGATCCGTGATGCATGCGTCTGCCAGACTCCGAAATGCCGCGCCCGCCAGGTCACCTCCTCCCCGGCTCCGATCAGCCCGCTGCTGACGCCCGCGATCACCTGCTCGCCGGTGCCCTCCGTCGAGTCCAGGTGCAGATCAATGCTGCGGGCAAGATCGAAAACCCGCTCCACCGGGGCCGAGATGTGAGTCGTGATATGGAAGGAGGACATAAAAATGCTTAACGGCGCGGCGGTGGAGTCCGGCCGGCATCATTCAAGCAGTCCTTCCCGCCTCTGTCCAATGCCGCGCCGCCGCATCTTTCCCCTTTTCTTCACGCCCTTCGCTCCCTTCTGTTCAGCAACCCCGCGCTTCACCGCCCGCCGGCGCGGTCCGCAATTTTGTCATGGCCATCAACGAGAACTGGAACATCCGCACCCGCGCCCACGTCTGCGCGCACTCCGGCACGCCCTTCAAAGACGGCGAGGAGTTTGTCACCGTGCTCCTGGAGGAGCCGAAAACCGGGGAACTGCTGCGGAGGGATTATTCCCTGGCCTCCTGGAAAGAGATCGAACCGGCGCTGACCACGCCTTTCTCCTTCTGGCGCAGCGAATTCACGGTCACCAAATCCGAGGCCCGGCCCGAGATCGCCGAAAAGGAATCCGCCGAAACCCTGCTGCGCCGCCTGGTGGCGGGGGATTCCATCACCACGGAAAACACGCGTTATATCCTGGCGGTGATGCTGGAGCGGAAAAAACAGCTCAAGCAGACGGGCACGCGGGAGACGAAGGACGCCACTTTTCTGATCTACGAGCACGGGAAAAGCGGCGAGGTTTACATCATCCGCGATCCTGAACTGAGGCTGGATCAGATCGAGGAGGTGCAGAAGGAGGTCTCGCGCCTCCTCGCCGGTGACCAGGAAGCCGGGCAGGCGGCCTGAAACACACCGCGCCGGGACCGCGCAGGTGTTCCTGCCTGTCCGGTGCCGCCGCCTTGGCAAGCGGCATGTTCCGGCCCTCCGCCTCCGGCATCCAGCAGGAGATTTTGCGCTCCCCAGCGGGAAAACGACGGAGCCCGCCGGAGCGGGGACGCTGCCGGCGGGCTCGGTCTGGTGTTTAATTATATCATGTTCCCGGCCGGAGGACCAGGAGGCCTCAGTGGGCGCCGGCGGGGCCGCCGCTGGTGAGCTTTTCCATGGCCTGGTCGATGGTGAAGCTGGCGGGTTTCTGGCGCGGCGGGAACTCCTTGAAGGACATCAGGGTTTTGCCCACGATGTTCTGAAGAGGCACCGCGTAGAAGGAGCGGCGGTACCACCAGTCGTTGTAGCCCATGCCCTCCTGGCCGCGCTCGCCGGGGTCCACGGCCAGATCAAAGAAGATCGGGGCGCGGAGGGTGGTGAAGGGGTGGCGCCAGACGTCGATGCCGGTGGCCTCCTGGATCATGAAGTGGGCCTTCATGTGGCCGTAGCGCACCGCGAGAAGATCGCCGTCATCACTGAAGTAGAAGAATTCCTTGCGGGCGCTCTCCTTGGTTTTTCCGGCGAGGTAGTCCATCTGGTTATAACCGTCGAGATGGACCTTGAAGGTTTTACTCCCGGCGGTGTGGCCCTTGAGGAGTTTTTCCTTGATTTCGGGCTCACCGGCGGCGGCGAGGAAGGTGGGCATCCAGTCCTCACCGGCGAAGAGCCCGGGATAGCTGGAGCCGGGCTTGACCACGCCGGGCCAGCGCACAAGAGCGGGCACGCGCCAGCCGCCCTCCCAGTTGGTGTTTTTCTCACCGCGGAAGGGAGTGGTGCCGGAATCCGGATAGAGGCAGACCATGGGGCCGTTGTCGGTGGTGTAGACCACGATGGTGTTTTCCGTCAGGCCGAGCTGGTCCACGGTGTCGAGCAGTTTGCCGACCAGGGCGTCGTGCTCCACCATGCCGTCGGCGTAGAAACCGAGGCCGGTTTTGCCGAGATCGCCCTCCTTCACGTGCGTGAAGTTATGCATGCGGGTGGTGTTGAACCAGCAGAAGAAGGGTTTTTCGGATTTTTTGGCGCGGCCCAGAAAATCCTGGGTCACGGCGAGCACCTCCTCGTCGATGGTCTCCATGCGCTTTTTGGTCAGCGGGCCGGTGTCCTCGATTTTGCCGTCGGAGGTCGCCTTGAGCACGCCCCGGGGGCCGAATTTCTTTTTGAACTCCGGATTTTTCGGGTAGTCCGGATTCTCGGGCTCCTCCTCGGCGTTGAGGTGATAAAGATTGCCGAAGAACTCGTCAAAACCGTGCGCTGTGGGCAGAAACTCGTCCTTGTCGCCAAGGTGGTTTTTGCCGAACTGGCCGGTCATGTAGCCCATGGGCTTGAGCAGTTCCGCGATGGTCGGGTCCTCCTTGCGCAGGCCCTGGTCCGCGCCCGGCAGGCCGACCTTGCTGAGTCCGGTGCGGAAGGGCAGCTGGCCGGTGATGAACGCCGAGCGCCCGGCGGTGCAGCTCTGCTGGGCGTAGTAGGTCATGAGCTTGCCGCCCTGGGTCGCGAGGCGGTCAATGTTCGGCGTGCTGTAGCCCATGATGCCCTGATGATAGGCGCTGAGGTTCCAGAGGCCGATGTCGTCACCCATGATGACGAGAATATTCGGCTTGTCCGCCGCCCTCGCGGCCAGAGTGAGGAGACCGCACAGGACGGCCAGGAGTATTTTTTTCATAGTTAAGAATACGGATGTTCTGAGTCAGGGGGAGAATGCGGAAAGGCCGTGGCTCCGGCCCGGGGACGCTTAATGGCCGGGCTTCAGGGTCACGTTGAGTTTGCTGATTTTACCGGTGAAGGCGAAGGGGCGGCGGTCGTAGTAGCCCATGGAAACCGTGGAGCCGAGATCCACTCCGGCATCGAAGCTCTCGCTGGCGGTGAAGGCGGCGGGAACGGTGCGCTGGAGTTCCGCTTTACCGATTTCGACGTCATCGACCTTCAGCACCGCGGTGCCCGCTTTGCCGGGGCCGGTGATGGTGGTGTCCACGGTGATCCGGTGCCTGCCGGGAGCGAGAGGTGAGGCGCTGCGGGCCTCATACTGCTCAATGATCATCATGTTATAAAGATAGACGAGGTGTCCCTTGTCCATGTAAAGGCTCAGCCCGCCGCCGGAGCCGCCGACGGCATAAAGCACGCCGCTGGCGGCCTCGCCGACTTCGATCTCCATCTCGATGAGATTGCTCTGCCGTCCGATGCCCGGGGCGGCGAATTCCGGCATGCGCCGGGTGTTCTGCGTGAAGGCCCAGCTGGTGTAGGGTGTTTTCACGCGGTCCTGGGGATGGAGACGCAGCCAGTTGCCGGCGCCGATGGGGAAGCCTTTGTTGTCCTCCGAAAGAGCGAGAAATTCCTTTTTCAGCTCCTCCAGCCTGCCGGGCTCTTTGGCGGCGAGGTTGTCAGCTTCTGAGAAATCCGCGGCGACATGATAGAGTTCCCATTCATCGGTGGCTGAATCCCATTTGGCGATGCGGGGGACGGAGGCGGGTGTGTTCCAGGGGTAAAGCGGGCCGAAGGCGCAGGCCACCCAGCCATCCTTGTAGATGGCGCGGCTGCCGTTGTTGTCGAAAAACTGCTCGGTGTTCGAGGAGGGCGCGTCCGGTTCCGCGAAGGTCGCGGCGAAGCTGTGACCGTCGATTTTCATCTGATCCAGGCCGTTCACCACCTTCGGCGGAGTGATTTTCAGAAGCTCGTAAATCGTGGGCGCGACATCCACGACATGCTGGAACTGCGGGCGGATGGTTTTGTCAGGCTTGATGCCTTTGGGCCAGGAGACCACCAGCGGATTGCGCGTGCCGCCGAAATGGGAGGCCACGAGCTTGGTGGCCTTGAAGGGCGTGGAGCCCGCCCAGGCCCAGCCGGCGTGATACATGTTATCCGTGGCCGGGGAGCCGAGAGCTTTGAGCCCGCCAAGCTTGTCCAGGGCGGCCATCTGCTGATCGACGGTGTTGGGGATGTTGTTCTGCGCGAGAAGCTCGCTGATGGAGCCCTGCTGGCCCTCGGAGCTGGAGCCGTTGTCGCCCCAGATGTAGAAAATGAGGGTGTTGTCCCGCAGTCCGCGCTCCTCCAGCCCCTGCACCAGTTTGCCCACCTGGGCGTCGGTGTGCTCGGCGTAACCGGCGAAAAGCTCCATGCCCCGGGTCTGGAAGGCGCGCTGGTTTTCCGGAATGTCCGACCAGGCCTGCATGGTGGCGTCGCGGGCCGTGAGTTTGGTGCCCGGGGGGATGATGCCCATCTCCAGCTGACGCTTGAAAACGCGCTCGCGGTAGGCGTCCCAGCCGTCGTTGAACCTGCCTTTATATTTGTCGGCCCATTCCGGGAAAATGTGGTGCGGGCCGTGGACGCCGCCGGGTGCCCAGTACATCAGGAACGGCTTGTCCGGCGCGTAGGACTGGCGGTTGTCCAGCCATGTCAGCGCCTTTTTCACCATGTCCTCCGTGAGGTGATATTTCGGATCGTCGTGCGGCGGCTCCACGGCGTTGTGGTTCTCCACGAGGCGCGGCTCCCACTGCGAGGTTTCACCGGCGAGGAAGCCGTAGAAATATTCAAAACCATAGCCGTTGGGCCAGCGGTCCTTGGGGCCGATGGAGGTGGTTTCGGTGGCCGGGGTGTTGTGCCACTTGCCGAAGGCGGAGGTGTGATAACCGTAGTTTTTCAGCACTTCGGCGAAGGTGGCGGCCTCTTTGGGGATGACGCCGGTGTATCCGTCAAAAGCCACCGCGCGCTCGGCGATGGTGCCGGAGCCGACGCGGGTGTGGTTGCGCCCCGTGAGCAAAGCCGCCCGCGTGGGCGAGCAGATGGAGGTGGTGTGGAAAGCGTTGTAACGCAGACCCTCGTTGGCAAGTTTGGTCAGAGTCGGCGTGTGAACTTCACCGCCGAAGGTGTCGGCGACTCCGAATCCGGCGTCATCAATCAGCACCACCAGGATATTCGGCGCGTCCGCCGGCAGGCGTTTCGGCTCCTCCGGCCACTTCATGGTCGAGTCCTGCAGCCGCGGTCTGGCCACGCTGGCGTTCATCGGCGTGGGCGGGAACGGCAGCACCGATCCGTCACCAGGCGCGGGCGCGGCGAAGGAGGCCGGACAGAAACCGCAGGTGACGGTGAGGATGAGAAGTTTGGTTTTCATGAAAGGCGTGGATGACGTTGCGGGCTTGGGTTGGTGAGTATGAATGCTTCGGTCCAGGCTATTTTGAGCGGCTTGCTTTCCGCTCCGGCTGCTCCTCCAGCAGCCGCTGCTCGCGGATCAGCTCCAGCGGGAGCGCCGGGGATTTGGCTGAACGCCGGGACTTTACCGCCATGAGGAATGAACTGTCGGATGAGGCTTCCCGTCAGGCGTGATGGTTATCAAAGCGGGCATGAAAGCCGTTCGGCGTGGAACCCGGAAATGCCAGATGAAAATACAGATTTTCTGAACTTATGCCTGACGGTGAATACTCAGGAGAACCACCCCCTGGGGGAAGCCGAATGGGCGATGACGGCCCAAGTGCGAATCAGGAAGTCGGATTTTCATAACGTTCGGGCTCTTCCCGGGGACTTCACTTCACTGGCTGGATGTCCGGGAGTTTCCAGGTCTTGTCGAAGAAGGCTTCGGTGGGGCTGTAGGCGCGGAAGTAGGCGAACCAGCCTTTGCCGGGGAGGGTTTTGGTCCAGTTGCTTTCCTTGCCGGCGGGGGCCTGCGGGCCGAACCAGAGGTCGATGCTGCCGTCGGTGTTGGCCTGAAGTTTGTCGTGGGAGGACCGCCCGGCATTGTTGGTGCCGGTCTGGATCATCGAACGGGTGAGATTGTCGTAAACCGTCACCGCCCAGAATTCCTTCACGGGAGGATTGGCGGGAATGGTGAGCTTGTAGGTTTTGCCGCCGTCGAGCCAGGCACCGGTCTGGTCTTTGGCGGAGCTGAGGTATTGGGAGCCAGCGCCGACGATTTTTTTGATCATGCCTTCGGCGACAGTGATGGCCTCGAAGGTGTAGTCCGTGCGCTCGTCGATCTGGCTGTAATTTTTCGCCTCCTGCGAGGGATCGAGCGTGAGCACGTATTCCCAGCGCGTGCCGGGATAGACGGTCACGCCCTCGAAGCGTGGGCCCATGCTGATGGTCTGGGCCATCAGGAACCCGGTTTCGGCGGCGTCGGTGAGGATTTTTTTCTGGCGGGCGTCGGGGTTGAAGGGTTTGCCCTTCTCGATGCCGAGCGGCTTGAGGAAGGCGTAAAAGAAACGGTCACGCTCCTCGACGGCTTCCCTGTTGATCAGCTCCGCGAGCCGCTCCCAATAGGCGAAACCCCGGGGCGGGATGGAATGGAAATCGCGCCCGCCGCTGAGGACGACCTTGGTGGCGGGAGGATTGTCTTTTTGAGAGAAGGGATAAACGCGGATGCCTTTCAGGGTCTCCACGGCGGCGGCGGTGTTGCCATCCCTTACGAAAGCGCGGCCGAGATAAACCGCGTGATTGGTCCGGCTGTGAGTGACGAAAAATCCTTCCGGCGCGGCCCCTTTGAAATCGGGCGGCAGCAACAGGAACTTGCCGCCCTTGCCCTTGTCCGGTCCGAACGGACCCACCTCGACGATGGGCCGCTGCCAATAGTCGTCGATCACGCCATACGCGCCCAGCGGCGAATCGATGACGACCGGCCCTGCCGTCAGATCCACACAGACGGCGGCATAAATGGTCGTGTTATTCCCGGTCAGCGCCTCAACATTCGGGGTGGTGTAACCGTCCACGATGCCGACCTCATTGAAGCCCACGCCCCAGTCGCGCTGGTTGGCGATCTGGAGCTCGTTCAGAGAAATGGCGGGAATCGCCCAGATATAGGCCTGGCAGGCGCGCTGGTAATCGAGTTCGTCGTAAAGCCTGGCGACGCTTTCTTTGCTCGGATAGCCGCTTTGCAGCTCCACCGGTCCATGGCGGGTATCGACGGTCTCAGCTGCAAGCAGCCCGGGAAAGGCCAGCCCGGCGAGGGCGAGGCGGATGATATTTGTTTTCATAAATCGTGCGGAGTTTCAGTTTACTTTTTCGATGTCCGGGAGTTTCCAGGTCTTCTCGAAGATTGCTTTTTCCGGGCCGTAGAAACGAAAGAGCGCTTCGAACTTCCCGGCCGCGCTGGTCGGGATCCAGTTCGATTCCTTCCCTTCCGGCGGCTGCGCCGCGAAATAAAGGTCCACCGAACCGTCGGCATTTTTCATGAGGCCGGGCGTGTGGGACGAACGGCTCGACCATTGGGTGTCGCGGATCAAACCGTGGGTGACACGATCATAGGCGGTCACCGACCAGTATTGCTTCACGGGAACATCCGGGGGAACGCGGAGCCGGTAGGTGCTCCGGCCGTCGAAGGAATTGCCGTCCTTGTCGCGGATGGTGAAGAGATAGTATTGCCCCGCGCCGAGATGCTTGGGGCCGAAGAACGCGTAGCTGTAAGCGACGCCGCGGCCATCCGTGGGATAAACATGCGTCTCGGCGAAATGACTTTCCGTGGCCTTGATCAACTCCTTGGATGCGGGCAAAGCCCAATGGCTTCCCGGATACTCCGCCGTCAGCGTGTAAAGCGCCTCGTATTGCAGATCGATCCACGCCCGCGCTTCGGTGATCGCGGATAGCAGGATTTCCCGGGTTTTCGCGTCCGGCTGGAAAGGTTTGCCCTGCACGATGCCGATGGACTTGAGCTGTTCGATCATCGCCATGTCGCGCCGGATCCAGGGTTCGCTCTGGACCATGCGGTTCAGCGATTCGAAAAAGCGCAGGTCGTAGGGGATGTTCGCGTCGAACACGACATCCAGCGCGTCGATGAAGGTCGTGTCCGGCGGATGTGCGGCCTGCGCCAGCGGATAGAGTTTTATCTGTTTCCCGTAGGCCACGGCGGCCGCAATCTCGGCGTCGCTCTGGCCTTTGATATTGGAGCGCAGCAACGCGTAAGTCTGCCATGTGTCCGAGGGCATCGCGATGTAACCCCCGGGCACTTTCTCCTGATAACCCGGCGGCAGGATCAGATACCTGCCGCCCTTGCCCTTGTCCACACCCGCGGGACCCACGTCCTCGATCGCCGCCTGCCAGCAATCGTCCACCGAGCCCACAATCGTCCCTTCGCCGGCGGGCGGGATTTCCAATACCATCGGCCCGCTGTCCTTGGTGTTGATGAAGGGCATCAGATAGATCGTGTCCGGATTCGGCGTCAGCGTCTGGTTCCTCCAACCGAACGGGCGCGACCAATAAACGATCTTGTTGCTTCCCGGCCCCGCTTTGGTGTCGCGGACCATGGCTTGGAACATCGTGTCGTAATTCACCACCGGCATTCCCCAGATGACGGCTTCCACCGCGCACCGCTGGATGGTGCGTTCAATGAGTTGCTCCGCAGTGAATGCGGGTGCGGATTTCTCCTGCGCGAATGTGGGCGCGGCCAACACCGCTCCCAACAAAAAAGCTGTCGTCAGAGATTGTCTTGTTGTCGGTTTCATGGGGGCGGGCTTTCGGATCAGGTGGCAAGTCTTGCGGTGAGGAAGGCTTTTATGGGTCCGGTTGCGGGACGGAGTGGTTTGCTCTCTTCGTGGGTATCACTTTTGTTTATGAATGGGCGGAGCCTGCCACTTGCCGATGAGGGCTTCCTCCGTGGGCCAGTAGAGACGCATGGCGATGACAAACGGACCCTTCGGCGCCGGCAGCCAGTTGGCTTCCTTGTCCTTGCCCGGCGATTCGTTTTGAATGAGCAGCGTCAGGCCGCCGTCGGTGTCGCGCTGGAGGTGCGGCAGCATCGGCGAGTTGATGAGGTAGCGGTTGATGGGATTCGCCACGAGCAGGCTCTGCGGCATTTCATACATCGTCAGGGACCAGAAAGCGTTGACTGGTGGCAGTTGTCCGGGGGCGAAGCGGATGAAATAGCGCTGCGAGCCGTCCATGCGCTGGCCGTCGGCGTCGATGCCATACATCGGATACATGGCCTCGGCCTGGGAGTTGCCGTAGATGCCGAGAGCAGCCGCCGCCATGCGGTAGAGGTAGTTGTTTTTCAGGAACGCGCGGTCGCCGAACATGTCGCCGGATTTCACCTTGCCGAGATCGATCCGGGTCGTTTTGAGCTCCTCGAATTCCTTCCACGCGTCGGCCATGCCCTCTGTCAGGGCTTGCTTCAGCTCCGGTGAGAGGCTGGCCGCGTCAAAGGTTTTTCCCGCGCCGACGCCGATTTTCCCGAAGCGCTCCATCAGCGCGGTTTCCGAAGGCACGGTCGGGCAGAATTTCAGGACGAAACTCAGCACATTGAAGAATTCCGGCGACGTCTTCTGCGCGGCGGGCGTGAGCGGCTGAATGAAATCAATCGGCGGCGCGGCTTTGGCGGAGGGCTGGCCGAGGAAGGCGGAGAGCGGCCGGGCTTTGTAGCCGGCCTGCACTTTCTTCACCGCATCGAGATCGGCGGGGTTGAAGAGCTGGGTGCGGTAGAAGGCGAGCGCCAGTTCGGTTTCGGCGTGGATGACCTTTTTGAAACCGGGAGGCACCCCGCCTTTCCATTTCGGTCCGATGACCAGGAAATCACCACCCCCATTGCCCGTCGCGCGGCTGCCGGCGTAGTCGAAGTTGTGCGTGTAGGCGTCGATGAACTGCACGCTGAAATAGCGCTCTTTCTCAATCGCGGGCACCGTGAGGACGATGGGTTCGGCGCGCAGGTCCAGCCCCGCCGCCGAGTAGGGCGTGTCCGAGTTGGGCGTTTGCACCGCCTTGTCGTCCGGTGTGTAAACCCGCCCGGTGTTGTGCACCTCGTTCCACGCGCCCTTGTATTCGGGGTTTTTGGTATCGACGAAGTAGGCGTGCTGGATGCGGTAGCTGTCCACCAGCGGGAAACCGTAAACATACGCTTCCTTCGCGATGGCGCGGGCTTCGGCGGGAGCGAGGTCGGCGGCGTGGCCTGAAAGGATCAAAGTGGCGAGAAAAGCCAGCGTCCTGGCAGGAAATCCTGATTTCATGATGATTTTGCGCATGGGTATCTTCGGGTGGGGCTCAGAGCCCGATATTTTTCGGGGGGAATTTTTTGAAAGTGGCGGCGTGGGCCTTGAGCTTGCCGGCCACGCTGGCCAGCCAGGGGTCGAGGCGGTGGCCGACGGTCATTTCCTCCTTGGGATCGAGGTAAAGATTGAAGAGCCATGGAGCGAGGCCCACCTCCTGAATGGTCGCCAGATCAATGTTCATGTGCGGCGCCTGCGGGAGGATCACCTTCACGTGGGCTTTGTATTCGTGCATGCGGCAGGCCATCAGCTCCTTGCCCCACCAGAAATAAACGGCCTCGCGGTTGGATTTTCCATCGTCCGCCAGCAGGAAGGAGGTCTGGTCCACGAAATCGTAATAACGGTCCGCGGGCAGCTTGTCCTCCGGGACACCGGCCAGTTTCAGCGAAGTGCCGAAAAGGTCCATGAGATCAAAGACATCGTCGCTCTGCCGGCCGGGCTGGATCACGCCTTTCCAGTAAGCGATGCCGGGGACGCGCACGCCGCCTTCAAAGGTCGTGCCTTTGGCTCCGCGGAAGGGCGTGTAGCCCGCATCCGGCCAGGCGTCCATCTGGGGGCCGTTGTCGGAGGTGACAAAGACAAACGTGTTCTCCAGCAGGCCCGCCTGATCGAGGGCTTTGACGATGTTGCCGATGTGCAGATCCACCTCCGCGACGGCGTCCTTGTAGGGATATTTGGCGGCGCTGAGGCCTTCGAGGTCCGGGTTGGCGAAGTTGTCGCAATGCACCTTCATGAAGGCGTGTTCGAGGAAGAACGGTTTGCCTCCTTTCGCGAGTTCCTGGATTTTTGCGACGGTGAAATCCGCAAGTCCCTTGTCGGCGCGCGCCATGTCTTCGGTGGATTTGATCGCGGCCACCTCCTCGGTTTTTCCGCCTTTCCAGCCGTGCACGAGGCTGTGGCCCATGCCGAGTTCCTTGTAGGCTTCGGACTGTTCCTGATCGAGGGAGAGCTTCGGGAAACGGCGCTTGTCCACGCTCTGGGTGATTTCCTTCTGAGCCGGGTAGTAGCCGTAGTATTCGTCGAATCCGACATCATGCGGACGCATGCCTTCCGCCTCGCCGATGTGCCACTTGCCGACCAGCACCGTGGAATAACCCGCCGGGCCCAGCAGCGCCGGCAGGCTGACCTCGTCCGCCCACGGGTTTTTCGTGATTTTATCCCCCGCTAAAATCGGGCGGGTCAATCCCGTGCGCACCGGCAGACGACCGGTGAGAATCGCCGAACGGGTCGGCGTGCAGGTGTGCTGGGAGTAGCACGAGGTCAGCTTCAGGCCCTCATGCGCCAGGCGGTCGATGTTCGGAGTCGCCGCGCCCGCCATGGCTCCGCCGCCGTAGCAGCCGGGATCGCCATAACCCATGTCGTCCACGACGAGCCAGACGATGTTGGGTTTTTTGCCGGATTTTTTCTCCAGCGCCGCCAGCTTTTCCGCAACGGTTTTGTCCTGCCCGGGATGCGGAATGGCGGCTTCGATGTTATCCTTTGTCCGCACGGAGCGGTCGAAGCCTCCGGCCCGCAGATAACCAATGCCGGAAAACATGGAGAGCAGCAGCAGTCCCGCTATTTTGGTGATTTTCATGAAAAATAAAGAGAATGAAGTCTGAAAATAGAGAATAAGAAATTTTGACCGGATGAAGCTTTCGCGGACCGGCGCGTGTGAATTCGGGCAGCGGGGGACGCTTTCAGCCGGCTCAGCGGTTTTCCGTTGACGGACACGCCCTTCCGCTGAAATCCGCTCCGGAATTGTGGATTATTGAGCGCGGCGGGACAGTGGTGGACCACAGTTTATTTTTCATAAGTGGATGATACTGCTGAAGAAAACACAGTTTGGATAAGCCGCACAGGATTTTCATTCATTCGGATGGCGCGTGACATCAATTATTTGATTATCCCGGGTTTCTGTGATGCGCATCATGGAAAAGCGGGGTGCGGTATATTTCCGGATCGGAAGCTGTTCGGAGTGGGCCGCAAAACAGAGCCGGCACCCCGCGCCTCCGAATTCAAAGCCCATGCTGTGAAATTGCCGGCCGCGGGTCAGTGACAAAGTCGAATGCCTTAAAAATGCGCGTCCCCCGCCGGGCGGGCCGCCGGACAGAAAAACCAGCGCTTGCCGCTTTTCACGGCACGGCGCAAATGCTGCTGCCCTGAACCGGGGCCCGCTCTCCGCCACGATCCGCTTCTCCTCACCATGATTTCCCGTTTTCTCCGTCCGGCCGCCGTCCTCCTGTTCGGTTTCTGCACCGCCGCCGCCGCGCGGGCGGAGGATAACGCGACTTTCAGCATGGTGCGCGCCCTGGCCAAAGAGCGCGCCGCCAAACCCTACGCCGCGCGGCCGGCCACCCTGGCGCCGTTCTGGTCGAACCTGGCCTACGACGACCACCGCAGGATCAATTTCCGCCACGGCAAAGGACTTTGGGAGGGGGAGAACCGGGGATTCAAACTGGAGTTTTTCCACCCCGGCTGGGTCTTTCCCAAAACCGTCGATTTCCATGAGGTCGCGCCCGATGCCTCGCGGACCATCGACTGGAACACGGATTTCTTCGACTACGGCGGGCTGAAAGTTCCCGAAGGCACAGCCCACCCTGACGGTTATGCCGGTTTCCGCCTGATGGCTCCGGTGAACAATCCCGCGGCGCTTGACGAACTGGCCGTGTTTCTCGGCGCGTCCTACTTCCGCGCCCTCGCGCCGGACCTCGGTTTCGGCACCTCCGCGCGCGGTCTGGCGCTGAATCCCATGCGGCCGCAGGGCGAGGAATTTCCGGATTTCATTGAATGGTGGATTGAGCGGCCCGTGGCCGGGGCCCGCGAAATCCGCGCCTGGGCCCTGCTGGACAGCCCCAGCGTGGCCGGAGCCTACCAATTCCGCATCCAGCCCGGGCGGGGCACGGTCATGGAGATCGAGACCGAACTGATCTTCCGCAAGGACGTGGAGCTGATCGGCATCGCGCCCTTCTCGTCCATGATGTGGTGCAGTGAATACACCCAGCCCAAACCGCAGGATTTCCGGCCCGAGGTGCATGACTCCGACGGCCTGCTGATCCACTTCAGCGACGGCGAGGCCGCGTGGCGGCCTCTGGACACCAGCAAAACCGTGCGCCACAGCGTTTTCAGCGCGGATAAATTCCTGGGATTCGGTCTGGCCCAGCGGGACCGGAATTTCGCGAGTTATCAGGACATGGAGGCCAATTTCCACAAGCGCCCCAGCGTGTGGGTCGAGCCCTCCGGCGCCTGGCCCGAGGGCCGCATCAACCTCATTGAAAGCCCGGCCACCGGCGACGGCAGTGACAACGTGGTGTGTTTCTGGGAACCGAAAACCCGCCCCAAACCTGGCGAGCCCCTGCGGCTGGCCTACCGTCTGCAATGGCTGCCGGAAATTGCCGTGCCCGGTCTCAGCCGCGTGGTGGACAGCCGCCGCAGCCATCACACGTATCCCGAGGCCGACAAACGCCCGGACGAGGTGCTGTTCGTCGTGGACTTCGGCCCCTCCCCGAATCCCGCCGACGATGAAACCGCTCCCGGGCTGACGCTGGAGGTCGGGGCCAACGCCAAACTGCTGGACAAAACCCTCCTGCGGAATCCCAGCATCAACGGCTGGCGCGTCACGTTCACCATTCAGCCCGGGGAAACCGCTGAAGCCGTTGAGCTCAGCTGCCGTCTTTTCCGGGAAACCCGTCCCCTCACGGAACGCTGGAGCGCCCAGTGGAAGCGCTGAAACGCTGACTTCCTCCACGTTCCCCGCGGCTAATTCCTCCGGCAAAGGGAACCGATTTCTGCGTCCGCGGAAACGGAAACCGAGTTGTGCCTTTAGCGCCCGCTCCAACCGTTCCCGTTCCGCTTATGAAGCCATTTTTCAAAAAACTGCCGAGCCTGATGAAGGAAACTTTTCAGGAGTGGCAGAACGACAACGCCATGCGCCTGGCCGCCGCCCTGGCGTATTACACGGTTTTTTCCCTCGCGCCCCTGATGCTGGCCTCCATTTCCGTGGCGGGACTGGTGTTTGGGGATCAGGCGGCGACCGGAAAAATTTACGCCGAACTGCAAAGTGTGGCCGGACCGCAGGTCGCGTCCTCGGTCCAGGAAATGGTGCAGGCGGCGGACAAACCGGCGGTCGGATTCTGGGGCGCGGTCCTCGGATTTCTGATGGGGCTGTTCGGCGCCTCGGGCGTGTTCGGGGAGCTGATGGGATCGCTGAATCAGATCTGGGGGGTGAAGGCGGAGGAGGAGGGCGGCATCTGGCTCTGGATCAAGGGACGCTTTCTGTCCATCGGCATGGTCATGGGCGTGTGCTTCCTGCTCCTCGTCTCCATGATCGCCAACGCTTTTCTGACCACCGTGACCTCCTATGGCCTGAGCTGGATGCCGGGGGTCAATTTCCTGGGTCAGGCGGTTTCCTTCGTTGTTTCCTTCGCGTTCGTCACCGCCCTGTTTGCGGCCATGTTCAAATTCCTGCCCAAAACCCCGATCCAGTGGCGCGACGTCTGGACGGGCGGGGCGGTGACCGCGCTGCTTTTCACTCTGGGGAAATTCGCGCTGGAGCAGTATCTGGCGCGGTCCAACCCGGCGTCGGGTTACGGAGCCGCCGGAGCTTTGGCGCTGATCCTGGTGTGGGTGTATTACTCCGCGCAGATTTTCTTTTTCGGAGCGGAGTTCACGGAGGTTTACGCCCGGCGGCTGGGATCGCGGTCCAGCCATCCCGCGCCCTCGGATGTCCGGGACGGCACCGCCGCGCCCATGGATCCGGTGCTGGAGGAGATGGAGGCCGCAGGACTCAGCACCGGTGGCAAAACAAAGACCTGGAAAAGCAAAGCCGCCCTGGCGGAGGAGGGATATGCCTCTTCCGCACCCTCTCCCGCCGGGAAAACCCCAAAAAGCCTGACTCCGGAGACGGCGGGCCGGCCCTCGGCCCTCGGCCAGTTCGCGGCGCTGGCGGTGGCGGGCTGGCTGACCTACCGCGCGGAGAAAAAGGCCGCCCGCCGGATCACCTGGCACTGACGCCATTCCGTTCCCGTTAACCGGACGCCATTCCCATGGAGACAGACCTCCCTGGACTGCGGGGACTTGTCACCGCTTTCCCCCAGCGGGACTTGTCCCGCGCCCGGCGTCCCGGGACATCATCCGGAGGTCTTTTCGGCGGATACAACAAAGGACAACGGCGGCAAGTCTCTTTCCGCAAAGCCCAAGCAAGCCCACGCCCTCCCGATGACGCGGCTGCTTTCCGCTGACTCATCTTCAGCTCGCGGCGCGGGCATGAACTCGCGACGCGGGCATGAAAAAAGCGGGGAGCGGCTGTTGTCCGCTTCCCCGCCTGTGTTCTGGCAATGGCGGGAGCTTTTTCAAAATAGCCGGCCTAGGCGGGCTTCAGAGAATGGAGGACTGAGGCCGGCTTTGAAGACGGCGCTCCGCCTCCAGCCAGTGCTCCAGGCTGCGGCCCTCCTCGAATCCGCTTCCGGAATAAAGCTCGTAAGCCGCAAGCTCAATGTCCTGCTGCGAGGGAGTGAATCCGGGGGTGTCGGAGATTTCCGGTGCCTGCTGCTGTTGCTGCTGCTGGGACTGGAACTGAATCGGAATAAAGTTCCCCTGATCCTGGGAACCCGGGATCTGGTGCTGCTGATGATCGCTGGCGGACTGCCTGGCGGAGGCAAATTTTAAAGCGGGTGTTTTCATGCGGATTCCTGATGCTGCAAACCGCGCGCCAACCGGGAATCAGGGGAAAATTCCTGCTGTCACCCGCAGAATGCCGCATTTTTCCGCCGCTGTGCGGCAAATTGCCATGAAAAGGCGTTCCGCCACTGACCGCCGTGCGGCATCAGCGTTGCTCCTGAAGCCACGCCCGCACGCACTCCGTCAGCTTTTCCCGGCTTTCGGACGGGGCAATCTGTTTGCGGCAGTGCTCAATGGCCTCCACGATGGCCTCGCGGGGATGATCGTGGAATTCACGCTGGATGGACTCAATGAAAGTGGCGGTCTCATGGGGCTGGGAGGAGACAAAATGACGATCCTGGCCAGCGAGATGGGGATTATCGGACATGGGATGCGGGAAATGCGGGTTGTCGTTGCAGGTATCCAGCCCCTCCCGGCAACGGCAGGCGGCGTGGATGACAGGGGATGCGTCCTGCATAAAAAGGGCCACTCCTCCGGAATCCCTGATCTTCGGGAAAATGTTGGCGCTCAGGGGATTCCGTCCCGCATTTTGCGGCGGGGAACGCGGTGCGCCCCGGCAATTCGCGCTGACGGATGGCCGGGGTTGTTGGCTCTCTTCCCGTTTGGTCCCGAAAGAGCCGCCCGGTAAGGATTTTGCTCAAATTTAGGACGAAAATCCACTTCCCCCATCATTTCCTCCCGATTCCCATGAGCAGACAGAAACCCGAGAGCGGCGCGCCCGACCATTATCCGGCCGCGCTGCTGCTGATTGATGTGATCAATGACCTTGAATGGGAGGGCGGCGAACGGATTGAGGCGGCCGCCCTGAAAATGGCCGAAAATATCGCGCGGCTGAAAAACCGGGCCGGACTTCTGGGCATTCCGGTGATTTATGTGAACGATAACTTCGGACGCTGGAGAAGCGATTTCAGATGCCAGGTGGAGCACTGCCTGGAGCCGGGGACACGCGGCAGCCGCCTCGTTCAAATGCTCCGGCCCGGGCCGGAGGATTATTTTGTGCTGAAACCGCGGCATTCCGGTTTTCACGCTTCGGCGCTGGATGTGCTGCTGAAAGCGCTGGGCGCGCGCACCCTGATCCTCACGGGACTCGCCGGAAACATCTGTGTGCTCTATACCGCCAATGATGCCTATATGCATGATTATGAGCTGATTGTCCCCTCCGACTGCACGGCCTCCAACACTGCGGAGGAAAATCTTCAGGCTTTGGAGCAGATGAGGAGATATCTCAAAGCCTCCACCCCGAAAGCGGCGGATATCCCCCTGGCGTCCCATTTGTCCCGCGGGCGCGCGGGGCGGTGATGGACGGCTGACGGCATCCGGATCGGGCGGTCCGCGATTTCCTCTTTCGCGCCGGGCGGCGGCCGGTAGGGTGCGCGTTCTTTTTCCCCCATTTTCATGAGCACCGAAGGACAGAACTACAAGGACACCGTAAACCTGCCGAAGACTGATTTTCCGATGAAGGCGGACCTGGTGATCCGTGAACCGGTCCGTCTGGCCTCATGGGAATCGGGCGAACTGTACCGCCGCATCCAGGCCCGGCGCCAGGCTCAAAAGGCTCCGCGCTTTCTGCTTCACGACGGCCCTCCCTTCGCCAACGGCGATGTCCACATGGGCACGGCGCTGAACAAGGTCATCAAGGATCTGGTGCTGAAATCGAAGACCATGGCCGGCTTTGAAACGCCCTATATCCCCGGATGGGACTGCCACGGGCTGCCCATCGAATTCAAAGTCGTCAAAGAGGCATCCGGCCTGAGCGCTCCGGAAATCCGCCGCCGTTCCGAGGAATTCGCCCGCAAATGGATCGAGGTGCAGAAAGCCTCCTTCCGCCGTCTGGGCGTGCTGGGGGACTGGGAGAATCCTTACCTGACTTTGTCCGCCGGCTACGAGGCCACGGTCATGCGGTTCTTCGCCACCGCTGTGGAGAAAAACCTCGTTTACCGCAGCCAGCGGCCCGTGCAGTGGAGCTACGGAGCGAAAACCGCGCTCGCTGAGGCCGAGGTGGAGTACAAGGAAAAAATCTCCCCCGCCATCTTCGTCAAATTCAAAGCCCTGACCGGTCCGGTTTCGGAAGCCGGCGGCTCGTTTGTCATCTGGACGACGACGCCGTGGACGCTGCCGGCCAACCTCGGGATCATGGTCAGCCCCGGCTTCACTTATATGCTGGGGAATTTCAGGGACAGCGAAGGCCGGGAGGAAACCCTGCTCATCGCCTCCGCGCTGGTGGAGGCGTTTTCACAAAAAACGGGCTTTGTCCTGGACCCCGCGAGCGCGAAGGACATCCTCGGCTCCGCTCTGGCCGGCTCGACAGCCTGGCATCCTTTCCTGGAACGCGAAAGCAAAGTCATCGCCACCAGTTTTGTCACCGATGACACCGGCACCGGGCAGGTGCACACCGCTCCCGGCCACGGGATGGAGGACTACATCGCCGGACGCGAGAATGGACTGGGCCTGATCTCGCCGGTGGATGACGACGGGAATTTCACCGCCGAGGTCGGCTTGCCGGATCTCGTGGGAAAAAACGTGTTCGCCGCCAACGAGCCCATCATCGCGCTGCTCACGGAAAGCGGTCATCTGCTGGGGCGCGAGAAATACGTGCACCAGTATCCCTTCTGCTGGCGCAGCAAGCTGCCGATCATCTTCCGCTCCGTGCCGCAGTTTTTCCTGAGCATCGACGCCGTGCGCGAGCAGGCGCTGGCGGAGATCGACAAGGCCCAGTGGCTGCCCGCGTGGGGCCGCGACCGCATTTTCGGAACGGTGAAAAGCCGTCCCGACTGGTGCATCAGCCGCCAGCGCACCTGGGGGGTGCCGCTTCCCGTTTTCTACAAGGAGGACGGCGAGGCTGTCATCGACGCCGCCGTCGCCCGGAAGGTTGCGGAACTCGTTGAGCAGCACGGCACCAACGTGTGGTTTGAAAAAACCGACGAGGAACTCTGCGCCCTGCTTGGTCTTCCCGAAACCTGGAAAAAAGGCAAAGACACCCTCGACGTGTGGATCGACTCCGGCTGCAGCAGCATCGCCGTCACCGAAGCGCGCCCGGAATATGCGGGCAACGAGGGCATCGCGGATCTTTACATCGAGGCCACCGACCAGCACCGCGGCTGGTTCCAGAGCAGTCTCATGTGCTCCGTCATCCATCGCGGCAAAGCGCCCTACAAGGCGGTGATGACCCATGGTTTTGTGACCGACACCACCGGCAAAAAAGTGTCCAAGAGCGATCAGGACACCGCCACCGGGGACGCCAAGGACGGCCAGCAGGTGAAAAAGCCCGCCGGCAAGCCGATGACCGCCGATCACTACTATAATAAGTACGGCGCCGACCTCGTCCGCTTGTGGGTATCCAGCGTGGACTGGCAGAACGACGTCCCGTTCAGTCAGGATCTCTTCGAGCAGAACGGCGAGGTTTACCGCCGCTTCCGGAACACCCTGCGCATTCTGCTGGCGAACCTGGGCGGCTTTGATGCGGCGACTCAGGCGGTGACGGATGATTCATTGACCCTCGTGGACCGCTGGATCCTGGAACGGCTGCACAACGTCACGGCGATCTGCCTGGCCGCGTATGCCGAGTATGATTTCCGCAAGGTCTTCATCACGCTGAACCAGTTCTGTGCTGTGGATCTGAGCGCGCTGTATGTCGATCTCACCAAGGACCGGATGTACTGCGACGCTCTCGACAGCCCGCGCCGCCGCAGCTCGCAGACGGCCATGCACCGGGTGCTCGACAGCCTGACCCGTCTGCTGGCGCCGATTCTCGCCTTCACCGCCGACGAGGCGTGGGAATTCGCGGGGAACACGGACAGCGTCCACGAGCAGGACTTCCCGGTTCCCGATCCCGCTTTCGCCGGCACCGCCGCCACGGACCGCATCGCCGAGCTGCAGAAGCTGCGGGATGTCATCTTCCAGGAGGTGGACAAAGCCCGGAAGGAAAAGCTCATCGGCAGCAATCTCGAAGCGTCGGTCTCCCTGACTGTCCCTGCGGACAGTCCCGCCGCCGCCGCTCTGGCGGATGGGGCCGAAGCCTCCGAATTCTTCATCCTCAGCGACTTCAAATTTGAAGCCAAATCCGGTGCCGTTCCCGCGGCCACGGTCAGCCGCACTTCAAATGGGAAATGCCTCCGCTGCTGGCGTCATCTGCCGGACATCGGCGTGAATCCGGCTCATCCGCAGCTCTGTGGCCGCTGCACGGACGTGCTCGTGAAGTAGAAAAGAAGGAGGGTGGACATTCTGTCCGCCGGTCCGCCGGAGTTTGAACAGAAGGGCGCGAAGGAAACGAAGAAAGAAAAAGAAGAGGAAGCGGATGAGGAACAGGGAGTTTCCCTCTTTCCTTCGTCCTGAAAATAATAAACCCCCGGCGCGTGGATCAAATCCGCGCGCCGGGGGTGAACAGCCGGTGGAAGCCGACCTTCCGGTCCTTGGAATTACCGGAAAAGCTTCGGCGCGAAGGTGATCAGGTAACGCCGCCAGACAGGCCAGGAATGGTCGTCGTTGGGAGTGATGGTGTATTCGTGGGTGATCGCTTTTTCCTTGAGCAGAACGTCGAACTGGTTGTTGCGCTCAAAGAGGAAATCCTTGTTGCCGCAGGCGATCCAGAACAGTTTGAGGTCCTTGTTCACGGCTTCGGGATGAGCGAGGCCGGATTCGATGAGCTTGCCGGAGGGCGGCGCGGAGCTGAAAGCGCCGATCCAGGCAAAGGTGTCATGGTGGGAAAGGGCGACCGTCAGCGCGTGGTGCCCGCCCATGGAAAGCCCGGCGAAAGCCCGGCCGGCAGGTTCCTTTTTCACGGAATAAGTGCGCTCGATCAGCGGGAGGACGTCCTCCTTGAGGTCCCGGCAGAAGGCCTCGGTGTTCATCAGGGAATAGTCATCGCGGTAACCGGCACCGGGCGGCAGCGCGTGGGCGTCGGGCATGACCACGAGCATGGGTTCGGCTTTTTTCTCCGCGATGAGCGTGTCCAGAATGAAATTGGCCCGGCCGTGGGCGCTCCAGCTCTGATCATTGTCGCTGAAGCCATGGGACAAATAAAGCACCGGCAGCGGCGCGGCGTCGCTGCGGTAGCCGGGCGGGGTGTAAACCATCACGCGGCGCCATTTGCCGAGGGATTTGGAAAGGTAATGGTGCTCCGTGACGCCGCCGTGGGGAATGTCCTGCAGATCCCAGGGCGCGGGCGGATTCGAGGGGATGAGCAGAATGCTGGTGCCGGGCTGACGCTGCGGTTTGATCGCCGGATTCATGGGATCGATGACGCTCATGCCATCGACGCGGAAGCTGTATTCATAAACGCCCCCGGCCACGGGAGCGGCGGTGCTGGCGGTCCAGACGTCCTTTTCACCTTTCTCCAGCTTCAATTCGGGGCCGAACTGGCCGGTGACTTTCACCTCGGCGGCTTTGGGGGCGCGGAAACGGAAGGTGACGCGGCCGTCGGGCAGGATTTCAGGGGACGAGGGAGGGGCATCCATTTTAGGCCGCGCGGGGGGCGTGGGCGGGTTTTGGGCAAAGGCGGAAACCGCCAGGGTGCAGAGGAGAGCGGGCAGGAGAAGGCGTTTCATGAAATTTGGACAAAGGTCAGCTGGCCCGTGTAAAACGCGGGACGCGGGAGCGGTGTATCACAGCGACTGCGGATAGCAGGCGGGAAAAATAGGCCTTATGGGACTTATAGGACCTATTTTTTACGGAGTATTTATACTCCCGCCGCAACCTTGAACCTCGGATTCTGGCTGAGAAAGCTCAGCGGATTTCCGTAAAGCAGCTGGTCGATAAACGCCGCGCCGTAGCCGCGGTGGCGCATCTGCAGCGCTGTTTTCGGCACCGCGAGCGGGTCGCTGTGGCCCCAGTCGCAGGCGCTGTTGAGCCAGATGCGCTCCTGGCCGTAAAGCTCGATCATGTCGATGGCCCGGTTGGGAGTGGCTTTGCTTTCGGGGTAAAGGGTGATGCCGGCCCAGAATCCGGCGTCGAGCACCAGCGGGGCGGTGTGCTCCTCGACATGGTCGATGATGACCCGGCCAGGCTGGAGCCGGGAGTGGTTTTTCAGGGCGTCAAGGATCAGCCTGGTGCCTTTGAGCTTGTCCTCCAGATGCGGCGTGTGCACCAGAATGAGCTGATCGTGATCGGCGGCGAGCTGGATGTGTTTTTCCAGCACCCGCAGCTCGTTGCGGCTGTTTTTGTTCAGTCCGATCTCGCCGATGCCGAGGACATTGGGCTTTTGGAGAAGCTCCGGGATCAGGCCGAGAACGTCATCCGCCAAACCGGTGTCCTCGGATTCCTTGGGATTGATGCAGAGCCAGGAAAAGTGCGGCAGATGGTATTTTGCGGCGCGGCGCGGCTCGTATTCCGTGAGCTGGAGGAAATAATCGTAAAAACCGTGTTTGTTTTTCCGGTCAAAACCGGCCCAGAAGGCGGGCTCGCACACAGCGGCGCAGCCGGCGGTGACCATCGCCTGATAGTCGTCCGTGGTGCGGCTGACCATGTGGCCGTGGGGTTCGATGTAGCGCATGGGATGGGACAGAGGATTTTTTTTGGGGGAGCCGCTGGAGAAGGAATTGAACAGAAGGAAGCAAAGGGAGCGAAGGATTTGAATTCCGATTTGTTTAATTCGACTTCGTTAAATGAAAGAAAATGGAGGAAACTATCGGGCTGGAAGCCCGATGGCCACGCAGGCTGGAAGCCTGCACCACCGGGGAATTAACAAGTCGAATTAATCTCCTTCGCTCTCTTTGCTTCCTTCTGTTCAGAATCAGCGCCGACGCTACGGCCTTGGCGCTCCGAAGGCTCCCTGAATCGTGGCGGCGGGGATGGGATCGGGGGTGGCGTCGCTGAGGGATTCCAGAATGCGGCGGGCGCGCCGGGGTTCGCCTTCAAGCAGGCAGGGCAGGGCGGCGCGGAGGGCGGCGATGCGGTAATCACTGTCCTGTCCATGACGCTGCACGCGGTCCAGAAACGACGCCACATCCAGCAGACTGGCGCGGGCGGCGATGAATTGCAGGTCCGGCAGGGAAACCGGGTCCGGCACGGTCGGGGAAAAACTCATAAGGCAATGATTGAGGGGAAAGGTGGCGGCACAGACGGGACTCATGCCCGGCATTCCGCGCCGTCCATAAGGTCCATCCGGTTCATCTTGTCCATCCGGTTTCTTCAAAGCAGCCCGGAAGCCTGCAAAAAAGAAACGTTTCCTCAAAAGAAACGGGCGGTGCTCCCCACGATTATCGGCGGCCGGCCGGACCGCACATGAAAAACTAGAAACTTCCCGGCGTGAAAAGCGGCGGCATTTTCACCACCGGAGCGGAGGCCAGACCCGGTCCCATGCCCGGGGCATGCGGGGCGTGGCCCTGGCTCAGGGCGATGATCTGGCTCATCGTGAGAAAGCGGAACCCCTTGGCCAGCAGGGCGTCGAGAGTCGCCGGCATCGCGTCCACGCTGGAGCCGTGCAGATCGTGAACGAGAATGATGTCCCCGGCCTTGGCCTGGGAGACAATGCGCCGGGTCAGTTCCCACGGCTGGCCTCTGCACCCGCCGCGCGAGGGAGCCTCCCAGTCCCGGGGATCAATGCTCCACAGGATGCAGGGGTAGCCGAACTCGCTCATGATCCAGCTTTTCTGCCGTGCCGTGATGGCTCCGCCGGGCGGGCGGAACATGCGGGGGGCGGCACCGGCTCCCGCCACTTTGACAATCAGATCCTGGCTGCGCTGAAGCTCCGACCGCACCCCGGAATCGCCCAGCGAGGTCAACGCGCGGTGCGTCCACGTGTGATTGGCGATCTCATGCCCGTCGGCGGTGATGCGGCGGATGATCTGCGGGTAGCGGACCGCGAAATTCCCCACGACAAAAAACGTGGCCTTGATCCCGCGCTGGGAAAGCATGTCCAGCAGACGCGGCGTGTTCGCGGGCACCGGGCCGTCGTCAAAGGTGATCGCGACATAGGGTCCCGGCACATTGAACTGACTGTAGGAAAGCTTCGCGCCCGGCGGCAGCGGAGCCGTTCCGCCCGGATGCGCCGCGCCCCCCGCGCCCGGAGCTGCCGCCCCCGCCCGCAGGCGCGCCATCGATCCCGGTTTTTTGGGGCTGCACGCCGGAAACCCGGCCGCCAGCAGCGCCGCCGCACACAACAAAGCAAAAGACTTCATGAAAAACCGGGACCCGCCGGAACCATCCGGCGGAACCGCCACCCTCCCGCTTTCCCCGGACAGGTCAAGAGCGCGGCGGACCGGTAAAGCAGGCGAAACCGGACGTCCTCCGGGCTCTTCCGGCGGATGGGCATCACTTCAATTTCCGCCGCCTCATTTCCGGCTGGCGGCGGGGATTCGGCTGGATAAGGCTTGCGGGATGAAATTCGGGCGGATTCTTGTGCGGTGGCTGCTGATCGTGTTTGTGGTGCTGGTCACGGCGGTGGCGGTGGGCGGATTCTTTCTGCCCTCGCGGATGGAGGTTTCGGAGGAGCGGGTCATCAGCTCGCCGGCCCCGGAGCTTTACGACCGGCTGGCTTCACTGAAACGCTGGCCGGAGTGGGCTCCGTGGTGGAAAAAGGATCCGTTTCTCCAGACGGAATTCGCCGGTCCCGACAGCGGAGCCGGGGCTGCGATGCAGTGGCTGAGCAAATCCGAGGGCACCGGGCAGGCCAAGATCACGGCCGTGATTCCCAACCGGGAACTGGCGGTGGCGCTGGATTTTGCGGACCGGGGGGAAGGGGAATGCCTGATTCAGTTGGAGGAATCCGCCGATCAGAAACAGACGCGGGTGCGCTGGAGCTTCAGCATGAGCTTTGGCCTGAACACGGGCCGACGGTATTTCGGGCTCTTTTTCCGGAATTCCCTGAAAAAAGACCTCGCCGAAGCCCTGGAGCGGCTGGAAACGGCGGCTCATTCCAACCCGGCGGCGAAACCGGCTCCGTAATGGGGAAATCCCCATCTTGCCGGAGGAACGCCGTTTCCTCACTCCGTTTCCTCCGCGCGCTGCGTTCCCGCCAAAATCCTCACCCGTTTTTGGATGGTTACCCCGCAAGGATTCGAACCTTGTCAAAGAGAATCAGAATCTCTTGTGCTACCGTTACACTACGGGGCAGTGATCTTTGCTGTGGCGGAATGGATGCCCCGCAAGGATTTGAACCTTGTCAAAGAGAATCAAAATCTCTTGTGCTACCGTTACACCACGGGGCAATGATTGCCGTGGAGGATCAGATAATCCAATGCCGGCAGGATGCAAGTGGCGCGGACACATTTTTCTCAAAAACGCCAAAAACGTCATGAACTGGAAAATTCTCGCGGTCGGCAAGCCGGCGCTCCCCTGGGCGCGGCAGGGAATTGAGGATTATCTGGGCCGCTGCACCCGCTACGCGAAGGTCGGGGTGGAGTATCTGCGCGACGGCCCGCGCCCGCAGGTCGAGGAGCGTTTTCTCAAAGGCAGCGGGGGCGGCCGCCGGATTGTCATGGACGAGCGGGGCCAACGTCTGACCACGGACGAGTGGCGGGCCAAAGTCGATCAGTGGGAAATGGCGGGCGTCAAACAGGTCACGCTCCTGATCGGCGGAGCGGACGGTCACAGCCCGGAACTCCGGGAATCCGCCGATGAGGTCTGGAGTCTCAGCGCTTTGACTCTCCAGCATGAACTGGCGCTGGTGGTTCTGCTGGAGCAGATTTACCGGGTTTTCACCATTAAACGCGGGGAGCCTTACCACCGGTGAGAGGATGGTTATCCCTCCGCCGCAATCCTCCTGGCTTCCGCCAGCTGCTCCGCGGTCAGGGTTTTTTCCATCTCCGCCCATCCGGTTTTTCCGGCGTCCTCGTCCAGTGACGCGGCTTTGAAATACCACGCCGCCGCCCGCACCGGCTGCCTTTCCGTCCCCTCGCCGCCCGCCAGCATGTCCGCCAGCTGGCACATGGCCTTGGCGTAACCCTCCTCCGCCGCCTCCCGGAAAAGCGCCAGAGCCCGGGCTTTGTCCGCCGGAATTTTATTCCCGAACCTCAGCATGCTCCCGTAGCCCGTGCGGCTGGGGTTGTGCCCGGCGGCGGCGGCTTTCTCCAGCCAGACCGCCGCCCGGGCAAAATCCTGGCTCACCCCGTCCGCTGACAGATAATACATCTCCCCCAGCATGGCCTGGGACTCCACCAGACCCTGCTCCGCCGCTTTGGTGAACCACTCCAGCGCCTCCGGCATTTTTCCCGGCCCCAGGAATCCCTCCTTCAGCAGCACCGCCAGATTGTGCTGTCCCTTGGCGTTGCCCTGATCCGCCGCGCGGCGGAACCATTCCCCGGCGCCGGTTTTATCCACGGGGCAGCCGATGCCGTTGCTCAGCAGAAAACCGACCCCCACCTGCGACAGGGCATTGCCCGCCCGCGCGCCTTTGAGAAACCACCGCATGGCCTGCGCGGGGTCCTTCGCCCGGCGGGTTCCGTGCAGAAACTCGCGGCCCAGCTCCGCCATCGCGGCGGAGTCCCCGGCCTGCGCGCGCTGCTCCACGGTGGGAATGGCGTTCCCCGCGGCGGATGCCGCCGGCACGGCGGGCTCCCGGGCCGGGGCTTGGGAAACGGAGTATAGAACGGCAAGGAAAAGCGGGATTGTTTTCATGGAAACACGGCCGGCGGGCGGCGGGATATTGGTCATCAAAGCGCTTATGCCCTTTCCGCTCAATAGAGGAGCGGTGCGGGCAATGGAACAAATTCGGCACATTAGAAAACTCGCGGAATGAGCCCGCCGCCTGAATAACTGGCCATCCGCAGCGCCACCCCATCCCGGATGAGCCGGTGCGGGCCAGCGCCGGGAACACCTCCAAACATCACCGCTTTATGTCACTTCACCTCAAACTCAAGGCTCTCATTCCCGCCGCCCTGGCCGCCGTATTCTGCGGTTCCGCCGGAGCCGCCACTTATACCCCGGGAGATCTCCTGCTCGGCTTTGTCGCCGGCGGCGGCCAGGGCTCGGATGCCACTCTGGTGGTGAATCTCGGCTCCGCCTCCAGCTACCGCGACGCCTTCGACAGCGGCACCGGCAACCTCAGCGTCGCCACCATCGGCAGCCAGCTGACCACGCAGTTCGGAGCCGGCTGGTATGACCGGACGGACCTTTTTGTCAGCCTTTACGCCACCCCCAGCTCCAGCACCACCAGCAGCACCCTCGTCAATCAGGATCCTGCCCGGACGCTCTACGTCTCCCAGGCACGCACCGATGCCGGGCTCATGGGCTCAGCCGCATCCGGAGGCTGGACTGTGGACGGCAACACCATCATGACCACGGGCGCGACCACCATCCTGGGCACCAGCAGCCGTTTCGCGGCCACCAATGCGGACGCGTTCAATGTGGCCATCATCGCCGACCCCGACCCCAACACGCTCGACGAATTCACCCGTCCCACGACCAGCACCTCCTTCGGGGCCTTCGATGGCGGCATTGAGCAGATTTTCGGAGCGGGCAGCTGGGGCAGCTACGGCGCCGCCGGCCCGATGGAGGCGGCCCTCGACCTTTACCGCCTGCAGGCCCGGAACGACGTCGCGGGTCAGTATGGCCAGGGGGAGGCCATCCGTGAGGGGGCTTACACCGGCACCTTCACCATCGGTCAGGGCGGCACCGTCTCCTACTTCAGCAGTGTGCCGGAGCCGGGTTCCGTCCTGATGCTGGGCCTCGCCTTCGCGGGGACCCTCTTCGGCCGCCGCCGCCGTGCCTGAAGCCCTGATCCGGAAGCTCCTCCATCTTAAAACATCACCCATTCCATCATCGATATGAAAACCAAACTTGCTCTTCTTTCCCTCGCTTTTGTCAGCCAGTCGGCCGCCGCCGACCTTTACATCACCGGGGCCACGGCCTTCCGCTCGGCGGCCATCAAGGCGATCTGCGCCTCCTACTCCGCCACCGGCTTTGTGGCCGCTTACAATGACGGCACCTCCCTCACCGGAGCCAACCGCTCCGTTTTCCGCGGCACCTTCAACGGCATCGCGGGCACGACCACGATTTACTGCTCATGGAACGGCTCCGTGGAGGGGATCAAGGCGCTGGCCCGCAATGAGGACGTCTCCTTCATCAACAACACCCCCACGGTCGCCGCCGGCACCGACGCCACCGGAGGCGGGGCCATCGCCAATCTGGACCTCGACCTCAAACCCACGAAAGCCCAGCTGGCCTTCTCGGATGTCTTCAAGTCCTCGACTCCCTACGGCACGGCCACCCTCTTCCCGAGCAATGCCAAGGTGGGCGTGGTCGCCTTCGCCTGGGTCGCCCACGAAAGCGCCGTCGCCGGCCTGACCAATGTCACCACGCAGTCGGCCCGCGCCATCCTCACCCAGGGAGTGCAGCCGCTGAACCTCTTCACGGGCCTTGACGCCGATAAGACCAGCAACGTCTTTCTGACCGGCCGCAATGACGGCTCGGGCACCCGCACCACGGTTCTCGCGGAGGCCGGCTACCCCATCACCCAGGCGGTCCATCAGTACAAGAGCAACAGTGACGGCACCACGGTCAGCAGCCTGCGCGTCTGGCCCACCGGGGACGGTCCGAACGCCTCCCTCATCTGGCCTCCCGCCGAGCTGGAGGGCAATGGCGGCTTCTCCTCCGGGAGTGGGGTGACCAATGTGATGAAAGCCGTCTCCGCCGGCGCCGGGGTCACCGTTTACGAGGCCGACGGCACCACGGTGGCCTTCACGCCGGCCGCGGTCTCCATTCTCGGCTATCAGAGCACCAAGGACGCCAAGGATTCCCTCGATGGCGGCGGCCGCGTGCTTTCCTACAACGGTTTCCCCGTGACCTACACCGGCAGCGACATCAGCGCGGCCACCCGCAAATCCATCATCAACGGCCAGTACACCCTGTGGGGCTACGAGCACCTCTACGCCCGCGTGGCCATCAACGCCAGCAGCCCGCAGAATGATCTGGACCGCCTCTATCAGACCATCCGCAACGGCTGCACCGCCGCCAATCTCGGCAACAGCGGCATCCCGCTGTCCGAGATGACGGTGGTCGCCCGCGCCTCCGACGGCGGTGTCGTGGCTCCCTGATTTTGCGGAGCGGAAACGGGATCCGCTTCCCTGTTCGCGCCGGCGCCGGATTTTTCCGGCGCCGGTTTTTGTTTTCACGGCAAAGAGGGGGTTTTGCTAGTGACGGCGGGCAATGCAACGGATTTGGCACACAATGCCACCAGCCAAACCACCGGAAAACACTTATTAGGACAGGCCTCCCTGAACCTTCTCCCTTATTCCGATGTTCCTTTCATTTAATTTTCCGTGTGTTCCCGCCCGCGTGATTCTGACACTGGCCGCCGGCGCTCTGGCCGCCGCTCCGGCCCTGGCCGCGCCTTATGCCGACGGTGATCTCATTCTCGGTTTTGTGGCGGCGGAGGGGACGGGGGCGGACCAGACGCTGCTCGTGAATCTGGGCCCCTCCTCCGGATACCGCGATGCTTTTGACGCCGGGACCAACAAGCTGAATTTCGTGACCATCGGCCCCCGGCTGGCCACCCAGTTCGGCGCCGCATGGCATGACCGCACGGACCTTTATGTGAGTCTTTTTGGCGTGACCAGCTCCAGCGTCACCGCCGCCACGCTGTTCAGCAGGGATCCCGCGCGCACACTTTACGTCTCCCAGCCGAGGATCTCCGCAGGCACTCCGGGAGCGGCGGACTCCGGCGGCTGCTCCATCCCCGGAAACACGGCCATGACAGGCTCCGCCATTCCCATGGTGCAGGTTTCCCAGCGTTATGCGGAAGCCACCGCCGATGCCGCGGGGGTGGTCATTATTGATGACGCCAAAGCCACCACGCTGGACGAATTCACGAGGCCGGTGGCCGCCAGCTCCTTCAGCAACTTCAACGACGGCATTGAGCAGATTTTCGCCGCCGGCTCCTGGGGCACGCTGGGGGATGCCGGCGCGGTGGAGGCCGCCCTGGATCTTTACCGCCTGCAGGCCCGGAGCGATATTGCCGGCCAGTACGGGCAGGAGGAGATCATCCGCGAGGGCGTTTACAAGGGAACCATCACCGTCAGTCAGGGCGGCGCGGTCTCCTTCATCGCCAAAGGCAACGCCCCCGCCGACGGCTTCAATACCTGGGCCGCCGCCAAGGGCCTGCCGTCCGGCGTGGCCGCCGATGATGACCGGGACAGCGACGGCATTCCGGCCCTCACGGAATACGGCCTGGACCTGAATCCTCTGGCTTTTGACGCGCTGCCCGCGCCTGTCCCGGCGGAGGGCGGAGGAGGTCTGCAGTTCACTTTCACCAAAGGCGCGGCGGCCGGGATGGACCCGAAAATCACCTATCAGGTCGAGCACTCCTCCACGCTCAACGCCGACTGGACCGCCCTCACGGCCACCGTCAATGATGCCACAAAGATCAGCGCCCTTCTGCCCGCCGGGGATCCCTCGGGCCGCCGGTTCGGCCGTCTGAAAATCATCAAATCGAACTGACCGGCGATGACCGCTTTGCCCCGTCCGTTCAGAAGTCCCGCCATCCGGCTGGCGGCCGGAGCCATTTTTCTGGCGGTGGTGGCCGCTGCTGCTGTGGTGTTCCGTCACCGGCTTCAGGAAAACCCCTCCTTTCCTGCGGCGGCTCCGGTGACGGCCCGTGAAACACACGGAACGGGCGCTTCCAGCCAGGCGGCGGGGAAGGGCGGAACGGGCGCTTTTCCAAAAAACCGAATCATTCAAAACCGCGGCGCCGGGCGGAAATCAGGAAGCGTCAGCGGCGGCGTGCCGTCCCCACCGTCTTCCGTTGCGCAGATGCCGGAAATGAGGCCGCCGGGGGAAAATTTCCCGGACTCCCCGGCCCGGCGGGGTTTTGACAGGCAAACGGAAATTCCCGAAACCGCCGCCGCCCCGCAGTTCCGCCCCCTGCCTCCGGGCCGGTTTCGGGCGGGAAACTCCGGGGGGCGGGAGACGGGGACGGAAGCGGGTCCAGTGATTCTCGAATTTTCCGATGACCAGCAGCTTCCCGCCGTTCTGGCCGCCGCGGATCCGGCGGTTTCCGGGAACACCACCCATGCCAGCTCCCGGCGGCAGGCGGCGGAGAACCGTATCGCTGAGGATTTTGTTGCCGCCGTGACCGATTCCGCGTCATCCGCCGCCGCTCCGGACGGGGCGGACCCTCTGTCTCCGCCTCCTGTTCCGGTTCCTGATTCCCGGGAACAGCGCTGGGACGCCGCCGCCCGTGACGCGGATGAGCAGTACCGGGTTCTTGTCGGTCAGGAGGTTTATCTCCGGAAATCCCTGGAGGCCGCCCTTCTCAAACGCCAGGCGGCATTCGTCGCCGGGCCGCCATGAGTCCTGGCCCTCGCGGCGCTGTTTTGGGGAGTGGGCCGGCTTTGACTCTGAGGAGCCACGGATAAGACGGATAACCACGGATTTATGAAAAGGAGAAGAGGCGGTCTCCGCAGCCCGGAGTGGCGGAAAACTTCATCCTTATCCGTGTTATCCGCTCCATCCGTGAAATCCGTGGCCCGTCAGAGTCAAAGCCGGTTTCCAGCCTCCGAGGGCGCGCCAGCCCCGGTTTCATAAAGAATACGGGAATACGGATCCGCTCTGGAATTTTTTGAAATCCGTGGAAAAGACTGCGGTCATGTTGCGCCAGGTCTTTCTTTTCGCCGCTGTTCTTTGTCTTTTCTCCGCTCCGGCAAGGAGTGTGGCCGCCGCTTTCGGGGTCGAGGAGAATGCCGGAGCCGGCGATTACGTGGTGCTGGTGCATGGCATGGACTGGTTCCGCGACACGCTCAAACCCACGGCCGATTTTCTGAACCGCGAAGGCTACCGCACCATCAATATCCGGTATCCCTCCCGGAAAGTCAGCGGCACCGAGGAAGCCGTGAACTGGGTGGACAAAGTGGTCGCGGAGCGCTGCACCGATCCCCGCCGGAAAATCCACCTTGTGGCCCACTCCATGGGCACCGTCGTGGTGCGGGAATATCTGGCTGAGCACCGGCCCGCCCGGCTGGGGCATGTGGTGCTGCTGGCCGCGCCGAACCGGGGCACTCCCCTGGCCTCGCCTCTCCGGTGGAAACCGCTGGGGCAGATGATCTGTCCCGCCGCCGCCGGTCTGGGCTGCGGCAAAAAAGGCATTCCCCTGTCGGAACCGGTGCCGGTGGATTTTTCCCCCGGCATTCTGATGGGCAACCGTCCGGGCTGGTTCCCGTATTTTTCCCCTTTTCTGCCCGGCCCGGATGACGGCGTGGTTCCGGTCTCCAGCGGCAGCCTGCCCGGCATGGCCGAACTCCGGGTGCTGCCGGCCTCCCACACCTCCATGCCCCGCAATGCCGGCGTGCTTTCCGAAACCCTGAGTTTCCTCCGCACCGGCCGCTTCACTCCGGAGCCCCCGCGCTGACACCGGCTTTCTCCGGACTCCCCGCGGTTGAATTCCCCATTCGCTTTCCACTCCGGAAAGCGGCATCGGATTCCTGTAAAACCGCCTTCCGCATGAACCTCCAGCTCCAGCACAAACTCGCCCTCGTCACCGCCTCCACCGGAGGCATCGGCCAAGCCATCGCCACCTCCCTGGCCCGCGAGGGCGCCACCGTCATCATCAACGGCCGCAGCGCCTCCAGCGTGAATGCCGCCATCGCCGCCATCCACGCGGAGGTCCCCGGCGCGGCCCTGCTGCCGCTGGCGGCGGACAATGGGACGACCGGCGGAGTTTCGGAAACCATCCGGTTATTCCCAACGGTGGATATCCTTGTGAATAACCTGGGCATTTACGAGGCCGTCGGTTTTCTCGATGAATCCGACGACGCCTGGTTCCGGCTGTTTGAGGTGAACATCATGAGCGGCGTGCGCCTCGCCCGGCATTATCTGCCGTCCATGCTGACGCGCGGCACCGGCCGCATTCTTTTCATCTCCAGCGAATCCGCCATCAGCCCGTCGCCGGAAATGGCGCACTACGCGGCCACCAAAACCATGCAGCTCTCCCTTTCACGGAGCCTGGCGGAACTGACCAAAGGCAGCGCCGTCACCGTGAACACCATCCTTCCCGGCTCCACCCGCACGGAGGGCGTGGACAAATTCGTGCAGGACATCTTCCCCGGCAAAACGGCGGAGGAGGCCGGCCGTCTCTTCATGGAGCGGAACCGCCCGACTTCCCTGATCAGCCGCCTCATTGAACCACGCGAAATCGCCGACCTTGTGGCCTTTGTCAGCAGCCCTCTGGCCTCCGCCATCAACGGAGCGGCCCTGCGCGTGGACGGCGGGCTGGTGCGCAGCGTTTTCTGACCCCGGCCCAGGGCCGGGCGGACAGATTGGCGGTCAGACGCATCAGCTGCGGCTGTGCGGGGATGCCGTTCAGACCCGGCGGGCCCACCCCGCCGTAACCCGGCTCATCGGCGCGCCTGGGCGGGAATGCCGTGCCTTGCATCATGGGCGGGCGTTTGACCGGCCTGCCATAACTCCGGGCGGGAACTTGCCGAAGATCATGAATCCCATTCACGATCTTTCCGAAAATCATTCAGGGCGTCTCGGAAAGGGCGGGGGGCTGATGGCACGGCGGCGGCTGAGTGCTCAGGGGTCCATTACCCGAACCCATGAAACTCTCCGCTCTCAAACGCTCCGGCCACTGGCCGACTCTGCTCACGGCTTTTCTGTATTTTGATGTCAGCTTTATGGTCTGGACCATCCTCGGCGCGCTGGGTGCCCAGATTGGCTCCAGCCTCGGTCTGACGCCCCAGCAGAAAGGCCTGATGGTGGCCGTGCCGTATTTGTCAGGCGCTTTCCTGCGCATTTTCCTTGGCCTGCTTTCCGACCGCATCGGCGCGAAGAACACCGGCATTGTCGGCCAAATCGTGGTCATCCTCGGCATGGCCGCCGCCTGGCTGGTCGGGCTGCATCAGTTCTCCCACACGCTCATGCTCGGCGCGGTGCTGGGGGTGGCGGGCGCGAGTTTCGCCGTCGCCCTGCCTCAGGCGGGCCGCTGGTATCCGCCGAACATGCAGGGCCTGGTGCTCGGCCTGGCGGGCGCGGGCAATGTGGGCGTGGTCATCGACGCCATCCTCGCCCCGCGGCTGGCTGCGGCTTACGGCTGGAATGCGGTGTTCGGGCTGGCGCTGATTCCTCTGATTCTGGTGCTGGCGCTCTACGTGTTCTTTTCGAAGGACGCGCCGGTGGAGGTGAAGAAAAAATCGCTGTCCGACTACGGCAATCTTCTCAAGGAGCCTGACGCCCACTGGTTCTGCTTTTTCTACACCATCAGCTTTGGCGGATTCTCCGGTCTGGCCGCGTCCCTGGTCATTTATTTCACTTCCGAATTCGGCCTGACTCCCGTCAACGCCGGCATGTGGGCCGCCATGTGCACCCTGGTCGGCGCTCTGGGCCGTCCCTTCGGCGGGGCTCTGGCGGACCGCATCGGCGGTCTGAAAGCCCTGCACGCCTTCTTCATCGTGGCCGCCGCCAGCCTCGTCCTCGCCGCCGCCTCCAGTCAGATTCAGTGGTGCGCCCTCGGCTTCTTCCTGGCCTCCGGGGCCTTCGGCATGGCCAACGGCGCGGTCTTTCAGCTCCTGCCTCAGCGGTTTGGAAAAGACATCGGCGTGATGACGGGTCTCGTCGGCTGCGGTGGCGGGCTGGGAGGTTTCATGCTCGCCAGCTCCCTTGGTTATTCCAAAGGCCTCACCGGCAGCTACCTCCCGGGTCTGCTCACCTTCGCCGGCCTCTGCGCCCTCGCTCTCGTGGCCCTCACCCTGGTCCGCCTCCGCTGGCGCATGACCTGGGGCGCTCTCGCCGAAGCCCGCATCTGATTCACCAGTCACCGGAAGAATAGGTCCTATACGGCCAATAGGACCCATAGGACCTATTTTTGCCGGCCGCCCCACTCACTCCCACTCCGACTCCATGAGCATCCGCCCCCCCGAACCCGAAGCCGCCGCGCCCTCCGCCGAGTGGACCCTGGTGGACCAGCTCCTCGCCGAGCAGGGAACTTTGACCGCTGTGGAGCGCTTCAGCCAGTGGCACGGCCGCGGCGGGGCAGGGGCGGCGGGCGCGGGAGGCATCGGCGGCTACAGCTACAGCCACCTCATGCCCGCCGCGCCTCCGGGGCCGGGTGAGCAATACCGCTTTGAGGTGAATCTCGACGCCTGCACCGGCTGCAAAGCCTGCGTCAGCGCCTGCCATTCCCTCAACGGCCTCGACGACGACGAGGCCTGGCGGGACGTGGGCTCCGTCATCGGCGGGCGGCGGGGCAACGCTTATCAGCAAACCGTCACCACCGCCTGCCATCACTGTGCGGACCCCGCCTGCGCCTCCGGCTGCCCGGTCGCGGCTTATGAAAAGGAGGCCGACACCGGCATCGTCCGGCACCTGGACGACCAGTGCATCGGCTGCGGATACTGCGTCCTGAAATGTCCCTACGACGTCCCGAAATACAGCAAACGCCTCGGCATCGTCCGCAAATGCGACATGTGCGCCGGGCGTCTGCGCGAAGGCGAGGCCCCGGCCTGCGTCCAGGCCTGCCCCACCGGGGCCATCGCCATCCGGATTGTCAGAATCGACGACATCCAGCCGGACATCGGATCCCGCCTCGTGCCCGGAGCCTTCGATTCCAGCTACACCCGTCCGGCCACGCTCTACCGCACCACGCGCCCCATTCCCGCCGACGCCCGTCCGGCGGACGCGGGCGCGCTGCGCGTCGAACACGCTCACTGGCCGCTCATCGGGATGCTCACCCTCACACAGCTCAGCGTTGGCCTCTTTGCCGTTCTCGCGACACTCACCGGCTTGGGGAAACCGGTGCCGTCCGCCGCCGTGTTCGCCGCCACCGGCGTGCTGATGGCGGGCCTGGCGGTCAGCGTGCTGCACCTCGGCCGGCCGCTGGGCGCGTGGCGCTTTTTCCTCGGCCTGAAAACCTCCTGGATGAGCCGCGAAATCCTCGCCTTCAACGCCCTCGCCGGCTGCGCCACGCTGTCCAGCGCCCTGGCCTTCCTTGGCACTGATTACGGCTCCCGCCTTGCTTCCGGACTCGGCGTGGAATCCGGCCTGCTCCCGAAAATGGCCGCCTGCCTCCCCGCCGCCCTCGCGCTTACGGCTCTGGTGGGCCTGGCCTCGGTTTTCACCTCCGTCATGATCTACGTCGACACCCGCCGTCCTTACTGGAACGCCGCGCTGACCACCGTCCGTTTCTTCGGCACCGTGCCGCTGCTCGGCACGGGCGCCCTGGCCGCTGCCGGTCCTGACAAAATCTGGCTGGGTTTGTCCATGGCCATCCTCACCGGACTTTACGGTTGGATGCAGGCAAAATTCCGCCGTGCCTGGGACGATGATGACAGCCCCTGGAACGCTTCCGCCCGGGTCATCAAACTGCGCCTGCGCGGCGTGGCCGACACCGGCGAGGTTCTCTTCCTCGCCGCTCTCATCTGCGGATTCTGCTCCCTGATCTCCAGTGGCCCCGCCAGCGCTGTCTGGGCGGCACTCTATTTGCTAAGCATTCTCACGGGCCAGGTGCTCGACCGCGTGATCTTCTTCACCGCCGCCATGGGACCCCGCATGACAGGAGGCTGCAAATCATGAATCTGAAACTCAAAACCGCCATCAAAACCGCCATCCGGGGCGGCACCAAAGCGAAGGCGCTCCAGAATCTTGTCCGCCAGCACGAGGGCCCGCTGACCACCCGCCTCGTGCGCGAGCCCGGAGCCTTCGGTCTCGGCCAGGTGCCCTCGCGTCTGAAACCGGACGCCGTCACCACCTCCGTCTGCGGCTTCTGCGCCACCGGCTGCGGCCTGAAACTGCACCTCCGCGATGGACAGGCCGTCAATCTCAGCGCCGATCCCGCCTACCCCGTCAATCTCGGCATGGCCTGTCCCAAAGGCTGGGAAGCCCTGACCCCGCTGGACGCTGACGACCGGGGCCGCGCTCCCATGCTCGACGGCAAACCCGTCGCCTGGCAAACCGCCGCCGGCACCTTCGCGGCGCGCATGAGGCACATCCTTGATGCGCACGGACCGGAATCCGTCGCCGTCCTCAGCACCGGTCAGATTGTCACCGAGGAGATGGCCTTCCTCGGCGCCTTCGCCAAGTTCGGCATGGGTCTGCATCACATGGACAGCAACACCCGCCAGTGCATGGCCACCGCCGCCGTGGCCTACAAGCAGTCCTTCGGCTTCGACGCCCCGCCGTTCACCTACGCGGATTTCGAGGAATCCGACGTGCTTGTTTTTGTGGGATCAAACCCCTGCATAGCCCACCCCATCATGTGGCAGCGCGTCATGATGAACCGGCGGAATCCCAAAATCATCGTCGTCGATCCCCGCCGCACCGAGACCGCCCAGGCCGCCACGCACCACTGCGCCATCAAACCCAAAAGCGACCTCATTCTCCTCTACGGCCTCGCCCAACTGCTCATCGAAAAAGGAGCCGTGAAGCGCGATTTCATCGACGCCCACACCAGCGGCTATGATGACTTCGCCGCCTTTGTCAGCGAATTCACCGCCGCCCGCGTCAGCCGCGACACCGGGCTCTCCGAGAAACAGCTTCACGAAACCGCCGAGCTCATCGCCAACCACGGCCGCGTCTCCTTCTGGTGGACCATGGGGGTCAACCAGGGGCATGAAAGCACCCGCACCGCCCAGGCCATCATCAATCTTGCCCTCATGACCGGCAACATCGGCCGCCCCGGCACCGGCGCCAACAGCATCACCGGCCAGTGCAACGCCATGGGCTCGCGCCTCTTCGGCAATGCCACAAGCCTGCTCGGCGGCCACGACGCCAACAAACCCGCCGACCGCGCCAAAGTCGCCGGCATTCTCGGCATTCCCGAGGGCCGCATCCCGCCGGCCTCCACGGTCACTTACGATCAGATCATCGAACGCGTCGCCGACGGCCGCATCAAAGGCCTCTGGATTCTCGCGACCAACCCCTCGCATTCCTGGATCGACAGCGAAGCCTGCAACCGCGCCCTGGAGAAACTCGACTTCCTCGTCGTCCAGGACATGTATCCCACCACCGACACCGCCAGACGCGCCCACCTCTACCTCCCCGCCGCCGGCTGGGGCGAAAAAGACGGCACCTTCATCAACGCCGAACGCCGCATCGGCGTGGTGAAAAAAGTGCGACGCGCCCCCGGCGAGGCCCTTTCCGACTTCAATATCCTCCGCCTCCTGGCCCAATCCTGGAGCCCGGAAACCGCCGCCATGTTCCGCGACTGGACCAGCCCCGAGGCCGTCTTCGGCATTCTCAAACAACTTTCCGCCGGCCAGCCCTTCGACTTCACGGGCATCGACGACTACAACATGCTCTCCCGCGAAGGCGGCATCCAATGGCCCTGGCCCGCCCCCCCCGGTTCAACCGCTTTCAATTCGACCTCAAACCCGGCGGCCCCGGCGTCAGCTTTGGACTGCGGGGACTTGTCCCCGCTTTCCCCAGCGGGACTTGTCCCGCGCCCGCCGTCCCAGGGCGACCCATCGCCAACCCGGACTCCGACCGCCGATTCACCCGACGGCGGCAAGCCGCCTTTCTCAAAAGCGGTGACAAGTCCCCGCACTCCAAATGACTTCCCCGGCCCCACCGAAGCCACCGCCGAGCCGACCCCCAGCCCGCCCCGCGAACGCCGCCTCTTCACCTCCGGCCGTTTTTTCCATCCCGACGGCCGCGCCAGGTTCCTCTTCGAAGCCCCGCGCCTCCAACCGGAACCCACCGACGGCCAATATCCCATCTGCCTTCTCACCGGCCGCGGCACCTCCGCCCAGTGGCACACCAACACCCGCACCGGCAAGTCCGCCGTCCTCCGCAAACTCCACCCGCAAAACTGCCTCGTCGAGATCCACCCGATGGACGCCGCCGTTCTGAAAATCCGCAACCAGGACCGCGTCCTCATCACTTCCCGCCGCGCCACCGTCGAGGCCACCGCCGTCCTCACCCCCTGCGTCCAGCCCGGCCAGTGCTTCATGCCCATGCACTATGAGGAGGTGAACCACCTCACCCTCGCCGCCTTTGATCCGCACTCCCGTCAACCCTCCTACAAGGCCTGCGCGGTGAGGATCAGCGGCAAGAAGGGCTGAGTTCCAGCCCAAAGGTCACGCCAGTATCTCACGGATGACGTGCCCGTGGACATCCGTCAGGCGGCGGTCGATGCCGTTGTGGCGCAGGGTGAGCTTTTCGTGATCAAGACCAAGCAGGTGCAGAATCGTGGCGTGGAAATCGTGGTTGGTGGTGATATCACTCCGGGCTTTCCACGACCACTCGTCGCTTTCCCCAAAAGCCGCGCCGGCCTTGACGCCCGCTCCGGCGAACCAGGAGACGAAGGTGCCGCCGTTGTGGTCGCGGCCGGTGCCGCCCTGGCTGAAGGGCATGCGGCCGAATTCCGTGGTCCACACCAGCAGGGTGTCATCAAGAAGACCCCGCGCTTTCAGATCCATCAGCAGTCCGGCGGCCGGGCGGTCCATGCGGAGGGAGGCGGCACCGAGTTCACGCGGGATGTCCGTGTGGTTGTCCCAATTGTCCGCGCCCCCGCCGTGCCCGCTCCAGACCTGCACAAAACGCACGCCGCGCTCCACCATGCGCCGGGCCATGAGACAGCGTTTGCCGAAGTCGGCGGTCTCCGTCTGATCCAGTCCGTAGAGGGTTTTCGTGGCCTCGGTTTCCCCGGCAAGGTCAAGCAATTCCGGCGCGGCCAGCTGAAGCCGGGCGGCGAGTTCATAACTGGCGATGCGGGCCGTCAGCCGGGAATCGTCCGGGCGCTCCGCCGCGTGGGCGGCATTCAGATCCCGCAGCAGCGCCAGGCCCTCCCCCCGGCTTTCCGGCGTCAGGCCATGCACGTTGGCGGGCGGGTGCAGGTGGGTGATGGGCTCGGGCGCGGCGGCGCTGATGACGGTGCCCTGATGATTCGCCGGCAGAAATCCTGACGTGAAGGCGCTCCGCCCGTTGTAGGGCAGTCCGCGCGCGTCCGGCAGGGCCACAAAAGCCGGCACATTGTCCGCACAGCTTCCCAGCGCATGGGAAACCCACGCCCCGGCGCAGGGGAAACCCGGCAGGCTGAAGCCGCTGGTCTGCAGATAGGACGCCGGCCCATGGACATTCGACGACGACTGCATGGCCATGAGAAACGCCATCCCGTCCACGTGCCGCGCCAAGTGTGGCAGCGCGCTGCTGACCCATCGGCCGCACTGGCCGTGCTGAGCCCATTCGAACGGACTCCTCATCACGCTTCCAGGAACGCTGATGCTGGCCTCCACCCGCTGGCCCCCGCCGGGATCGAAGGTCTGGCCATGCCGCGCGATGAGCTGCGGTTTATAATCAAAGAGGTCGCACTGACTGGCCCCGCCGTTCATGAAAAGCTGGATCACCCGTTTGACCTTTGGAGCGAACATCGGTGGCCCGGCGGCGGCTATAGCTTCGCGCCCCAGCAGGGAAGTCAAAGCAATGCCGCTCAGCCCGGTGGTGAGACTGTCCAGAAAACCACGTCGTGTGAAGGAGGGACGGATCATGGGCGGTGTCAGTGTCGGTTTCAATTCCGGCTTCAGTCAGGCAGGAGAAATTCGTTGCCGTTAATCAGCATCTGGCAGGCGTTGGCGACGCCGTGACGGCTGATGTAAGCGGCAAAAGCCGCCCGCTCGCGGTCGGTCGCCGACCGCTGGAGAAGGAGCTGAAACACGGCCCCGGTCTGGGCTTCCGGCGTGTCCGCCGCCGCTGTGACCTTCTCCGCGATGTGTCCGCACTGGCGGAGGACAAAGGAATTGTTCAGCAGCGCGAAAGCCTGCACCGCCGTGGTGGAGACGCCGCGCACCGCCGCAATCGAGCCGCCATCCGGCGCGTCGAGCGCATCCATCAGCGGGTCCGGCACGGTGCGGAAGAGGAAGCGGTAAACCGCGCGGCGGCGGGCGGCCGGGGCATCGGGATCGAAGTTCGCGTAGTCCACAAACGGCGGATTGCCGCCGGGGTTGAAGGTGGCGTCGCCCTTGGCAATAAACTGAACCGCCGCCGGTCCGCCCATGGCCGGATCCAGTTGGCCGCCCAGCATCAACAGCGTGTCGCGGACCTCCTCGGCGGAAAGACGCTCGCGGTTGCCGCGCCAGAGCAGGCGGTTGTCGGCGTCGGTCTCCGCGCCCTGACGTGTCAGGCTGGACTGCCGCCACGTGTGGCTGGTGACGATCAGCCGGTGCAGCGCTTTGAGCGATCCTTTGGCCTCATCGCGGAACCACACCGCCAGCCAATCAAGGAGCTCCGGATGACTGGGCACGCCGCCCATTTTGCCGAAATCATTCGGCGTGTCGCAGAGCCCGCGGCCGAAGTGCCAGTGCCACACGCGGTTCACGATGCTGCGCCACGTGAGCACGTTGCGGTCATCCGTCAGCCAAAGCGCGAGGGCGGCGCGGCGGGCGGATTCGTCGTCAGGATCGGCGATGGCCAGGTCGGTTGAAAGTCCCGGGACGCAGCCCGGCGCCGCCGGACCGACGGGTTCGCCGGGCCGGCTCAGCTCGCCGCGCGCCAGCAGGTGAATGGGCCGGGGCTGCGCGGGCGGATTGAAATTCGGGCCGTCCGGCGGGAAATCCCGCGTCACCGCATAGACCATCCGGGGCGCGGGCAGCGTGTCGAGCGCCGCCTGGTTCTCCGCTTTCAGCACCGCCAGGGCCAGCGTCCGGCGCTGATCCGGCGTGCGCTCTCCAGTCGGCACCCGCAGCACTCCCTCCAGCGCGGCGGGCAAGGCGGCGGTGGACGCGGAAGGGGCTTCGTCCGTGGCGGAAACGCGGAATCGGCCCAGCCCGTGGCCTGGCGCTCCGGCGCGGAATTCCAAGACCACGGTAAGCAGCGTGTTCTCCGCCAGCACCACCGGCTCCTTCAGCTCGAAGATGGCATGGTGCGCCTCGCCGTAACGCGGATGCACGCCCCACGCCGTCCCTTCATTGCCGTCGATGGCCTGGGCGGCGGAGCTGGCCGGGCTCTCGTTGTGGTCGGCGCTGGCGCGGGAGAAAACGAGCGCCTTCCCGCTTTCCGCCGCACCACTGACGCCGGCGAATGCCTGGAATTCGGAGAGGTGGCAATTTCCGTTGTCCCACCGGCCCGGCCCCCGCTGCGGCAACCGGTCGTCCGGCAGGGCCTCCAGGCGCAGCGCGCTCAGCTTTCCGGCGGGCGGGCGGATGGTGAGAACATAACTGTCCTTCGCGGGCCGGACCCCGCTGACAAACCACGAGGCATCGGCCTGCTTTGTCAGGGAGGAACCGCCCGTGGAGACCGCGCCGAGCGCCTCCAGCGGCCGCCACGCCTTCTCCCGGCGTGCCCTTTCCGCTTCCCAGTAGGCGACTTTTCCGGAAATCTCCGCCGACTCCAGACTGGTCAGGAAGTGCTCGTCCGGATGCTCCAGCGCGTGTTTCTCCGCCCGCAGCCGCTGACGTTTGGCGTGCAGAGCGGGATCATCATCAAACGGCCGGTCCGCCCGGTCCACGCCGGCGAAGACCGCCTGCAGCGCGTAATACTCGCGCTGACTGACAGGGTCGAATTTGTGATTGTGACAGCGGGCGCACTGCACCGTCAGGCTTTGGAACGTGCCCATGACGGCGGTGACCATGGCGTCGCGGTCCAGATTCTGCGCCATGCGGTGGTCCACCGTGTCCTCGCGCACCGTGACCATCAGCGTGTGGTCCCACGGCCCCGCGGCCAGAAACCCCAGGGCCACCGTAGCCTGCGGATCACCAGGAAACAGCGCGTCCCCTGCCACCTGCTCCCGCACAAACCGGGCGTACGGCTTGTCGTTATTGAAAGCGCCGATCACCCAGTCCCGCCAGGGCCAGGCATTGGGGCGGATGAAGTCGTGGTCATTGCCATGCGTGTCCGCATACCCCGCCACATCCAGCCAATGCCGCGCCCAGTGCTCGCCGTAACGCGGACTCGCCAGCATCCGGTCCACCAGCTTTTCATAAGCCCCCGGATCCTCATCCGCCACAAACGCCGCCAGCTTCTCCCCCGACGGCGGCAGCCCCGTGAGATCATAACTCAGCCGCCGGATCAGCACCCGCCGCTCCGCCTCCGGAGAAGGCGCCATCCCCTCCGCCGCCAGCCGGTCGAGGATGAAGGCATCAATCGGATTTCCGTTCTTCCTCCCCGCTCCCGCTTCCTCCTCTGTTCCCGGCACCGCCGGCCGCACCAGCGGTTTCAGCGACCACCAGGGCTGAGATTCCCCGCTTCCCGCCTCCGCGGAAATCAAATTCACCGCGCCTGAAAACCAAAGCACCAGAAAGGCTCCGGCGCGGCACGCTGCTGCTGATCTCATGGGATGGGGAAATTTCACGGGAGAGAACCTCAAAAGCACTCCGAAAGGCCTGCCTCCCAGGCGGATTCTCATGCTCAGCAACAGGATACGCCGACTCCGCCGCGCTCTTCCGTTTCCCGCGCGGTACCGAAGCCGCCGTGCCGCCCTCATCCGGGCTGCAATCAAACCAGCCGCGCCATAAGCCGCAGGCGGTGGGCTCTGGCACGCGGGCCTGGTCCTTATTCCGCGTCATAGGCCGCCCGCACCCGCCACCAGCGTTCCGCCGGCTCCCCGGACACATGAATCCGCACCAGCTCATGCGTCGTCCCTGACGCCACGACCTCCAGCTTCGCCGGGTCCTCCGTCCATTTCACCAGATCGCTGCTGGACTCCACGGTCATCAAGATTCTGGAATCATTGACGGGACGGACAAACGTGAGCGGACGCATTCCGCCGGCATCCGCCTCCCCAAGCGCCGGCAATCCCGCCGGCTCGGTGGCAGCCATCGCCGCATCGGACCGGGCGGGCTGATCCGGAGGGAGATTGGAGGTGTATTCCAGCAGTGTGGGCAGCCCGTCCGCATCGGCGTCATCCGTCGGCTGGCGCCCTGTCGTGATCAGCCGGGCGTCCAGCCATTCCTCATACCCGCTGCGGGGAATCACCCGCACCCGGGAAGTCAGGCCGGTGGCTCCGGCGGCACAGCCCAGACTGCCCGCCGCCAGCCAGCGGTCATTGCAGGCGACCTCGATTCCAAACTCCGTATCGGATGCTGAGGGCGGCACAATTTCCCCCGCAAACACCCATGTTCCCGAAGCCTGCCTGCGGTATTTATAAACCGCCCCGCGCTGCCGCGCCCCGTTCACCTCCCGGCCCGGACTGCCCACCAGCAGCAGACCGTCATGCATCGCCACCGCCGCCCCGAATTCCCCGTGCGCCTGCGGGACCGGTGCGCGGAGAACCTGTTTTTGCACAAAAGGCCTGACCACTTCCCCGTTCACCCAGTTTTCGTAAAGGAACACCGCTCCGGAATTGGTGGCTTCCGTGTCCTCAAACGGCGCGCCCACCGCGATCACTCCGGAATGAGCCGCCAGCCCGAAACCGTAGCGCTGGAGTGAGCTCACGGAAACGTTCCTGATAAATTTGGTGGCGAAACCCGCGCCGTCCCGCCGGTAAACCTCCATCGCTCCCGTGGAGCCGCGGCCGGGATCTCCCGAATAACTCACCACCAGCAGGTCGCCCATCAGCGCCACCCGGACCAGTGACTTGTAACCGTAGGCGGAGCTGAACGATGCTTTCATCTGGGGCAAAGGCGTCAGGACCGCCAGATGACCGGCATCGCGGGTGATGGAATACGGGATCACCCCCGGCAACCCGGCCGCCTGATTGGCGGCCTGATTGGAGGTTCCCACCACCATCATATCGCCCTGAATGGCCACGGACTGGGCGAAGGCGACTTCAAAGACAGCTTGCGGGGTCCATGTGCCGTCAATCAGCTGATGGACATGAACTTTGGCGTTCGCGCCCCGGTCCATATTACTCTTGTCCTGTCCCGCCTCCACCACAGCCATCAAGTCGCCATGCAGTGCGACATCGCGGCCAAACCAGCCGGAAAAATCGGGCGCGGGCGGCTCCCATTCCCGTTGTGACTGCCAGACCTTGTCCCTGCGGCTCCACAGTTCAGCCTTGCCCGCGAGGAAAGTCGCCGCCAGCGCGTTCGGCGCTCCCACCAGCAGACTGTCGCCGGAAAAGGCCAGGCCCCGCCCGTAGGAATCGGGAATCTGGTTTTCCACGGTCGGCGGCACCACTGTGGTGGCCGTGCCGTCGGCATTCGCCACCCAGATTTCCCCCTTCGTGGTCCCGATGTAAAACTTCCCGTCCAGCAGCTCCAGGCAGCTGGCGGTGGAGGGAATGCCGGTGATGTCCAATGTGCTGAACACTGCCGGGCTGGCCGCCGGATTGGAGGTCTTTTGAATAGCGTCTTTGATCAGCACAAAGACCTCCGCCCCCTGCGTGGTGAAACTTCGCACCTGGCTTTTGAATTGCCGGATCGCCGTGCCATCAAACAGCAGCAAGTGGTTAGAGAACCCGCTTCCCCCCGGTGACTTGTTATCCAATCCCAGCACCAGATCCGCATTGGCCACGGTGTCACGAAACGGCGTTGTGTGATTCAAGTAAAAAGGGAGATTCGGGAATAACTGGAATTTCCCATTAATGCTCCGACCCGCCTGGCTATAAATGGTCCCATTGTAATCAAAGCACCAGTACTGCCGATCCGCAGCGCTGGTCAGGAGATTCCATGTCCTTCCCTCGTTCTCACTGTAGTGCAGTCCCCGATTGCCGGCGCACACGAGCAGCGAGCCGGACTTGGCGAAGTCGAACACGTGAAGCAGCTCCATGGCGGCGCTTTGCAACCAACGTCCGTCCGGCCCCCGGTAGCTGTAATCATGATAATCCTCGTGATGGGACGGATCAATGTGCGGCACGTAAATGGTGCCGTCGATTTCTCTGATCATGTCCACGGAATCGCTGGCCACGGAATGCTCCACTGCCAGCACATTGGTGAGGGGATCATAGGACGCCAAAGTGACGGCACAATACTCGTTCCAGTTGCCATAGCCGAAATACACGCGGTTCTGCAGCCTTCTGGCGCTGTGGAGACCGGGGAACGCCGTGAGGCGGGAGGTCGGATGATCGGCCAGCTTCACCGCCGGAGCCGCAGGGGCAGTTCCGGCGGACAGAGTCAGGCATACGGAAATCAGCCGCGCCGGATGACTGAAAGAAAAAAATCGAAAAAGGGGAGATGAAAAAGGCAGCACGTTTTAACATGATCTTTGGAAGATCAAGGCCTCGAAGTCAATCGCCCCGCTTCCCCCGGCGGGGCAGGTGATTTTGTTCTCCAATCCTCTGGCTGCCGCTCCCGCAGATTTGCCTCCAGCAACACTCCCTCTTCATACCCGCTGGATTTCAGAAGCTGACTTTAAGAAAAATACGTGGGTTCTGTGCCAGCGATTCCCGGTCCACAGTGGGGTTCAGGAGGGCTGCCGACGACACGCTGACGCTGACGGTGCATTCCAAAGGGGACAGCTCCGCCGTTCTTTTGGAGGAGACGGTGTCTTTTGAGTGAGAATGGCGATGAACGGCCACCGGCGCTGAGCCTGTCAGAAAGTTTGTGCGGAAGCGGTCGGTTCCTGTTGAAGCCCCGGCGGCTCCGGAGGCCGGGTCGCCGGGGAGTTCCGCGCTGCGGATGGCGGGCAGGTGGAGCGGGCTGGACTTTACTTTATTCCCCAGTGCCGGCGGGGGGCGGGGAAGGGGGCGGTTCTCCGGGGAGGGCGAACTGTTCCCTCCAATGCGCCGGGAGCCGCATGGGGCGGCCGGTTTTGAGGTTGAGGAGGGCGAGGGCCTGGCGGCAGGTGATGAGGAGGGTGCCGTCGGAGGGGCGCACGATTTCGAAGTGGCACCAGAAGCGGGCGCGCTCGATGAGGCCGAGCGCGCCCCGGATTTCCAGGTGGTCACTGAGGAGGGCGGGGCGGCGGTAGTCGATTTCCGTGCGCACCACGACGGGGGCTTCCCCGGCTTCGATCATGCCGCGCATGCTCATGCCCATGAGGCCGGCCATGCGGGTGCGGCAGGTTTCGATGAAGCGCAGGTAGGCGAGGTTGTGCACCAGGCCGCCGGCGTCGGTGTCGAAGAACATCACCTCCTCGAGGGTGGTCAGGGTTATCGGTCCGCTCATGGTTTTCCGGTCTCTCTCCTCGGGATGATTCAGGGTTATTCCGTTCCGTTTTCCTGCCTCCGCTCACTTGGTGACGGGACCAAGGACCTCATCAAGGAAGGACCGCATGGCCTGCCAGGAGCGTTTGTCGGCGGAGGCGTTGTAGGCCGCGCCCTTGCTGTTGTCGTCCCCGGCGCCGGGGTGGGTGAAGGAGTGGACGGCGCCGCTGTAGGAGGTCATCTGCCAGTCCACTTTGGCGGCGTTGAATTCGGCGATCATGCCCGCGATGCCCTCGGGTTTCACAAAGGGATCGTCGGCTCCGTGCAGGACGAGGACTTTGGCTTTGATGTTTTTGCCGTCGGCGGGCGTGGGGGAATCAAGACCGCCGTGGAAGGAGACCACACCCTTCACGTCCGCTCCGGCGCGGGCCAGTTCCAGCACCCCGGTGCCGCCGAAGCAGTAGCCGATGGCGGCGATGCGGGTCGGATCGACATTGGGCTGTTTCTTCAGCTCCTCCAGTCCGGCCAGGAGGCGCTGGCGGAAGAGGGCGCGGTCGTTCTTGTAAACCCCGGCCTGTCCGGAGGCGTCCTTCGGATTGTCAGGGCGCACCGTTTTTCCGTAAATGTCGGCGGCGAAGGCGACATAACCCAGTTCCGCCAGCTGCTTGGTGCGGGATTTGGCGTAATCGGCCACGCCCATCCAGTCGTGAATGACGAGGACGGCGGGGGCTTTGCCGCTGAGGTTTTTCGGAGTGGCGAGGAAACCTTCGAGGGCGGTGCCGCCCTGGGTGTAGGCCACGGTTTTGGTTTCCACATCGCCCGCCGCGCGGATGGTGGCGGGAGCCAGAAGCGCCATGGCCAGCACCAGCGCGCCGGCTTTCAGGATGAATTTGAGAGGGTTCATAGGGCGGCAAGGCTAATGCGTCCCCTGCGGTCTGCAAACTGCGGAACGCCCGCCGGTGCGGTGCATCCGCCTTGGCCCGGGATGCCGGTGCCGCGCCTGCGGCCAAGGCTCCGGCACCGGGCAGGATGCCCGGCGGGACAGGCGGGATGCCAAGAGTGTTCGGCATGGATGGTGCTGCGCTCAGGAAACCGTTATTAACCAGGCCCGTGGGCTTTCGCGTGATTGAAGCCGGAGGCTTCACAGCGGGCAGCCGGGGATTGAGCGCAGCGACATCCCCGGAAAACTCCCGGAACGATCCATCCCGGATGGGATGGCAGCCCGGAGCCGGGCGGGGAGGCCAGTCTCCGGGCACTCTGGCATCCCGCCGGGATGCGGATGTTTTGGACACTCTTTCCGGTGGTGTCGCTGCGCTCAACCACCGGCTACCGGCTGTTTTCCCTCCGGGAAAAGGAAGTGCTGAAAAAATGGAGGGCCCATGGCGCGCAGCTGATTCCGTGCCGAACACTCTTGGCGGGATGCCCTGTTCCACCCGGCCGCTGACCTATGCTTTGCTGTCTTCGCTTCCTTCTGTTTCAAAAAATTCCGCCCTCTGCCTTCTGCCTTCTGCTCCCAAAAGCTGCCCTCCGCGCTGCTTTTCCCGTTTTCCCGCCGGGATTTTCCGCTATGCGGGGAGGGCCATGCCGCTCACTTCCCTCCGCCTGCGGGACTTCCGCTGTTTCGAGGCCCTGTCATGCCCGCTGGCGGCGGAGGGCGAGACGCTGTTCACCGGAGACAACGCGCAGGGGAAAACATCCATTCTGGAGGCGGTCTGCGTGCTGCTGCGGCTGCAGTCGCCGCGCACGGTTTCAGGGAAGGAGCTGGTGCGCTTCGGGGCGGCGGGATTCGGGGTCGCGGGGACGATGGACGGAGGCGCGGAGGAGGGCCGGGAACTGACGCACACGCACACTCTGGCGGGCGCGGAGCGCAAGCTGCTGATCGATGGCGAGCCCGCGCGCCGGCCCGGCGATTACCTGGCGGCCAGCGGCCTGGTGGTGTGGATGGGCAATGGTGACCTGGAACTGGTTTCCGGCTCCGGCGAGCCGAGGCGGCGGTTTCTCGATTTCCTGGGCAGTCAGCTTTTCCCGGAATACCGCCCGGCGCTGCGGGCTTATGAAAAGGCGCTGAAGCAGCGGAATTTTCTCCTGAAACGCGACGCCGCGCCCGCCTGGGCGGAAATCGACGCCTACACCGCCGTGCTGGCTCCGCATGGCGAAACGCTGCTGCGCCTGCGGGCGTCGCTCCTGGAAAAACTCGCGCCTCACGCGGCGGCGGCGCACGCGGCCATCCGGGCGGGGGACGGCGCCGGCGCGGGAGGGGGCACGGGCATGGCTTCGGAGGCGCTTTCCCTGACCTTTCAGCCGGGCGGCGATCCGGAGCACCTTTCGGCGCAGCTCCATGCCCGCCGCGCGGACGAGGCCCGCCGCCGGGTGACGCTGCACGGGCCGCACCGCGATGATTTTCTGATATCACTCGACGGCCTGCCCGCCGCCACCTTCGCCTCGGAGGGGCAACAGCGGACCATCGCCCTGGCGCTGAAACTTGCCCAGGCCACGCTGCTCCGCGAAGCCCGGAATCAGGCTCCGCTTCTCCTTCTGGATGATATTTTCGGCGAACTGGATCCCGGCCGCCGCAATGCCCTGCTGGCGGCCCTGCCGACGGATTCACAGAAGCTGATCACCACCACCCATCTGCACTGGCTGGAGGCGCACCTGCGGCCGGCGGCGCGGTATCAGGTGGTGAAAGGCGCGGTGAGTCCGGGGTGACCGTATTTTTCCCCAGGCGAACGCGGCGGATGGCGGCGCTTGCGGGGACCGCGTCCGCACGCTCCCTTCTGCCCGTCATGAAAAACTTCCGCCTGGCCCCGCTCCTGGCTCTCAGCCTCCCGCTGTCCGCCCCTCTTTTCGCTCAAGCACCGCCAGCGGATATCAAGCCGCCCGGGCCTGCGACGCTGCCGGCGGACAAACCGGGTCCTCCCGTGACTCTGGACACCCCGGCCGTCTGGGCGCAGGACCGCAGCGATTTGAAGGCGGATTCCAAGATCACCTTCGGCAAATTGGACAACGGCCTGCGCTACGCCATTCTGCCTCACGCCGAGCCGCCGAAGCGCGTCAGCGCCCGCATTTACATCGACGCCGGCTCGCTGATGGAGGAGGACGACCAGCAGGGGCTGGCGCACTTCCTGGAGCACATGGCCTTCAACGGCACCACGCATTATCCGGCGGATGAGATGGTGGAGTTTTTCCAGCGCCTGGGCATGGCCTTCGGGGCGGACACCAACGCCCACACCGGTTTCAAGGAGACGGTTTACAAGCTGGAGCTGCCGGAGGCCAGCGAGGCCCTGCTGGACAAAGGCATGCTTTTCTTCAGCGATGTCGCCGGAAATATGCTGCTCGCCGGCAAGGAGCTGGAGAAGGAGCGCGGGGTCATTCTCAGCGAGAAACTGGCGCGGGACGACGTGGATTTCCGCACCATGATCGAGGGCTTCAAGTTCACCCTGCCGGATTCCCTGATCCCCCGCCGCCTGCCCATCGGCACGGAGGAGGTGATCAAAACCGCGCCGCGCCCGCGCTTTGAGTCCTTTTACAAAAAATGGTACACGCCCGACCGCATGGCCGTGGTCGTCGTCGGGGACGTGGATCCCGCTCTGGTGAAAAAGGCGATCACCGCCCGTTTCAGTGAATTGAAGGCACCCGTGAAACCGGCCGCTGATCCCGATCTGGGGCCGGTCACCGCCTCCAAGGGCATTGAGGCCCGGCTGCTCACGGAGAAGGAGGCCGGTCAGGTGACCATCAGCGTGGACGCCTCCCAGGCCTCGCGGAAACGTCCTGACCTCGCCGCGACCCGCCGGGAGAATCTGGTGCGCGGCCTTGCCGACGCCATCGTGAACCGCCGCTTTGAAATCCTCGCCAAAAAGCCCGGCGCGCCCTTCCTCGCCGCCCAGGCGGGATATGACGACTGGATGCGTTACGTCGAAAGCTCCACGCTCCAGATCGCCACCAAACCCGAGAACTGGGACAAGTCCCTGGCGGTCGGTGAACAGGAGGTCCGCCGCGCCGTGAAGTTCGGTTTCACCAACGCCGAGCTGGCCGAGATGAAGGCCAATGTCCTGACCGGTTATGACAACGCCGCCAAAGGCGCGGCCACCCGTAAAAGCCGGGAGCTGGCGGACAGGCTGGTGAAGTTCATTTCTGAAAACGATGTCTTCACCACCCCTGAGGATGATCTCGCACTGGTTCAGAAGCAGCTGGAATCCATCACCGCCGAGGAATGCCACAAGGCTTTCGCCAGGGACTGGTCCACGGAAAACCTGCGCATTTTCGCGGGCGGCAATCTGACCCTGGATGACGCCTCCACCAAAATCACCGCCGCCTGGAAAGCCAGCGCCGCCACGGAAGTCACCGCGCCCGAGGAGGCGAAGGACGCGGCCTTCGGCTACACGGATTTCGGCCCTCCGGGCAAAGTGGTGAAGCAGGAGACGGTCGCGGATCTCGGCATCACGCAGATCACCTTCGCCAACAATGTCCGCCTGAGCATCAAGCCCACGGATTTCAAAAAGGACACTATTCAGATCTCCTGCCTCTTCGGCGAGGGCGAGCTGAGTCTGCCCAAGGACAAGCCAGGCCTGGACACCTTCACGAGCTCCGTCTTTGAAATGGGCGGTCTGGAAAAACACAGCGTGGACGATCTCCAGCGCCTGCTGGCCGGCCGCACGGTGGGCACGAATTTCGCGCCCGGCGACGACGCCTTCCTCCTGGCCGGCCGCACCAACCGCAAGGATCTGCTGCTGCAGTGCCAGCTGCTGGCCGCCACCATCCAGTCGCCCGGCTGGCGCGAGGACGGCGTTTCCCTCTTCCGCGAGAATCTGCCGGCCATGTATCAGCAGCTGACCCACACCGCTGAAGGCGTGATGCAGGCCCAGGTCAGCGCCTTCACCCACGGGGGCGATTACCGTTTTGTGCTCCCGCCCCGGGAAGTCCTCGCCGCGCGCACCATGGCTGAAGTCAAGGCCTGGCTCCAGCCCGCGCTCAGCACCGGGTATCTGGAAATTGGCATCGTGGGCGATCTGGATCCGCAGGAGGTCATCACCGCCGCCAGCGCCACCTTCGGAGCGCTGCCCGTCCGCGCCGCCGCCAAAGCGGATTCCGCCGCCGCCCGGGAGCTGAAATTCCCCACCGGCGTGAAGGAGAAGGACTTCCCCTTCACCAGCAAGATTCCGAAATCCCTGGTCGCCGTTTACTGGCCCACGACCGACCGCATGAAGGACATCCGCAGCTCCCGGCAGATGTCCCTGCTGGCGGAAATCCTCAGCGACCGCGTGCGCCTCAAAGTCCGTGAGGAACTCGGCGAAAGCTACAGCCCGCACGTCGCCAGCAGCATGAGCGACACCTTCCCCGGCTACGGTCAGATGCTGGCGGTCATGATCTCCGAGCCCAAGGACGCCCAACAGCTCGGCGACATCGTCCGCGAACTCGCCGACAAGCTGGCCAAAGAGGGCGCCACCGCCGACGAACTCGACCGCGCCCGCAAGCCGCTCCTCACCGCCCTCGACGAACAGCGCCGCAACAACGCCTACTGGCTCAGCACGGTGGTCACCCCCAGCCAGAGCCAGCCCCAGCGCCTCGACTGGGCCCGCTCCATGCTCGACGACTTCAAAACCGTGAAGCTGGAGGATCTCAACGCCCTCGCCAAAAAATACCTCCCCGCCTCCCGCGCCGTCATCACCCGCGTCGTGGCCGAAGGTGAAAAAGACAGCGCTCCAGCTAAAGGCGGCGCACCTGACAAGGAAAAAGTCAAGGTCAAGACGAAATAAGCGGGCATTCCAAACCTGCTCTGCTCTTCAGGCCGCAACTTGAAAAAGGCGGAAGCGCCCAAGCTTGCCGGCTTGGGCGCCTCCACCATGTTCCAACTCCTCAAAAGACTATTCCACATGGAAAGCGGTGATATCGCTTCTGAAATCCTGCGGCACACCCAGGGAGCCACGGTCAAACATGCGGGCGTGTTCGCCACTCTGGAGGTTCCTGTTCTTCCGTTGGAGAGCGTCCGCCACCTATACAAAGAATATGTGACTCCATTTTACATGCGGAACCTACACCAGTTCGGCGCGGAGGAGGAGGCCGCCTTCAGGCGGATCAGATCCTCGATCACTGATGAGCTGATCGTGACTCTTCTGAGCGACTTCAACTGGCGTTCCCGGACGACCGCCACTTACTTCGCCATGATCCTCGACCGGAAGGAGCATCTGGACCACATCGGCAGGTTATTGTTGCGGAGTGATGTCTGTTTTGCTGGGCTCGTCTATTGCCGATATTTGGCGCAGATCCGCACTCCTGAAGCCATTGATTTTCTGAACCGCTATCTGGCTTACTACCTCGTGCAGCCACAGCTCTATTTTGATCAACCGGAAGCGGTTGCCGCACTACGGCACATCGATCGTCTTTCCGGCTCGAAGCACGAATCCTCACACTCCTCAGCTCTGGCTTTCATGACTGCGGCGCGGCCGGACTTCCTGACTCACGTTTCTGCTAAAAGCCTCAAGGCCGATCTCCGCGCCGTGGACCGTCTCCGCAGTTTGCCAAACTGACGCAGGTCAGATCCGACTACGCCCCCGCTCAGGTAATTTCCACTTGGATAAGTGGCGGCTGTGAAAGCCGAAAATCGCTCCGGCTGCGATTGATCCCCGGGAGGGAACGGGTTCCAGTGCGGTTTGCCCGCTTTGTCGGCGGGTTTCAAACCCCAAGCCATGAGCACTTTTGATTTTGACAACGTTCCGGACCGCCGGAACACAGGCAGCCTGAAATGGGACCGCTACGCCGGCCGCGATGTGCTGCCGCTGTGGGTGGCGGATATGGATTTCGCGGTGTGTCCGGCGATTCTGAAAGCGCTGCACGAGCGCATTGATCACGCGGTTTTCGGCTACACCCGCCAGCCCGCTCCGGCGGTGGAGGCGGTGCTGGGTTATCTGGAGCGGGTGCATGGGGTGAAGGCGGAGGCCTCGTGGCTGGTGTGGATGCCGGGCATGATTCCGGGTCTCGCCATGTCCTCGGCAGCCATCGGGCAGCCGGGGGATGAGGTGATGACCCTCACCCCGGTTTATCCACCGTTTCTGAATGTGCCGAAGGACGCCGCCCGCGTCCAGATCAGCGTGCCGCTGACGGAAATCGAGGGGCGCATCACCTTTGATTTTCCGGCCATGAGGGCCGCGCTCACGCCGCGCACCAAAATGATCATGCTGTGCAGCCCGCACAATCCCGTGGGCCGCGTGTGGACCCGCGCGGAGCTTCAGAAGCTGGCGGATTTCTGCGTGGAGCATGATCTGGCGCTGTGTTCGGATGAGATTCACTGCGACATCCTGCTGGAGCCGGAGCTGTCGCCTTTCACGACGGCGCTGCGGCTGGAGGAGCCGATCCGCGACCGGTTGATTGTGATGATGGCCGCCAGCAAAACCTACAACGTGCCCGGCCTCGGCCTGTCCTTCGCCATCATTCCGGACGCGGAGACGCGCCGCCGGTTCATCGCTGCGAAAAGCGGCTTTGTCGCCGAGACCAGCCCCCTCGGCTTCGCGGCCACGGCGGCGGCTTACGGCGATGAGGAAAGCGAGGTCTGGCGGAAGGAGCTTTGCGAATATCTGCGGACCAACCGCGATCTGCTGGCCGGTTTTCTGGCGGAAAAGGCGCCTCAAATCAAAATGCCGCCGCTGGAGGCGACCTATCTGGCCTGGCTGGATGTGCGGCCTCTGGGGCTGGCGAATCCCTGCGCGTTTTTTGAAAAGCACGGCCTCGGCTTCTCCGACGGCGCGGATTTCGCCGGACCGGGGTTTGTGCGGTTCAATCTCGGCTGCACCCGCGCCATGATGGACGAGGCTCTGCGGCGATTCTCCCGCGCCCTTGAGAGCCTGCCGGCCGTAAATGAGGCGGTGCCCGCGTGATGCCGCGGGCGCGGTCCCGCCATGCCCACTCTGCCCATCACCTGGAAACGCGGGATTTATCTTCCCGAGCCTGATCTGTGGCTGGACGCGCATGGCGGGCAGGGGTTGAGCTTTGTCTCCCATGCCCACGCCGACCACGTGGCGAACCACCGGCACATCGTGTGCTCCGTGCCCACGGCGCACCTGCTGCGGGAGCGGTTCGGTTTCAAAGCGGAGATGACCGCGCTGGAGTTCGGGCAGCCGTGGGAGCACGCCGGACACCGCATTGTCCTGACGCCGGCCGGGCATGTGCTGGGCAGTGCCATGATTCACCTGACGCGGCTGAGCGACGGGCAGTCGCTGCTTTACACCGGCGATTTCAAACTGCGCCGGGGCCTGACCGCCGAACCCGCGCGGCCGCTGCCGGCGGACACGGTGATCATGGAGTGCACGTTCGGCCAGCCGCACTATCAGTTTCCGCCGCTGGTCAAAGTTCAGGCTGATATCCACCGCTGGTGCCGCGACGCTCTGGACCACGGCACGGTGCCGGTGCTGCTGGGTTATTCGCTGGGGAAGGCGCAGGAAATCCAGGCGCTGCTGGCGGGCGGCGATTTCCGGATTGCCGTTCATCCGGCGGTGGCGGAGATGAACGGGGCTTACCGGGAACTCGGGGTGGAGCTGCCTCCGTGGACAAAATATGAGGGCCGGGACGCGGAGGGCAAGGTGCTCGTTTTCCCGCCGAATACCGTACGCTCAACCCTGCTGCGCAAAATCAAAAACAAAATCACGGCCATGGTCAGCGGCTGGGCCATCAATGCCGGGGCGCGGTTTTCCTGGCAGGTGGACGAGGCCTTTCCCCTGAGCGATCACGCGGACTGGCCGGAGCTGCTGGAGCTGATTTCCCTGACCAATCCCAAAACCATCCTGGCCACCCACGGCAACAGCGCGGAATTCGCCGCCGCCCTGCGCCGACGCGGCCTGAACGCGTGGTCGCTGGGCGGGAATGACCAGATGGAACTGAGCCTGAACCTGGATGCGGAGGATGCTGACGTCAGCGATGGCGTGATGAGCAGGGAGGGAAATGCCGCGCTTCAGGAGGAGAACATGAAGGGTGAAATCCGGCCGGATGGGGAACTCCCGGCAGCGGCATTCAGCGGGGCGGCTCCGGAACTGACGGCGGCAGCCGCCGCGGCATCGCCGGGCGATGGACCGTTCGGCGAATTCTGCGCCGCGGGGGAAGCCGCGGGCGCGGCGGCGGGACGGCTGAGAAAAATTGCCCTGCTCGCGGAATATTTCCGCAGCCTGGCGGATGAGGGGACTCTGGCGGCGGCTGTGCGATTTTTGTCAGGGCGGCCGGCGGGGACGCGCGCCGAACTTCAGGCGATGGGCACCGGCTGGGCGGTCATCCGCTTTTCCCTGCTGGAGGCCACCGGGCACAACGCCCGGAAATACCGCGAGATTTCCCGCACCCAGAACGACGCCGGACGCACCGCCTGGCTGCTGCTCCAGGACCGCACAGAGCCGCGGCCGTGGACGTTGGAGGAGGTGCAGCACCTTTTTGACCGCCTGCGTCTGGCGCGCGGCCCCTCCGGCAAAACCGCGCTGCTCACCGACGCCTTCCGCCGTCTCTCGGCGAGGAGCGGCGAATATGTGGTCAAAATCCTGACCGGCGACACGCGTCTGGGCCTGAAGGAGGGCCTGCTGGAGGACGCCATCGCCGAGGCCTTCGCCCAGCCGGCCGAAGCCGTGCGCGAGGCCCACATGCTCAGCGGCGATCTCGGCGAAACCGCCCGCCGCGCCCGCGACGGCACTCTGGCGGCCACGGCAATGCGTTTGTTCCAGCCCGTCCGCGTGATGCTGGCCAGCCCGGAGGAAACCGCCGCCGCCGTCTGGGAGCGTCTGGTGCCGCAGGTTCGCGGGCTGCCGGGCAGTGCTGAGGACACCATCCAGCCGGAAGGCGCCGATCCTTCCCGGAATCCGGAAACGGCTCCGGCCGCGGATTCCGCCGGCAGCCTCTGGCTGGAGGACAAGTTTGACGGCATCCGCGCCCAGCTGCACCACTCGGCGGGGCGCACCGAGATTTACTCCCGCGATCTGCGCGGCATGGAGCGGGAATTTCCTGACATTCTTAACGCCGCCGCCGGATTCATGGATGAGGTCGTCCTTGATGGCGAGATCATCGCCCGCGCCGGTGACCGCACGCTGACGTTTTTTGATCTCCAGAAACGGCTTGGAAGGCGCGAGGCGGATCTGTTTCTGACCGGGGACGTTCCCCTGGTGTTTGTGGTTTTTGATCTGCTCTGGCTGAACGGCCGCTCTCTGCTGCGCGAGCCGCTGCATGAGCGCCGCCGGCTGCTGGAGAACCTGGCGCTGCCCGCCGGCTTTGAGAGGATCGGCGTCCGCCGGGTTCATTCAGCGGCGGAGGTGCAGGCGGAATTCCAGGCCAGCAAGGCGCGGGGCAACGAGGGCCTGATCGCCAAGGATCCCGCCAGTCTTTACGCCGCCGGACGACGCGGGAAAACCTGGCTGAAACTGAAAACCAGCTCTCTCAGTCTGGATGTCGTGGTCGTCGCCGCTGAGCAGGGGCATGGCAAACGCAGTCATGTGCTCAGCGACTACACCTTCGCCGTGCGCGATGAGAACACCGGCGCGCTCAAAACCATCGGCAAAGCCTACAGCGGCCTGACGGATGTTGAGATCGAGGAGCTGACCGCGCATTTCAGGGAACGCACCATTGAGGACAGCGGTCACCGCCGCACGGTCATTCCGGATCTCGTGCTGGAGGTCGCCTTTGACTCCATCCAGGCCAGCAAACGGCATGACAGCGGGCTGGCCCTGCGCTTCCCCCGCATCAAAGCCATCCGCCGCGACAAAACGCCGGCGGAAATCGACACCCTCCAGACCGCCCGTCAAATGGCCGCCAGCCTGGCCGATGCGAGGTCCTCCAAGTGATCTGAAGTTCCCCTGCGCTGTCCATCTCCGGAAAGAACAGTGAATGGCGCGATTGAGCGCCGCTCGGACCAGTTAAAAAATAAATCACCGTTTTTGGGACTCCAACATCAGCAGCGCTGTGGATGCGTCCTCTCCGCCGGCATCGGTGTTAAGTCCGTTGGCGTCGGCCTGTTGCTCGAACCAGATGGTCATGACTCCCACCACCAGGCCGTCCTTGTCCAAAACCGGAGCCCCGCTGAAGCCGTTGATCAGCACAGAAGGCTCAATCGTATAGCGGAACAGGTCCCCGTTCCTTTCTGTCACCTTGCCGGTATACACTCCCTGTGCGCGATCCGGCTCCTGATAGGAAACCCCGACCAGATGAATGGTCTCGCCGACAGTTACAGGTTTTTTTCTCAGACGGAGTGGTGTGGATGGATAGTTTTTCCGCTCCCCGTGCAGAGTCAGCAGCAGCCAATCCGGGAAGCCTTTGTTATTATTGCGGCCGGCCAGGCCGGAAATCCTGACTGATGGCCCCTCTTTGGTGCGGGGATGCATTTCCCATAAGGAAAGTGAGTCGTCCAAGCTGTTGGGGGGGACGGGCGGTTTCACACCGCCGTTCTCTCCCAGCAAATGTTTCGCGGTGGCGGCGATGACCCGGTTTTCATGTTGAATCAGAAACGAGCTGGCTCCTTCAAGCTTTCTGCCACCTTTGAATTCCGCATGATTCGTGAGGACCAGCTGCGGCCATTCAGCTGTTGGCAGGGCAGCCCAGGATTCCTTGGGATCAGGAAGCGGTTTTTTTTGCTTTGTTTCCGCCGATGCGGCATTTTTTGGACTGGAGTCCGGGGGCGGAGATGCGGGCTCTTCCCGGCTGCAGCAGGATAGAAAAAGGGCGCAGAGAGGGAGAATGGCGGCAGTGCGGGCGCGGGACATATTAAGCCAGGATTTCATATTGAGGGCTTGATGGAAAGTGATATTTAATCCATCACGGCGCCGGTTCCGGAAAGCTCCGCAAAGTCCGCGCCAGCAGCGCGGTCAATCCCCGCGTGTGGCGTGGCCGCAGGTCGCCCATCAGACACACCTGCACCTCATTCCGGTCCAGAAGATAACCGCTGTGCGCCGCCAGCCGCCGGCCTTCGCGCTCCACTCTTTCCGCAAACTCCACACAGGGCACGCGGGGCGGCAGACTGAGGGTGATCACCGCCGGGGAGGCCACGTCCCCGCGGCTCAGCAGAGGCAGCCCGGCCCGTTCCATTTCCCGGCGCAGCCCATCGCCCATGCGCCGGACCCGTTCGATTTTCGCCGGCCAGTCCGTCAGGGTCACCGCCGCATGCAGCGCCGCCGTGATGTTCGATCCCAGCGTGAACGGGACTCCCGCCCCCGCCGCGTACAGACCGAGATCCAGACAACGCGGAATCCGCTCCGGCCGCGGCTCCGCGGGCTGGTTGTGAAACACGATGGCGATGCCCGGCAGGGCCGCCAGTCCCTTGCCGCTGGCGGCGCTGGCCAGCCAGGCGGCGCGCAGATCCACAGGCACCACCCCGAGGCTGCTGACACAGTCGGCGCACAGTTTCACGCCGTGATCCTGACAAGCCGCCGCGATCTCCGCCAGGGGATGCAAAGCTCCGGTGCTGGTCTCGCAATGCGTGAGCCACAGCCAGGCCGGGGAACCCTCCGCTTTGAAAAGCCGGCGGATCTCCTCCGCCGTGATTCCGCCACCGCGCGGAGTGTTCAGAACGCCGAATTCCAGCCCCGCGCGCCGGGCGTGATCCGTCAGGCGGCGTCCGAATTCCCCGCTGTCCAGGATCAGCCCCCGGCCCGGCAGCAGGCGCAGCTGAGCGGCCACCACGTCATTCGCCATGGTGCCGCCGCCGGGCATCAGCGCGGTATGGCGGGCTCCGGTCAGGCCGGTCAGAGTATCGCGGATTTCCCTCACCATCCGCAGGGATTCCGCGCTCCGGTGCGGCAGGGACGGGCGGTTGAAGGCGGCGCTGACATAAGCCGGCGTCCGCACCGGTCCCGGCGTGAAATTCACCGGTTCGACTCCCTCCGCCGGAGTTTTTGTTTCCACCAGCAGAGGCACGGCCGCGCGCAGCCGCTCCAGCAGCACCCACATGGGCTGATACCATGCGCCCTCCCGCCCCACCAGCGGGCCGAAGGGCGTGAATCCGAGATGCCGGTAAAGCTTCAGCTGGCGGGTCGTCGCGGAAATCACCGCCGCGTCGCGGCCCCTTTCCTCCACCGTCCGGATCAGCGTCCGCAGCAGCCCTGTCAGCAGCGGCGATCCCCGGCGCCCTGGCTCCAGCGCCAGCAGGCGGATCTCGCACCACGAGCGGTCCTTCGGCAGCGCGGCCATGGCTTCCGGGATTTTCTGGTCGAGGGAAAAGGGCCGGTCAAATCTCATGCAGACCATGCCCGCCAGCTCCCCGCCGCTCAGCGCGATCACATAGTGGTTCTGCCTGTGGAAGCGGTCCACCAGCATTCCCTCCGCATTGCGGTCATGCTGGGGAATCTCCTCCGCGAACGTCCGGTGATTCAGCCGGTGCACGGCCTCGAACTCCTCCTCGCGGTCGGCGATTTTGAAGTGGAAACCCGGTGTGGCGGTGGTGACGGTGGCGGTGGTGTTCATGGGGGGACGGAAAACTCAGGCCAGCCTGACATTTCCCATCTCCGTGCCGTCATTCATTTTTCAGCCCGCTTTATCGATTTTTCCAATGCCTTCAAAGGGCTTGCCTGAGATGCCGGCTCACTCGGGGCGCGGAAAAGATGCCCAAGGTTTTCAATTTCATCATCAGCGGATTACGGGCCGGGCCGGGCGCAAATTACGGGCGAAGCCACAGGGGGAACAGGGGGTCCGGCGTATTCCATCTTTGACTCGAGGGGGGAGGCTTCCCGTCATCATCGATAGGGAATCCGTTAAAACAGTTGTTGCAATCACTGTGACACCGGATAGCTGTTTATTTATTGTTCCTTCCCTCGCCGCAGGCGTTTGGCTGGGCGCTCCGGGGCGGCGCAGGCGTGACCCCGCCGGCCCGGCGCGGTAAGTTCACCGGTTGACGATGCCTCTTCCGGAGAACTCCGGGCACGCGGCGGCAGGGTGTCTGAAAACTGTCAGGCAGCCTTTCCGTTTTGCTTCCTTTCCCTCCTGTGGGTCCCCATTCCTGCCGAAAGCGGCACGGGAAGGAGTTCGTAATGGTCGAATATACGGCGTTTAATCTTATGCGTTTCGGCATTATGTATGCTTGCAAAGCATGATTGCTTACCAGCATGCCGCTCTATATCTCTTCATTATGAACATGAAATCCGTCCGGCTTCCTGTCATCGCGGGCTGCCTTATCCCCGCCGCGCTTCCCGCCGCCACGGCCAGCTTTGACGACCTGTTCGCGCCACCGCTTCCTGACGATTCCACCGGACTGAGGTTCACCACCGCGCCCGGCGATGGCCCTCTCTACGCCGGTGTGGTCTGGGATGACCGGGTGACGGTGGTGGGAGATGAGTATAAGGTGGACACGGTGACACCCGGTGCCCCGTTCTTCGGCCTGCCGCATTCGACCCATTACTTTATCACCAATGAGTCCACGGACGGTGGCAATGGCATCATGCTGACCACGAATCTGCTCCTCAGCGGCGCGTGGTTCGGCCGCAATGAGTATTATGGCTTTGGCGGGGGAGCCGAAGCGATCAACATCGTGGCTCTGGACGGCATCACACCACTCGCCTCCGTCTTTTTTGCCTTGCCGGAAAACTTTGACGGGCAACCGGAGCCGCTCAGCTTTGTGGACACGTCGGTGTTTCTCAGTCTTTCGGGCGTCACGGGCTACCGCATCGACCATGCCGCGCCCAACGAGTTCGACCACAACTGGATCGCGGACGACTTCGAATTCGTGAACCCGGTGCCGGAACCCGGCATCGCGGCCGCAGTGCCCGGCGTCGTGCTGCTGGGCTTCGCCGCCGGACGCCGGCGGCGTTGAGGCGACCGGTTACGTGAAGGCAGCGGAAAGCAAGTCACAGGTCTGCGGCCTCCCTGCATCCAGCCGCTCTCCTTTCCTTGCCGGTAAAGAGAACCCGCCTGACCCCTGATCCGGTGGAATGCCATCAGCAGCCGGGCGGGCTTTCCCTTTGTCAGGATACAGCTGCAGGAAAAATCAGGCCGGTTTGAGCACGAGAGTGTGCTCCACGGGCACGACGGATTTTCTCAGGGCCTCCACCAGCCGGGCGCGGGTTTTCTCGGTCAGGGCGGCGGTGGCCTCCATGTCGGCGGCTCCCTCGGGGCCGTGGAAGAGCTGTTTAATCTGGCGGGTTTCGTAGTCCTGTTTGGCGAACACGGCTTTGGAGACGTTCTCAAAGGGCGCGGAGAACGGGTTTTCCGCAAAGTCCGCCGCGAGGTTCACGCCTTTCTCCAAAGCGGCTTTTGAATAGGTGCGGGTGGCCGTGCCCCAGGTCACGGCGTAGTTTTCAGCGGAGGCGTTTTTGAGGACGAGGGTGAAGCGGTTCAGGCTTTCGTTGAAGGGAATCAGCGCCATGGCGGAGCGGATGTTGTCATCCTTCGCCGGATCGCCCTCCGGCGCGCAGAAGGGATAACGCGTGCTTTTCACTTTCAGCTCCGTGGGCGAGGCCCCCGCGATCCCGTGGCCGCCGGAGGCCGTGGCGGTCCCGGCGGCGGCATCCCACGTGAGGGTGCCGATCTCGCCGTCCAGTCCCAGTCCTTTCAGGAAAGCGTAGGCCATGACCGCCTGTCCGGCCCAGCCGGGATGCACGCCGTCCTTGCCGCAGATCATGTAATCCTTGCCATATTTCTGCTGGGCGGTGAAGCCGGCGGTGAGCATGGGCCAGTAAACATCCGCGAAACGCACGCCGTTCCGCTCCGCCATTTCGATGCCCAGATTCCGCAGTCTGAGAAGACTCAAATTGAGGTCCTGCTGCGTGCCGGAGGCGGATTTCACCCATGTGGGCATGAGGCCGATGGTTCCCGGCGACCCCAGCACGACACGGACGCCGGCCTCCTTGAAAAGGCGCAGGCTTTCCTGCTGATTTTTCACATACTCCGCGCCGATTTCCTCCGTGTAGGGCACGTAGCGGTGGTCGTTCATGCCGTAGCAGGTGGTGGCGACGGTCGGCTGGAAGCGCAGCACGTCATTTTTCAGCCGCTTCACAAACCCCGAGGCCTGCTCCCCGCTCCAGCCGAACTGGCGGCAGGTGATTTTCAGGTCCGGCACGCAGACCGTCAGGTAAGTCTCCATGATCCGGCTGTACATTTTCTGCTCCGTGATGGAGTCGCCGCAGATCGCCAGGCGGTCACCCTCTTTAATATAGGCCCCCTCGGGGACGGGTGTTTTCCAGCCCTCGTATTTTTCGAAATACGCATCCGCCGGACGCGGCTGAAGATCGCGGGCTGAAAGCGCGGCGGGAAAAGCGAGAAGGAGAAAAGCGGCGGCGGTGAATTTCATGGGTGCGGTAAATGTCCTCCTTCAACGCGGTGGGACGCGCCGGTCTGTCTTGCCCGCCGTTTGGATGCCGTGGAGCGGTCTGAGGCTCCGAACCGGGTTTCTCAAGGCGCACCGTCCAGCTCTCAAGGCTGGCGGCATTCACCGCCGGTTTGACATGGGTGGCACGGAAACCAAAATCTTCCGCCGGAAGCCCCTCATGGCCAGTTTTTCACAAAACAGCTTCTCCGCCCGGATGCGGCAGCGGGAAATCCACTACGGAAAACCGGATTTCTTACAGAAAATTTCTTCCCGCCGGGGAATCACTTCTGGTAGAAAGAACACCTGCGATACAAAAAAATCGCCAGCCGTGCCGCTTTCCCCCGATCCGGCGGCCGTTTGTCCCCCCATTATTTCATGAAGACCTCCCCGTCTCTAATCAAGGGTTTCCTGACCCTTGGTCTTGCCGTTCTTGCCGGCGGCACCCCGCTGCAGGCCGCGGTCACGCCCGCGCACCAGACGCTGACCACCCCGTTTCAGGCGGACAAAGCCATCGTGCTCGCCGCCACCGCCGTGCCGGCCGCTCCGCTGACTTACGCCATCTCCCGCCCGCCCGCCCACGGCCAGCTGACCGGCACGCCGCCGAATGTCACTTACCGGCCGGATCCCGGTTATCTCGGACTGGACAATTTCGCCTTCACGGCCACGGACGGCAGCACCGTCTCCTCCCCCGGCGGAGTCAGCATCACGGTCACTCCGGATGTGCCGGCGGCAGCGGATGCCGGCGTTTCCACCGGCTTCAATCAGCCTGCGGTCATCACCCTCAGCGCCACCGATCCCGACGGGGAGGTGCTGACCTACAGCATCGTCACCCAGCCCGTCTCCGGCACCCTGAGCGGCGCGGGCGGCACCTGGACCTACACGCCGAATGCGGGATTTTCCGGCGCGGACAGCTTCACTTTCAAAGCCAGTGACGGCACCTTCAGCTCGAACACCGCCACCGTCCGCATCGCGGTGAATGCCGCGCCTTCCGCTCCGGCGGGCGCGGTTTTGTCGGACGACAAAATCCTGACCAGCGACGTGCCGGGCTCCTTCATCGCCCGGCTTCAGGCCTCGGATCCCAACTTCGGGGAAACGCACACCTTCGAACTCGTGGCCGGCGCGGGCGACACGGGGAACGCGCTGGTCAAAATCTCGGGGAACCAGCTGATCGCGGATTCCAGCTTCGCCGCCAGCCTCGGGCGGAACATCAGCTTCCGGATCAAGATCACGGACAGCACCGGCCGCAGCACCGAGCAGGCGCTGGTCCTGCCGGTGAACAGCCCGAAGCGGGACATTGTCATCAACGAAATCCAGTACAACCCGGCGCGGAATGAAATCCCGGCGGAGTTTGTGGAGCTTTACAATCCGCTGGCGTCGGCGGTGGATGTGTCAGGCTGGAAGCTGGACGGCGGCGTGTCCTACACCATTCCCGCCGGAGTCACCATTCCCGCCGGAGGTTACCTCGTCATCGCCCAGGATCCCGCGGCCATGCTGGGCCTGTATGGCGTCACCGCCCTGGGCCCGTGGTCCAGCAATCTGAGCAGCGACGGCGAGGACCTTCAGCTGCGCAATGCGGGCAACAATGTGGTCGATGAGCTGGTTTACGGCGTCGTGTCGCCCTGGCCCTCGGCGTCGAACGGCGATGGCGCGTCCATGGAGAAAATCCATCCGCTTCTTGACGGCAGGCTGGGTTCGAACTGGCGCGCCTCCACCGCCGCCGCGACCGCTTTCTCCTGGCTGCCGCTTTCCTCCACCGGCTGGAAATACCGCAAAGGCAGCACCGCCAACGGCGAACCCTCCACGCCCCGCGAAGCCTGGCGCGCCAAGGGTTTCACCGAGGACGCCACCTGGCTGACCGGTCAGACGCCCATCGGTTCCCCGATGCTGGGCAACACCTCCATCGAAACCGGCATCACGTCCCTGAGGACCTCGCTTTCGGACATGAATTCAGGCTCGGCGACCTACAAATCCCTGACGCTGCGCAAAACCTTCACCGTCACCGGACCGCTGCCCAAATCCGTGCTGCTGAAGGTGCTGCACAACGACGCCGCCATCGTCTGGATCAACGGCAGGGAAGTCGTCCGGCTTTCCATCCGCGCGGGGGACAAGGCCTACAACACCACCGATTATTACGAGCACGGCAACGATCCCTGGACCGAAACCGTGATCGCGAACGCGGACCAGCTTTTTGTCGAAGGCGACAATGTCATCGCCATCCAGGCCTTCGCCAAACCGCCGCAGCTGCGGGGCGGGGATGATGCCACGGCTTACGGGAACCACGATTTCGCCATCGACGCCTCCCTCACCCAAGTGCCCGACGGCCTGCCGACTCCGGGCGCTCAAAATTCCGTCTTCAGCGAAAACGCCGCGCCCGCCGTGCGCGATGTCGTCACCATCCCGACCGCTCCCGCCGGCGGGGAGGCCGTCACCGTCACCGCGCATGTCACGGACCCGCAGGGCGTGCAGTCGGTGGAGCTGCTCTATCAAATTGTGGCCCCGGGCAGCTTCATCCCCGCCAAGCTCCCGCTGACCGCGGCGCAGCTTCTCGCCAATCCCCTGCAGAACCGCACGGACAATCCGGCGTTTGAGCTGGCCGCCAACTGGATCACCGTGCCCATGACCGACAACGGCGGCGCGGCCGGGGACACGGGGGGCGACGCCATTTACCGCGCCGTCATTCCCGGCCAGCCGCACCGCACCCTCGTCCGCTACCGCATCCGGGTCACCGATCCCGCGGGCAACACCGCCCGTCTTCCCTACGCGGACGATCCCGCGCGGAACTGGGCGTATTTCAGCTACAACGGCGTGCCCGACTATGTGACCGGCACCAAAACCTTCCCCTCCGCGCAGCTCACGACGGTGCCGGTCTATCACTTCATCATGCGCGAGACCGACCGTCTGACCCTGATGGCCTACAATGGCACCGAGCAGATGGAGAACAGCATCCGCCTGAACGCCCTGCGCGCCCGCCGCACCGAGAACTGGGAAGCCGCGATCGTTTATGACGGGAAGGTTTACGACCATATCAACACCCGTCTGCGCGGCGGCAACAGCCGCTACATGGGCAGCGCCAAACGCCACCTGCGCATCAATTTCAACAAAGGTTACGGCTTCGAGGCCAGGGACGAGAAAGGCCGCGCCATGCCCGTGAAATGGGACGCCATGCTGGTGAACAAAATGTTCGGCAACAAGGGCTACATGAGCTGGGGCATGGAGCAGGAGGTCGGGGGAAATCTCTGGAAACTGAACGGCGTGCCGGTGCCGGAGTCGCACTGGTTCCACATGCGCATGATCCGTGGCGCCGCCGAGGCCCCCGCCGCCACGACCGGGGATTTTTACGGGCTTTTCCAGGCCATCGAGTTTGTGGACAAACGCTTTCTGGAGGCCCGGGGCATGGAGAAGGGCAATGTTTACAAACTCAGCGACTGGACCCAGAACGGGGAGATGCTCGACCGCTACGGCGCGCCCGGAGCCGCGCAGTTCGGCGAGGATTATGACAATTTCCGCTACAACATCCACGGCGCGGCCAGCGAGGATTTCATGAAAACCTACGTCAACATGCCGCTCTGGTACCGCTACAACGCGGTGCAGGAGGCCATCCGGCACTACGACATTTTCACGGAGCCCACCGGCCGCCACCGGATGAAGAACATGATCCTTTACTTCGAGCCCATGGCCGGCACCAACGGTCTCGGGCGCGCCCTCGTGATGCCCTACGACTGGGACGCCTCCTTCGGGCCCAGCTGGAATTCCGGTCAGGACACGGTGCGCAACGGCATCTACAACTTCAACACATTCCCCGACTCCCCGACCTGGGGAGCCATCGCCGCCCGGCCCACGCTGAAAATCGAGCACCGGAATGTGCTGCGGGAGTTCCGCGACCTCATCTGGCAGGAGGATCAGGTGAATCCCATGATCGACGCCGCCCTCGCCACCATCAGCGGCATCTGGCCCGCCGAGCGCGCCCGCTGGTCCGCCAGCGGCGCCCAGGGGGATCATGCCCAGGGGCCGGTTTTCAAAGCGCAGAACATGAAGGAATTCGCCTTCACCAACTGGACGGATCCCTTCAACGGCGACCCCTCCGTGCCCGGCGGGCGCGACGCCTATCTCGATTCCATCGTGGACAGCGGCGACGCCGGGCAGCTTCCCGTGAAACCGGTGATCACCTACACGGGGGACGCCAACTATCCGCTGGACGGCCTGCGCTTCACCGCCTCCGCCTTCAGCGATCCCCAGGGCGCGGCGGATTTTGCCGGGATCCAGTGGCGGGTGGGGGAAATCACCGATCCCGCCGCCCCGGTTTACGATCCCGGGGATGACCGTGTTTATGAAGGAGCGGCCGTCTGGGATTCCACCACGCTGACCGCTCAGAACACCGCCGTCAGCATCCCCGCCAGTGCCCTGAAATCCGGCCGCACCTACCGCGCCCGTGTCCGCTACAGGGACCTGTCCGGCCGATACAGCCACTGGTCCGCGCCGGTGCCGTTCACCACCTCGGGAGCCGATGCTCTGACGGATCTGCGGAAAATCCTGATCATTTCCGAGTTCATGTACAAACCCGCCGACCCCACTCCCGCGCAGGCCGCGCTGGGATACGAGGCGGCGGATTTTGAGTTCATCGAACTCCACAATCTCTCGGCCACGAAAACCCTGGACCTGACCAACGTCCGCTTCACCAAAGGCATCGACTTCGACCTCGCCTCCGGCACCCCCCTCGCTCCCGGCGGCTACCTGGTGATCGCCAAAAACGCCGCCGCCTTCGCCAGCCGCTATCCCGCCGCCGCACCGGCCGCCGGTTCCTGGGGATCGCAGAGCCTGAGCAACAGCGGCGAGCAGCTGAAGCTGTCCTTCGGCTCCGGCTCGGCCATCCGCGACTTCGTTTACAGCCCGGACACGCCGTGGCCGCAAGCCGCCGGCAATGGAGGTGTTTCCCTCATCTATACCGGCGCGGCCCCCGTGGATGAGGTGACCGATCCGCAGCTGGTCCCGGAAAACTGGAGCGCCTCCAGCACCCCCGGCGGCACCCCCGGCAGTGGGGAGCCCGCGGGCGGCGCGTCCTTCAGCGCCTGGATGACGCAGCACGGATTCACGGACCCCGCCGCCGACCCGGACGAGGACGGGTATAACAATCTCGCGGCCTTCGCCCTCGCCATCGATCTCGGCGCTCCGGCCGCCACTCCCGGCTGGTCCGCCGAAGCCGGCGGCCCGTATCTCACGCTCACCTACACCCGCCGCCGCGGCGTCAGTGACGTCACCTTCAAACACCAGCTCTCCACCGGCCTCGGCGACTGGACGGACACGGACACCACCCCCGTCGAAACCGTCCCCCAGCCCGACGGCACCGAACGCCTCACCTTCCGCAGCACCCAGCCATGGACCGCCCGCGGCCGCTGCTTCCTGCGCGTGAAAATGACGGCCCCGTGATGGAGCAGCCGAAGGAATGCCCGGAAACTGAATGACTGTGATGGATGCCCGCCCTTATAATATTCTGGAAAGAATCATCCAGGAGAAAGTCAATGAACCGGGAGTCCGGATGGGGCCGCGCATTCTGGTGAGCCGTCGTTCTCTCGCAGCTCCGGAATTTCAGCAATGGTTCAGCGGAGTGCCGGACCAACCCGGCTATCCTCTCCGTAAATTGCTTTCGGAAACAGTGGAAGGCGTGGATTGGACCCGGCATTTCATCCTCGATCCGCTGGCCAACACCGTTGAGAGAGAGCTTATCGAGCTTTCATTTTCCGAATACTCAACTCTTGAACGGGATTCCCGCCGCCAAATGGTGTTTTCCTTTTCCTCCCCCATTCCGGCGGATGGGGCGCATTTGCTTTACGGCATGGCGGATCAGGGATTTCTGTGGGCTCATGGTTTTCTGTGCCGCTTTGAAGGCGGTTTTGAATCCCCGACAGGATATGAATTGATGAATGTCTGGAGGTCGTAATTTGGCTGGAATAACTTTATCATTTTCCTGAAGGCTTGGGCCATTTGGAGGGCGGGAGCCAGCTCTGACCATTACCCGCAAGTTTCCTCGGGCCTGCCCTATCGGGAGGAATGCTTCCCTGAGAAAGCGGCCGCACCTCATGGATCCGGCCAGGGGAACCGGAAGCGCGGCGATCCCGCCCCTTCAGGGCGGAGGACAGCGGGGAACCGGTTTCCCGGGGCGTTGCCCCGGGCTGTCCCCTTTGGCCCCGTTGGGGCCTCCGTACCGCCCTTCATATCCCGGCTCCCGCCCCTGCCGACGTGCCGACCTGCCGACCTGCCGACGTGAGGCGGAAAGCGCGGGGATGACCTGGAACGCGGAGCCCTCATCGGGAAGTAAATCGGAATCAGGCGGTCATCGGGGCATTGGGGACAAG
>JAZKFB010000058.1:0-164597 GCA_040386695.1 Verrucomicrobiota bacterium
CACCGGCGGCTTCAACACCCGCAACGAGTTCAGCAGCGAGGTCTCCCTGCTCTGATAAAACGGTTTCCCCCCTGAAATCACGCACCGCTCTCCCCGGTTATCGGGGAGGGCGGTGTGTCCCTCCGTGCGCTGTTTTCCGTTTTTCCCCGGTTTTGCTTTCCGCAGGCCCTTTCTGATTCCCACCGCCCTGTTTTATATGTTTAAAATGAGCGCGCTTCCCATTTTCGCCACCATGCTTTCGCCTGAGGAAATCAATACTGTCGGACGCCGCGCGGCCGGATTGACCGGACGCCGTCCCAGGAACGGCGGAATTCAGCATTCAGACGGAGAAACGGCCGGAGCCGCTTTTCAGCCCCGTCTGGAAATGTGGATGGCGGAGGCCGCGGATGGCAGCGCTGATCTTTTCGGGAAAAGACTGGACTGGGACGGGATCCCCGCCGGGACCGCCGCCTCGCTGCTGGAGGGGGAATGGCCATTGCCGGAAAATGGCCGGCCTGAATGGCTGAAATTTCTGGAGCGTTTCTCCACACGGAATGCCGCGTCCCCATGGGCCACGGTCGCGGCCGGGGTGAGCGACGCCAGTCCGGCTCCTTTTGCTTCGGCCTGCCGTCCTTTTCTGACGGCGGCGCTCGAAATGTTCAAAGCCGACGGGCCGCCCGCAGGGACCGGCGTTGATCCATCCATCATCGCCGCCGCCACCCGGGGACTGCTTCTGGAGCTTTCCAAATTCACCGCTCCGGTGCTGGCGCGCCGGTTCAAGGAATATCTGAAGCTGCACGGCGCTCTGCCGGACATCTCCTCCTCCAGACATTACGACGCTTTTTCGGGATACCTCAGCGAGGGCAGCGGCTGGACGAATATTCTTCTGGAATATGCCGGCCTGGCCCGGCTGATGGCGGTGGTTTGTGTCGGCTGGGCCCGTGAGACCCGGGAGTTCCTGACGCGTCTTGAGAATGACCGTCCGGAACTGCGGCGTGTGTTCGGGCTTTCCGCTGAGGGGCAGGGCGCTTTTCCGATGCTGAAGAGCGTGCTGTCCGGGATTTCGGACCGGCACGGCGGAGCCGGAACCGTGAAAGTGCTGGAATTCGCCAATGGCCAAAAACTGGTCTACAAACGGCGCCCGCTGGAACTGGAGGCTGATTTTCATCAACTGCTGCGCGCCCTGAAGGAGCAGGGCCTGGAGTGCGCGCCGCCGGCTCTCAGGGTCCTGCCCCGGGACGGCTACGGCTGGGTGGAGCACGCCGCCGCCGGGCCGGTGGAGAGCGGGGAGGCCCTGGAATCATGGTTTAAAAAAGCGGGCTCGTTGCTGTGCCTGATGCATCTGCTGGGCGGCAACGACGGGCATATGGAAAATGTCATCGCCACCTCCGGCGGTCCGGTGCTCATTGACCTGGAAACCCTGCTCCAGCCGGAGCTGGGGCGGAACGACCGGAACAACCCCGGCACCGGCACGTTTTCCGAAGCCGCCCGGCGCGTGCAGGACTCGGTGCTTCAGACCGGTCTGCTGCCACTCTGGCAGCGGGGGCGGCAGGGAGCGCTTTATGATATTGGCGGCCTTACCGGCGAAGGCGGTTATGAAAGCCCCGCGCCGCGTCAGGTGTGGGAAAACACGGGCACCGACGGCATCTGCCCGGCCTGGCGGCGGGGAATCGCCCTCGGACTGAAAAATCTTCCGGTTTTTGAAGGCGCGCGCCATTCCGCCGCCCGGCATCTTCCAGCCCTGTGCGCGGGATTTTCAGCGACCTGGCGCGCGCTGCAGGCTCATGCGGGCGCTGTCCATGCCGCACTGGCCCAGTGGGACACCGCCCCGCTCCGGGTGCTGCTGCGTCCGACCACTCATTACGCCTCGCTGCTGGAGCGCTCTCTGGCGGTGGATCCTCTGAAGCGGGGGATTGACCGCTCCCTGATTTTTGAAGCTCTACGCCGCCAGTTTGTGCGGAGTTATCCCGCCCGTCCGCTGCTGTGGCCGGCGGTGGATCATGAGGTGGAAGCCCTGGAGAACGGGGATATTCCCGTGTTTTTTGTCCGCGCCGGCGGCCGCGATCTCCTGGATGCGGAAGGGCGGTGTGTGGTGGGGAACGCTTTTTCCAAAAGCGCCCTGGACGCGTCCCAGACAAAACTGGGCAATCTGACGGAAGCCGGCCTGCGGCGGCAGCTGGAAATGATCGCCACCGCTTTTATCCGGCCCGGCGACCGCGCGGTCCCGGAGGCTCCCCCTTCCGAAGCCGCCGCGCCTGTTGATTACCAGGAACTGCTTAAAACCGTGCCTCTGATCAGCGGGGACGGTTTTGTCAAAGCCGCCGTCATGCTCGGCGGGCAGATCCTCAATTCCGCCATCCGCGGAAAAGACGGGTTTGTGACCTGGCTGGCACCCGCGTTTCTGCATCCGGATCAGAAGGAGCAGCGCGGTGTCTCCTATTATCTTTACGACGGGGCGGCGGGCATGGCCCTGTTCCTCGCGGCTCTGGCGAAAGTGACGGACTCGGAGCCCGCCCGCAAAACGGCCCTGGCGGCGCTGGATCCCGTGCGCGCCATTCTGGATTCCCCGAACGCCGCGTCCATGATCAGCCGCGAAGGCATCGGCGGATGCTCCGGACTGGGCTCGCTGGTGTATGCGCTGACGGTGGTTTCACGTCTTTTGGAGGTCCCGGAACTCCTGGAGCGCGCCCGGCGGGTCAGCCGGCTGCTGGATGATGAGCGCATCGCCCGCGATCAGTCGCTGGACATTGTCAGCGGCAGCGCGGGAGCCATCCTGTCACTGCTGGCCCTGCACCGCGCCTGCGGTGATCCGGAGGTTCTGGCCCGCGCCGTGGCCTGCGGGGAGCATCTGCTGTCCCATGCGGAGCGGGTGGGGGATGACGCGCTGGCCTGGCCCTCGTGGCCGGACCAGCTGCTTCTGGCCGGCTATTCCCACGGCGCCGCCGGCTGCGCCACCGCGCTGGTGGAGCTTTTCAAAGCCACGGGAGAAGCGAGATACGGCGATGCCACCCGCGCGGCGCTGCGTTACGAACGCGGTCTTTTTGATCCCGAAGCGGAAAACTGGCCCATTCTGATGCCGGACGGCGGTTCCCGGCTGGCCTCCACCTGGTGCCATGGCGCGCCCGGCATTCTGCTGAGCCGTGCGGCTTTTCTCGGCGTGTTCGGGGAACAGGAGGACGCGGTCCTGCGGGCGGAAATGGAGGCCGCCCGCCGCACCACGCTCGCCGCCGGGCTTTCCGGCGTGGATCATCTCTGCTGCGGCACCATGGGGAGGGTGGAAATCCTCCACGCCACCGCCGCCGCCATGCCGGAAAGCTCCGGCATGGAAATGGCCAGACTGGGGGCGACCCTGACCGTCCGGCGCGCCCAGCAGCGGAAGGCTTTCTCGCTGCAGACCGACGCCGTGCGCAATGCGGTGTTCCAGCCCGGCTTTTTCCGGGGTTCCAGCGGCATCGGCCACACCCTGCTGCGGCTGGCGAGACCTGATCTCGTGCCGTCGGTTTTCACCTGGGATATCTGACGCGTCATCCTCCTGAACGTCCTCTCCAACCTGCTTCCCCGCCATGATCGAAACCAAAGTTCCCACCACCCCCGCGGAGGCCGCCGCATTCGCGGAGATGACCTTTCCCAATTACAAGCACCTGATGTCGCTGGCGGAACGGGAGCGGATCACCGTGCTCCCGGTCACCGCCACCGTCGATGGCGTGCCCGCGGGTCTGGCGCTCGGCGGGCTCCCCAAACCCGGTTACAACGCCCCTCCCAGCCTGTTCTCCATTTTCACGGCTCCGGCTTTCCGGCATCAGGGAGTGGGAACCCGTCTGATGGAGGCTTTTCATGAGGAGGTGGCCCGGCGGGGCGGGGAAGTGATCCGCCTGATTTACATGACCGGGAAGGACGCCACGCCTTACTTTGAGCGGATCATGGAAAAAACAGGCTGGGAAAAACCCCGGCCGCGCATGGCCGCCATCAAGGCGGATCTTTTCCAGATCCGCGCCATGAATCCCCCTTGGCTTCAGGAGCGCAGAATGGATTCCAACCGTTTCAAAATCATCCCCTGGCGGGACGTGACGGACGAACAGAAGGCGGCGCTGCGCCGGTCCCATGAGACGGAGCACTGGATCGCGGAGGATCTCGTCCCCTGGAAGCACGAGGCGGGTTACGATCCGGTCACGTCCTGCGCCGTGCTGCGCGACGGCGGGCTGGTGAGCTGGGTCATCAATCACCACATGCCCGACGGCACCACCCGCTTCACCTGCTCCTTCGCCCATCCCCGGCTGCAGCGGTATGGCGTGGTGCTGTGGCTTTACAAGGAGGCGGTGGACCAGATGGAGAAACACGGCCGCCGGTACGGCATGTGGACGGTGCCCCTGGTGCACCCGGCCATGCACGCTTTCGCCACCCGCTGGATGAAACCCTGCTCCGTTTACTTCCGCGAAACCATGGGGTGTGAAAAAATTCTCACTCCCGGCCGGATTTCTGATTAAGCATCCTCAACACCCGTCTTTCACCGCAAAGCCACCCTCCGCCTCCCTGTCAGCCATGGCCAGCACGCCGTCCCAAAAATCCTCCCTGCTGCTTCCGCAGCTCAATCCTTTCATTTCCTGTCTGCTGGACGCCTTCATTTTTCTCAATGAGGCGCTGGAAAAAGCGGCGGCGGATCCCGGCCGGGCTTTCGCTCTGGCCCGGGCTTCGACCATGCACACGCTGGCGGCCCTGCACGCCGCCGCGAATTCCGCGCTGCGTTTTGAGGATCATCCGGTGATGCCCAGCGCGACCCTGGCCGAAAAATTCGCGACTTACCTGATTATTCTGCACGAGACCGGTCTGAGAAATGAGGACATCGTGGTCCTCCAGGAGCTGGAAATCGTCGGATCCATCGTCAACAATCCCCAGGTGGCGCAGGCCAAACATTTTCCCCATCCGGAAAAGACCAATCTCATCGAATTTGACCGGACCCCGTTCAAGAAAATCTCGCATCAGGCCTCCCACTGGATTCCCGCCTATGCCGGATGCGCGCTGGGCCTGGCCGCCTCTTTTCTGTCCCGGTTTTTCCGGGGAGACTGCGGTCTGGACGTGGAGCGGCTGGAGATTCTGTTCGGTTTTCACGCCAATTCCGCCGACGCCTACACCACGGCCTTTGATGAGGGCGAGCTGGCCGCTCTCGGCGTGGAGCGGCGGAAACTGCTGGAAAATCAGCCTTTCATCCGCCGCATGACCTCCGAGCGCTGGCTGATGCGGGAGGAGGATTTCCGCCTCACTCTTTTTGACGGCTGCCCCGGTTATGTCTGAATCTTTCGGGCTCAAACCGGGCACTGCCCCTGTGATTCCGGTCATCCGCTGAAACCATGCGGGTGAATTCCCGTCGCCCTCCCGCCCGCCGGACGTATGGCATGGAAATTCATGTCCAAACCCCACGCCCGAGTCATCCACTGGTTCCGCCGCGATCTGCGGCTGACCGATAATCCGGCCCTCCACGCCGCGTCGCTGGCGGCGGACGGGGTCGTGCCCGTGTATATCGTCAGTTCCTGGAAAAAGGACCACGAATGGACCGGCGCGCCGCGTCAGGAATGGCTGGCGGGCTGCCTGAAGTCGCTGGAGAAAAACGTGGAGGCCGCGGGCGGCCGTCTGATTTTCCGGCGCGGCGAAGCCCTGGAGGAGCTTGAAAAACTGATCGCCGAAACCCGGGCCGAAGCTGTTTTTTACAACCGTGACCCCGATCCGCACGGTATCAGCGCGGAAGCCGCCCTGGACAAGCTGACGGCGCGGCTGGGCATCAAAGCCTGCGGATTCAAAAACGCCGGTCTGCATGAGGGGGAGGAGATTCTGACCGGCGGCGGCAAGCCTTACCGGGTCTTCACGCCTTACCGCAAATCGTGGAACAGCCTGGAAAAACCGGCCATGGTCCCGCGTGTCACCAGGCTTGCGGCTCTCCCCGGTTTGAAATCGGAGGAATGCCCGGCGCTGGCCGCCTGGGGGCTGGAGCCATCGGGTGTCTCCCTGCCGGAGCCCGGCGAACGCGCGGCGCGGCGGCGGATGAAAACGGCGCTGGCGGAAATCATCCCCGGCTATGCGCGGACCCGCGACACGCCGCTGGGCGCGACGACTTCCCGGCTCTCCCCGGACCTGCGGATGGGCACGATTTCCATCCGCGAGCTTTATCACCGCGCGGCGGAGCTGGGCCGGGAATCCTCCAGCGGGGAAGTCCGGGAAAGTGTCACCACTTTTCTCAGCGAGCTGGCCTGGCGGGATTTTTACATGCAGATTCTCCGGCATTATCCCGAAGTGCTGGAGCACGAATTTGATCCGCAGTGGCGCGGGCTGCCTTGGCGTTATGACGAAAACGACTTCGCCCGGTGGCGTGACGGTCTGACTGGCTTCCCCCTCGTGGACGCCGGCATGAGGGAGCTGAAAGCCACCGGCATGATGCACAACCGCCTGCGCATGGTCACGGCCATGTTCCTGACCAAGGACCTGCGGCTCGACTGGCGGCTGGGCGAGCGGTATTTCATGCGGGCGCTCATCGACGGCGAGATCGCCAGCAACAACGGCGGCTGGCAATGGAGCGCCGGCACCGGAGCCGATGCCGCGCCGTATTTCCGCATTCAGAATCCATGGTCGCAGACCAAAGCCCACGATCCGCAGGGCGCCTACATCCGCCATTGGGTGCCCGAACTGAAAAAAGCGCCGCTGCCGGCGCTGCTCGCACCGCCGCCCGCCGGTCAGTCCGCGGCTCCGGGAACGGGTTATCCCGCACCCATGGTTGATCACCGTGAAGCGCGGGAGGCCACGCTGGAAATGTTCAAAAAGCACCGGGCGCGGCACGCGGGCTGATTTCAAAAACCCGCGGACAGGATGCCCATGCTTCCTTGGCCGGAGCCGGGGCCAGGGCCAGGGTTCTCCTAACTCCGCAGCGCGGCCTGGAGAGCGGTGAGTTCGCCGTTGATCTGAACATCGTCCGGATCCCGCAGCGTGGCCGCGATCTGGCGGCGCAGGGTTTCCCGGAAGCGTCGGCGCAGGCGGCTGACGGCCTGGCGCACGCCCTCCACGGAAATCCCCAGTTCCCGGGCCGCCGCCTCCGTGCTGGCCCCGGCGGTGGATTCGGGATCGAGAAAAGGGGACAGCACGTCAAAGGCCCGGCCCCGGCCCTCGCCGGTTTCAGCCGCGCGCAGGGCGGCGATGGCTCCCCGCAGCACCTGGAGAGCCCAGGCGCGCTCGAAGAGTGTTTCGGGCGTCACGGGATCGGCGGGCTCGTGACGGTAATGCTCCTCGGCGTTCAGCAGATCCAGGGACACAAACATTTGTCCGCCGCCGCGTTTCAGGGCCTGACGGTGGGTTTCGACGTCGCGGATGCAGCGCTGGAACACAGCCAGCAGAAATGTCCGCAGCCGTCCCAGTTCCCGGTTGGCGGCGGCCATGAGGTTGTGCTCGACGAGATAGCTGAAAAATCCCTGCGTAAAGTCCTCGGCATCCGCCTGGCTGTGCCCGGCGCGGCGGGCGAAGGCATACAGCGGATACCAGTAAGCCTGACAAATTTCCGCCAGCGCCCGGCGCCGCAGGGCCTCGTCCTCCGCCTGGCAGACCTGCACCACCGCCGTCCATTGCGTGACGGGGAACCGGGATTGCGCGCGCGCGTCATCAGGAAGGGGCATCGGCGGCAAGGCAAGCGTCAGCGCCGCGGGGCGTCAACCGGCATCCATCGTGCCGGCCCTGTTTGTTTGTTTGTTTGATAACTGCCGGATCCTCAGTCTGTTCCCGGTTCATGACTGATTGCCCGCCCGCTCCGGAACCTCCGCCCGGCCCCAGTCCGTCCCCCGGACTGCTGGCTTTGGGATTTCCCACGGCGGATTCCGGCTTCACTGCTCCGGATGAGGCGGCGGCGGCGGCCATGAGCCAGGAGCCGGGGGTGGGGGTGGGGGAAACTATTGGCCGGTATGAGCTGATCGAGCCTCTGGGGGAGGGCGGATTCGGGGTCGTGTGGCGGGCGCGGCAGCACCAGCCGATTCAGCGGGAAACCGCGCTGAAACTGATCAGAAACGGACTCGGCGGACGCGCGGTGGTGGCGCGTTTTGAGGCCGAGCGGCAGGCTCTGGCGATGATGGATCATCCGAATATCGCGGCGGTTCTGGATGCGGGAGCGGCGGCGGACGGACGTCCGTATTTTGTCATGGAGCTGGTCAGCGGCATCCCCGTCACGGATTACGGCGATGCGAAAAACCTGAGCCTCCGGGAGCGGCTGGCGCTTTTCATCCCCGTCTGTCAGGCGGTGCAGCACGCGCATCAGAAGGCGGTGCTGCACCGGGATCTGAAACCGTCCAATATTCTCGTCACGGAAATTGACGGACAGGCGGTTCCCAAGGTGATCGACTTCGGCGTGGCCAAGGCTCTGGGGCCGGAAGCCGGGCCTCTGACGCCGGGCGGTCCGGCCCGGACCGCCATCGGCACCGTGGTGGGCACGCCGCCTTACATGAGTCCGGAGCAGGCGGGCTGCGGACTGGATGTGGACACGCGCAGCGATGTTTATTCGCTGGGCGTGATCCTTTTCACGCTTTTGACCGGGCACACGCCGGAGCCGCCGCCGGGCGTGGATTTCGCGGCGGCCCTGCGCTGGGTCCGCGAGGCGGAGCCGGTCAGGCCGAGTGCCCTGGTGCTGTCCCTGAAGGCTCCGGAGGCGGAATCAGCGGCGCGGCGCCGGCGGTTGACCGCAGGCCGTCTGGCGCGGGCTCTGAAGGGTGATCTGGACTGGATCACGCTCAAGGCCCTCTCCAAGGACCGGGCCCGCCGGTACGGGACGGCGGCGGCTCTGGCGCGGGATCTTCAACGGCATCTGGACCGGCAGACGGTGAGCGCGGCGGCGCCTTCGCTGTCCTACCGCATGGGGAAATTCAGCCGCCGGCACCGCGCGGGGCTGGTGGCGGCGGGGCTGATCACGGTGGCGCTGGCGGGCGGGACCGGAGTCAGCCTGTGGCAGGCCGCCAGGGCTGATAAAAACAGGAGGGAGGCGGAAATCAATTATGGCCGAGCCCGCGGCGCCGTGGAGGTTTTCCTGAGCCGGGTGACGGAGCATCCGCTTTTCGCGGACGGGAAATTCAAGGATCTGCGGAAGGAGCTGCTGGAGACAGCGGTCCCGTTTTACGAGGAGATAAGCCATCGTCAGAGCCAGGATTCCGGACCGCCCGCGGACCGTCTCCGGACCCTGGAGCGGCTGGCGGATCTTTACCGGAGCATCGGAGAGTCGGCCAAAGCGGAAGCCATTCATCAGCAGGCGCTGAAGCTTGGCGGCCGGAAAACCGGGCCTCCGGATCCCCCGCCGCCATGAAGCCGGAATTCACGCTTTTTGCGCCGACCCCGGGGTGCCGGCACACCGCGCCCGTTTCTGAAAAAGCACGGCGGCGCGCGGATGATCCCCGTAAGAGCCGGAAACAGGGATTATTTTTGAATTTTCCGGAGTTTTTCTGTCACGGCGCGTGCACAGTTTCCCAAGGAGAGGACGGAACCCATTATCATCCAACGACATGAGCACTATCACCACCCGGGACGGCACGGAGATTTATTATAAGGACTGGGGCACCGGCCCCATCGTCACCTTCAGCCACGGCTGGCCGCTGAGTTCCGATGCCTGGGAGGCCCAGATGTTTTTCCTGGCTTCGAACGGTTACCGCTGCATCGCCCACGACCGCCGGGGTCACGGCCGGTCCGGCCAGCCGTGGAACGGCAATGAGATGGACACTTACGCCGACGATCTGGCGGAGCTTTTTGAGGCTCTCGATGTCCGGGACGCGGTGATGATCGGCCACTCCACCGGCGGCGGTGAGGTCGCGCGCTACATTGGCCGTCACGGCACTTCCCGGGTTTCCAAAGCGGTGCTCATGGGCGCGGTGCCGCCCATCATGCTGAAAACGGAGGCCAATCCCGGGGGGCTGCCGCTGGAGGTTTTTGACGGATTCCGGGCCGCGTATCTGTCGGACCGGGCGCAGTTTTTCCTGGATGTCGCCAGCGGTCCCTTCTTCGGCTTCAACCGGCCGGGCGCGAAGGTTTCGCAGGGCCTGATCCAGTCCTGGTGGATGCAGGGCATGATGTCCGGCCACAAAAACGCCTACGACTGCATCAAAGCCTTTTCGGAGACGGATTTCACGGAGGATCTGAAAAAATTCGATGTGCCCACGCTGATCATCCACGGTGACGACGACCAGATCGTGCCCATCGGCTCGTCCGCCCTGATCTCCTCCAGACTGGTGCCGGGCGCTCAGTTGAAAATCTATCCCGGCGGCACCCACAGCCTCGGGGACACCAGCAAGGAGCAGCTCAATGCCGATCTGCTGGAGTTTATCCGGGCCTGAAACCGGGGTTCCAGCCCCTCAGTGAGCGCTGGTTTTGTAAACGAGGGCACCGTCGCGCCCATTTTTGAATCATAAAAACAGTCTGATTATGTCCACACATCTTAAAAAACTTGCCGGCAAAACCGCCGTCGTCACCGGGGCCTCCAAAGGCATCGGCGCGGCCATCGCCAAACATCTCGCCGCCGCCGGAGCCTCGGTGGTGGTCAATTACTCCTCCAGCCGCGAGGGCGCGGACCGCGTGGTGGCCGCGATCACCGCCGACGGCGGCAAGGCCGTGGCGGTGCAGGCCAATGTGTCCCGGAAGGCGGATATTGAGCGGCTTTTCGTGGAGGCGGCCGCCGCTTTCGGACGGCTCGATATTCTCGTCAACAACGCCGGGATCTGCGAAATCGCTCCCCTGGGGGAAATCACGGAGGAGCACTTCCACCGTCAGTTTAATCTCAATGTGCTGGGGGTCCTCCTGTCCGTGCAGGAGTCACTGCCGTATTTTGGCCCCGAAGGCGGCGTGATCGTCAACACCAGTTCCGTGGCCAGCACTTTCTCGTCCGCCGGCACCGCCGTTTACAACGCCACCAAGTCGGCGGTGGACAATCTTACACGGACGTTCGCCAAGGAACTGGGGCCGCGCGGCATCCGCATCAATTCGGTCAATCCCGGCCCGGTTGAAACCGAGGGCGTCCATGCCAACGGCTTCATGGAGAGTTTTAAAACCCTGGTCACCGCCACGCCGCTCGGCCGGATGGGCCAGCCGGATGATATCGCGAAAGCGGTGGTGTTTCTGGCCTCGCCGGATGCGGGCTGGGTCCACGGCACCACGCTTTTTGTCTCCGGCGGACTCGGCTGCTGATGATTTTCACCCCCCCGGCCGCCGTCACTGCCTGAAACTGAATCCTTCACACCTGAACCATTTACTCCGGAAACCATGCTCGGCTTAACCAATCTCGGCGTCATCCACACCGCCATCAGCCTCGTCGCCGTCGGATCAGGGCTGCTCGCTCTGATCCGGGACCGGGAAATTTCCCCCAAAAACCGGACCGGCAAAATCTACATCGTCACCACCGTGCTGACCTGCGTGACCGGGTTCGGGATTTTCCAGCATGGCGGTTTCGGAAAACCGCATGTGCTGGGTCTCATCACCCTGCTGGTCCTGCTGGCGGCCCGTCTGACCCGGAAACACCGCTGGTTTGGAGAGGCTTCCCGCAGCGTGGAGACGGTGTGCTACAGCGCGACTTTTTTCTTCCACTTCATCCCGGCGGTCACGGAGACCACGACCCGTCTGCCGGTGGGCGCGCCTTTGATCGCGGACCGCGACGGTCCTGAGCTTCAGGCTATTGCGGGGATTATGTTCCTGCTGTTCCTGGCCGGGGCATGGCTTCAGGTGCGGACGATCCGGGCGCACCGGCGGCTGGAGCGGGCTCCCGTCTGAAGCGGCCCGCAAACCGGGAAACCGGCACCGAAAACCACCCGCATCTCCAAAATGCCGTGCATGGCGCTCCTGTTCCGGGAGCGCCATGTTTCGTTCATCCCGTCCGGAATGGAATGCATGGAGCGGACGGGCGGTTTCCGGGATTTATCGCCGCATTCAGCCACCGGGCTGAGAAGCGGTAAAAACCCTCCGGCTTCAGGAATGGCTGGCTGGCTGACGTGGCCGGCGCGGGCAGGGGAACGGCGGCTCAGGAAAAAATTTCGCGCGGCATGTCACAAAGGATCAATCCGGCGCAGAATTCCGGTGATGATCATGATGACGAACGACCGCGAACTTTTGCACCGGTGGGCCTCGCAGGCGGATGAGGCCGCGTTCCGCCTGCTCGTGGAGCGGTATGCGGGGCTGGTGCATGGCGTCGCCCGGCGGCGGACGGGCGGGCAGCAGGCGCTGGCGCAGGAGATCGGGCAGAATGTTTTCACGATGCTGGCGCGCAAGGCGGCGGGCCTGAGGGACCACCCGTCGCTGGCCTCGTGGCTGCACCGGGCGGCGGTGCTGGAATCCGCGCATCAGCTCCGGCGCGAGTCCGCGCACACCCGCCGCCTGGCCCGGCTGGCGGAACTCACGCTTTCCTCCGATATGTCCTCCGTTCCCGACGGTTCCGATTTCCCCGCCGAGTCCGCGCCGGAGCTGGACGAAGCCCTGGCAAGGCTCCGTGAATCCGACCGCACCCTGCTGATGCGGCGGTTTTTCGAGGACCTCAGCTACCGGGAAATCGCGGAATCCTCCGGTAAAAACGAGGCCGCCGTGCGCAAGCAGCTGGAGCGCGCCCTGGCCCGCCTGGCTCCGCATCTCAGCCGCGGCGGCGCGGCGGCGGCGGCGGTGACCGCCCTGGGCGCGGCGGAGTCCCTGCGGGCGGCGGTGGGCGGATCGGCTCCCCCGGGTTTCGCCGCCGGCGCGGGCACGGCGGCCATCGCCGGTGCGCCCTCCATCACTTTTTGGCAGATCATTATTCACTCCCTCAAACTCATGACCTACGGAAAATCCCTCACTCTCACCGGTGGCGCGCTGGCTCTCTTTTTGGCCTTCGGCGGCAGTTATTCGGCCGCGCGGCATTTCAGCGTGGAGACGGCGGATCCAGGCGGCGGCGGCGCTTCCGCCGGGCAGAATGGGGAAACGGCCGCCGGAGGAGCCGGGCGTCCCGGAGCTTTTGGAAAAGCCGGCGGCAGGGCCGTCACCGGGAATCCCGGGGACTCCCCGGCGCGGGCGCGGCTGCGGGCCCGGCTGAACTCCATCAGCAGGGTGGTGCGCGCGGACCCGGAGGGCCGCTCCATCAGCATCGGAGCCTCGGGCGGAAGTGGCGAGGATGGTCTGGGCTTCCGGGCGCTGGGGGAATTTGACATCGCGGAACTGGACGAAGCCTGGAAACTGCTCCCGGATTTCCGGAACCGCCGGACGGATTACGAGGGGCTGGCCCTCTTTCTCACCAGCCTGAAGCTTTCGAAGGAGCCGCCGGAGAAGGTGCTGCGGGAGCTGCAGGGGAAAGATTACCGGCGGGATGGCAAGCCGCCTGTGATCGCCGTGATGGCGGCCAGCGCCGTCTGGTTCAAAACCGATCCCGCCGCCGCCTGGGAATGGAGACGGCAGGCGGTGGAGAACGGCGATTTCCCCCAGGACCGCCGCCGCCCCATCGGCACGGCGGAGATCGGGGAATGGATGGGCAGGGATCCGGAGAAGGCCCTGGCGGCGCTGACGCCTTTGGGGCCGGAGTGGGACCGGTTCACCCGGCAGACTCTGAAGGAGGCGCTGAAGGACGGCGAAAAACGCGCCAAGGTCTGGCCGGTGCTGGAGAAAGCGGATGACCGCACGGCGCTGATGGTCGCGGACAGCCATCCCGAGGTTTCGGACTGGACCCGGGAAACGCTGCTCCCGTGGCTGCTGACCCGCTCCTGGACGGACGGCACGGAGCCGGCGCGGGTGCTGAACGCCTGGACGTGGCGGGACGGCGAACTGGATGAGGAGCGCTTCGGCATGCTCTGCCAGGCCGTCGGCGGTCTGCCCACCCCCGCCGCCAACGGGGCCGCGCTCCAGGCGGTGCGCGGATTTTTCGCCGGAGTGAGCCCCGAGGCCCGACCGAAGCTGCTGGAGAAGCTGATCAAAGATCCCGCCCGCCGCGAAAAGCTGGCGTCGCAGCTCTGACGGCCCGCCCGGGTTTCTTTCTCTTCTTTCCCGCGTCCCTCCGGCCCCGGATGTCCCTTTCCTCCTTTTCCTTTTTCAAAATCCAACTCTCTCCCGCCCAAATGTCCGCCCGCAAACCACTGCTCGTTTTTTCCGCCCTCCTGGCGCTCAGCCTCGCCATCGGCTGGCGCACGGGCGCCGCTTCCGCCTTTGCGGGAAAGTCCGCCGCCAGCCCGGGTGCGGGTGCGGCTCCCGCCGCGGAGGCCGCAGGTTCCGCGGTTTCAGGAAACCCGGGTTCCAAAGGACTGTCCGCCGATGGCTCCGTGAAGGAGCCCTCCAAGCCTGACGCCGCCGCCGTGAAGGCGGAATTGGAACTCATGATGAAGGAGGAGGAGGAGAACGGGGAGGGCGGCGGCGCTGAAATGCTGAGTCTGTGGCGCGTGGCGCGGATCGCCTGGCTCTTTCACCAGCTGACCCCTGAGGAAAAGGAGGCCCTGCTGGCGGAAGTTCCCAAAGAGGACGCCAGTGAACTGCCAATGATCATGCAGAGCCTGGAAATGTTCATGGGCGGCAAAGGGAAAACAGCGGACGATTACGCCAAAGAGCTGGGAGCCATGAAGAAGGGCGCCACCGGCATGGCCCAGGTGACGCTGCTGACGTGGGCCTCCAACGACCCGTCGGGAGCGCTGCAATACTGGAAAAGCCGGATCAGCCTGCCCGATCCCCCTTCCTGGGTGCGGGAGAACGGAGGAATGCTTTTTGGGAATATCTCCTTCCTGGATCCCCGGACGGCGGTTCAGGAGGCGCTTTCCATTTCCGATGAGAAAGTGCGCCGGGAAATGGCCGGAAACATCAATCTTCACAGACTTTTCTCCGGCCGCCGGGAGGACTGGCCGGCGGAGGGGACGGAAATCGTCCGCAGCCTGATTCAAACCGCGCCGGAAAAACAGGGTTCGTTTCTGACCGGAGCGCTGGCGGGCCGGTTCGCGGAGGAAAGTCCCCCGGAGGTCATGAGCTGGATTGAATCCCTGAACCTCGGGCCGGAGGCCAAAGCCTGGACCGATGAATCGCTGCTCAACGCGTGGTGGGGCAAAAACCAGGTGGAGGCCGCCAACTGGCGGACCAGCCAGACCCCGCCGGAAAAGAAAGCGGAGGTGGTGGAGGAGCTGGTGGCCCGCTGGACACTGGGAAAGGTCAGCCGGGAGCAGCGGGAAAGAATGCCGGAACCGGACCTCGCGGGCTGCGCGGACTGGATTCTTTCCCTGGGCATCGGGCCGCACACGGAAAAAGGCATCAGCCGCCTCGCTGATGGCTGGATTGATGCCGGAGAACCCGCCGCCGCGCTCGCCTGGGCCCAGGCCATCAAAAATCCGGAGGCAAGGCAGGCCAGCCTGGACAATGTCAGCACCCAAATCCGCCGCCGCTATCCCGACACCTGGCGCGCCATGCTCACCGCCGCCGGTCTGCCCGCCGGGAATTCCGAACCGGCGGCTCCGGTCCCGGTCTCCTCCTCCGATCCCCGGTGAGTGGCATGGGCACCGTGCGGCCTCGGCCCGGCGCCGGGCCGCGCGCACGCTTACGCTCACCCGACCGCTTTCCTTTTCCCTGGCGGTGTGTTTTCTGGGGAATGACCATTCCCGCAGGATCCAGCCGACTGGCCCGTTTTTACCTTTGCGCCATCGGGGCTTTTCTCATGGTGCTGGGCCTGTGCTTCACCTGGTGGCTTTTCCAGGCCGGCGAGAGGGCGATGATCACCCGTCACTGGACACCCGTGCCCTGCCTCATTCTCAGCTCCGGCATCCGGGAGGAGCAGTTCAGCCTGAACTCCCCGGTCACCTGGCGCACGGATCTGGACTACCGCTACACGTTTGCGGGAACCGTGCATCACGGCTCCAAACTGCGGCGGATTGAGGGACCCACGCCGCACCGGGACAAAGCGGAGGCCGCCGCCGCCGCGTTTCCGGCCGGGATGGAGACGACCTGCTTTGTGAATCCGCGGAAACCCGGCGAGGCGGTGCTGGAGCATTCGACCAAAGCCGCTTTCTACACCCTGTGGTGGCCCATGCTTTTCACCGTGGGCGGAGCGGGAATGCTGTGGTTCACCCTGCGTCCGTCAGCGGGAAATCACCGCGCCGGGACGCCGAGGAGCTGATTCACGGCTCCGGTGAGCACGGGTTCGGCTTCCGGCCCCACAAAGGAGGAGGTGGACTGGACCTCGTAACCGCCCTCGCCATAGGACCGGGCGGTACCGATGTAGCCGGGGCCGTAGTCGCTATAGGCGGCCATGGCCACATGCAGATCCGGCCGGCGGGCGGCGGCGGCCAGCTGGTATTCGACGAACAGCTCCCCGGGCAGCTGGAGCACGCGGATGGAGCCCAGCCGCAGGCAGCCGATGTCAATCCGGCGCGGACTGCGCAGCCAGGCGAGCTGCATGGCGGTGCCGAGAATGCCTTCCGGGCGGCCTGTGCCCTCCAGCAGGGCGAGTTCCAGCTTCTTTTCCTCCAGCGCGGCGGACACCGGCAGCTGGACGGTGACCCCCGTCCAGCCGAGATCGTCCGCCGTCACCGGTTCCTTTTTCGTGGCCGCAAAAGCGCGGGCCATGCCGTCGGCGAGGCGCTGGGCGAGAACGATGCGGTTTTCCGGCGAGCCGTCGTTGTATTTGCCCGCCCCGATATCACCTCCCGCGCCGTCGAAATGAATATGCAGCGCGGCGGGAAGGGACTGACCGCGCATGAACCGGGCAATGCCGGGAAAGTCGGGATTGGCCACTCCCGTGCGGTAATAACTCTGCGGATGGGTGGCGTAATAACTGAGCACCGCCACCGGCTGCCCGTCGCGCCAGAGGCTGAGGACTTTGACCAGGGGATCGATCACGCCCTCCGGCGCGGCGGTCAGTTCAGGGGTTTTGCAGGCGGTGAAGCGCACGCCGAGAAATTTTCCGGTTTCATCAAAAACCCGGCGGTTGCTGGCGACCTGACGCACCTCCGCCTCGCCCCAGCCGATTTCCGTCACCTCCACCGCGCCGGGCAGGGCCGCGCGCACGGCATCGGCGGCGCGCCGGATCAGGGGACGGGTGATTTCCGCCCGGAACGGTCCCGGGTCCCGGTTGAAATCGCGGAGGATTTTTTCCGTGGTGTAGTCGCAGATGGGGGAGTCGTGCTGGTGCAGGGAATGCAGGGCCACCCGCTGCGGTTCGGTGCCGGCGGCATCAGCGAGGGCCTGGCGGAATTCCGCAAAACCCTCATTGGCAATGCCGATCCAGTCCACGGCGCAGAGCACCACCGGCGCGCCGTTGCCCGAAAGCACCACGCCCCGGCAGCGCAGGCTCAGTTCCCCGGCGCTCCGCATGGGGTCATAGGTCAGCAGGCTCCCGGGCGCGGGGGTGGCGTCGCAGTCAAACACCGCCGCCTTCAGCGGCCCGGTCTCCGCTTCCGCCAGCGAAATACCCGCACAGAAAACGAGAATCAGAAGACGGAGTTTCATGCGGGCATGGAACGTGCGCGGCCAACGGTTCCTTGCGGCGGAGTGCGGCGGCGGTTTCCCGGATTCCGGAGGAGGACGCCTGTTTCACTTCCGTATCCATGGCCGGGAATCACTGGGCGGCTCACCCCCGCGGACGGGGAGAAGCCCGCCTGACAGCCCGCAAAAGGCGCTTCCGGCGGCGGGATGCAACTTGCTTTTAATAACGGCTTTGGGTAAACATCCGCGCCATGAATGCCCGCACGCCTGTTTTTCGTCAGTTGGTCAGCACCATGCGCCTCACGGGCGAAATCGGCCCCTCGGAGGGGAAGGCGGCGCGGCGGTTCTCGCGGCGGGATTTTGCGAAAACACTGACGCTGGCGGGAGCGGGGATTTTATCGGGATGCGCGGGGTTCGGCGGGGGGAATCCGGCGGTGCGGGCCCCCGGCGGCGCCGTGGCCATTGTCGGCGGCGGGGTGGCGGGGCTCACGGCCGCCTGGCGGCTGCGGAGGAAAGGGATCGAGGTGCATCTTTACGAGGCCTCGGCGCGCTACGGCGGGCGCATGTGGACCAGGCGGAATTTCAATGAGGACGGCATGTTCTGCGAGCTGGGCGGCGAGCTGGTGGACACGGACCACACGGCGCTCATGGACCTCGCGAAGGAGCTGGGCCTGGGCATTCAGCATCTGAAAACCGGGAAGGAGACCGGCAGTGATTATTATGTGCTGGGCGGCAAAATCCGCACGGACGCGGAGCTGATCCCCGCCTTCGCCCCGCTGGCCCGGCGGATCGCGGCGGACGCGGAGGGGCTCTATGATAAAAGCGGGGAATTCACCGCCAAAGCCCGCGCTCTGGATCAGGTGCCGCTGGACCGCTGGCTGAGCCAGGCCGGCCGGGCCACGGGCACGGCACCGTGGCTGATCGAGATTCTGGAGATCGCCTATGTCACGGAATACGGGCTGGAGACCAGCCGGCAGTCGGCGCTGAATTTTGTGGATTTCATCTCCCCGGACACCAGTGAAGGTTTGAAGCTTTACGGTGACAGCGACGAGGCCTGGCGGGTCCAGGGCGGCAGCGGCGCCATGACCGACGTCCTGGCCAAAAAGCTGGAGGGGAACACGGAACTCCATCCCGGTCACCGCCTTAAGGGAATCGAGGACGACGGCCGGGACATCACCCTGACCTTCGATCACGGACACGGGACCAAACGCGTGGCTTACGGCCGGGTGATTCTGACCCTGCCTTTCAGTGTGCTGCGTCACATTTCCGGCGTGGACCGCCTGGCCCTGAGCGCGCCGAAGCGGAAGTCGGTCATGGAGCTCGGATTCGGCGAGAACGCCAAGGTGATGCTCAGCTTCCGGGACAAATTCTGGCACCGGCTTTCCCCGGCCAATCAGGGCGGGGCCTTCAGTGACGGCCTGTGGCAGACGTGGAACGCCAGCGCCGGACAGCCGGGGTCCCGGGGCCTGCTGACCTGTTATATCGGCGGCGCGGCGGCGCGGAAATTCTCGTCAGGCTCGGCGGCGGGCTATCTGGAGAAAATCAGCGCGGTTTTCCCCGAGGCCCGGACCTCCTGGGACGGGCATATGGCCTCCATGGACTGGACCCATTTCGCCTTCGCCAAAGGCTCCTTCAGCGCCCCGCTGGTCGGGCAGTACTGCGGGATGATCGCCGACGGGGCCACGCCGGAACTGGGCGGACGCCTGCATTTCGCGGGCGAGCACACCAGCGCGGAAAGCCCCGGCTTCATGAATGGCGGCGTGGACAGCGGCGAACGCGCGGCCCGGGAGCTGCTCGCTGCGGCGGCGGTGTGATTTAAGCCCCGGATGCCGCGGGAACAGGCGGCGGAGGGCACGGACAATCACGGTGCGGACGGCTGCGGACCAAGGCCTGAAGGGCCGCCCTCCATCAGCCCGGGGCAACGCCCCGGGTCGCCGTCCCCCGCCATGCCTTCAGCCCCAACGGGGCGCAATCCGACAGCTTGGACAATGCTCCGGAATTCCCGAAAGCAGGAAATCCGGGGCGTGAAGGTCCGGTTCCATGGCGCGGGCCCGCAGGCCATGCCCCGGCTTTACCCGCAGGTGTGGTCCCGGCCCCGCCGGGATGGCGTTAAAGGGGGTGGCATCGGTGGACGCGCGCAACGCCGCACCGTCAATCCCGTATCCGCCGCCGCATCATTCACCGATCAGTCCCGGCCGCCGTGGAAAAAGGGGGACACGCGTGGTGACGCAGGCGGAAATTCAGTTTGTATTCAAATGCAAGTTTTTTCTCTGCAAAGACATAAAATGGTCATGCAGAGCCACCAAAAGGGCATGCAGAGCCACCAATTGTCTATGCAGAGACGCAAATTGTCCATGCGGCGAAGAAAAAAGGTCATGCGCAGCGGTCAAAGGGTCAATGCAAAGACGGAAAATGGCTCCGCAGAGACAGGACAAATTTCATGATTCCATGCCGCATGACGGCTTTTGGTGAAAATGCCGGCCTTGGAATCCATTGCGGAATCCGGATGCGGCGCTATGCCGGCAATTCGGCGGGGCGCCCGGCCACTCCATCCCGCCGGGCTATCCGGATAGACTCCTTATCCTCACAGGCAGGATGCCTGAGTCCTGATGGGGGGCCGGGAAATGAAGCCAAGGGTCTTCCGCCGTGTGTTTTTTTTTTACGCCAAAGGCGTTGCGTCCAACAGCCTGGGGTTGCCGACGGCAGGAGGCTACCCCAGGTCCGCTTCTAATGTCCTGAACCACAACGTGGTTCCGGCCTTCCGCGCGTGTTTATGCCGGAACCGCGTTGCGGTTCAACGATTTGCGGCGGGGAACCTGGGGTAGCCTCCTCCGTCGGCAACCCCAGGCTGTTGGACGCAACGCCTTTGGCGTAAGGAAACACACGGCGGAAGACCCTTGCTCCGTTTTCGGACCCGATCCGGGGTAGCCTCCTGCCGTCGGCAGCCCCAGGCTGTCGGACGCAACGCCTTTGGCGTAAGGAAACACACGACCGAGGACCCTTGCTCCGTTTTCCGGCCCCGATCCGGGTAGCCTCCTGGTGTCGGCAACCCCGGGCTGAAGGGTGCAACGCCTTTGGCGTAAGGACGGCTGATGGATGCGCGGCTTCCACTCCCCGGGCGAATCCGCCGGAATAACGCTTCTGTTTGTGCCTTCCATGGCCCGGTTTAACGTTTTTCGCGAAGGGCGAGGCGAAGAGTGTCATAGCGGAAAATCGGGGGCTTTGACAGATTTGGCTTTTGTTCGGAGGGCAATCCGGTAGCGTTCGCGCTTTCACCTCCTTTGTTTTGAATTTCCGCATCCCGCCATGCTCCTTTTCCCTGCTTCTGATGGCGGGCGCGGGCGGATTCCAGCCATGGGCGGCGCGGGGGCAATCGCCGGCATCGCCGCCGGATTTTCCGCTGGTGACAGTTGTCTGCGGGGCTCCGGGGGATGAGGCGCATCATGCCCGGTTCGAGCAGCGGCTGGGCGCGCTGCGGAAGGTGCTAACATCGCGTTACGGCATCCCGGCGGACGGGATCCGGATTTATTATGGCCCTGAAAGCGCCGGTTATGCCGGGCCGGCGACCCGGGATCGCGTGAAACAGGCCTGTGATAAAGCGCGGGCGGCAATTCAGGGCGGGCGGACGGTGTGGTTTATCGTGATGGGGCACGCCAATGACGCGCCGGGGGACGTGAGGTTCAATCTGCCGGGCGACGATCTGCCGGGGAAGGAGCTGACGGCATGGCTGAAACCCGATTCCTCGCCCGCACCGGCGGCGGCACCCGCGCCGGCGGGAGCGCCCGGTTCCGCGGCGGCACCCGGTTCCGTCGAAGCCTCCGCACCGGCGGTTTCCCCGGCGGCGGGAACGTCCGTGCCTTCAGAAGGGCCGGCTCCAGGGGGAACGCTCAATCTTATTCTGACCACGGCCTGCGGGGGAAGGGCGGTGGTTCATGCGGCGGGACCCCGACGGGCGGTCATGGCGGCCACGGATGCGGTGGAGGGATATGACGAGACGGTTTTTCCGGACGCGCTGATCCAGTCCCTGGAAAGCCCGTCCACGGACGCGGACAGGGACGGACGGGTGAGCCTGACGGAGCTTTTCCAGGCGGCGAAGGGGCGGGTGGATGCGGTTTACCGGGAACGCGGCTGCATTCAGACCGAGCACGCGGTGCTGGACGGGGACGGCGATGGCCGGGCCACCCGGCGTCCGGCGGAAAAGGATGCCGCCGCCGCTTCCGGGCCCGCGCATTCCCTGAAGATCAAACCCTCCGGCTTCTCCTCCTGACCATCAGTCACTTACCCGGATTTCCCGCCGTTTTCCCTTTCCTCCCATGCCCACGACCGATTCCGCCGAAGCCATCGCCCGACACCTCCACGCCGCCCGCGACACCCTGCTGCGGGAACTCGGGCGGGTTGTTTACGGTCAGGAGGAAACGCTGCAGCTGCTGATCATGGGACTCCTCTGCAGGGGCCATGTGCTGCTGATGGGGATGCCGGGCGTGGGCAAAACGCTGATGGCGGCCACTCTGGCCAAGGCCCTGGATCTGGAGTTCCGGCGCATCCAGTTCACGCCGGACCTGATGCCGGCGGATATCACGGGGACGGATATCATCGAGGAGGACCCGGCCACCGGCCAGCGGCGGCACAGCTTTGTGCGGGGGCCGCTTTTCGGCAATTTCATTCTGGCGGACGAGATCAACCGCACCACTCCCAAAACCCAGGCCGCGCTGCTTCAGGCCATGCAGGAGAAGGAGGTCAGCGTGGGGCGTCACACGTATTCGCTGGAGCCGCCGTTTTTTGTGGTGGCCACGCAGAATCCCATTGAGAACGAGGGCACCTACACCCTGCCGGAGGCGCAGCTGGACCGCTTCATGTTCTGCCTGAAGGTCGGATATCCGACGCGGGAGGAGGAATGCGCCATTGTCAAAGGCACCACCGGCGGGGCGCTGGCGGAGATTGCGCGGATTCTGAGCCGGGAGGAGATCCTCACGCTTCAGGAGACTGTCCGCGCGGTGCCGGTGGCCGATGATGTGATCGACTACGCGGTGCGGCTGGTGGAGGCCACGCGCCCGGCGGAGGGCGCGCATGATCTGGTGACGCGGTATGTGAGTTACGGCGGCAGCCCGCGGGCCTCGCAGAATCTGATCCTCGCCGCCAAAGCCCGGGCCCTGCTGATGGGGCGGTTCCATGTGGATTTCGCGGATGTCCAGGCCGCCGCCCTGCCGGTGCTGCGGCACCGGCTGATCCTGAACTACAAGGCTCGGGCGGAGAACATCACCGCCGACGACATCACGGCGGCGCTGATGAATCCCTGAGCCGTGTTTCCGTCATTCAGCCGTTCGCCAACCCGCCGCTTTCTCCGTCATGATTTATCGATGCAGACAATGCCTGTATACTGAAGGCCGCGGATTTTTGCCGGGCGTTACCTGCGGTTTCATGTTCATCATGCCGGCCGTTATGGCGGGCGGATTGTTTTTGGGGCTGGTGCGGCGTTTTTTTCCGGCTCCAGGCGGGTGGTGGGTGGTGATGGCTCCGCTGCTCGGGGCAGGCTCGTTTGCCGCGTCATGGCTGTTCCATGAGACGCTGGCGGGCATTGAGTGGCTGCTGTTCTGCCGGCGGCGCTGCCGTGAGTGCCGTTCACGGCGCTGGTCCCGGGGCTTCACGCAGGGATTTGGCCTATGAGTTTTCCATTTGCCCATTTAGCCCCGCTCTGACGGTTGGTGCTCTCTGATCGTTATTTTTTCGAATTCCGGTATGGCTATCGACCCTCCGCTTCAGGACCCTGACCTTTTCCTTGTGATCGAGGATCTGGACCTGGTGTCGCGGACTCTGGTGGACGGGCTGCTGAGCGGTTCGCACCGCAGCCGGGGCACCGGGGGCGGGACGGAATTCCATGGTTACCGGGACTACGTTCCCGGCGATGATCTCCGGCGGGTGGACTGGAATCTCTGGGCACGCACGGACCGGCTCTGCACCCGGGTGATGCGGGCGGAGACGAATATGCCGGTGTATCTGCTCCTGGACGCCAGCGGGTCCATGCGCACCGGCAACGGTCCGTGCCGCAAGTGGTCGTGGGCCGCCCGGGCGGCGGCGGCGCTGGGGCTTTGCGCCCTGCGGGGACGGGATCCCGCCGGACTGATGCTGCTGACGGACCGGGTGACGGATTTCCTGCCGGCGAAACTGGGCGCGGCGCAGTTTCCGGAAATGCTGGCGCTGCTGGAACGGAGCGCTCCCGATGGCCGGAGCGGGCTGAATGCGGCGCTGCACGAGGCCCGGACGCTGTGCGGGCGGCGGGGCGTCGTGATTCTGCTCAGCGATCTTTTCACGCCCGACGCGGAGGCGGACCGGGAGCTGGTCTCCACCCTGGGCGGCTGGCGGGCGGCGGGGCACGATGTGCTGGTGCTGCATCTGCTGGATCCGGCGGAGGCGGTGATGCCGAAGCACGGGCGGTTCCTGACGCGGGATCTGGAGACGGCGCAGAAGGTCCGCACCGACGCCGGGGCGCTGCATGAGGTTTACAATCAGGTCATGGCCCGCTGGCGGGGGGGCCGTCAGTCCGAAGGGGAGGGGGCCGGCGTGGACTGGCTTTCCGTGACCACGGCGGACCCGCTTTTGGAAACTCTCGCCGGAGTGCTCGCGCGGCGCTCCCACCTCCGATGAATTTTGTCCAGCCAGCTTTTCTTGCGGCCTTGGGAGCCCTGGGCATTCCGCTGATCATCCATTTCCTGCACAGCCGGAAACTGACGCCGCTGGATCTGGGGACCCTGCGGTTTGTGCGCGAGGCCGTCAGCGAGACCACCCGCTGGCAGCGGCTGCGGGACTGGCTGCTGCTCCTGCTGCGGCTGCTGCTGGTGGCGCTGGCGGCGCTGCTTTTCGCGCGGCCTTTCCGGGAGAATTCCTCCAATGGCGCGCAGAACCGGAAGGCGGGGGAGGAGTGGATTCTGGTGCTCGACGCCTCGGCCTCCATGCGGTTCCGCAAACCCGGGGACACCCTTCCTCCCGGAGCCGCCCCGCCGAATGCGGCGGCGGGGATTTTCGCGGCCCGGCTGAAGGAGGTGCCGGAGGGCGTGCGCGCGGTGCCGGTGCTGCTGGCGGAAAGCGTGAGGGAAATCACATCAGCGGACAGTGCGGCCTCGGCCGCCGGCGGGCCCTGCGACTTTGCGGCGCTGGTGAAATGGCTGGCCTCACGGGCGGCGGCGGAACCGTCGGTGTCCCGGCGGGTGCTGCTTTTCACGGATCTTCAGCAGCCGGTGGCGGCTCTCCCGGCGGACGCCCCGTGGCCGGACGGGGTGCCGCTGGAAATCGTCAGCGTGCTGCCTCCGGCGACCGGCAATCTGTCCCTGGCCGCTCCCGCCCGCCGCGTGCAGCCGTTTATCCCCGGCAGGGAAACCACCCTGCTGCTGCCCGTGGTCCGCAGCGGTGCCGTGGTGCCCCGGAAGCTCACGGCGCAGGCGGGGCAGGGCCGGGAGTGGCAAAAGCTGGAGCTGCGGGAATACCCGGCGGAAGCCTTGGAGATTGAACTGAAACTGAGCCCTCCGGGTCCCGGGGAGCTGGAGGCGGTGGCGCATCTGCGCAGCCAGGATCCGTGGCCGCTGGACGACCGGTGTGACCTCAGCCTGAAATTCACGGGCCGTCTGCCGGTCCTGCTGGTGGACGGCGATCCGGATGGCGGCGGCGGGGCGCGCACGGACGGCTTCACGGCGCCGGCGGATTCGGCTTTCGCGGCGGAGACGTACTATTTAAATCAGGCGCTGCTGACGCCGGACCGGGGACAGACCATCAGCGGGTTTGAGGTGACCGTGAGTCAGGGCCCGGTGGAGAAAGCGCCGGTCCGGGCGTGGCGGGCCATCGCTTTGTGCAATCCCGCCGCGCTCAGCCCGGCGGGAATCAGCGTGCTCAGCGCGCAGGTGAAAGCGGGGGCCGGGCTGCTGCTGTTTCCCGGGGACCACATGGACCGCGCGGCCTGGGACCGGCTGACGGCGGCGGGGCTGTGCCCGGCGGCGGTGGAGCCTCCGGACGCGGGAGCGGTGGCGGTGCCCCGGCCGATCCTGACCTGGGACACGGCGCATCCGGCGCTGTCGGTGTTCGCGGCGCGGGAGGAGGGCGATCTTTCGCGGCTGATCCTGAGCGACCGCCTGCGCATCACGCCCTCCGCCGGCGCGGTGGTGCCGGCGGCCATGGACGGCGCGCGGCCGGCGCTGGTGGCGGGCACTCTGGGAAAAGGGCGGGTGCTGCTTTTCGCCAATCCCGTGGACCGGGCGTGGTCCGATCTTCCCCGCGAGCGTCTGTTTCTGCCGCTCATGCACGCGCTTTTCGGGTATGCGGCGGGCACGGGGGCCGGAGCGGCTTCGGAGGAGGGGCTGCCGGCGGTGCGGGACGTGACGCTGGCGGACAACCGGCTTCCCGGACGGCATGACGGGGTCATTCTGCGGGTTCCGGCCGATGAGAGCACCGCGCCCTTTCTGGACGAGACCAATTTCCGCGCCGCCCTGCGGCTGGAGGCGGCGGCTGCTGCTTTGGAATCCCCGGCTTCGGCCAAATCCGGAGACTGGCGGAAAGTGCCGGGCGCCTCCCGTCCCGATGAATGGTGGCCGCTGCTGGCGGTCGGCCTGCTGGTTTTCCTGCTCGGGGAAACCCTGCTGGCGGATCATCAGCCGCCGTCCGCCCCCGGGGCCAAAGCCAAACTTAAAGTCAAAACCAAAGCCAAAGCCAAAGCCCGTCCCGTGCTGAACTCATGAATGCCACCGCTCCCCCTGAAGCTGAAAAACCGGCGGCTCCGGCCATGGACCCGGCGGTGGTTCATGCCGCGCTGCACCGCTGGCTGCGGTTTTATATCCGGAAACGCCGGTCGTTTCTGCATCATCTGGGTCTCGTCACCGGAGTGGCCGCGGCGGCGGGCGCGGTGGCGGTTTTCTGCGCCGCCGACGCGGCCATCGGACTGCCGGTGTGGCTGCGGTGGCTGCTGCTGGCGGTCTGCGCGGGGCTGTTTCTGACCAGCCTGATCTCCGGCCTGAGGGCGGCGGCGCGGATTCAGCGGCAGGGGGCGCTGGATGAGATTGAAGCCATGATCCCCGTTCACGGGCAAATGGTGCGCACCGCCCTGGAGCAGGACGGGGGCGCGCCTTCCGGTCATGCGCTGAAGGATCTGCTGCGCCGGGAGCTGATCAGCGGCGCATGGCGCGTCACCCGGGACTTCCAGCCGGAAAGCGGGATTCCCTGGAAGCGGCTGCACCGGCGCTGGCTGATGGCGGCGGCGGCGGTGGGGCTGTGCGCCGCGCTGGCGGCCGGGTGGAATGATTTCCCGGCGGCGCTGCGCCGGCTGGGGAATCCGTCGGGGGGCATGACCTTCACCCGGCTGGCTTTTGTGAATCCGCCGGAAGTGTTCATTGCCGGACAGGAGGTGTCGGTGGAGGTCCGGATGGAAGGCCGGACCGCCGGCGCGCCGGTGCTGACCATCCGCCGGGCGGGGCAGCCGGAGGATTCCCTGGAAATGACTCCGCGCGGCGGATCGGTTTTCACCGCGCCGCTGGGCCGGCCGGACCAGCCGGACACCGCGCTGACGCTGACCGCCACCTCCGGCGACGGCTCCACCGGCGGGCTGACCATCCCGGTGCTGTATCCGCCGAAAATTCTGGAGACGGTGGTGGAGCTGACGTTTCCGGCCTACACCGGCCTGCCGCCCGTGAAACGGAATTCTCCCGACGGGGAGGTGGTGGAGGGGACGCGGGCGGTGTTCACGCTCCGGACCGACCGGCCTCTGGAAAAAGGGCGCGTCATTTTCTCCGACGGCACGGATCTGGCCGTGAGTCTCGTGGACGGGACAGTCACGTTTCCGGTGCTGATCCGCCGGGGGGACATGTCATGGCGTCTGGAAGCCGCCGACAGCCGGGGCCTGAAGCCGGAAAAGGCGTCCGGCCAGTGGCGCGGGCTGGAGGATACGCCACCGCGTCTGGAGTGGGTGTCGCCGAAGAAGGATATTGAGGCCACCCCGCTGGCCGAAGTGGCACTGAAGGTCCGGGCGGCGGATGATTTCGGGCTGCGGGAGACGGGAATGGTGCTGCTCGCGGGAGGAAAGGAGCGGGTGCTGAAAACGGAGGATTTCGGGGACGCGGTGCCGGTGTCGGCAGTGGTGGAGGCTTTGGCGGCGCTGGAGAATGAGAAGGTGGACATCCGGGGAAATGTGAAGATTTTCGCGTATGCCCGGGACCGTTTTCCGGCTCCGGCGGGCCGGGAGCGGCGGGGAGTCAGCGATCTGCGGAACATTGATATCCGGCAGTTCAAAGTCTGGCGCATGATGGCCGGGGGCGGGGCCGGAGCGGAGGAGCTGAATCCGGTGGAGCTGAAAGCGGTCGTGAAACTGGAGGATCTCATCCGGGATCAGCGCGTGGTGGTGAACGCCATTTTCCACATGAAAGAGGAGAACGCGGCCCCGCCGGCCGTCTGTGAGCCCATGTCGGAGAAGGAGGCGGCCCTGGGCAAAGGAGCCGGGGAGCTGAAGGCGCTGATGCTGGAGCTGGATTTCCCCAAGGACGATGTGCTGCTGCTGGACACGGCGTCGCAGCAGATGGCGGAGGCGTCGGGGACGCTGAAGGCGCTGGATATTCCGGGCTCATGGACCCACGCGGACGGCGCGCTGACGAGTCTGCTGGAGCTGCGGCGGGAGTTTATGAAAATCCTGCATCACGGAGCCGGTCCCGAGGGCGCGGCACCCGCGGATGATTTCCAGCTGCCCAGTCTGACGTGGCTGGCGAAGGAGGCGGAACGGCTGGCGGGAGAGGAGGAGGAGATCGCCAAAGCGGTGCCGGGTTCCCGGGACAAGGCGGAGGCGGCGGGGAAAGTTCAGGTCCGGCAGGCGGAGGCCCAGGCGGATGCGGGGGAACTTTTTGACACCGTGGTGGGGCATCCGGAGGTGACCGGTCTGGCGCGGAGCCGCATGGGCGAGGCGGAGAAGGGGATGACGGCGGCGGGTCTGGCGCTGCGGGAACGGCGTTTTGACGGGGCACTGCCGGCGCTGGCGGGAGCGGCGGCCGATTTGCGGGAACTGGCGCGGCATCTTCTGGGTCTGGAGACCAAACGGGCGGCGGAAACGCTGAAGCAGGCGGCGGAAATGGCCAAAGCGGCGGCCGCAGCGGCGGCGGCGGATCCGGGAAAAACGGGCAAGGAAGGGGAAAACCGCAAAGAGGGCAAAGAGCGTCAGGAGGACAAGGACGGGAAAGAGGAGAGCGGGGAGCCGCGGAAAGAAGTGGCCGGGCAGGGGAAAGCGCCCGAGGGCAAGGACGCCCCGGAGGGCGGGAAAGCGGGGGATTCCGGCGAAAGCGGAACCGGGAAAGCGGCGGCGGCGCGGGATGCGGCGGTGATTGATGACTGGCTGGAGAGCCTGGCGGGGAACGGGGAGCTGGGGAAAGCGGGGGAGCGGCTGGGGAAGCTGCGGGAGGATTTGAAGGTTCCAGGATTGAGCGGGCGGCTGGAAACGCTGGCGAAAGATGGCGGCGGCAGCGGCGGGGCTGAGGAATCCGCCGGACCTGCGGCGGAGGGGAAGGCTCTGGCGGAGGCGCTGGGGAAACTTTCGGAATCGCTGATGGCCGAGCACGATCGCATGGTGGAGGGAATGCTGGAGAAACTGGCCAACGCCCAGGCGGCGGCCAAAGCGCTGGCGGGGAAGGGAGAAGGGAAGGGGCAGCAGAAGGCGGAGACTCCCGCGCCCGCCGGCGGGAATCAGAAAAGCCCGGGTTCCGGCCCGGGGGCGGAGGGACAGGGGCGAGCGGTGCCTTCGCAGAATCCGGTGATGCCGGGGACGCGGGAGCTGGCGGATCAGCTGGAGGAACTCCATGACGCCGAACTGGCGGAGCTGGGCCGGAAACTGGAGCCTTTGAAGGATCCCCGCTACAACACGGATCTCCGCGAGAGCACTCTGGAGAAAATCGAGGCCCGGCTGGAGACGCTGATCCGGGAAGTCATTCAACGTCAGCTGCTGGCCGGAAAAAGCGACCGCGTGCCGCAGGAGTTCGAGGGACTGGTGGAAAATTATTTCCGGCGGCTTTCGGAGGACACGGGCGAGGCGGAAGCGGAAGCCGAAACGCGGACAGAGTCCCGGGAGGATGCCGGAGACCGGAATTCAAACCCTCAATCCCAGGCGTCCCCGGCGGACTCCGCTCCGCCGGCCCGATGACTCTTTCCCCGTTTCAATGGCCCGCCGTCCAGATTCTCACCGCCGTGCTGGTGGTGCTGGCGGGGGTGTGGTTCTGGCGGCGAACGGCCCTCAAGGGCGGCGCGCGCCTGGCGGTGGCGGGGCTGAGGCTCGCGGCCATCGGGCTGCTGTGCTGGATTCTCAGCGACCCCCGCAGCGCCCGGCGGGTCAGCGGGGCTCCGCCGGCGGCGCTGATCCTTGTGGATCAGTCCGGAAGCATGGATTTCCCGTCCGCCGGATCCGGGAAAACCACCCGGCTGGAGGAGGCCCGGGCGGCGGTGGAGGCGATCCGGAAAATCACGCCGTCACCGGTGCTGTGGTTCGGGACCGGCGTCAGCGCGGAACCGATGAAACCGGAGGCGGCGGGCCGTTCGGGATCGCTGCTGGCCGGGGCGCTCCGGCAGATTTTGTCCACGGAGGACCCTCCGGCCAGCATCGTGGTGCTCAGCGACGGGGCGGTTCAGGATGCGGAGGACCTTCCCCTGGTGGCGGCGGCGGCCGTGAAGCGCGGGGTTTCCGTGGCCGCGCTGACGCTCGGGGGCCGGCATGAGACGCGGAATGTCTCCATCACCGCCTGCGACGCCCCCGCTTTCACCCGGGCGGGCACGCGGATTCCCGTGAAAATCACGGTCCGCCGCGATGGCTGCCGCGACCGCACGCTGTCGGTGAGGCTTCAGGATGAGCAGGGAAAAACGCTCACGGAAACCGCCCTGGCCCCGGACGCCGCTCAATCGCCGGAGCAGTCGGTGACCTTCCAGGTGCCCGCCGGACTCCGGGGTTTTAAGGGAAAAGTGGCCGTGAAACCCGTCGAGGACGAGATCACGCTGACGGACAACACCCTGACGCTGAACATTCCGGTCAAAGCGGAGAAGCTGCGGATTCTCTACATGGAGGGCACCAACCGCCTGGATCACGGCATTCCCGAGCCGCTTTTTCTGGCCGAGGCCCTGACCTCGGAGGGCATGGAGGTGGACCTGCTGGTGATGAACCGCACCAACGACGAGGGCGGTTCCGTGCTGGTGGGCTGGCCGTGGAGAACGGATCCGGTTTTCAAACCCGACACCACCAAAGGATTCCCGAAAACCCGCGAGGAGCTTTATCAGTACGACGCCGTGATCTGCTCGGACATTCCGCGCGTGGCCTTCACCGACGATCAGATCCGGTGGACGGTGGATTTTGTGGCCGAGCGCGGCGGCGCTTTCATCATGGTCGGGGGGAAATCCTCCTTCGGCTCCGGCATGTGGGATCAGACGCCGTGGGACAGCCTCATTCCGCTGGACATGGCGGGCGCCGAGCGCGGCCTGACGTTTGACCGCTTCAAGCCTTACTGGCCGCCGGAGGCCATCCGGCATCCCATTTTAGCCCAGCTGCCGCTGGACACCGGCGAGACCCTGGAGGGCATCCTCTCGGCGCACCCGCTGTTTCTGGGCACGAATTTTGTGAACCGCGCCAAACCCGCCGCGACCGTGATCATGCGCCAGGGCAAGGCCGACGCCATGCCGGTCATGGCCGTGCAGCCGTTCGGCAAAGGCCGCACCATGGGCTTCGCCAGCGATGTCACTTTCTACTGGGGCACTCTACACAACCGCGCCTGGGGCCCGCCGGAGACCGCGGTGCCGGTGGAGCCGGAGGTGAAGGACCCGGTTTATAAAAAAACGCCCGCCAAATTCTACAACAACGGCTATTTCCGCCGGTTCTGGATCCATGCCATGCGCTGGCTGACGGAGGGCAGCCTGCGGGCGAAAGGCGATGATTTCACCGCCGGCACCTCCCGCCTCACGTGGACGCGCGGGACCCGGCTGCCGGTGACGGCCCTGTCCGCCGATGCCTCCGTGATGGCGCAGCTGGCCAAAGGGATCTGCACGGCGGAGGTTTCCGGCGTGCGCGGCAGCCGCGTCCGGCTGCGGTTTGATGCCGGAACGCGCCGGTTCGAGGGTCAGCTGGCCTGGCCCGCGAACCCGCCGGAGGAATGCACGGTGGTGGTCGAGGCCTCGGCACCGGGGCTGGCGGGGAAAAAACGCGCCACTTTCACGGTGCGGCTGCCGGTCACGGACCTGGAGCTGTCGGAACCGGACGCGAAGCCGGAGGTCCTGGCCGCTCTGGCCAAAGCCACGGACGGCGCTGTTCCCCGCTCCCCGGCGGCGGCGGCCGCATGGCTGGCCTCCCGGCAGCGGGCGGCGGAAGCCGTGTCCACCTTGGTCGAATCCCCCTCCTGGAGCCAGCCCTGGCTGCTGGTGGCGGTGCTCCTGCTGCTGAGCGCCGAGTGGCTGGTCCGGCGGATTTACGGGTGAGAGCCGCGGAGATAGGACTCATATGACTGATAGGGCCTATAGAACTGATAACCAGGGATATGCAAAAGGCGGCTTTCCCGCGGCGATGGGGCCGTCATTCTCTTCAAATCCGTGCGCATCCGTTGAATCCGTGTCATCCGTGGCCTCTTTCCGGAATTCCGGTGAAAGCAGCCGTTCAGGCGTGCGCCCGTGTGTTTCATTTTCAAAAGAACCTCAACGCCTCTCATTATGCGCTTTTCACCGCCGCTTTCCCTTCTGGTTTTGGCTCTGTTTTCCCATGATCCGGCCATGGCGGGGCTGACGGTTGATTCCACGCCGCTTCCCCGGAGTGAGGCACCGAGGCCCTCGTCCTACGCGGACATCGTGGAAAAAGCGCGGCTTTCCGTGGTCAGTGTTTATCCGGCGACGCTGGTGAAAGCGGCGGAGGGCGGGGACAAGGCTTTTCTGGAACGGTATTTCGGCCGCGGCGCGGGTGAGGATAACGACGGGGACGGTGGGGCGGACAGGGACGGGGATTCCAGGGAGGAGAAGGGAAAAGGAGGGGAGAGCCGCCGCAGCCATGGGCACGGTTCGGGGGTGATTGTCGGCGCGGACGGGCTGATTCTGACCAATAACCATGTCGTGCGGACGCCCCAGGATTCGCTGGCCGATGAGATTCTGGTGGAGCTGCACAATGGCCGCCGGTATCCCGCGAAAATCATCGGCACCGATCCGCTGACGGACATCGCGCTGCTGAAAATGGAGCCGGTGCCCGAAGGTCCGGCGCTTTCCATCGCCGACAGCGGGGCCGTGCGCGTGGGCGATCTGGTGTTCGCCATCGGCAATCCCTTTGATGTGGGCATGACCGTCACCATGGGCTGCGTCAGCGCCACCGGCCGCGGCGGTCTGCGGATGAACGGGCCGGGCTCCTACGAGGATTTTATCCAGACCGACGCCGCCATCAACCACGGCAACAGCGGCGGGGCGCTCATCGACACCGCCGGGCGGCTCATCGGCATCAACACCGCCATCCGCAATGCCGGCGGCGGGGGCAATGTGGGCATCGGTTTCGCCGTTCCCAGCCGGCTGGCGGTCTGGGTGGCGGATCAGCTGCGGGCCACCGGGCAGGTGCGGCGCGGCAGGCTGGGGCTGGACGCCGTGACCAGCAAACCCACCGCTGAAACCCCCGCCGGAGTGAAACTGACCGGCGTGGAGTCCGGCGGCGCGGCGGAGAGGGCCGGGTTCAAAACCGGGGATATTCTGACCGCCATCGACGGCGTTCCGGTCATCAGCGAATCCGGCCTCCGGCTCCGCATCAGTCTTTTCACTCCCGGCACCGGGGGCCAGGCAACCGTGCGGCGGGGCGGGGAAACGCTCATGCTGCCGTTTATCACGGACGCCGCCCCGGACGACGGCGGGGATGGCCCGGTAGAGGTGCTGCCGGGGATCACGCTGGCTGTCAGCACGGACCCCAAAGGTCTGAAAATCCTGGCGGTGGCCCCGGATTCACCCGGTGCCGGCCGTCTGTCGGCGGGTCAGGTCATCACGGAAATCAACACCCGCCCCGTGGACACGCCCGGGGCGGCCCGGTCCGCCCTGCGCCCGGGCGTGAATCAGATCCGGACGGTCAGGGACGGGAAAACCGGCATCACCACCCTGCGGTTGCCGTAGTTCGGCTTTGGTGAATTTTCAAACAGTTGTCAAACTCACGGGCTGGAAGCCAAGAGTGTTCGGCACGGAATCAGCTGCGCGGCATGGGCCTTCCATTTTTTCAGCACTTCCTTTTCCCGGAGGAAAAACAGCCGGTAGCCGGTGGTTGAGCGCAGCGACACCACCGGAAAGAGTGTCCAAAACATCCGCATCCCGGCGGGATGCCAGACTGCCCGGAGACTGGCCTCCCCGCCCGGCTCCGGGCTGCCATCCCATCCGGGATGGATCGTTCCGGGAGTTTTCCGGGGATGTCGCTGCGCTCAATCCCCGGCTACCCGCTGTGAAGCCTCCGGCTTCAATCACGCGAAAGCCCACGGGCCTGGTTAAAAACGGTTTCCTGAGCGCGGCACCATCCATGCCGAACACTCTTGGCAGGATGCCCGTGCTCCAGTCCCTGGAACGGAGCATGGGCCTCTGGCCTACCAAAGCCGAAGCGGTCACTGCTGGCGGGAGAAATCCGGCGGCGGCTGAAGAGGGAAGGCCGGATTTTGCCCGAATGCGGAGGGATTCCGGCTGGAATAAGACGGTGGCGCCGGAGCACTGCGGGAACTGGAGCGCTGATCGTCGTAGCGGATGAAAATGGCGGTGATTTCGCGGGGCTGGTCAAAACCCGGCCCCGGACTGCCGGCATACGGGCGGTCCGCCGGATCCTGGATAATGACTCCCTGGGCATCGCGGGCGCGGGCCTGGCGCTCGAAGGAGCTGCGGATGGACTGCGCCGACTCCCGTCCGTCCGTGGACAGGCGGACCTCGCCAATCACGCGGTGGAGATCCCTGACTTCGGACTGGGAGCGGTAAACATCCAGCCCGGACCGTGCAGGCACTGACGGCGGAGCCGGGCGCTGCGGAGCCACCGGTTGTGAAGTCAGCGGCAGGGCTTTGGGAGCCGGAGCCGCCGCGGATCTTTGAACCACCGCCGGTCCTGAAGCCGGGTGGCTGGCGGTCATCACGGATGACCGGTAAGCCGCCGGGCGGGGAGGAGCGGCCACCACCGCACTCCGCCTCACTTTGTAAGGTTTCGGCGACAGCGGGGAGGCCGGTGTCAGCCGCGAAAGATCAACGCTCGCGGGATCAATCAGTTCAATTCCGTCCGCGACAGCAACAGGGTAAGGCTGACAGGCGGCAAGGAGAATGACGGGTAAAAGTGGCAGGAGGCGGAGGAACATACAAAAAATGGAAAATAAACTAAAAATTAAAATATCTGAAAATCAGTGCGGTTATCAAGTCTTCTGATTGATGCTTCTGACAGAAGATTGATTTTCAATTGATTGAACGCATAAAAAAATTACCTGACGGAAATTTTCAGGCGTCCGGTGACGCGCGGTGAAGGACAGCGGATCCGGGCCGGGAGCATGCCGTTCTCCTCAATGCTTCATTATTTTCCGGCATCGGGCGGGCGGTTAACCGCGCCTGACGGGGCTTCCTCCACGCCGGTTCCCGCGGGCTGACCGGCGGCGGGGGGCTGATCAAGGTGCAGGAAAGCCGAAGTTTCCAGAAGATCGCGGGTTTGCTGGAGCACGGGATCAGGAAGGACGGGGGCAGGCGGAGGGCCGGCCAGACGCGCGGGCAGCTCGGGATCGGTGCCGGCCATCAGCGCGGCCTCGTTGTGGTGCGGCCGGTCGGTTTCACGCAGCGCGGGGAGCAGGGCGGCGGGATCGGTCAGGGAGAAAAGGTGATGTTTCCGGGCCTGATCCGCCGCGATGGCGAATCCCGGAGTGACGCTCCGCCCGGCGGCGCGGGTGCCGTCCGCGAGCACGGGGGAGGCGGTGGCCACGCGCAGGAGGTGGCCCGTTCCCAGCGGTATTTCCTCAAACTCCGCCGCGCGTCCGGCGGTGGCGCCGCCGATGATCAGAGTGTGTGGACGGCGGGCCAGAATCAGGGCCGCGAGTTCCAGATCATTGGGAGTTTCCGCGTCCACCAGCAGCCAGAGGCGGCGGTTCCAGCAGGGAGCGCCTGCGGAGACGTGGCTGAGCGTCCGGCCATTGGCCGGCAGACTGAACAGAGGCGTTTTTTCAGGAAGAAACAGCCCCGCGAAATCCGCCACGGGAGCCAGCGGCCGCGGCGCGGAGGGGGCGCGGAGGTCCAGCACCAGGGTGGTGACTTCCGGCGGCTGGCCGGTCAGAAAGTGGCGGACGGTGAGAAGGTGATCGGGCATCAGCCATCCCGGGCGCACGTAAACGGATGAATCTGAAAGCTTTGCGCAGAGCGGGGCGGAGGGGGCGGCCTCCTTCGCGGCCTGCTCCGTGGTCAGGATGGCGGCACCCGTTTTTTCATGCTCCAGAAGACCGCGCAGCGCCGCGCGGTTCAGCGACTCCTGGGAAAGCGCCCCGTTTTCCGGCTGGGCGCGGCGCAGCAGCTGGAAGCTTTTCTGCACCTCGGCGGCCGGCAGGGAGTTCCAGTCCGGAGCCGTTTCCGGGGCTGCCGCTGTGGCGGAGGCAGGGAGTTTCCCGGTTTCAAAGCAAAACCATATAAAAAGAGCCGGATAGCGGGGAATGCCGGGCATAACGCTTTTAAGCTGCTGTCAGGAACCGGCGGTGTCCAGGGCGGTCATGCGTTATTTTGGGACAAAAAAGACCCGGCGGCGGGCGGGACCGGGCATTGCTGCCGGGAACCGGGCCCTGCCGCCGGGCGCGGGAGGATGGTCAGGAATGGGAAAGCCTCACTTGGCGGGGGCAGGAGCGGGAGTCGGGGCCGGGGCAGGAGTCGGGGCCGGGGCAGGAGCCGGGGCCGGGGCAGGAGCGGGTGCGGCAGGTTTCACGGGCACGACCGGGGCGGGCGGCACCTGGACGGGGGCGGAAACCGCTTTGCCGGGAGCCGGGGGGATGTCCACGGAGACCGGGGGCGTCACCGCGCTGATGGGCCGGCGCGGGGAGGGCTGGCCGGGAGCACCGGCGGCGGGCTGGGCGGGAGGGGGCGGCGGGACCTCGCTGGAGACGAGTTCGACCTCATAATGGAGCACGGAATTGCCCTTGAGGGCGGCCCCGCGTGGAGATTCGCCGTAACCAAGCGCCGGAGGGACCCAGAAGGTGCCTTTGCCGCCGGGTTTCAGCATCAGAATGCCTTCCTGGAGGCCTTTCGGCAGCGCCGCGAGCGAGCGGCGGGCGGGGGTGCCGGGAGGGGATTTGTCGAATTCCGCGCCTTCGGTGCTGGTGCCTTTGATGTTGAGGGTTACCAGATCCTTGGCTCCGGGAACCGCGCCCTCACCGGGTTTCTCAATTTTATACTGCAGGCCGGAGGGGGTGGTTTTCACGCCCTCTTTCTTGCCGTTCTCCGCCAGCCAGGCGGTGGAGGCCGCGAGATTTTTGTCGGCCTCCTCCTTCTGTTTGGCCATCTGGCGCTGCTGGATGGCGTTCTGGATCTCCTGCATGATGGTCTGCACCTCGGGGGCCTGGATTTTGGCGTCCTTGTTCTCCAGGGTGGTGCGCACGGCTTCCGTGAGGACAGCGGGGTCGATGTCCACGCCCGAGCGTTTGATCTGGGCGGCCATGGCCAGACCGGCGGCATAGTCGATGGATTTGGCGCCGCTGAGCCCGTCCTGGAGACCGGCGAGGATGTCGGCGGGGTTCAGGGTGGGTTTATCCGGATTGGCGGTGGCATTGTTTTTCTCCCGGTTGCCGAGGAAAATCCCGAGGCCGTAGCTATGGCGTTCTTTGATATCCTTGAACGGACCGAGCTGAATTTCCGCCGGAGCCGCCGTGGCCGGAGGAGGCAGCAGCGGGGCACCGGCGCCGGGGGCTCCGGCGGGCGGGCCGGGAACAGGAGGTGCCGGGGCGGCGGGAGCGGCAGGGGGCGCGGCCGGTGCCGGAGTGGCGGGCTGCTGGGCGAAAGCCGGCAGGGCGAAGGAAAGAATCAGCAGGGGACGAAGAATTTGCATTGGGTCAACAGGTTGGACAAATGAGACGGAACAGGCCGGAATCCGGCGCGGAACACCAGATTAATGGGTTGCGGGGAAAGCGTCAACACCTGCGAGCGCTGTGCTTTTTTCTGTCGGGACAGGAGGTGGATTTTCAAATTTTAATTTTAAATACCGGTTTTTCGTTTTCTTATATTTCCAAGTCGACTGCCTGAGGGGGCAGCCGGATCTGAATTCCGGAAAGACGGGCCACGGATCAGGGGAGCAGGGAGAAATGCGCGGACACGTTGAGATTCAGGGGCCTTGCCGCCGGGCGGGGGTGTGCTACGGCTGGGTCATTCAATGTTTCATCTCGCGCTCAAAATGCTGGTCGGCGACAAGGCGAAGTTCCTGATGCTGCTGGGCGGACTGTTTTTTGCGGCGCTGCTGATGACGCAGCAGTGCGCGGTGTTTTTCGGCCTGCTGGGCTGGACCACGAGTCATCTTTCCAATATCCGGTCCAAAATCTGGGTGGTGGAGGCCAAGGTGGAGCAGGTCAACGAGCTGAAACCCCTGCGGGACACGGACGTGAGCCGGGTGCGCTCGGTGCCCGGAGTGGCCTGGGCGGTGCCGCTTTACGCCTCGGTGCTGCAGGCGCGGCTGAATGACGGGAATTTCAAGCCGATCCTGTGCATTGGACTGGATTCCACCAGCCTGGTGGGACGTCCGGCGAAAATTCTCAAGGGGCGGATTGAGGACATCCGGCTGCCGAACAGCGTGATTATTGACGATCTGGCGCTGGAGCGCCTGAAACCGCCCGGAGGCAAGGTTCCCGATGTGGGCGATTCCTTTGAAATCAATGACCGCGAGGCCCGCATCGTGGCCATCTGCAAAAGCGACCGCGCGTTTTTCGGATATCCCTATGTTTTCACGACTTACGATCAGGCGCTGCAGTTCGCGCCGCGTCAGCGCAAGATGCTCAGCGCCGTGCTCGCGGAACCGGCGGAGGGGGTGACCGCGGAGGAGGCGGTGGCCCGGATCAACGCCTCGGTGACGGGGATGCGGGCCTGGACGGAGGACAAATTTTACTGGGACACGATCCGGTGGTATTTTAAGAACACCGGCATTCCCATCAGCTTCGGGACCACGATCATTCTTGGATTCATCGTGGGCATCGCCATCAGCGGGCAGACCTTTTACGGGTTTGTGCTGGAGAATCTGAAAAACCTGGGCGCGCTCAAAGCCATGGGCGCGAGCGACCTGAAGCTGGCGGGGATGCTGCTTTTGCAGGTGATGTCCGTGGGACTGCTGGGCTACGGGCTGGGCATGGGGGCGGCGGCCTCGTTCGGCGCGGTGGCGGCGAAACGGGGGAATCCGCCGTTCATGCTGCCGTGGGAGCTGGTGGGGGCGGTGCTGGCGCTGATTCTGCTGATCTGCATGGGCGCGGCGCTGCTGGCGATTCTGAAAGTGCGCCGGCTGGAGGCGGCGGTGGTTTTCCGGGGTTAACCTAAAAGTAAAATGGAAATTTGAACAGAAGGACACAAAGAGCACAAGGCAAGTCACTTGCGGAAAAAATTACGCATCGGATGACCTCACCCGACAGGCCGACGGACGGTGAGTTCTTTTTGTGACCTTTGTGATCTTCTGTTCAAATTCATGCCGGAATTTCGGTTAAAACCCATGAAACCGCAGAATCCCCTTCTGAACAAAGACTCCCCGGCCGTGAGCGCGCGGGGCATCACCAAATCCTTCGGTAAGGGAGCGGCGGGCACGCTGGCGCTGAAGGGGGCGGATTTTGAGGCTCAACTGGGTGAGCTGCAATTGATTGTGGGCCCGTCCGGCTGCGGGAAAACCACGCTGCTTTCCATCATTGCCGGGACTCTGGTGCCGGATGCGGGGGAGGTGCGGGTGCTGGGCCAGACGCTGACGGAAATGAGGAAAGGGCGGGTGACGGATTTCCGGCGGCGCTTCATCGGATTCATCTTCCAGCAGTTCAATCTGATCCCCACGCTGAATCTGATTGAAAATGCCAGTGTCCCCCTGCTGCTCAACGGGGCCGGCCGCCGCGCCGCTGAAAAAGCCGCCGGGGAAATGCTGGACCGGGTGGGCCTGGCGGGACGGGGAAAACATTATCCGCGCCAGCTTTCCGGCGGTCAGCAGCAGCGGGTGGCCATCGCGCGGGCCCTGGTGCATGATCCGCGTCTGATCATCTGCGACGAGCCGACCTCCGCTCTGGACAAGGAGACGGGGCATCAGGTCATGGAACTGCTGCAAAGTGTGGCCCGCCAGCCCGACCGGTCGGTGATCGTGGTCACGCACGATCCCCGGGTTTACGAGTTCGCCGACCGCATCGCCGCCATGGAGGATGGCAAAGTGCTGAGCAATCAGCCGGCCGCCGGGGCTTTGGCGGAATTGGTGGCCCATCATTGATTTTAAACGACTTTCCCATGTTTTACCGGATTTTTATCATTGGAGTTATCATCCTCGCCGGCCTCGGGGTCTGGAAAGGCGCGGTGCTCGCCAGACAGCAGAGCGAAAAACTGCCCGCTCCGGCGCCTTTGGCGGAACCGGCGCGGTCGCCTTTCCCGCACTCGCTGGCCGCGACCGGGATCATTGAGGCCGCGCGGGAAAATGTGAATGTGGCCACCAGCAAGGCGGGGCTGGTGATCAAAGTGTTCCCGGCGGTGGGCGCGGCGGTGAAAGCGGGGGCTCCGCTTTTCCAGTTGGATGACCGCGAGGCCCGGGCCCGGGCGGCGGCGGCCAAAGCGCAGGTGGCGGTGGACACGGCGTCCGTGGCCTCGCAGCGGGTTTTGCAGGCGGAGGCGGTGGACCAGCTCAAACGGGTGAGCCAGTCGGGACAGGCCAGGATTCTAAGCGAGGACGAACTGAACCGGCGGAAATTCGCGGTGCAGACGGCGGACAGCATCCTCGCCCAGCGCCAGGCTTCCCTGGAGGCGTCGCAGGCGCAGCTGAGTCAGGCGGAAACCGAGCTGGAGGTGCTGACGGTGCGCGCCAGCCGCGACGGGACCATTCTCCGTGTGAACCTGCGCGAGGGCGAATACGCCAACGTGAATCCGCCGGAGCCGCTGATGATTCTGGGCGATGTGGACACCCTTCAGATACGGGCGGATGTCGATGAGCAGAACGCCCCGCTGGTGGAGTCCGGCCGCGCCGCTGCCGCTTATCTGAAGGGCGACAGCCGGGACCGGCTGCCGCTGGAATTTGTGCGGATTGATCCGTTTGTGGTGCCGAAAAAATCCCTGACCGGCGACAGCACCGAACGGGTGGACACCCGGGTGCTTCAGGTCATTTTCAGCCTCGCCCGGCAGGACGGCAGACGCCTGTATGTCGGCCAGCAGGTGGACATTTATATTGAAACCTCCGCACCCGCGCCGGTCCCGGTCGCTCCGGGGGTGAAATCCACAGGCTGAAGGGATTAAACTCTTGCGGTTTTGCCCGGATTTGCGAAGGGTCCCGCCCATGTCCGAGATCCTCGAAACTTCCGAAATTCTGCCGCCGCTGGGAATCCTGAGCCAGGTCTCCCCCGGCAGCCGGGCCGCGCTGACGGATGGCGGCGAGTTCCTTTCCTACGTCAAAGGCGAGCCCGTGGTCGTCCAGGGACAGCCGACCGATCATCTTTTTATTGTGGTGGACGGCGAACTGGCCGTGACCCTGCATTCGCCCGATCAGATTGTGCCGCTGGGCTACATTCATCAGGGGGAAACGGTGGGCGAAATGAGTTTCCTTGAAGGAGTCGAGGCCAGCGCTTTTGTCACCGCCGCCGTGGCCTCCAAAATCTGGCGGATTTCCAAGGACGCTTTCGACCTTTTCCTGAGCAAAAGCCCCGAAGCCGGCAATGAACTGCTCAAAGCCATCGTGATCCTCCTCAGCCACCGCAACCGCAAAGGGCAGGAACGCCTGGCCCACGAACTGGAGGAGCAGTAGGCGGGGAATTCAAGTCCGCCCGTCCACTGCCATTTTCATGATTTTAGCTTTTGCGGATGATTTCACCGTGACGGTGTTCAGCAATATTGCTGAGGCGAATACCGGTTGTGAGGGGATCGACGTTGAGGATGGCCTTTACACCTTCTTGGATGAGGAGGGGACAGTGCTTCTCCCGGTTTTCACGGAGCCGAATATCCGAAGGAAATGGGGACCGCTGACTTCCATTGAGTCCGGTATCTTCACGCTGGTCGTGGGTGATGAACGCCGGCCGGAGCTTTTGCGGGCTATTATTGAAGGAGATATTTCAGTGGACTGCGGCCCGCGGATTCGGGAACGTGATGAATTGATCCGGAAACTGCGCCTTGCCGCCGGGCTGACTGGATTATGAAAAGGGCTATCCGGCGTGCGGGCCGGAGCAGCGCCCATCCAAAGCGGCTGCAGTGCCGGCGCTTCCGGCCACACTCCCAATCAATGGCCGGGAACCGGGATTATTTGGCGGCGGCGACGCTGGTCAGGGGGAGCGGAGTTTCCCGCTCCCTGTCCGCGGCGGGGCTGAGATCAGCGAGACCGGCACCGGAACCGCTGTCCGTGATGGGCAGGGGGGCTTTAAGATTCAGACGGGCGGGCGGGGCGGCGGTGAGGGTGATGCCTTTGGCGGCGTCCACGGTGTGATCCCCGTAGAGCAGGGGGATCACGGTGAAGACCATGACGTCCTCGTTGATCCGCTTGACGTTGATGACGGAGCTGTAGAGGCGGCGTTTTTTGCGGCGGCTGTCGATATCAAGGATGTCACCGGCGGAGAACTGCTGCTCGGGTTTGGCGTCGGCGATTGTGGGGAGGACGTACTCCACCACGACATTGCGGTATTCGCGGTCGTCCTCATTGATGGCCACGGCGCGGGCGACCATGCCGGTGGTGAAAACGTCGTCCTTGGTGAGGGGCCGGGCCTGAACCACCCGGAAGCGGCCACTGATATAGAAGGGCTTCTCGTCCTTGTTCTTGTAATTGGTGATGTAATTCCGGCGCAGGATGGAATTGTTGTCCTTCAGGTTGCGGTCGCTGAGGGTGTAGAATTTCTGGTATAAATCCTTGGGGCTGTAGCTTTTACCGGAGGGAACGGACTTTTCATCGAACTGTCTGATCTCGTCCAGCCGGTGCATTTTCTCCAGAAAGCCGTAATTGAACGGGGTTTCCGGATGAGTGAAGACGAAGATGCTGAAAATCCACGAAAACGTGGCCATGCCGATGAGCACGCTGATGCCGATGGTCCACCAGAACATGCCTCCGTCCGTTTTTTTAACCACCTGATTCGTCCGCGACAGAGAACCGCGCGGGGTATTCATGAATTCAACGTGCGGACGCATCTGGGTTTTTTAGTGAAAAGAAACTGAGGAAAAATCAGGCGGCGGCGCTGCCGCAGGGCTGCCCTTCGGGCACAGGACCGGAAGTCGGGGCGGCGGGCTCGAAGGAGGTGCCGCAGCCGCAGGAGCGGGCGGCGTTGGGGTTGTGGATCTTGAAGCCGCTGTCGTTCAGCGACTCCTCGTAATCGACCTGCGACCCGCGCAGGTAATGGGTGCTGTCGGCGGCCACGATGAATTTCACGCCTCCGCGTTCAATTACAAAATCCCCCTCGGCGGGTGTGCCGAGAGTCATGGCATACTGGAGTCCGGCGCAGCCCCCGCGCTCCACGAGCAGGCGCAGGCCCATATCCGGCGTGGCTTCCTTATCCACAAGGAGTTGGCGCAGATGAGCGGCGGCGTTGTCGGTGATTTCAATCATATCGCGGTAAAAAGTGGACCGGACGGAGGACAGGAAATTATGGAAATCCTAAGTTTTTTTTAAAAACTCTCAAGCAAATTTCCCCTGTCGCGTAGGGAATTTCCCGGTCTTTTACCTGGGTCATGGCGATTATTCAAGTTCTCTCTGATTTATTGGCCAGCCAGGTGGCGGCCGGGGAAGTGGTGGAGCGCCCGGCTTCCGTGATCAAGGAGCTGGTGGAGAACAGTCTGGACGCCAAAGCGGCCACGATTTCCGTGCTGGCGCGGCGCGGGGGAACGGCGGTGCTGAAAGTGGTGGATGACGGGGTGGGCATGGACCGGGAGGATGCGGTGGCGTGTCTTCAGCGGCACGCCACGAGCAAGATACGCACCAGCAGTGATCTGGCTGCCATTCTGACGAAAGGTTTTCGCGGGGAGGCGCTGCCGAGTATCGCCAGTGTTTCCAAATTCACGCTGTCCACCCGTCCGGCGGACGCGCTGACAGGCACGCGGGTGACGGTGGAGGGCGGGACGGTGGTGGAGGTCTGTGATGCCGGGGACGCGCCGGGGACGCAGATTGAAGTGCGGCAACTCTTTTACAATGTGCCGGCGAGGCGGAAGTTCCTGCGGTCGGAGGACACGGAGTTCAGTCACATTGAACAGCAGGTGCGGGTGCAGGCGCTGGCGCATCCGGAGGTGGGGTTCAGTCTCACGCGGGACGACCGCTGCCTGTTTCACCTGCCGCCGGGCGGGCAGCTGCTGGAGAGAATCGCGGGTCTGGCCGGAGCGGAGCTGACGGAGCGCCTGCTGGAGGTGCGGGAAACGGAGCGCGGGCCCGTGCTGGTGAGCGGTTTCATCGGCGAGGCCGGACTGCTGCGGACAAACCGCGCGCTGCAGTTCACGTTTTTAAACCGCCGTCCGGTGGAGAGTCCGGTGTTTTCCCACGCGCTGCGGGGCGGTTATGGCGAGGCGCTGCCGCGCGGGCAGTCGCCGGTGGTGTTTCTGCGGGTGGAGATCGATCCGGCGGCGGTGGATGTGAATGTGCATCCGGCCAAGCGCGAGGTGCGATTCCGCAACGGCCTGGCGGTGCAGAGCGCGCTGGCGGAGATCATTGCGGAGACCCTGCGCCGGGGCCGGTCGGTGCGGATCGCGGTGCCGGAGGGCTTTCCGGCAGGCGGCAGCGGCGAGGAATGGAGCGCTGGCGGCAGTGACAATGGCAAGGGCAGCAGCAGGCCGGCCGGTATTTCCGTGCCAGTGCCAGTGCCGGTGCCCCGCTGGCAGCCATCGGCGGTTCAGCCATCGCTGATTCCGGATTTGGAGGCGGGGCCGGGCAGGGCAGAGGCAGGGGGAAGGGCGGGAAATTTTTCAGGAAGGAGGAATGGTCAGCAGGAAATTCCGCCGGAGGAAAATATCGGGTGTGGAAGGGACGTGGCGGATACTGGTTCCGGACAGTCCCCGGAAGCCGGGACGAGGGATGCTTTTGAAGTGTCGGCAGCGGCTGACGATCAGGCGTTTACCGCTGCCGGAGCGCCGGTGGTTCCCCGGATTCCGGAGAAGGCGGTGCCGGAATTCCGGGTGACCGGGCTGCTGGGCGGGCTGTATGCGGTGATGGAAAGCGCGGAGGGTCTGGTGCTGATGGATCACCGGGCGGCGTGGGAACGGGTGCTTTTTGAGGAGGCCCGGGACCGTGCCTCGCGGCAGGGAGTGGTTTCGCAGGCGCTGCTGACACCGCTGACCATTCCGCTGAGTCCGAGGGAATTTGATTTTCTGAAACCGCAGATGGCCGCGCTCCGGCGGATGGGTCTGGGAGTGGAGGAATTCGGGCCCAACACCGTCATGGTGGACAGCCTCCCGGCTTTCTGGAAATCCGACGGCGGAACGGCGGCGCTGCTCAGCGCGCTGCTGGACGATCTGCGCCATGCCGGGGACCGCGCTCCGGCCCGGCGGCTGGATGACGAGTCCATCGCGGCGGCGGTGGCGCGTCAGGCGGCGCGGCTTCAGGCCCCGCAGTCGGTGGGGCAGGCGGCGGAACTGGTGCGGCGGCTGATGGCCTGCGAAATGCCCTACTGCTGCCCGGCGGGGCGGCCGACGGTCATTCAGCTGTCGTTTCAGGAACTGGCGCGGAAATTCGGGCGGGTTTGAGGATGGGCGCTGATCTGACTGATCGGCCGGCGCGATTTCCTGGCGGTTGAGAAGCGGCCGGCGCCGCCGCGTAATGGGAGCTGTTATGAAACATTTCCTGTGGCTGACCCTCATGCTTTCTTTTTCCCTGACGCCGGCGATTTCCCGCGCGGCGGATCCTGTCAAAGTCCCGCTCTGGCCCGATGGCGCGCCGGGGGCGACGGGGAAGGAGCCGGCGGATCAGCCCTGGGTGGATGTTTACCGGCCTGACAAGGCCCCGGCCAACGGCTGCGCGGTGGTGGTCTGTCCCGGCGGCGGTTACGGCGGTCTGGCGGATGACCATGAGGGCATCCAGCCGGCGCGTTTTTACAACAGCTTCGGGGTCACGGCCTATGTGCTGCATTACCGTCTGGGCAGCCGGGGATACCGGCATCCCATTGAAATGGGCGATGCGCAGCGGGCGCTGCGGCTGGCGAGATCGCGGGCCGGGGTGGACGGGATTGATCCCGCCAGACTGGGAATCATGGGTTTCTCGGCGGGCGGGCACCTCGCGGCCTCGGCGGGCACGCATTACGATGCCGGAAATCCCGCCGCGCCGGACCCGGTGGACCGTCAGGGCTGCCGGCCGGATTTTCAGGTGCTTTGTTACGGAGTGCTGTCGTTTGACCCGGCAATCACTCATAAAGGCTCGGTGCGGAATCTGCTGGGCGACCGGAAGGACGATCCCGGGCTGATCGCCCTGCTTTCCAACGAGCTTCAGGTCACGGACGCCACGCCACCCGCCTTTATTTTCCACACCGCCGCCGACAAAGCGGTGCCGGTCGCCAACAGCATCCGGTTTTTCGAGGCTCTCCAGAAACATGACGTGCCCTCGGAACTGCATGTGTATCAGGATGGTCCGCACGGTGTGGGGCTGGCCCCGGGCAATCCCGTGACCGGAAGCTGGCCGGAGCATCTGCGGGTGTGGATGCGGCAGAATCAGTGGCTGGGCCGCGCATCGCGCACGGCTTTTTCCGGCCAACTGACCTTCCATGGCAAACCGGTGCCGCGCGGCACGGTCACTTTGACGCCCGTGAATCCGAATCTGCCCGTCACCAGTGTGCCGGTGAAGGACGGGAATTTCAAAATCGCCGCCGCCGACGGCCCGGTGGCGGCGCTGTCGGCGGTCACGGTGACGTATTCCGATGAAACCGACGCCTCGCTGTCCACCCCGACGGGCTTCACGACCACCGCGGGTCTGGACCGTGCGGGAAATACGCCGCTGACACACAACCCGGCGGATGCGGGGCCGGTGACGTGGGACATCAGAAACTGAACAGAAACGGCGGTGAAAAGAGGGGCCTTTTGGCTGCTGTGGCCGGAGCCCGTTCCCTGTGCGGATCATGAGCCGGGATGGTTTTGGACCTTTCCATTTGCCGGGAATGCGCCACAATCCGGGCTCCCTGTGCCCGTGCCTATTCCCTCCGACACCCGCCTCGTCCTCATTCCCACCTACAACACCGGTCCGCGGGTGGTGGAGGTGGTGCGCGGAGTCCTGGCCCAGTGGACTCCCGTGTGGGTGGTGGTGGACGGGAGCGATGACGGGACGGGCGCGCTGCTGGATGAACTGGCGCGGACGGAACCGCAACTGCGCGTGCTGCATCACGCCCGGAACCGGGGAAAAGGCGCGGCCATCTGCACCGGCGCGGCGGCGGCGCTGGCGGCGGGATTTTCCCATGTGCTGGCGTTTGACGCGGACGGGCAGCATCCGGCGGATTTTATCCCGCGCTACATGGAATTGTCGGAAAAGCACCCGCAGGCCATGATTTTCGGAAAGCCGGTGTTCCCGGAGAACGCGCCGAGGGAGCGTATTCTGGGGCGCAAGGTGGCGAATTTCTGGACCGATTTCCACAGCGGCTGGTGGGGCATCGGCGATGTGATGTTCGGGATGAGGGTTTTTCCGCTGCGGGATCTGCTGGCCGTGATGGGGAACACCTGGTTCGGGCGGCGGTATGATTTTGAATGCGAATCCGGTATCCGGCTCTGCTGGCGGCGGGTGCCGGTCATCAATGTGCCGACGCCCGTGCGCTATCTGAACGCGGCCGAGGGCGGCGTCTCGCACTATCATTACCTGCGCGACAACGTGCGCCTGGTCTCCCTCTTTCTACGCCTGATGCCCGGGGGCATTCTACGCTGGCCGGGGCTGATCGCCGGCCGGCTGTCCGGAAAATCCCGTCCCGCCGCATGAGTGATAAAACCTTCAACATCAGGCGGTTCGCCCTCGAATTTCCCGCCGCTTCCGAGCGCTGGTACGTGCTGACCAAGCTGGCCACGGACCCGCTTTACGAGGCGGTTTTCAAGGAACTGGAAACCACCTCGCAGCCGCTGCTGGACATTGGCTGCGGCATGGGGGTGCTGGCGTTTTATCTGCGGGCGCGGGGATGGACACCCCGGATTTCCGGCTTTGATTACGATCCGCGGAAAATCGACAGCGCCCGGCAGGTGGCGGTGCGGCTGGGGACGGACACGGATTTCACCTCCGGCGATGCCCGGACAGGGCTGCCGGATCATGCCGGGAGCGTGACCATTCTTGATATTCTGCAGTATTTCACGCCTGACGAGCAGCGCGGGCTGCTCCAGGCCGCCGCGCGGCGCGTGGGTCCCGGCGGACGGCTGATTCTGCGCAGCGGCCTCGCTTCCGGCAACTGGCGCGGCCGCCTGACACGGGCGGGCGACCGGGTGGCGAGGATCACACGCTGGATGCGGGATCATGCGCTGCATTATCCGACAGCGGATTTCCTCCAGTCCTGCCTTCAGGAATCGGGTCTGAAGGGATCGCTGCGCCCGCTGTGGGGCCGCACGCCCTTCAACAACTGGTTGGGAGTCTGGCAGCGGGATGCGGCCTGTGGCTGATGGCGGCCGGAAAGCCGCCGGTTTCCGGAGGAATACCGGGCTCATGGCATCCCCATCCGGCGTCTTTCCGTTCGGGTATACGCGTGAAAGGGAATGTATGTTGATTTTCCGTCCGGGATAACTTTTCTTAACTGACGGAATTGAACGTGACAATACCGGCCCTGGTCTGATAGGCCAGCATTCCCCATATGTCCCTCCCCGCCCGCCTCCGCACCGGAACCTTTCTGACCGTCTCCGCCGCCGCCCTTTTTGGAGCCGGCTGGCTCACCGCCCGCCGCACGGCTCCGGTTCCAGTTCCGGAAAATCCCGGCGATTCCGCCCCGTCAGCCGACGTCACCCCGGCATTGCCGCCCGTGCCCGGAACGCAGACCACGGCCGCCAAAACCCCGCCCGTCGGCGGCCTGCTGCCCGCCGGGGCGGCGAAGCTGCTGGGTTCCCTGGATCCGGCGGGCGGATTGAAAAGTCAGGCCGCCATTCTCCAGTATGCCTCCACCCTTGATGTGGCCGCCGCCCGGGCGGCGGCCCGCTCTTTTATGGGCAAGGGATGGTCCACGGATAAAAACACGGGCCAGCTGTCCGCCGCCGTGTTCACCCGCTGGGCGGAACTGGATCCCCAGGGAGTGATTGAAAGCGCCCGCACCAGCGGGGATCAGTTTTACCGCTGGAACGCCATGAGCGCCGGTTTTGACGCCATGGCCACCAAGGACCCGGCCCAGGCCTGGCGGACGGCCTCCACCTTCGGGCCCATGAAGGGCGAGGCCCAGCGCTCGGTCATCATGGCTCTCAGCGCCAAGGATCCCGGAACCGCCTTTAAATTCGCCTCCGAGGTCAAAAGCCGTGAGGGCTCGTGGGCCATGAGCAGCGTCATGGGCGCCTGGGCGGAAAAAGACCCCATGGCGGCCGGCGAGGCGGCGCGCGGTCTGCCGCTGGGCCAGGTCCGTTCCCAGGCGCTGGAAGGTCTGATGGAGCGCTGGGCGATCACGGATTACGATGCCGCCACCGCCTGGGCGGCCACGCTTCCCTCCACCCAGGAGAAAGTCGCGGCCACGACTTCGGCTCTGCAGGCGCTGTCGCAGATGGATCCTGAGAAAAGCCTGAAGCTGCTGGAATCCGCGGATGTCGGGACCAACCGGGGAAATGTCATCAATCAGGCGATTTCGAACCTTGCCCTGCGGGATTTTGACCTCGCCATGAACAAGGCGTCGGACTTCACGAATTTTGCGGACAAGACCGGCGCGCTCTCCGCACTGGCGAGGAACGCGTCGGAGGAGAACCGGGATAAAATTCTGAAGCTGGCGGCCTCGCTGCCGGCCAATCTGGCGCGGAGCATTTACCAGGGCGGCATGTGGGAGCGGATGTATTCGGATCCGGTGGGGCTGACGGAAGCCGTCGAGAAAATCCCTCTGGCGTCCGTGCGGGAGCAGGCCATGACCCAGGCGCTGCGCAGTCTGAGTTATTATCAGCCGGACGAGGCGATGAAGCTTTTCGGGAAACTTCAGTCCACCTCCCAGCAGCCGGAAACCGCCAGCCAGATCGCCTCCGCGCTCGCCTGGACTGACCCCGAAAAAGCGGTGGCATGGGCCGGAAATCTCGGGACGGAGGCGCTGAAAAAATCCGCGCTCTCATCAGCCATCAGCAACTGGGCCCGGAGTGATCCTGAAAAAGCGGGGCTGGAGATTGCCAAAATCCAAAATCCCGACACCCGGGCGGAAGTGACCCGTTCCGTGGCCCTGAGCCTGGCCGGGCGCAGTCTCGGGGAAGCGGAAAAATGGGCCGGCTCGCTGAGTGGAGCGGATCAGTCGGCGGCTTTGGGGAAAGTGGTGGAGCAGGCGGCCATGCAGTCACCGGACCGGGTGGAGTCGCTTTATTCCCGCTTTGTCACCAGCCTGAGCGCGGCGGACGCGGCCAAATCCGAGAATCAGGCCGTGGCCCGCACGGTGGCCACGCAGATCGCCCAGACGGACGCCGGCAAAGCGGCCGCCTGGTCACTCGCGCTGCCGGAGGGCGGGGCGCGGGATGAAGCGGTTTCCGGCGTGGTTTCGACCTGGGCGGGTTATGACGCCGTCGGGGCCTCGCAGTGGGTGCAGAATCTGCCGGAGGGAAAAGGCCGCGATATGGCCACCGGCAATCTGGTGAACACCATTGCCCGGGACGATCCCGAAAGCGCCTGGGCCTGGGCCAACAGTATCGGCGACAGCGCCCGTCGCCGGGATGCCGCCGCCACCGCTCTGGCCGGCTGGAAGGCCAACGGCAACCGCGCCGCCGCCCAGGCCGCGCTGGATGCGGGTGGTTTCAGTGAGGCCGACCATCAGGAGCTGGCACGGAAACTTCAGTGAGCAGCGGTTGAAATACTCCGGGGAATTCGGCCGGGAAGCGGTATTGCGCTTATCTCCTTTGAGCCCGCAGCCGGATTACTTTGCCATGTAGTCGAGTCTGCCGGCCGTGGCGGCGACATCGGGCTCGGCTTCCAGAAGGTCGGCGATGGGGTCCCAGTGACCGGCGATGAGGACTTCGCGGGCGCTGTCGGGGATGTGGACAGTGAAATTCTCATCGCCGAAAAAGACGCGGTTTTTCTCCACATCGACCGTGACTTTCAGGTTTGGATCCGCCTCCAGGCGTTCGGAGAGAAGCGCGATGTCCGCCGTGGTGGCGGTGACGCAGGGAATGCCGAGGGTGGTGCAGTTGCCGAAAAAGATTTCCGCGAAGCTTTCGGCGATCACGGCGCGGAAACCGTAGCGGTAAAGCGCCTGGGGAGCGTGCTCACGGGAGGAGCCGCAGCCGAAATTGACCCCGGAAAGGAGGATGCTCGCGCCTTTGAAGCGGGGATCGTTCAGGGGATGCGTTTTGTCCGTGCCGTCGAGGTGTTTGCGGACGTCGTAAAAGAGGAATTCGCCCAGGCCGTCAAAGGTGACGCATTTCATGAAACGTGCCGGGATGATGCGGTCGGTGTCGATGTCGGAGCCGGGAACATGAACGGCGGTGCCGGAGACTTGAGTGATTTTCGCGAGGGCCATGAGTGCTGTGGGGAAAGAAAAAGGGAAGGGGACCATACCAACGGAGCAGGGCTCCGCAAGGGTGTGAAAACAGTGGTTTGAGAGGAGGAATTGAACAGAAGGGCGCGGAGAACACGCAGGAAGGAAAATAAAAGGGGGAAGAGGTCCCGCGCCCTTCAGGCGCCGGATTCTCTTCCCCCGGAAATATCCGCGCAGCGGCAGGCGCGGGACGGACCCATCAATCAATCAGGCGGCGGCCACGGCGCTGCTTTCAGGCAGTTCCATCATGCCGTAATCGCCGTCCGGCCGCCGGAAGACGATATTGAGCTGGTGGGTTTTCTGATTGTGGAAAACGAGGAAGGTGCGTTCGCCGAGTTCGAGTTCCGTGATGGCCTCGTCCGGATAAAGCGGACGGATGCGGTAGTTCTCCTTGTGGATGATGAGAGGCTCCATTTCCTCCTTCTCATGATCATCCGCCTCCTCGGAATTGAAGACATGCTCGTCCATGTGCCGGATGGAGCCGCTGCGGGGCCGGTTTTTGAGGAGGCGGGTCTTGTGCTTCCTCATGCGGCGCGCGATCTTGCTCACCGTTTCATCAATGGCCGCGTAGAGCAGCTCGCTGGTGGAACTGGCCTCAATGGTGATGTGGTTGGCGCAGAAGAGCACGATTTCAGCGAACTGCCGCTGGTGTGTCTGGACGTCCAGAATGACTTTGGCCTCAATGATCCGCGGGTAATCGAGGTGAAGACTTTCAATCCTCTTCCTCGCATACTCCCGGATGGCTTCGGTGACTTCCAGGTGTCGTCCCGTGACGGTGATGTTCAGGTCCACATTGGCGGTTTGCATGGTTCGCGTGGGTTTGGGGTGTAACAATCCGGTCAGCCGACAGGCTTTCCCGGGGTGAGAAATGGATTTTGGAGGAAAGTCCGGAGGCGCTGGTTGTCTGCTGCTTGGTGGTTTGCCGGCATGGCTTTTTCAGGGAGGGATCCTCACATGCTGAAGCTCTCGCCGAGATAAAGCTGACGGCTGAGCGGGTCATTGACCAGAAATTCCTGCGGTCCCTCGCGGCGCACCTGGCCCTCGAATATCAGATAGGCGCGGTCCACGATGGAAAGGGTCTCCCGGACGTTGTGGTCCGTGATCAGAATGGCCAGTCCAGCCTCGCTGAGACTGCGGATGATTTCCTGAATCTCGCTGACGGCGATGGGGTCCACACCGCTGAAGGGCTCGTCGAGCATGAGCAGACTGGGCTCGGTCACCAGACTGCGGGCAATGGTGAGGCGGCGTTTTTCGCCGCCCGAGAGCGTCAGGGCCGTGTTTTTCCGCAGATGACCGATGCCGAAGCGGGTGAGCAGACCGTCGCAGCGCTCGCGTTTTTCCGCTTTGGAGATTTTCAGCGTCTCCATCACCGCCATGATATTCTCCTCGACCGTGAGCTTGCGGAAGATGGATTCCTCCTGGGGAAGATAACCCATGCCGAGCCGGGCGCGTTTGTACATCGGAAGATCCGTGGCGTCGGCTCCGTTGAAAAATACGCGGCCGCCATTGGGGGCCACAAGACCGACGATCATGTAAAACGTGGTCGTTTTACCCGCCCCGTTGGGCCCCAGAAGACCGACAATCTCGCCCGGGCGGACGGTGATATCGACGCCATTCACCACCGCGCGGCCATCGTAGACTTTTTTGAGCCCGCTGGTGGAGAGAAGAAATTCCTCCTGTTTTAACTGGCCGGGAGCCGGGAACGGGGCGGTTTGCGTGGCGGACATGAGGCTGCGGAATCAGGGAGTCAAAAAAGCGGAGAACCGGCGGGGCGGGATGGAAAAATTGCGACCCGCCCTGCGGGCATCATCTGGAGGAGGGGGCGGCGGAGCGGCGTGTGGCGCCGGGGACCGCGGGGCGCTCCGCAGTGACTGCCGGAGCGGTGGAGACTGCTGCGGGCGGGGGGGAATCCGCTGTTGCTGTTGCTGTTCCGTCCCGGGAAGCCGGTGCCGGATTGCCTGGCGACTGGGCGGTTTTCGGGTCACTCAGCATTTTGAAGGTGCATCTGTCCAGATAGGGCTTCTTCCCATTGGAATAAAGCACGATCACGGAATTCTCCTCATTGCCGGTGGTCAGGCGGTTACTCTCCTGAAGCGTCGGCCAGCCGGTGATGGTGGTGGCGCCGGTTTTCTGATCGTGAACCATACGGTTGCCCTTGGCGTGATACTCCTTCCCGTTGTCCAGACGCACGACCCGCACGCGGCCGGTGGCGACCATGTTTTCCAGACCATTGGCGTCCGATTTTTTTCCGGACCCGGCCGTGCCGGCGGGCTTCACCGGATCATTGGGGCGGGGAGCGGCGGCGGTGTTGTTGCCGCCCATGCCCAGGAGCCCCTGGCCGGCGCCGGAAACTTCCTGCAGGCAGACAATCTGGTCCGCATCCACCTGCATCGTCGGCATTTTGATCTGGGCATTTCCCATAATCACATAGGTGCGGCCCAAAGGATCCGCGGGCTTGAGCGGCTGGCCGGGATGATTGGGGTCGGTGGTGGGGGGAAGCACGATTTTATCGCCGTTCACCACCGTGGTGACTGTCCGTCTCGGCGGAGCCGGGAGAAGGACCGGAGCGACGGGAGTGGGGCCGGGGATTTTATCAAAAGTGGTCGGCGGAGGCAGCGGCGCGGAAGGCTGCGCGGGCGCGGTTGAAGGTTTGCTCTTTTTGGCCTCGTCCACCGCGGCGGCGCCTTTTTTCTTCACCTCCTCAATCATTTTTTTGGTCTCGTCATTATCCAGAACTGTTTTGGCGGTTTTTTTCAGCTGCTCCTTCAAAGCGGCGGTGTCCTCCGGCGAAAGCTTGTCTTTGATGTCCTGAAGAGCTTTTTCGGGATCCGCCTTCACCTGATCCTTGTTCAGTCTTTTGGCCTCTTTGGTGGCGGCCTGCTCTTTTCTGATGGATTCCCTCAGAATATCAGCGGATTCCTGGAGGGCTTTTTTGGCGCGCGCATCCTGCTGAACCTGATTCAGGGCTGACTGTTCGGGTTTGTGAACCGGGGGTTTGGCGGAATTGGAGGAGGATTTGGCGGTTTTTTTCTCCGGAGCGGGGGCTGTATTCTGTGCCCGGGCGGGGGCTGCCGTGAGGACAGCGAGGACCGGCAGGGTGAGCCATGGGACTGCTTTCATAATTTTTTTTGCGGGGAAATTCAATTGTCAGCGCCGGGAAGCGGGAGCCGCGGCGCTTTTTTTGGAGGCGGATTTCGGCAAAGACGGCGGGGAAACAGCGGGAGCGGTTTCCTTCACGGGCTCCGGCTCCGGGGTGGATGCGGTTTTGGAGGATTCCTGATCGGGTTCCTCCGCGAAAAAGACGATCCGCACCCGTCCGGTCAGTTCCGTGAGCCCGCTTATGCGGTCGTGCAGCATGCTGTCGCCGGTGATGGCCATCCGCTGATTTTCAATCCTCACAGGCTGATTGCTCATCAGAATCTGATTTTTCAGATCATACACCCCGCGCTCCATTTCCAGACGCATGGAGGGCACGGGCGTGCCGTCCGCGGCGGGTGTGCGCTCAAACTGCACCCAGTTGGCGCGGTCAAACTGCACATGATTGTCATCCAGCCGGGTGACGGCGTCGCTTTTGAAAAGCGAATCCATCGGCGCATCCACTCCCAGCGGCGCGCCCGTGAGAGGATTCACGGCATCGGAATCAGGCTGAACCGGCCGGAAGGAGGGATAATAAACGCCGCGATGGGTGCTGCCGGGGGGCAGCAGGGCATTCAGTTTGGCGCGGGCCGCCTGCTCCCGCGAGGGCAGAAATGCCGCCGCTCCGTCGTTGTCATGATTATTCTCATCCTCATCGGATTCGGAGTCACTGGAGGCCGCCGGTTTCTCCTCCGCGGACGCCGCCGCGGAGTGGTCATCCGTCTCCGCTTCCGCTTCCATTTCCTCCTCCGGCGCCGGGCTGCCGGGCGGAGTTTCTTTTTTCGAAGGCTCTGTTTCCTTGGCCTTCTCCGGGGACGGTTCCGTCCCTGAGGAAGCGGAAACACCGGCTTCCGGCGCGGGTTTCTGATTTTCCCCCCAGGCGGAAACGGAAACCGCCCACCCGGCCAGCACAAGGACGGCCGCCGGGGAGAGTTTTGAAATCAGGATCCGCATCACGCCAGGGTTACAGTGAGACAACTTCATGCAGAGAGCGCAGGGTGCGCAGAACTTTGCCTAAATCTGCCAGCGGGACCTGATTTGGTCCATCAGAAAGCGCTTTGGCCGGATTGATGTGCGTTTCCATGAAAATCCCGTCGCAGCCCGCCGCCACCGCCGCCCGCGCCAGCACCGGCGCGAGGTGTCCGTCCCCGCCCGTGCTGCCGCCGAGGCCTCCGGGACGCTGCACGGAGTGGGTGGCGTCAAAAACCACCCGGTAACCCTGCTCCCGGATCCAGTAGAGCGAACGCATGTCGGCCACGAGCGCATTGTAACCAAAACTCGCGCCACGCTCCGTAAAAAAGAAATACTCATTTCCGGCGGCCCGGATTTTGTCCGCGATGTTTTTCACATCCCACGGCGCGAGAAACTGTCCCTTCTTCACATTCACCACTTTACCGGTCTCCGCCGCCGCGATGATGAGATCCGTCTGCCGGCACAGGAAGGCCGGGATCTGGAGAATGTCGATGTATTTCCCGGCAATGGCGGCCTCCTCCGGCGAATGCACATCCGTGGTCACCGGCACTCCGAGTTCCCGTCCGACCTCCGCCAGCAGCGCGCAGCCGGCCTCGCAGCCCGGTCCGCGGTAAGCGCCGCCGGAGGTGCGGTTGGCTTTGTCGTAGGACGCCTTGAAGACGAACTTCACCCCCGCCTCCTCCGTGATTTTCTGAATGGCCCGCGCCATCTCCCACACAAACGCCTCCGATTCCATGACGCAGGGGCCCAGGATGAACAGGGGCCGCACGCCGTCCATGGACAGCGGGCCGACAGGGATAACGGGAAGGGAAACTTGAGGCGGAATCGTCATAAAAATTGCTTCAGGCAACCTAAACCACGCGCCGCTCCCGGCGCAACCTGCAACCTGGTCACCCCGATGCTCCGGTCAAAATCCGGAATCCCGCCCCGTTGGAACTCCCGCTCCAGTCTCTCCGGAAAAGCCCGGAACCCCGGATGAATAACAAATGCCCCGCGACTTTTCCCGCCCCGGCATCCCGAATTGCGGAGGCCGCGTTGCTCTGTAGAGAATGAGCCGGATCTGATGAACCCGGAAAACCGGGCCGCGACGCCTCCCTTTCCCCAAGCAATGACACTCCCGAACACCGTGCCTGTGATGCTGCTGCCCGAGTGCAACGTCTTTCCGCGCGGACTGCTCCCTCTGTATATTTTCGAACCCCGGTACCGGGCCATGCTGGCCCAGGCACTGCGCACGGACCGCCTTCTGTGTGTGGGCACTCTGCGTCACTGCCCGGAGGGCCTGTGCCCGGAGGGGGATGAGAATATTCACGAATACAGCACCGCCGCTGTCATCCGGGCCTGTGTGGAATATCCGGACGGAACCTCCCGTCTGGTGCTCCAGGGCCTGCGCCGGGTGAAATTCACGGGCTGGGAACAGCGGCAGCCTTTCCGCACCGCCCGCATCGAGCCTGTGGTCTCCCGGGATTCCGCGCCCGAGGCCTCGCGCTGCGCCGCCACCAGCCTGCTCAAGCGGGTGCTGCGCCTGATGCGGAAAAATTCGGATCTCGGCGAGCAGCTCGCCTGCCGGCTGGAGGCTCTCACGGATCCCGAGCATCTCGCGGACTTTGTGGCCGCTCATTTTGTCACGGAAGCCCTCGCCCGTCAGCCCCTGCTGGCCATGACGGAAATCAGCGAACGCCTCACCTACCTCGAAAAAATTCTTCCACGCCCGGCCGGGCAGCAATTCCCGGCCTGAGCCTTTCCCGCAGGGCGCAGGCTCGGGGAGATAAATGATGGAAGCGGGTTCCGCTGGAGAAAAATGGTGATGAATTCCGTTGTTATGACAGATTTTAACCGCGCGTTGCCTCTGCCGTGACGCCGGGAACGCCGGCCGGAGGCTCCTCCTGCCGCCGCAGGGCATCCATGCGCACGATTTTTTCCCGGACTTCCCGCGGAATGCCGCGCACCCAGGCGTAATCACCGTCCGTCCTGGCAACATCCGGGCGGCGGGTGGGAAGATAGATGAGAATCAGCAGACAGAACGAAGTCATGGCGCCAGTCACCTGATCCGGGCCAAGCAGATACAGGGCGGTGCCCAGCAGCACCGCGGCGGCGGTCAGCCATTTCCGGCGGGTGAGCAGACGCCGGGAAAGGCGGTGGGAGATCCGGGTGCGGGGAAAAAGAAACCAGTGCCCGGGAATTCCGAAAAACCGCTGCATCAGCACCCCGGCCGCAAAGAAAAGCAGCGCCAGGAGATAAATCCCGTTCGCCGCCAGAAAAAGGGCGATCCCATGCAGCGCCATCAGGGGACAAACCGCCCGGTGCCGCAGATGCCTGACTTCGGAAAGCCCCGCCGTTTCCCCGGTGAGCAGGCAGATGGGCGGGCTGATCCATTTCCGGGGCACCACCAGAAATGATTTTTCAATCCGGACCGGCTGCGCGGCGGGCAGGGGATCCTCCAGGTCGGCCCGGGGAGGCGCGTAGGGATTGTCAGACCAGTCGGATTGCATGGGCTCGGTGGGGATTGGCATCCGGAGGCTCAGTTTTGACTGATTTTCACCCGCATGAAAGTCGGGCCGGCGGGATACGGCTGGAAATTCAGCATGACCAGCGCGGGATCCGTGCCCGTGGCGCTCCAGCCGGGACCGGTGAAGGGAGTATCGCCCGTGACGGTGCTGAGGGCCGTCCAGTGCCGGCCACGGAACCTGCGGGAGCACTCCGCACGTTCATCGTCCGGTTGGCCTCCACCCGTTCGCCGATCTCCAGCGCGAAGGCGGAGGGCGTGGCCGCGGACCACATCAGCCCGAGGCCCGGCAGCAGCATTTTCATGAGGACTGACAACAAAAATCGGGAGTGCGGCGCGCGGCGGCGGAGGAGCATGACCGGATCATTCACCTGTGAGTGTTCGTTTGTCAGGTGAAACCTTCACCGTTCCCGCCTCATTCCCGTCGTCCGCCGTCCTCAAAATCACTGACACAACCGCCACCGCCCCCGCGTCTTGGGGGGATGCGATTTTACCCCCTGCTCGCCGCTCTGCTCAGCCTCCTCACGCCGCCCCTGACGGCGGCTCCGGACGGGACGCCGTTTCCCGCCGCGCCTGATATCAAAGGCCTGCAGGTGCAGATAGTGGACGACGCCCTGGCGCTCGGCGTGCATCACGCGGGCATCAATCTCAACCTTTCCGGCCTCATCGACCTGGAGAAACGCGAAGGCAATCCCCGCTGGACCAGCGGCGGCGTGGAGTACGCGTTTCAGAAACGCTTCCTGGAGGCGCTTGATCTCCAGGTGAAGCCGCTCTCCGACGCCAAGGTGCTCGTTTACCTGATCATCCTGGCTTACCCCACCAGCGATCCCGCCAAAAACGCGGTCCTTCTGCATCCCTCAGCGCTGCCCGACCACAAATACAGCATCGCCGCCTTCAACAACGTCACCGACGGCGGCAAACGCTGGCTGCGGGCGGCCATGGAATTTCTCGCCGACCGCTGGAGCGGCGCGCATCCCGAAAACGGCCGCGTGTGGGGCTGGATCATCGGCAACGAGGTGAATTCGCACTGGCTGTGGTACAATCTGGGCAAAATGCCCATGGCCCAGGCCGCCGCGGAATACGAGCAGGCGTTCCGCATCGCCCACGAAAGTGTCCGCAAAGCCTCGGCCAATGCCCGGCTTTATATCCCGCTTGATCACCACTGGAAAGCCTCCATGCCCGGCATCAGCGCGGAGGAGGCCACTTCCGGCCGCGATTTCATGGACACTTTCGCGAAGCTGGCGCGGGAGGGCGCGGGCGGCGACTACGACTGGGCGCTGGCGCATCATCCTTATCCTGATGACCTTGGCAATCCGCGCACCTGGCTCGACAAAGCCGCCACGCCCGATGACGACAGCCCGCACGTCACCTTCAAAAACCTCGAAGTCCTCTCCAAACACCTCTCCCGCCCGGAGCTGCTCTGGAAAGGCCGGCCGCGGCGCGTGATTCTCAGCGAGCAGGGATTCCACACTCTCGCCAAGCCCGACGGCGAGGACCTCCAGGCCGCCGCCTACGCCTACGCCTGGGAAAAATGCCTCCGCGTCCCGCTGGTGGACGCCTTCATCTACCACCGCCACGTGGACCATTCGCAGGAGGGCGGTCTCATGCTCGGCCTGCGGCGGCATGTTCCCGGCACCATTTCCACTCCCGACCAGCCAAAACGCATTTACGGTCTCTTCAAAAAAGCCGGCACCCCCGAATGGCCCGCCGCCGCCGCCTTCGCCCTGCCGCTGGCCGGTCTGAAATCCTGGGACGAGCTGCCGGGCGGTTAAGCCTGAATGACGGGAAGACGGGCCACGGATGGCACGGATATAACAGATAAGCACGGATTTTAACCGGAAATGCCCGGTGTGCCCGTTTGGGAGAATCTTCCTGTTTTTATCAAAATCCGTGTTTATTCGTTTCATCCGTGCCATCCGTGGCCCGTCTTTCTGAAATCCAAGCCCGGAGAGTGGAAAACCGCGCCTCAGGTTCCGCGTTCCGCAGCCGCGTGAAACAAACCCGCGGCGCGCGCCCGTATTTCCCGCAGAATAGCCCCTTCCTGTCTGTCCGGTGATTCAAAACTTGGCTTTTCCCAGCCCCCGGCCTATCCTCCGCGACCCCTCCATTTTCCCGCATGTCCGCCGTCACCCTTCCCGCAGTCCTGCCCTCCGTCACTTTGCCGCCTGCGCTGCCGCCGACCTCGCGGCGGTTCCGGACTCCGAAAAAAAACATCCCCCAGACCAAACCCGCGCGGGATGCGCTGCTGAAGTTCATCCGTGACTTCGTGGAGCGGGAAAAACCGGTGCCGCCCCTGCCTTCGGAGGAGCTGAAGGACCTCGCGGACCGCGTGGTGCGGGAATCCGGGCTGGATCCGGCCTACCGGGACTACGCGGGCGTTTTGCTGAACAATGAGATCTGGCGCGAATCCCTGGCCACCATCCCCTACGAGCGCCGCCTGCTGCTCATGCCGAAGTGCCTTCGCGTGGAAAGCAAATGCCCCGCGCCTTTCGATGAATTCGGCCTGCTCTGCAAACAGTGCGGCCTCTGCACCATTCAGGATTTCCAGAACGAGGCCGAGCGCCTCGGCTACGCGGTCCTGGTGGCCGAGGGCAGCGCCATTGTGATGTCGCTCATCCAGACCGGGAAAATCGAGGCCATCGTCGGCATTTCGTGCCTTCCCGTGCTGGAGCGCACTTTCCCGTATGTGGAGGCCGCCGCCATTCCCGCCGTCGCCGTGCCGCTGCTCCAGGACGACTGCATCGACACCACGGTGGATATCGACTGGGTCTGGGATTACCTGCATCTGACCAGTGAGGACCGCACCCGCCGCCTGAATCTGAACGCTTTGCACGATGAGGTGCGCACCTGGTTCACGCCGGAAAGCCTCACTTCCCTCATGGGCCCGGCGGAAGGCCAGGCCGAGGAGGTCGCCCGCGTCTGGCTCGCCGGACACGGCAACCGCTGGCGTCCTTTCCTCACCGTCGCCGTCAGTCAGGCCCTGCGGGAGAATGCGGAGGCTCCCTTCACGGACAGCGTGAAAAAGCTGGCCATCGCCGTCGAGTGCTTCCACAAAGCCTCGCTCATCCACGATGACATCGAGGACGGCGACGCCGAGCGTTACGACGTCCCGGCGCTGCACACCGAGCAGGGTCTGGCGATTGCGCTCAACGCGGGAGACCTCCTGATCGGCGAAGGTTACCGCCTGATCGCGGAATGCGGTCTGCCCGCCGCCACTCTGGTGCCGCTCATCCGCATCGCCGCCCAGGGACAGCGCGAGCTTTGCCAGGGGCAGGGAGCCGAACTCGCGTGGCAGAAAAATCCCGCGCCGCTCACCAGCGGGCAGGTGCTGGAGATTTTCCGCCTGAAAACCGCCCCCGCCTTCTCCGTGGCTCTGCTGCTGGGCGCCGCCCACGCCGGTCGTCTGGATGAAGTTGAGGAAACCTTGCGTTCCTTCAGTGAAGCCCTCGGCATTGCCTACCAGATCAAGGACGACCTTGATGATTTCACGGCGGAGCCTCCCGCCGCCGGGGCCGCGCCGTCCGTGAATCTGGTGTCCTGCCTGACCACCGAGCGCTTCGGCGGCGACCAGGAAAAAGCCCGCAATCACGCCGGCGACCTCCTGGACCGCTACAAGGAGCAGGCCATCCGCTCCCTGCAGGACCTCGACAATCCGAACCTCAAAGGCCTCATGCGCCGGGTGGTGGGTAAAATCTTCACTCCCCTTGAGGTCAAGGGCTGGTGCCACACCGAGGTTCATCCGCCTTCGCAGGCGCTTGAGGTTCAACCCGTTCATCCGGAACCCGCGCTGGCGGCGGCGGTCTGAAACTCAGTCAGTTTTTCTCCAATAAAATAAAATGCCAGCCCTCCGTCCGGCGGCATCTCTTTGGCATGGGAACCTTCCTTACCCCTTGCCCGGGCGGGGTTTTTCGGTCATCACCCCGGCGTGATCCTTCCCCCCAGCAAAAAGATTTTCATCGGTGCCAGCGCCATGCTGAGCGGCATCGTGTTCCAGTTTGTTCTCTCCTGGCTTTACAGTCTGAGCGCGGCCGCGATGGAGACAGGCCGGGTGACCACGGTCGCGGATGCTGCGGAAATTGACCGCAAACTCGAGACGCTGCGCGGGCAGATGGGCCTCGGGCTGAACGGCATCACCGGCAGCTGGGTGTTCATGATTGCCGGTTTCCTGCTGCTGATGACCGGTGTTTACCAGAACGCCCGCGCCACCGAGCGCCTGGAGCAATCTCTTCTGTCCGGCGGATCCCCGCGCGAAAACTCCGGCGGCGGAGCTTGACCGGTCTCCGGACGGGCGGCAGACTGCCGCATGAAGACGGACATTGACGCGGGAGAGTTCCGCTACACGGGCAAAGGGAAACTGAATCTGAAAAGGCAGCCCACCGCGCTGAAAAAGCCGCTCTACAGCAGCAAGGACGAGCTGGAGGCGAAACTCCGGAAATATCAGGAGGAGACCGACGACCGCCAGCAGCAGATGTATGCCCAGGACCAGTATGCCATGCTGCTGGTTTTTCAGGCCATGGACGCCGCCGGCAAGGACGGCACCATCAAACACGTCATGAGCGGCATCAATCCGCATGGCGTTGAGGTTCATGCCTTCAAGCAGCCCAGCACCGAGGAGCTGGACCACGATTTTCTCTGGCGCACCACCAAAGCGCTGCCCGGCCGGGGCAAAGTGGGCATTTTCAACCGCTCCTACTACGAGGAGGTGCTCGTGGTCCGCGTGCATCCCGAAATCCTGAAAAGTCAGAAGCTGCCCCCCGCCTCCATGGAATCGCTGCCCAATCTCTGGGAGCAGCGGTATCAGGAAATCCGCCATTTTGAGAAACACCAGGAGGAAAACGGGATGCGGATCGTGAAATTCTTTCTGCACGTCTCCAAGGAGGAGCAGAAAAAACGCTTCCTGGCGCGGATGGATGACGCGTCGAAGAACTGGAAATTCAACTCCGGCGACCTGAAGGAGCGCGCCCACTGGGAGGAATATCAGAAGGCCTACCAGGAGGCCATCGCCGCCACCGCCACCAGGCACAGCCCGTGGTATATCATTCCCGCCGACGACAAGGGCAACATGCGGCTGCTGGTGAGTGCGGCGATTTTGTCAGAAATGAAACATCTGCATCTGGCCTGGCCGGTGCTATCGGATGATCAGCAGCAGGGGCTGGCCGCCTGCCGCGCCACCCTGACCCGTGAGAAATAACCGCCGCCCTCCGTTTCCGCCCCGTCTTTCCGCCGCCGGGAGGGCCGTCCGCTGTTTTGGCCTGAGCGCGGCTCTTTTTACCGCCGCCGGCACGGCGGCGCTCCTTGCGGCTCCGTCGGCGAAGGTGCGGTTCGCGACGTATAACACCTCGCTTTTCCGTCCCTCCGCCGGGGCTCTGATCGCGGAACTCAACAATCCTTCCGGCGGCAGCCCGAATATCGCCGACATCCACCGGATCGCCGAAGCCATCCAGCGCACGGCTCCGGACGTCCTGCTGGTCAACGAGTTCGACTGGGACGCCAACGGGGACGCGCTGCGGCTTTTTCATGACAATTTCCTGGCGGCGGCTCAGAAACCCGGGCTCACTCCGCTGAATTATCCTTACCGTTATACCGCCCCGCCGAACACCGGCGTGAGCAGCGGTTTCGATCTGGACAATGCCGGAGGCGTGGTCAGCACGCCGGGCACCGAGGCTTACGGCAACGACTGCTTCGGCTTCGGCACGTTTCCGGGGCAGTACGGACTGGCGGTTTATTCGAAATTCCCCATCGACACCGCCCGGCTGCGCAGTTTCCAGTTTTTTCTCTGGAAGGACATGCCCGGATCCCGGCTGCTGCTCCCGACGGGCAATCCCTCCCTCCTCGCTTACTACACCGCCGCCGAGCGCGACGTCCTGCGCCTGTCGTCCAAAACGCATCTGGATGTGCCGATTGACCTTGGCGGCGGAATTCTGGCGCACCTGCTCGTTTCCCACCCCACCCCGCCCACTTTCGATGCCGCCGAGGACAAAAACGGCAAACGCAACCACGACGAAATCCGTCTCTGGGCGGACTACATTGATCCCGCGAAATCGGCCTATATTTACGATGACAAAGGCACGCGCGGCGGCCTGCCTCCCGGTGCCCGGTTTGTCATTGAGGGCGACAGCAACGCCGACCCCTTCGACGGCGACAGCCTGCCCGGCGCGGCGCGGCAATTCACACGCAATCCGCTGATCAACAACACCTTCGTTCCCGTCAGCGCGGGCGGCGCGGCCTTCGGCGGCAACGGGCAAATTGGCTCCAGCTCCCAGGACACCGCCGCCTTCTCCGGCGGGCTGCGGGTCGATTATGTCCTGCCCTCCGCCGCCGGATTCTCCATCCAGACCGGCGGCGTTTTCTGGCCCGGTCCCTCCGATCCCCTCCGAGCCGTGGTCAGCGACAGCGACCCCAGCGACCACCACCTCGTCTGGCTGGACCTCATTCCCCGCGTCTCCCTTCAGGAAGCCGTCCAAAACTTTCAGGCCACTCCCCAGCCTCCCTCCGGCGCCCCCGCCTCCGTGGTTCTGACCTGGCAGGCCGCTCCCGGTTATATTTACCAAATCGAGCGCAGTCCCACGCTGACCACCGGCACCTGGGTCCCCGCCCAGGTCAATCCGGCTATCGACCCCATTACTTTCGCCGCCAGCGCCACCGTTCCTCTCTCCCTCCCCGCCGAAGGCAGAATGTTCTACCGGCTTCAAATCTCGTTTGCTCCCTGAACCGGCAAATAAAAGTTCCATCAGCCTGAACGGCGCGGGAATTTGATAAGGCAACGGATGGAAACATACCCGGAAAGAAATACAGGTGAAAAATTTCTTGAGTTTCACGCGACTCCGGTGCATCGGATGCTGTCCACGCTCCCGTTCCATGTTTTTCCGCATAAAATCCCTGTGCTCCCTCGCCGCCATGATGGCGTTGCTGACGGCGCAGCTGATGGGAATCTCCCGCGGGTTCTGGTGTGAATGTGTTGGAGCCCCAACGCGGGCCGTTTCCGCCCAGTGCCTGCCTGTGGAATGTCATCCGGCGATGGCTCACACAGCGTGCTGTCAGGATGAAACAGGCGCGGCGGATGAAAAAAGCCAGCCGTCAGGCACGCCTGACTGTCCGGGGCACGCTCATAAATTTCTGACTCAGGAGGCTGATTTCCAGGCCTTCACGCCGATGGCGCTGCCCGCGCCGTTGTTTTTTGTTCAAAGTTATGCCGGCCTGCCGCCGGTCACCTGGCTGGAGGATATGCCGGTGGAGTGTCAGGAAATCCCGCCCGTCCGGCGGGATGGCTGGAGAAGCCCGCCGCCGATGGCGGTGACGGTGCTGCGCACGCAGGTGCTGCTGGTTTGAGAAGGAACAATTGAACGGTCCCCGCCGCGGAAGCGTCTGTCCGGACGCCGCGGTTTTCCCTCAATTCCGGTCATGGCGGATCCGCTGTGCCCTTTGTTCCCTGACTCAATCCATGTTATGCTCCGTATTTTCCTGATGGCGGCCCTGCTGGGCGGCCCCGGCGTGCTTCAGGCCGCCAGTTTCACCATCGATTCCGCTGTTTCGCGGGCACTTTCCCGCAACCCCGGTCTGCTGGCCGCGCGTTTCAGCGTGGTCGAGGCCAACGGACGTCTGCTTCAGTCCGGCCGTCCGGCCAATCCTGAGATTGAGACCGAAATGAAGCCCAATATCCGGGGCGGCGAGTTTGTGCTCAGCGCCGGATTCATGCAGCGTTTTCCCCTGACCAACCGCCTGCGTCTGGAAAAGGCGGTGTCCCGGGCGGAGGTCGATGTCGCGGCGGCGGAGGTCCGGGAAGCGGAGCGCAGGCTGGCCGGACAGGTGCGTCTGGCGGCGGTGAGGCTGCTGGCGGTGCGGGCGGCCAGGGGTTTGAAAAAGGAGCGGATTCTGCAGAACGCGGAGTTTGTGAAAACCGCCGCCAAAACCGCCGAAGCCGCCGAGGGCTCGTCCCTGGACGCGGCCCAACTGGAGCTGGAGCAGCAGCAGAGTGAAATCGAACTGCTGGAGCTGGACGGCGAGCAGGCGGCGCTGACGGCGGAGCTGCGGCCTCTGCTGGGCATGGCGGCGGACGAGGCGCTGGAAATCACCGGGAGCCTGACGCCTCCCGCCGCGCCGCCTCCGCAGGCTCCCGACGTGGCAAACCGCCCGGATTACCAGGCCGCCCAGGCCCGGGGCGAGGCCGCAAGACGGAATATTGAGCTTCAAAAGCAGAACCGCTGGGAGGATCCGGCTTTTGGTCTTAGCGCGGAGCTGGAGCGCTCGGAGGATGCGCCGGAAGGGCTGGGGACGGATGGCTTTCTGGGCCTGAAATTCTCGATTCCCCTGCCGTTCTGGAACAAAAACGAGGGCAATATTCAAGCCGCCGAAGCCGCCTCCACCCGCGCGGAACTCGAAGCCGCCGCTGTCGCCGCCGGCATCCGCGCTGAAGTCGCCGCCGCCCGTGCGGAAATGACCGCCGCCGCCCGGATTTACGACAACGCCTCCAACATTCTGCTGCCCCGCGCCCGCGAGCTGGAGGAGAAATTCCTGAGCGTTTACCGCAAAGCCGAACCCGGCGCGGACCTCGCCTCCGTGCTGCGCGCCAGCGATCGGCGCGCGGCTCTCGAAAACGCGCGGCTGAGTGCCCTGCGCGACTATCATCTGGCCGGCGCGCGGCTGCTGACAGCTCTTGGCGGGACCCGTCAGCGCTGATCCCGTTTAATTCACCACCCCTTTTTTGCATGAAACTTCCCGTTCTTCTGCTGACCCTCGCCTGGGTCACCCACGCTCCGGCCGCTGATGCCGCGCGCAGCGCCAACAGCGTCATTCTTGACGAGGCCGGCGTGAAAAATCTCCGCATTGAAACCGTCGAGGCTGAGGAAACCACCTTCGAGGAGACGGCCTTCGCCCTGGGCCGCATCGAGGTCCTGCCGGGCCGCAAAGCCGTCGTCAGCAGCCGCATCGCCGGTCGCGCCCTGAGCGTGCAGGCTCTGCCCCACACGCCCTGCCAGGCGGGCGACGAACTGCTCTGGGTCGAAAGCCGCCAGCCCGGGGATCCGCCGCCGACGGTGAAAATTGAAGCGCCGATTTCCGGCATCATCGCGGAGGTCAAAATCGCTCCCGGCCAGCCGGTCAGTCCGGAGGATTCCCTCATGGAAATCTACGATCTGGACGTGGTCGAAGCCGCCGCCGCCGTCCCGGAGCATCTGGCCGGGAGATTGAAAATCGGACAAAAAGCCCACATCCGCGCCGCCGGTTATCCGGACAAAGTTTTTGAGGCCAAACTCGTCCACCTGGGCACCCGCGCGGATGCGGACAGCGGCACCATCGAGGCCGCGTTTCATGTGAACAATCCGGACACCTTTCTCCGCCCCGGCATGAGAGCGGAGTTCTCCATCGTCCTCAGCGAGCGGGAAGGCGTCACCAGCGTGCCCCGCGCGGCGCTTCAGGGCGGTGCCACGCACCGCTTTGTTTATGTGGAGGATTTTGATCTGAAGAACGTCTTCATCAAAACCCCCGTGGAGGTTGGCGAAATCAACGACCGCTTTGTCGAAATCACCGGCGGCCTGCTGCCCGGGGACAAGGTGGTGTCGCGGGGGGCTTATTCCCTGTCCTTCGCGGGCGGCGGCAGCATTTCCCTGAAGGAGGTCCTGGACGCCGCGCACGGTCATGAGCACGCCGAGGACGGCGGCGAGCTGACCCCGGAAAAACGCGCGGAAATTGAAGCCAAAAAACGCGCGGCTCTGGGCATCGCGGCCCCGGTCGAAAGCAGCGGCGGCGGGATCTGGAAAATCGTCAGCGGCGTGCTGGCGGTGCTGCTGATTCTTTCCCTGATCCGGCGGCCTAAAAAAGACGCCGAAGCTGGCATCAACGGAGAGGAGGCGGCGTCATGAAGTCAGCTTCAGTATTCCCAGGGATTGAAGATGTTCACCCCGGTGCGTTCAAAATCCCTCACATTCCGTGTGACGACGGTCAGTCCGTGCACCAAAGCCGTCGCGGCAATCAGTCCGTCCATTTCAGGCAGCGGCTTGGCCGGACTCAGGCGTCCCCAGGTTTCCACAATTTCCTCCGTGACCGGAAGAAATCTGCGTTCGTAGCGCAGTTTAAGAGTATCCAGCCAACGCTCGATCGCCAGCCCGGCAGGAAGGTCGTTTATTTTTTTGATTTCCGCTCCGGCCCGCAATTCACCAAGGCTCACCACGCTGATGAAATGGTTTTTGGCATGGTGATCGGCAAGCCAGGCCATCACCTGCGGGTTTGCCTTCCTTTTGCGGGTCTCCGAAAGAACATTGGTGTCGATAAGCCAGTTCATCAGAATTTCACTTTCCGGTGCAGGCTGACGGTCCGTTTGGGAATTTCAAAATCATCCACCTTGTCCTCGTCCGAAAGCAGATGGGCCATGAAGGATTTATTGAAGGCGATTTCGTCCGCCTCCAGCTCCTTCCTGAGAATCCGGCGGTGCTCCTCCTCTGCGGACACGCCATGTTCAGCCGCACGCTTTTTGAGCGCGCTGACGAGAGCGTCATCGATATTTCTCACCAATAATTGCGCCATGCTTGCAGTGATAGCACAGGCCGCTCAACCCGTCAAAGCGCCATGCTGAACAAAATGATTCACTGGTCGCTCGGGAACCGGGCGGTCATCATCGGCGTTTCCCTGATCCTCATGGTGATGGGACTGCGCACGGCCACGGAACTGCCGGTGGAGGTGCTGCCGGATCTGACGAAACCCACGGTCATCATCCTGACGGAATCGCCGGGACTGGCGCCGGAGGAGGTGGAAATGCGCGTGACCCAGCCCATCGAGAGCGCGCTCATGGGCGTGACCGGGCTGACGCGGCTGAGGTCGAATTCCGATGTCTCGCTTTCCCTGGTGTATGCGGAATTCGGCTGGGACACGGATATTCAGAAAGCCCGGGTGCTGGTGCAGGAGCGGCTGCAGGGCGCGCGCGGGCAGTTGCCGGAGGGCGTGGAGCCTTTCATGACGCCCGTGGCCTCGCTGATGGGGGAAATCCTGCTGGTCGGCGTGCGGTCGACGATCAAGGAAGGCCAGCCTGGCTATCTGCCGCCGAGCGAGGTCCGGTCGCTGGCGGACTGGACGATTAAACGCCGGCTGCAGAGCGTGTCCGGCATCGCCGAAATCCTCAACATGGGCGGCGGCGTGCGGCAGATTGAAATCCAGCCCGATCCCTGGCGGATGCAGGCGCACAGGGTCAGTTTCGAGGAACTGGAGACGGCGGCCAAGGCGGTCGCCAGCACCACTACCGGTGGCTTTCTCAACAGCGGCTCCACCGAGATCATGGTGCGGAATCTGGCGATGACCGTGAACCTTGACGACTTCTCCAAAGCCGTGGTCAAAAAGGTGGAGGACCGCCCGGTTTCCATCGGCGACGTGGCCACGGTGGCCTGGGGCATTGAGCCCATGCGCGGGGACGCCACCGTGAGTCAGGCTCCGGAAAAATCGCCAACCTACGGCGTGATCATGTCCATCACCAAAGCGCCCGGTTTCGACACCCGGAAGCTCACCGGCGAGATCAACACCGCCCTGGAGGAGCTGAAAACCACCTTCCCGAAAGGCATTGAGACCACGCTGCTTTTCCAGCAGAAGGATTTTATCGATCACGCCATCGGCAACCTGACGGAAGCCATCCGCGACGGCGCGATCATGGTGACCATTGTGCTGTTCCTGTTCCTGCTGAACTTCCGCACGACTTTCATCACCCTGATGGCCATGCCGCTGTCCTTCGGCATCACCATGCTGATTTTCAAATGGTTCGGCATCAGCGTGAACTCCATGACCCTCGGCGGCCTGGCCGTGGCCATCGGCATGGTGGTGGACGACGCCATTGTGGATGTGGAGAACGTCTTCCGCCGTCTGCGGGAAAATGCGGCGCTGGAAAAGCCCCATCCGCGCCTTCAGGTCATCGCGAGGGCTTCGGGGGAAGTCCGGAATTCCATCCTTTACGCCACAGTGCTGATCGTCCTCGTCTTCCTGCCGCTGCTGGGCCTGAGCGGAGTGGAGGGACGGCTGTTCGCGCCCATCGCGGTGGCCACGATCATTTCCATGATGGCCTCATTTCTGGTTTCGCTGACGGCGATTCCGGTGCTCTGCTCCTTCCTGCTGAAACCCAAAGCGGATCAGGAGCATAAGGATGGATTCATCAGCCGCGCCCTGAAAAATCTGTTGGAGCGGACCCTGCTGAAATTCGCGCTGCATCAGCCGATGGTGGTGCTGCTGATCGCCGGCGGGATGCTGGCGGCGGCGTTTTCGCTGTATCCGAAAATGGGCAAGGACTTCCTGCCCAAGTTCCAGGAGGAGACCGCCCTGGTGGCGGTGACCACCGCGCCGGGCACTTCGCTGGAGGAGATGAACAAAATCTCGGACGTCATCGAGCAGCAGATTCTGAGCGTGCCGGAAGTCCGGAAAGTCGGCCGCCGTCTGGGCCGGGCGGAGCGCGGCGACCACGTGGTGCCGGTGAGCACGGCGGAATTCGACGTCGATTTCCGCGAGCTGGAGGGCGGCCAGGGCCATGCGCGGGGCCGCCGGGAAATTCTCGACGACCTCACGAAGAAAATCCGCACCGTGCCCGGGGTTTTTGCTGTGGTGGGCGGGCCGCTGGCGGACCGTATCGGGCACATGCTCAGCGGTGTTTCCGCGCCGGTGGCCGTGAAAGTCTTCGGCCCGGATCTGGAAAAACTCCGGCAGATCGGCGTGGAGATTCAGAAAGTCGCCAAAACCATCCCCGGCTTCGAGGACGCCAAACTGGACCAGACCTCCAGCATTCCCCAGCTCCGCATCGAGGCCGACCGCGACCGCGCCCTGGCTTACGGCATTCTGCCCGGAAAGCTCAACGAGCAGCTCTCCGCCCTCATCGGCGGCCGGGAAATCGCCGAACTCCGCGACGGCCAGCGGGCGATCAATCTGGTGACGCGCCTGCCCCTGGCCTGGCGGGATTCGCCGGAGAAAATCGCCTCGCTGCCTGTGGAAACCGGCGATGGCCGCCAGATTCCGCTCTCGCTGGTCGCCGATGTCCGCGAGGCCAAGGGCCCCAACGTCATCTTCCGCGAAGGCGCTCAGCGGCGCTTCGCCATCGCCATCAAACCGACGGTGCGCGACGTCTCCACGCTGGTCGTCCGGCTCCAGGAGGAGGTCGCCGCCAAGGTGAAAATGCCCGAGGGGTATTTCGTCACTTTTGAGGGCGAATTCCAGGCGCAGCAGGAGGCCACGCGGAAAATCGTCATCTTCTCCACCCTCGTTTTCGGCGCGGTGTTCCTGATGCTTTTCGGCTACTTCCGCAGCGCCTCGCTGGCGCTGCAGGTGCTGGTGAATATCCCTCTGGCCCTGATGGGCGCGCTGGTTTTCACCTACTACAAGCTGAACAACATCAGTATCGCCACGCTGGTCGGTTTCATCGCCGTGGGCGGCGTGGCCGCGCGGAACGGGATCATGATGATCTCGCACTATCTGCATCTGATGCAGCATGAGGGCGAGGGCTTTACCCGGAAAATGATCATCCGCGGCACCAGGGAACGGCTCATTCCCGTGATGATGACCGCGCTCGCCGCCGGCATCGGACTGATCCCCCTGGTGCTCGCCGCCGACCAGCCGGGCAAGGAAATCCTGCATCCCGTGGCCGTCGTCATCGTGGGCGGGCTCATTTCCTCCACGCTTCTGGATATGGCCATCACCCCCGCCATGTTCTGGCTCATCGGCCGGAAAGCCGCCGCCCGGTCCATCGAACTCGAATCCGCCGCCTCCCACTGACAAACCACCATGAATTTCCAGCCGGGCAGGGAAGTCCCAGCCTTCGCCCGCTTCCGAACACGTAAAAACAAACTCCGGAATCCGGTCCATGAACTCCCGTTAATGCCAAATGAGGACTTGAGTTTCCCGACTCAATTCCCGCATAACGCAGCCTCACCAGTAACCAAATTCATGAACCGAACCCTCACCACACTCCTCGCTTCCGCTTTATCCCTCGCCTTCACGGCGGCGGCCAGTCTGGCCGCCGAACTCAAATTCACGAATGTGCCCGGCTTCTTCGACGCCAAACCCGACAACCAGCCGCTCGGTCCCTGCCATGGCGGCGTGGTCATCGACAAAGCCGGCCAGTTCTACGTCACCACCGACACCCCGCGCGGCATCGTCGTTTTCTCCCGGGAGGGGAAATTCGTCCGCTCCTTCGGCCCCACGAAGATCCACGGTCTGGAGCTGCGCGAGGAGAACGGCACGGAATACATCTACGGAGCCCGGCCCAATGACCACGAAGTCGTGAAAATCAAACTCAACGGCGACCTGGAATGGTCCATCAAAACTCCGGAGGAAGCCGGACTCTACAAGGACGGCAAAGGCTTCAATCCCTGCGCGGTCACCGTCGGGCCGGACGGCGAAATTTTCATCGCCGACGGGTATGGCTCGAACCACGTGCTCAAATTCGACAAGGACCGCAAGTTTGTGAAAGCTTTTGGCGGCGCGGGCAAGGAGGAGGGGAAATTCAACACCTGCCACGGCATCGCCCTCGACACCCGTCAGGAAAAGCCGCTGCTGGTGGTCTGTAACCGCAACAACGACCGCGTGGAATACTGGGACCTCGACGGCAATTTTGTCAAAGTCATCAAAAGCGGCCTGCGCATGCCCGCCTCCGTCCACATCCGGGGGGAGTACGCCGTCTTCGCCGAGCTTCAGGGCCGCGTGACGGTGCTGGATAAAAACGGGGAAATCGCCGCCCAGCCCGGTGACAACCTGAACGGCAAACAGCGCGCCAATTTCGGCCTGCCCCAGGACCAGTGGACTGAAGGCGTCACCAACTCCCCGCACGGAGCCTCCATCGACAGGGACGGCAATCTGATTGTCTCCGAATGGACCGCCTTCGGCCGGGTTCATAAATTTGCGCTCCAGAAGTGAGCGCCTCACGTAACTGACTAACCCACAATAAGAACCCTCCATCTATGAAACTGAAATCACTCCTCATCCTCGCCGCCGCCGTTCTCGGTTTCGGATTCCATGCCTCCGCCCACGAGCCCGGCGCCAAAGCCGGCCCCACCGGCGGCAAGCTGCTCACCGGAGTCGAGCCCCACGCCGAATTCCTCGTGACCAAGGACAGGAAAGTCGAAATCCGTTTCATCGGGGAGGACAATAAAGTGGTGGCTCCCGCCGCCCAGGTGGTCACTGTCACCCTCGGCGACCGCAGCAAACCGACCAAACTGGCTTTCACCAAGGACGGCGACAAACTGGTCTCCGACAAAGCCATTCCCGAAGGCAGCGACCTGCCCACCGTGGTGCAGATCAAAACCGACGCCAAAGCCAAAGCGGTGAACGTCAAGTTCAACCTGAACCTGTCCAAATGTCCCACCTGCTCCAACCTGGAGTACGCCTGCACCTGCGAACACGGGGATGATGACGACAAGGATCACAAAGATCATAAGGATGACGGTAAAAAGGGGAAGAAGTAAAAGGCGGGGGTTCGGCAAACCCTGTCTTTAAACCTTCCCGGCCTTGACGGAATAACGGAAAGCCTGTTCAATGACATTCCCATAGCAGGACCCCCGTCCTGCTATGGGTTTCTTTTTCCAGCTCCCCCCCTTATGTCCGCACCTTCCACCCATTCTGACAAAACTGACCATGGCTGTGGAAATGAGCATCCTCATACCCCGCCGCCGGGGCGCGGAGGAGCGGATCATGAGGGACGCGGACGCGGGCCCGGGCATGGAAAAAAAGATCACGGTCACGGGAACGTCCGCAGTCAGGGGCCCGGAGGGCATGATCACGATCATGGTCCGGATGCCGGCGGGCACGATCACAGCAGGGGCATCACCGCCCGGCAGGTCTGGCTGGTGGCGGTTTCGGAAGCCGCCATCGCGGTGGGTTTCATTTTAAAATGGATGATGCCCGCGCCCGTCTGGCCGGCGCTGGCCTGCTTTGCCATCGGCACCCTGGCGGGCGGCTGGCTGGTATTTCCCCAGGCGTTCCGCTCCCTGCGGCGGGGGCGGCTGGATATGAATGTGCTCATGACCGTGGCCGTCATCGGCGCCTGGATCATGGGCGAGGCGGCGGAGGGCGCGGCGGTGGTTTTTCTGTTCGCGCTGGCGGAGCTGCTGGAATCCTGGAGCGTGGGCCGCGCCCGGCAGGCCATCCGGGCGCTGATGGCCCTCACGCCGGAAACCGCCCTGCGCAAACGCCCGGGCACGGAGCCGGAGGAGGTTCCGGCGGACTCGGTGCAGCCGGGGGAAGTGATCCTCGTCCGCAGCGGGGAACGGATTCCGCTGGACGGGGAAATCACGGATGGCCGGTCCTCGGTCGATCAGTCCCCCATCACGGGGGAGTCCGTGCCGGCGGACAAAGTCCCGGGCGATCCCGTTTTTGCCGGAACCATCAACGGCGGGGGAGCGCTGGAAATCCGCGTCACCCGGCTGGCGGACGATTCCACGCTGGCCCGGATCATCCGTCAGGTGGAGACGGCGGCGGAAAGCAAGGCTCCGACCCAGCGGCTGGTGGACCGCTTTGCCCGCATCTACACTCCGGCCGTTTTTCTGCTGGCCCTGGGGGTGGCGGTGCTTCCGCCGCTGCTGGGCGGCCTGTGGACGGAGTGGATTTACCGGGCGCTGGTGCTGCTGGTCATCGCCTGTCCCTGCGCGCTGGTGATCGCCACTCCGGTTTCCATTGTGGCCGGTCTGACCAGTCTGGCCAAGCGCGGCGTGCTGATCAAGGGCGGCGCTTTTCTGGAGGCGGTGGGCAGACTGCGCGCCCTGGCGGTGGACAAAACCGGCACCCTCACCGTGGGACACCCGCGCGTGGTCCATATCTATCCATGGGTCCGGCACGGGGACGAGGATCTGCTGGGCGTGGCGGCGTCGATGGACACGTTTTCCACCCATCCCATGGCCCGGGCCGTGGTCGAGGCTGCCTGGACGCGGGGCGTCGCGTTCACCCCGGCCATCAATTATCAGGCCCGGATCGGACGGGGCGCGGAGGCGGTCATTGACGGCGTGCCGCATTTCATCGGAAACCACAAAATGGCCCACGGGATGGGCGTCTGCTCCCCGGCGCTGGAGCGGCTGCTGGAAACCATCGAGAGCCGGGGCGAGTCCCTGGCCATTGTCGGCCGCCAGCCCGCCGGCGACCGGGAAGGGGAGGTCCTCGGCGTGCTGGCCATCGCGGACACCCTGCGCCCGGAAACCCGGGAGGCCCTGAAGCGCCTGCATGGCGCCGGGATTGAAAAAATCATCATGCTCAGCGGGGACAATCAGCGCACCGCCACCGCCATTGCCCGGAAAGCGGGCATTGATGAGGCGCGCGGCGATCTGCTGCCGGAGCAGAAAGTGGAGGCCATTCAGAATCTGCTGGTCCGGTTCAAGAACGTGGGCATGATCGGCGATGGCGTGAATGACGCTCCGGCTCTCGCCGTGGCCACCGTCGGCATCGCCATGGGCGCGGCGGGCAGCGACACCGCCATCGAGACCGCGGACATGGCCCTGATGAACGACGATCTGCGGAATCTCGCGGACGCCATCCTGGTCGGCCGCCGCACGGTGGAGGTCATCCGGTTCAACGTGGCCTTCGCCATCGCGGTCAAAGCGGTCTTCCTGCTTCTCGCCCTCACCGGTCACACCAGTCTCTGGCTGGCCATTCTCGCGGACACCGGCGCCACCCTCCTGGTGATCGCCAACGCCCTGCGGCTGCTGCGGTTCCAGGAGCAGCCCTCCAATAACCCTGGGTAGAACAGGCGGCCCCGCCTGCTCCACCGGCCGCCGCTCTTCCGCCCGCCCGCTTTCTTCTCCTTCCTGTCCTTTCCTCGCGTCCTTTGCGCCCTTCTGTTCAAATCCCTGCGGCAGCGGCAGCAGCAGTTCCAGGACAGCCGGGTTGACACCGCCGGGCCGCCAAGGTATTCCGGACCGGACGGAGCGGGTATGTTACAGGTCATCATTTTAGGCAGCGGAAGTTCGGGGAACTGCGCCCTGGTGTGCACCGGAAAGGAGCGCCTGCTCATCGACGCCGGCCTCAGCGCGGGGCAGATCACCGCCCGTCTGGCCTCGGTCGGGGTGGGGCTGGACACCATTTCCGGCATTCTGATCACCCACGAGCACGGCGATCACTGCCGGGGGCTGCCGGTGCTGACGCGGAAACATGCGCTCCCGATCCTCTGCAATGCCCTGACCCGTGCGGTGCTGCGGGATTCCCTGCCGGACGTCAGACACTGGAATATCATTCCCAACGGCTCCTCCTTCGAATTCGCCGGGCTGGACATCGACACCTTCTCCGTCCCCCACGACGCCGCCGATCCCATGGGATTTGTCCTGCGGCACGGTGACAGCGCCCTGGGCATTTTAACGGACGCCGGCCATCCCACGCCCGTCATGCGCCAGCGGCTGCGGGATCTGGACACGCTTTTCATAGAGGCCAACTACGACACCCACCTCCTGACCAGCGACACCAAACGCCCTTGGTCCACCAAGCAGCGCATCTCCGGCCGCCACGGTCATCTTTCCAACGAGCAGACCGCCGCCCTCGTCGCGGAACTCGCCACCGCGCGTCTGGAGCGCGTCATTCTCGGGCACCTCAGCCGCGACTGCAATACGCCCGCCCTCGCCGCCGCCGCCGTCCGCGCGGAGCTTCACAAACAGGCCCGTCACGACGTCGAAATCCACTGCGCCTGTCCCAAAGAACCTTCCCCCTGGCACTGCGTCCGCACCCGTCCACCCATTGCCGCAGCCATGCCGGAGGGCGTTTCCCCGCTGATGCGGTCCTCCATTCCCCACCCGCCCACAGCAGGAATATCTGCGGTATGGCAGCAGATGGAGTTGCTGTAGGATTTCCCGGGGATATTTGCGGAAATTTTATTGGATATGGAAATTATGGAGTAGGATTTTATTTCCGAAGCTGAAATGCTACATATTTCCATAATATTCGAGAAGCTTTCATAATCGAATGATCCGGAGCGGCGGTGATTTTTCAGACGCCCGGAAAAAACCTTTCCGCTGACCTGCGCCTGATGTCCCGGCAGGAAGAATTATTTTTTCAAATCCATTGGACATTCAACAAATGGTTCATACGTTCGTTTAGAACATTCGTATGAATTCCATTATCCCTCACGGTCCGGCCAGCTCCGCCGTTCCCGCTGCTGAGGTCCATGCCAAAACCCGCTCCATTATTCTGGATGCCGCCGAAAAGCTGTTTGGCCGCAAGGGGGTGGAGGGGACGTCCGTGAGACAGATTGTCACGGCTGCGGGCGTGAATCTGGGAGCCATCAATTATCACTTCGGAACCAAGGACCGGCTGGCGCTGGAGGTTTTCGCGCGGCGGCTGGAGCCGGTCAACCGGGCGCGGATCGGGCGGCTGGATGAATTGGAGCGGCAGGCGGGAAACCGGCCGGTGCCGGTGGAGCGGATTCTGGACGCCCTGATCCGCCCGGCGGTGGAGGCCCAGGATGAGGGCGGGCCGAACTGTGACGATTTCATGCGGCTGATCAGCCGGTGCCTTCAGGAGCCGAATCCGGAGGTGAAAAAGTTCGTGGAGGAGCAGTTCGAGGAGGTGGCGCGGCGGTTTGACGCCGCAATTTTAAAAGCGGTGCCCGGATTGCCGCCCGGGGAACTGCTGTGGCGGATGAGTTTTGCCTTCGGCGCGCTGCACTGCGGGCAGGAACGGTGGCTGCGTTTTGACCAGATGCCCACGCCCTCGGAGACTCCGGCCGTGAAGCCGGACCGCGAGGGTTTTATCCAGCTCGTCATCGCCTTTATCACGCCCGGCCTGTCCTCGCCGGTGTCCGCTCTTCGTTAATACCAACATCCCCCGCCATTCCGTCCGGGCCCGGCCGGTCCATTTTTATTCAGACTTCATGAACCCCTCTTTTTTGCTGTCCAAACACAAGTCATCCCGCCGCATTCCCGCCTCTTTCCCCCGTCTGGCGGGGCTGACCGTCATGGCCGTGATGCTGCTCACCGGCTGCGGGAAAAAACCAGCCGGGCCTCCTGCGGGGCAGGCGGGACCCGCCGGACCGGTGGAGGCCGGCGTGCTGACCATCGCCACCGAAACGGTCACGTTCACCCAGGATCTGCCGGGCCGCACTTCCGCGTTCCGGGTGGCGGAGGTCCGGGCGCGGGTGAACGGCATCGTGCTCCGGCGGCTCTTCAAGGAGGGCACGGATGTGGCGGAGGGGGAACTGCTTTATGAGATTGATCCCGCTCCGTATCAGGCGGCGCTGGACAACGCGCTCGGCACTCTGGCGCGGGCGCAGGCCAATGTGGTCACCGCCCGGGCCAAGGAGCAGCGTTACAAGCAACTGGTGGGCGCGCGCGCCATCAGCAGGCAGGAATACGATGACTCGGTGGCCAATCAGCGCGGCTACGAGGCCGACATCACGGCGGGCGAGGCGGCGGTGCAGTCCGCGAAAATCAATCTCGGCTACACCAAAGTCACCTCCCCGGTCGCGGGGAGGATCGGCATTTCCCAGGTCACGGAGGGCGCCTATGTTCAGGAAAGCGCGGCCACGCTGCTGGCCACGGTGCAGCAGCTGGACAGGGTTTATGTGGATGTGACCCAGGCCAGCAGCGAATTTCTCCGGCTGAAGGAGGATCTCGCGGCGGGGAAACTGAAGGCCGACGCCGCCGGGCAGGCCAAAGTAAGGCTGATCCGGGAGGACGGCCGGATTTACCCCGAGGAGGGCACGCTCTCCGTCGCCGATGTGTCGGTGAATCCGACGACCAACACCGTGACTGTGCGCGCCATTTTCCCCAACCCGCGCGGTGAACTCCTCCCCGGCCTGTTTGTCCGGGCGCGGCTGGAGGAGGGCAGTTCCCCGGACGCCATCCTGGTGCCGCAGTTCGCGGTGACCCGCAATTCCAAGGGCCAGGCGACCGCTCTGGTGGTCGGGCCGGAGGGCTTGGCCGAAGTGCGCGTGCTGGAGACGGCCCGCTCCGTCGGCAACCGCTGGCTGGTGACGGCCGGACTGAAGCCGGGCGACCGGGTCATTGTGGATAATCTCCAGCACATCCGCCCCGGGGCGTCCGTGAAAGCCGTGGCTCCCGCCGCTCCGCCGCAGCCGGCGGCCACCGCCTCCATCTCCGTCAAGCACTAAGGGCCGCGCCATCCTTCAAAAACCTCCCTCATGTCCCGTTTCTTTATTGACCGCCCCGTTTTCGCGTGGGTCATCGCCATCATCATCATGGTGGTCGGCGCGCTTTCCATCAGAAGCCTGCCCATCGCGCAGTATCCGCCCATCGCGCCGCCCGCGATCAGCGTCACCGCCGCCTATCCCGGAGCCTCCGCCAAGACGCTGGAGGACACCGTCACCCAGGTCATTGAGCAGAAGCTCAACGGTATTGACCACCTGCGCTACATCGAGTCCAACAGCGATTCCGCCGGCACCGTGACCATCACCGTGACCTTCGACAGCGGCACGGACCCCGACATTGCCCAGGTGCAGGTTCAGAACAAAGTCGCTCTCGCCACGCCGCTTCTGCCCCAGGAGGTCCAGCAGCAGGGCGTGCGCGTGACCAAGGCGGTGGCCAATTTCCTCATTGTCATCGGCCTTGTCTCCGAGGACGGCAGCATGTCGGCGGCGGATCTCAGCGACTTCAATGTCAGCACCATCCAGGATCCCATCAGCCGCCTGCCGGGCGTGGGGGATATCCAGTCCTTCGGCACGCAGTATTCCCTGCGCATCTGGCTGGATCCCGACAAGCTGCTGAAATACCAGATCGCCACGTCGGATGTGACCAAAGCGGTGCAGGCGCAGAACGCCCAGGTCTCCGCCGGCTCCATCGGGGCCATTCCGGCGATGCCGGAGCAGCTGCTGAACGCGACGATCATGGCCCAGAGCCGCCTCCAGACGCCGGAGCAGTTCGGCGCGATCCTGCTGCGCGTGAACACCGACGGTTCGCGTGTTTTTCTGCGCGATGTCGCGCGGCTGGAGCTTGGCAGCGAAAACTACACCAATCTTTCCCGCTACAACGGCAAGCCCGCGACCGGCATGGCCATCAAACCCGCCAGCGGAGCCAACGCTCTGGACACGGTGGCCGCCGTGAAAAAGAAAATGGAGGAGTTGTCCGCGTTTTTCCCGCCGGGAGTGAAGGCGATTTATCCTTACGACACCACGCCGTTCGTGCGGATTTCGGTGAAGGAGGTCGTGAAGACGCTGATCGAGGCCGTGATCCTCGTCTTTCTGGTGATGTATCTTTTCCTCCAGAACTGGAGGGCCACGCTCATCCCCACCATCGCCGTGCCCATCGTGCTCCTGGGGACTTTCGGGGTCATGGCCGTCGCCGGATTCTCGATCAACACCCTCACGCTTTTCGGCCTCGTGCTGGCCATCGGGCTGCTGGTGGATGACGCCATCGTGGTGGTGGAGAATGTGGAGCGCGTGATGCAGGAGGAGGGGCTTTCGCCGAAGGAGGCGACCCGCAAGTCGATGGACCAGATCAGCGGCGCGCTGGTCGGCATCGGCCTGGTGCTGTGCGCGGCTTTTGTGCCCATGGCCTTTTTCGGAGGCTCGACGGGGGTCATCTACCGCCAGTTCTCCCTGACCATCGTCAGCGCCGTGGCCCTGTCGGTCATGGTGGCGCTGATCCTGACGCCGGCGCTCTGCGCCATGCTGCTCAAGCCCGTTCCCAAAGGCCATCACGAGCAGAAAAAAGGATTTTTCGGCTGGTTCAACCGGGTCTTTGACCGCAACGCCGACCGTTACGCCACCGGAGTCTCCGCCTTCCTGCGCCGCAGCGGCCGCGCCATCATTTTCTACGCCGTGATCGGCGGCGCGGTGGTGGTGATGTTCATCCGCACGCCCACCGGATTTCTTCCCGATGAGGATCAGGGGGTGCTGTTCTCCATGGCGCAGCTGCCGCCGGGCTCGACCCGCGAGCAGTCGCTGAAGGTGCTGGAGAAAATGGAGCGCCACTTTCTGGAGGACGAGAAGGACAACGTCCGGGGCGTCTTTGGCGTGCTGGGTTTCAGCTTCAGCGGCTCCGGCCAGAATCAGGTGCTGGCTTTCGTGAATCTCAAGGACTGGGAGGAGCGGAAATCGCCCGCGCAGCATGTGAAGGCCATCCAGGGCCGGGCCATGGGGCTGTTTTCCCAGTTCAAGGATTCCTTCGCTTTCGCCTTCGCCCCGCCCGCCGTGCTGGAGCTGGGCACCGCGACGGGTTTTGATGTCCGGCTGGTGGACCGCGCCGGGCTCGGGCATGAGACCCTGCTGAATGCGCGGAATCAGATGCTGGGCATGGCCGCGCAGAACCCCGCGCTCATCCGCGTGCGCCCCAACGGGCTGGATGACACGCCGGAATATCACATCAACATTGACCAGCAGAAAGCCAGCGCGCTCGGGCTCCAGCTGTCGGACATCAACTCCACCCTGACCACCGTCTGGGGGTCCACCTATGTCAATGATTTCATCGACAAAGGGCGCGTGAAGAAAGTCTTCATGCAGGGCGACGCGCCTTTCCGCATGGCTCCCGAGGACGTGAACCGGTGGTATGTGCGCAACGCGGAAAACGGCATGGTCCCGTTCTCCGCCTTCTCCTCGGCGGAATGGCGGCTGGGATCGCCCAAGCTGGAGCGCTTCAACGGCGCGTCCTCCATGGCCCTTCTGGGCGAGCCGGCGGATGGCCACACCACGGGCGAGGCCATGGCCGAAATCGAAAAAATGGCCAAATCGCTTCCGACCGGCATCGGCATTGAATGGGCCGGGCTTTCCTACGAGGAGCGGAGTTCGGGGTCGCAGTCCATCGCCCTCTACGCCATCGCGCTGCTCATGGTTTTCCTGTGCCTTGCGGCCCTTTATGAAAGCTGGGCGATTCCTTTCTCAGTGCTCATGGACATTCCGCTCGGGGCTCTCGGGGTGCTGGCCGCGACCAGCCTGCGGGCTTTCCCGAACGATGTGTATTTCCAGATCGGACTCATCACGATTATCGGCCTGTCCGCCAAGAACGCGATTCTGGTGATTGAATTCGCCAAGGAGCGGTTTGATCACGGCGCGACCCTGATCGATGCGGCGCTCCATGCCGTCCGCCAGCGGCTCCGTCCCATTCTCATGACCTCCCTGGCTTTCGGCCTCGGCGTGCTGCCGCTGGCGCTCAGCACGGGAGCGGGTTCCGGCAGCCAGAACGCCATCGGCACCGGCATTGTCGGCGGAGCGATCACGACCACCCTGCTGGGGCTGTTCTTTGTCCCGCTCTACTTCGTGGTCGTGATGAAACTCTTCAGAGTGAAGCCGCTTTATGCGTCCGATCCGGCCCATTCCTCCGGAAACGGGGAGCATGGCGAACAGGAAAACGCGGCGAAATCGGCGCAGGGATAAAAGAGATTTCCTGATCCCGTCGGCCAGCCGGCCGGGAGACCATATCCGCTGGCGTGTCCGCCGGATCACGGCCGTGTGATCCGGCGGGCCGCAGCGGGCTCCGGGACTGAACGCGGTGTTTTGTGCCCGGGTTCAGTGTTTCCCGCAGCATTCAGGGCTTATAAAATCTCGCCCGGCTGCACGGCGGCGGCGGCGGGGTATTTGGCGAGCCAGCCGGCCGTCAGGGCGGCGATGGCGTCCACCTGGGCGGCGGCGGCACCGGTTTTGTTGGCTCCGGCGGCGAAGAGTTCGTCGAGGCGTTCGCGGCTGAGGTTCAGACGGTTGTCGCCGGCGATGCGCTTCAGAACGTCGTTTTCCGTCACCGTGCCGTCGCGCAGGCCGCGCACGGCGGCGATGGCGTGCTCCTTGATGGCCTCATGCGCGGTTTCACGGCCAACGCCGGTTTTCACCGCCTCCATCAGGAAGGTGGTGGTGAGCAGGAAGGGGAGATAACGCTCGGTCTCCCGGGCGATGACGGCGGGGAAAACCTCCATCTGGCGCAGCACCGTCAGCGTGGTTTCCAGCAGCCCGTCGAGAGCGAAAAAGGCGTCGGGCAGCACCACACGGCGGACCACGGAGCAGGAGACATCGCCCTCATTCCATTGATCGCCCGCGAGGCCCGAGGCCATGGTGACGTGGCCTTTGAGGATGGTGTGGAAGCCGTTGATGCGCTCGCAGGACCGGCTGTTCATCTTATGCGGCATGGCGCTGGAGCCGGTCTGGCCGGGAGCGAAACCCTCGCTGGCCAGCTCGTGGCCGGCCATGAGCCGCAGGGTTTTCGCAAAACTGGAGGGACCGCTGCCGAGGTCGCAGAGAGCGCTGACGACGCGGAAATCGAGACTGCGGGGATACACCTGGCCGACGGCGGTGAAGGCGGAGGGCAGGCCGAGGTGATGGGCGATTTTCGATTCCAACGCGCTGACTTTCGCGAGGTCGCCGCCGAAGAGATTGATCTGATCCAGCTGCGTGCCGGTCGCGCCCTTCAGCCCGCGCACGGGATAGCTTTGAATGACGTGCTCCAGAGCGTTCAGGCTGCCCGCGAGCTCCTCGGCGAACATGGCGAGGCGCTTGCCGAGGGTGGTGGGCTGCGCGGCGACGTTGTGGGTGCGGGCGGTGAGAATGATGTCGCGGTTTTCCCGGGCGCGGTCGCTGAGGGCGGCGAGAGTGGCGATGCTTTTCAGGCGGATGACCTGGAGGGAGCGGAAAATTTGCAGCTGCTCCACGTTTTCCGTCAAATCCCGGCTGGTCATGCCTTTATGAATGTGCTCGTGGCCGGCGAGTTCGCAGAATTCGTCAATCCGTGCCTTCACGTCGTGCCGCGTCTGGCGCTCGCGGCGGGCGATGGCGGCGATGTCGATGCTGTCGCGGACGCGCTGGTAGTCGGCGATGGCGTCGGCGGGAATGGCCAGACCGAGGTCCTTCTGGGCCTTCATCACCGCGATCCACAGCTCGCGCTCCAGCCGCACTTTGCCCTCCGGCGACCAGATGCCGGTGATGGCGGGCGAGGCGTAGCGTTCAGCGAGGACGTTGGGAATGGGAGTCATGGAAACCTGTCGCGGCTCGTCCGGACCGGTGCAAGCGTCCCGTGCCGGAGGCATTCCGCGCCCGGCAGGGCACATGAAAGGAATTTCGGACAAACCTCTGTTCCGGGCGTCGTTCCTGCTGCATGGCCTCCGCTCCTATTCTTTTATGATTCCCAAAAAATCCCCCCCCTCCTTTTCCTCCCGCCGTTCCTTTCTCCGCAACGGGGCCGGGGCCGCCGCCGCTTTCGCGGCCGGAGCGCCTTTTATCCGGGCGGAGGACAAATCCGGCCTGAAAAACCCGATTCTCGGCAGCGGCGACCACACCTACGAGTGTCTTCACGACTGGGGGACGCTGCCGAATGACATTGTTTACGGAAACACCCATGGAGCCGCGCAGGATTCCCAGGGACGGATTTATGTGAAGCACACCGTTCACAAAACGAGCCCGAAGGCCGATGCCATCGTGGTCTTTGATGAGGACGGGAAATTCATCAGATCCTGGGGCGCGGACTTCAAAGGCGGAGCCCACGGCATGCATCTCGCCAACGAGGGCGGCACGGAATTTTTCTATCTCTGCGACACCGCCCGCCACATGGTCATCAAGACCACTCTCGACGGCGAGGTCGTGTGGAGGCAGGGCTGCCCGGTGGAAACCGGCGGCTACAAGCGCCCCGAGGAATACGTTCCCACCAATGTCGCCACCGCTCCCGACGGCACCGTCTTCGTGGCCGACGGCTACGGGAGGAACTACATCCATATTTACAAAGCGGACGGCACCTACGTCAGCACTTTTGGCGGCAGCGGCAAAACCCCGGGCCGCACCTCCTGCCCGCACGGCCTGATGGTGGACACCCGCGGGCCCGAACCGCTGCTGGTGGTGGCCGACCGCAACAATGCCCGGCTTCAGTATTTCACGCTGAAGGGGGAGCACGTGAAGTTTGTCACCGACGAACTCCGGGCTCCCTGCCATTTCCACGCCCGGGGCAATGACCTGCTGATTCCCGACCTGAACTCCCGCATCACTCTCTTCGACAAGGACAACAAGCTGATCACCCACCTCGGCGACGGCGGCGGCTATGAAGGCATCCGCAATCAGCCGCGCACGGCCTTCAAACCCGGCCAGTTTGTCGCTCCCCACGGCGGGATTTTTGACCGGAACGGGAACATCATTATTGTGGAATGGGTCGAAGTCGGCCGCGTGACCAAGCTGCGGAGGATTGTTTGAGCGGCGATGGGCTGGATGGACCTTATGGACTGGATGAACAGTCCATAAAAATCCATTTTCGTCCATTCCTCCGATAAACAGCTTATCCGGCAGACGGTGTCCACAGCCATCAGGGAGAATTTTGTCAAAAGGCCGGGAGAGAGGGCGGGAAACGTCCGTTGATTTCCCTCCTTCCTGTCTTCTGATTCCATCTCCCCCATGAATCTCTCCCACGGTCTCCACCTCGCTTACTGCACGAACATTCACCGCGGTGAAACCTGGCCGGAAACGCTGGCGGCTTTGGAGAAACACACGCTGGCGGTGAAAGCTGAGGTTTGTCCGGACGGACCGTACGCCATCGGGCTGCGGCTGGGGGCGGCGGCGGTGAAGGCGCTGGTGGACCGGGCGGCGCGGGAGGAGTTCAAGCGCTGGCTGGACCGGAATGGCTGCTATGTTTTCACGATCAACGGCTTTCCCTACGGCCAGTTTCACGGCACGAGGGTGAAGGAGCAGGTGTTCCAGCCGGACTGGTCCACGGTGGACCGGGTGGAATACACCCAGGCGCTTTTCACCATTCTTGCGGACATCGTTCCGCCCGGAGTCTCCGGCAGCGTGAGCACCGTTCCCGGCACGCACAAGGAACTGCTGCTGAGCGCCAAACAGGAGCAGGATCTGACGGCGAATCTCGGGGACATGGCCACCTGGATTGCCCGCCTGAGCGACCGCACGGGGATCGACCTCCATCTGGGTCTGGAGCCGGAGCCGCTGGGGTATATCGAAACCACGGCGGAAACGATGCGGTTTTTTGAAAAACTCGGCCAGGGCGAGGAAATCCGGCGCTGTCTGGGGGTGAACTACGACACCTGCCATCTGGCCGTGGAATTCGAGGACGGCGCGCCCGGCCTGGCCCAACTCGCCGAACGCGGCATCCGCCTCAGCAAACTGCACCTCAGCAGCGCCCTGCGCGTGCCCTGCGTTCCTCCCGCTTTAAAAAGACTGAAGGAATTTCAGGAGGACGTGTATTTCCACCAGACCATCGCCCGGCGTCCCGACGGGTCGCTGCAGCGCTTCCGTGATCTCCCGGATGCGCTGGCCCACGCCGCCGCGCATGGGGTGCCGGAGGATGAGGAATGGCGGGTTCATTTCCACGTGCCGCTGCATGCCGAGGTCGAGGAGCCCTTCGGCGACACCCGCGACCACCTCCTCGCCGCCCTCGACTGGCTGGCGGCCGCGCCGGAAAAATGCGCGCATCTGGAGATGGAAACCTACACCTGGGAAGTCCTGCCGCGCGATCTCCGCACCGGTAATGTCGTCGATCAGCTGGTCCGGGAATACGCGTGGACCCTGGACGCGCTCCGCGCCCGGAAACTGGCGTGAACGGAATAGCGGCAGAATAAGCCACTCCACTGTGTTTACTTTCCGGTAACATCCACGCGCAGCAAATCCCGGATGCGCGTGAAAACCTCCGGCGGGAAGCCCATGGCGCGTTTGAGCTGGTAATCGCGTTCCAGGACGTTGGATTCCTTCCGCAGAAAACGGGCCTGGCCGGAGGTGATGAGTCCGCGCAGGCGCGCCCAGAGCGGCTGCACGGGGACGGGGAAATCGCTGCCGTGGATCAGACGGTCGTGGTATTGCGGCATCCGGAGCAGTTTGGCGAGCCCGGCGCTGCGGAGGGGGAGATTCAGGGCGCTGAGGTCGCCGTACAGGTTGGGCCAGCGGTCCATCATATGCAGGAGCCGCGGCAGATAATCGGGATCCCCAATGCCGCTTTTGGTGCCGCAGTGGGCGGCGATGACGTTGACACCGCACTCCAGCGGCAGCCGGAGGACCGCGGGGTCCGAATACTTTGGCTGAAACTGCGGCACTGTATGCTCGCCGCCAGTGTGGGCCAGCAGGGGCAGACCGGCTTCGGCCATGCGTTCCCAGAAGCGGCGGTAAGCGGGGCGGGAGCAGTTGATGTTCTGACAGTTGGGCAGAATTTTCAGCATCGCCGCGCCGCGCTCCAGGCAGCGGTCCAGCTCCTCCATGGCGTCCCTCCGGGCGGGATGGATGGAGACGGCGGGCAGAAATCCGGAGTGCTTCGCCGCCAGATCGAGGACATAATCATTCGGCACATGAAACGAGCCGAAGTCCAGCCGCTGGCCGTTTTCATCGTAAACCTCCTCATGTGCGAGGATCACGGCGTGGCTGAGCGAGGAGGCATCCAGCCAGCGGAGCAGAAAATCCACATAAGCGGCATCGAATTCCGGAGCATCCCAGCCGGTGCCGAGCCCGAGCTGGCGCAGCATGAAATTCGCCATCCACTGCCGGGACTTCGCCAGCCTGAGCCAGCAGCCGCTGCCGGCGCGGCCATTGCCGACGATGTGGACGTGCATGTCCACCGGGCCGTGCGGGGACTTGACGGAAGCAGAGTCGGAGGCGGCGGCGGCGGTGGACATTGGGTGTTGGTGGAGTGGTGGGCCCGGGGCAGGAAATTGGAGCGGGGACGGCGAATCCGCACCCGTTCTTCCCTCTTTCTCGTTCTCGTCCTTCGTTCTCGTCCTTCGTTCTCGTCCTTCGTTCTCGGTTTTCCGCTGAGTTTTCGAGGACGAGGGACGAGAACGACGGGACGAGGGAGGAGAACGAGAACGACGGGACGAGGGAGGAGGACGACGGGGGGGATCAGGAACCGGCGTGTTTGGAGGGATCGTAGAAAATCCGGATATCCGCCTTGCTGGTGCCCAGCAGGGCCTGGGCGCGTTTCAGGGCATTGCGGGTGGAGAGGTTGGGATTCTGCGCGGAGCCGATGAACAGATTCTCCCGGCCGATGACCGGGACCATGCCGGCGTTCCGCAGCACGCGGTAAACTTCCTTGCTGAGCCCGCTGATGATCAGGTGACGCTGATGGCCGCGGAGGAATTCCACGAGTTCCTCCAGAGCCATGACGCTGGTGGCGTCGAGATGCCGGGCGTTTTTCATGCGCAGAATGATCACCCGGAGGTGGGGATCGGCGGCGGTCTGCTGGATTTGAGTGCGGAAGAGTTCGGCGGCTCCGAAAAACAGATCACCCTCCACATGCACGATGGAGATGGCGGGATTTTCGCGGTGCCGGCCGCCCGGGCGCTCCGTAAGCATGCCTTCGGGCGAGAATTCATATTCTACCAGACTGGGGCGCGAGGCCTTGCGCAGGTAAAGCATGATGCTGGTGGCCACGCCGACAAAGATGGCGACATAAAGCGGCATCAGCAGGGTGCTCAGGAAGGTCACGATGACCGTGATGGCGTCGCTGCGGGTGGCGCGCAGACAGATGCGGAGGTGCGCCGGCTGGATGACGGAGATGGTCAGGCACATGATCAGCGCCGCCAGGGCCGGACGGGGAATCAGCGGGACCACATTCCCCAGAACCAGAGCCCCGCCCGCGCAGAGCAGTCCGCAGAGAATGCTGCTGATCTGCGTGCGCGCGCCGCTGGTGAAGTTCAGCACACTGCGGGTGAGGCTGCCGCTGACGGGCATGCCGCCGACAAAAACGCTGCCGAGATTGGCGATCCCGCAGCCGAACATGTCCTGATTCAGATCCGGCCGGTCGCCGCTTTTGCCGGCGAGGGATTTGGTCATCACGGAATTCTCCAGCGCCGCCAGAAAGGCCACGGCGAAAGCCGGCCCGATGAGCAGGGAAATCCGGTCGTAGGTGGCGGAATCCGTGAAGTCCGGAAACGACGGCGACAGTTCGGCCAGGGAAAAGGCATGCAGCCGCTCCACCCGCCAGCCGTGCGACAGCATGAACGCCGACAGCCCCGAGGCCAGGACCAGCGTGATGGCGAAACAGGGCAGCCGCTTCAGCCGCTGACTGCGCGTGAGCAGGAAATAAATGAGCATGGAGGCTCCGGCGACCACCAGACTGGGCGGAGTGGCCAGACGCAGGCCTTTCACCGAGTCCACGATCAGGGTGATGAAGGTGTGCGCCCGCCCGTTCGAGGGCTGATGCGGAATGCCCAGGGCCTCCGGCAGCTGGCTGGCCATGATCAGCAGCGCCGCCCCGGTGAGGTAACCGACAATGACACTGCGGCTGATGTACTGAATAAGGTCCGCCATGCGCAGCAGCGCGCCAGTGATCAGAATCAGCGCGGCGATCAGCGTGAGAATCGGCAGCAGCATCGGCCGGTCGGCGGCGCTGAAGGCGGCCAGGGAGCTGAAAATCATGAGCGACGTGGCATTCGTCGGCCCCAGATTGGTGTGCCGGGAATGGGCGAACACCGGACCCAGCAGCGACCCGATGGCCGCGCACAGAATTCCCGTGGCCTCCACCGGCAGGCCCGCGATCATGGCGCAGGCCATGCCCTGGGGAATGGCCAGCAGGGAGACATTCACCGAAGCCTTCAGATCCCCCGCGAACTGTCCCGCCGTGTAACCTCTCAGCCGTTCACCGAGAGGGAAAAGCCGCACCCGGCGGGAAACGCCGCCCAGCGGAATGCGGTGGCCGGCGGGAAGGGGGGAGGCGGGCGGTGGCTGCGGGGAGGACACGGCGGAGAGTGGCGATGGAAAAACAGTCGCTCCTCCCGATAACCACGCCCCGGCGGGCGGCAAAGCAAATCATTCGCCACAAATGCCGGGCCCGCCGGAGCGCCGGGGAAATCCGGGCGGAAAAAACCGGCTCCGCGCGGCCCATGCCGGCCTGTTTTCAGAAAGCCGACATCAGCTCGTAGGTGTAGCCGCGGAGGTATTCGCTTTCCGGAATGGTGGGGAGAACCGGGTGGTCGGCGCGCTGGGTGTGGATTTCGAGGCGGCGCAGGGTGCGTTTGGCATCCACGGCGGCGTCCAGGATGACCTCGTTGAATTCCCCGGTGCTGACGTGGTGGGAGCAGCAGTAGGTGGAGAGAATGCCGCCGGAGGCGAGGAGCTTGAGGGCGCGGAGATGGATTTCCTTATAGCCGCGCAGGGCATCGCCCACCGTTTTGCGGCTGCGGGCGAAGGAGGGCGGATCAAGGACGATGAGATCCCAGTGGGTGCCGGCGGTTTCCTGGGTTTTGAGATAATCGAACACGTTGCCCACGACAAATTCCATGCGGTCGGCGACGCCCATGGCCTCGGCGTTGGCTTTGGCGGTCTCGATGGCGGATTCGCTGGCATCGATGGCGGTGACGTGCGTGGCTCCGGCGAGGGCGGCGGCGAGGGCGAATCCGCCCTGGTTGCAGAAGCAGTCCAGGACCTGTTTGCCGGCGGCGCGTCTGGCGGCGTTGGTGTAATTGTCGAGCTGATCGAGGTAAATCCCGGTCTTCTGCCCGCCGACGGGGTCGATGAGAAACGTGAGACCGTCCTTCGTGGTCAGGCGGAAGGGTTCCGGCGCTGTCCCGTGGAGCATGCCCACAATGATTTCCATGCCCTCGGCGATCCGCGAGGGGCTGTCGTTGCGCTCGGTGATGGTTTCGGGGCTGAAGATTTCGACCAGCGCGGCGGCGATGAGGTCCTTCCGTTTGTCCATGGCCAGAGTGAGGGTCTGGAGCACAAAATGATCGCCGTAACGGTCGATGATCACCCCGGGCAGGCCGTCGCTTTCACTCCAGACCAGACGGCAGAGGCGCACGTCCATGCCGGGAATGGTCTCGCGCCAGGCCAGCGCGCGGCGGAGGCGGCGGACAAAAAAGTCCTGGGTCAGATCCTCCTTATGGCGGGAAAAACGGCGGGCGACGATCTGGGATTTCGGATTGTAAATGCCCGTGCCCAGACTGCGGTCCTTGAAGTCCTTGAGCGTGATGACGTCGCCCGGCTGGGGATCGCCGAACATTTTGAGAACCTCCGCTCCGTAGACCCATTCGTGGCCGTGGAAGATGCGGGCGCGGGGTTTGATGATGATACCTGGCATAAGGTCAACCCGATAAGCCGCCCGCCGCCCGGCGCAACAGGCCTTGCGAGGCGGGGAGCCTGTCCCCGTATTTTTCGAATCCGGCAGCGCCCTCCCGCTGATTTTCGGAAACAGTGCGGCCCTCAGGCGCCACACAACGCCTGAGAGCCGGTCCCTGTCACCTCCCGGAAAGGGAGGTTTTCAGAGGACAACTACCATCACGAATGGCAGGACGGCAGCGGAGCCGCCCTTGTTTTCAACGGATCTTTTCCGCTCACGGATGCATGGGCGGTCCAATTTTTTATCAGGCCCGGCGGCGGCGGGCTCCGGCGGCCACGAGGCCTGTCAGGAGCATGAGGGCGGCGCTGGAGGTTTCCGGCACGGCCACGGCGGCGATGCTGACCAGGCCCGCTCCGCCGACCGTGCCGATGCTGGTGGCGCCGCCGGTGCCCAGATTCAGGGAATACAGAAGATTGTTGTTGGAGAGATAGGCGATGCCGGTCTGATCAATGTCAAAACCCACATTCAAGCCGGCGTCAAAGCCCAGAGGACCCACGGCGGTCACCTGATTGAAGGTGCCGGGGGTGTCGCCGACGGCGTTGGTGTGGACAAAAAGCTGATCGCTCACGGAATCGATGCTGAAAAGCTGGGTGGCGGCGCTGCCGTCGAAGTTGTTGGTGTAGGCGGATCCGACCAGAGTGACGGCGGAATTGGTCCACGTGCCGTCCAGCAGCACCGCGCCCGGAGTGCCGGGAGGGTTATTGGTGAACACATCGGGAGCCATGCGGTAGTTCTGGTCCACATTGCCAAAGAGACGCAGGCGGTCGGCGGAGGGATTGAAATCAATGTCCGTGATGTCCGCAATGGCCGTGCCCGGCGTGACCGCCAGCGCGGCGGCGGCGGTGGTGAGATTGATGCGGTAGAGGCTGCCGTTGGAGGTGGAGCCGTAGAGCGCGCCGTTCACGGGGTAAAAATCAATGTCCACAATGCCGGGCTGGGAAATGGTGCCCACGGAGGTGATCGTCCCCGGAGTGGCGGAGTCGAAGCTGATCAGGCTGTTGGTGGCGGTCAGGCCGTAAATGAGCGTGGCGGAAGCCAGCGAAGGGCTGAACAGAGCGGCGGACGCGAGGAAGGGCAGAAATTTCATAGGAGGATTGTGGATGAATTTTATGGTTAACCTGATCCCGCCCAAGGCTTTAGGCACGGGCTCAGGCACGGTTTCAACGACAGGGGAATTCCGTTGGATGCGGCAGGATGAAAAAACATTCACGTCTGGACACCTGCTCCGGCGACGTCCTAGAGTGATGCCCATGAACACAATGCGCGCGATGGTGGCGGACCGTTTTGGCGGACCGGAAGTTTTGGAACTGCGGGAAGTGCCAGTGCCGGCGCCTCCGCCGGGACATGTGCTGGTGCGGGTCCGGGCCTCCAGCGTGAACCCGATCGACACCAAAATCCGCAGGGGTCTGCTGCCGTCACTGGCTCCTGACCCGCTGATTCTCGGCTGCGATGTGGCGGGCGAGGTGGTTGAAGCCGCGGAAGGCGCGAATTTCCGCGAAGGCGACCGGGTGATCGCCTGCGGAGGCGGCGTGAAAGGGTATGCCGGGGCGCTGGCGGAGTTCATGGTGGTGGACGCGGCGGTCTGCGCCCCCGCCCCCGAAGGGCTGACGTGGGAGGCGGCGGCCTCCCTGCCGCTCGTGGGTCTCACGGCGGACGAGGGGCTCTGCCGGGCGCATGTCCGGGCCGGGCAGCGGGTGCTGGTGCATGCGGGCACCGGCGGTGTCGGGCAGATGGCGCTGCAGCTGGCCAAACAGCGCGGAGCGGAGGTCTGGGTGACGGTCTCCACTCCGGAAAAGGCGGAGACTGCCAGTCGGCTGGGCGCGGACGGCGTGATTTTTTACCGGGAGCAGGCGGTGGCCGACTATGTGCGCGCGGCGACGGCGGGGCAGGGGTTTGATGTCGTGTTCGACACCGTGGGCGGGGAAAATGTGGCCAGATGTTTTGAGGCCGTGGCCGTGAGCGGCACCGTTGTCTCCATCTCCACCCGGACCACGGCGGACCTTTCGCCGCTTCATGCCAAGGGCGTTTCCCTGCATGTGGTGTTCATGATCATCCCGCTGCTTTACAATAAAACGGAGGAGCGGGCGGCGCAGGGCCGGGCGCTGAGCCGTGTCAGCCATCTGGCGGAGGCGCTGCGCATCACGCCGCTGATCCATGAACAGGTTTTCCCCTTTGAACAGGCGGGCGCGGCCCATGAACTGCTGGAGAGCGGGCAGGCGCTTGGAAAGGTCACGCTGACCGGATTTCCGTAAAAGCGTGTCCCGGCGGCGGGCCGCCGGATTCAGGACCCGGGGAGCGCCTCTGATCTACCGGCTCAGACAGCGCTGAAACAGTTCCACCGCCATGGAGTAACCGCGCATCGCGAGCACGGGATCGTAGCGGAGGCCCTCGTCACGGAGAAAGGCGTGCTGGCCGTTCCATTCGTGCCAGGTGAAATGGACGCCGGTTTCGGTCAGGGTTTCGTAAATTTTCCGCCGTCCCTCTCCGGGCACGTGCGGATCCTGGCGGCCCCAGACGAAGAGCATTTCGCCCCGGATTTCGTGGAGCCGGCGCAGGGTGTCGTCCGCTTTGCCCAGACCGAGAGTCCCGGTGTGAATGTCGGTGGCGTAAAAACAGACGCCGGCCAGAACAGCGGGATTCAGGGCGGCGCGGGCGGCGAGATGACCGCCGAGGCAGACGCCGAAGGTGCCGATTTTCCCCGTGCAGGCGGGATGCGCCTGAAGCAGGCCGATGGCGGCGGCGGCATCGTCGTCGTAGCCGGCGAGTTCCTTGGTGAATTTGTGGGCGTTGCCGCGGTCGGCGCCGGCGGTGTCGTATCCGAGCACGCTGCCGATGGGCTCCAGCTCGTGGTAAACCTCCGGGACGGCGACCACAAAACCGTGTCCGGCGAGGATCGCGGCGGTGCGGCGGACGGGATCGGTGACCTGGAAGATCTCCGACCACATCACGATGCCCGGAAACCGGCCCTCCGCCGCCGGGCGCAGGACATGGCAGCGCATGATTCCGCGCGGGGTTTCCACGTCTATGGTCTCATGTTCGCGCAAAGTCATGGTCCGGGGGGAAGGTAACGGGTGATCAGTTTTCAGACCGGCCGGAGTCAGGCGGACGGCAGAAGGGCGGCGACGGCGTCGCGTTCCTCCTTCAGCTCGTTGATGGTGATGTCGATTTTGCCCTGGGCGAACTCGTTGACGGAGAGGCCCTGCACGATTTCCCATTTCTGGCCGTCGGTGCGGATGGGGAAGCCGGAGACGATGCCTTTTTCAATCCCGTAACTGCCGTCGGAAACCACGCACACGCTGGTCCAGTCGCCGGCGGGGGTGGGGGTGACGAGGCTGCGCACGGTGTCCACCACGGCATTGGCGGCGCTGGCGGCGGAGGAGGCCCCGCGGGCTTTGATGATGGCCGCGCCGCGCTGCTGCACGGTGCTGATGAAGCCGCCCTGCAGCCAGTCGTGGTCGCTGATGACCTCCGTGGCGGGCTGGCCGTTGATTCTGGCGTGGAGGAAATCGGGGAACTGCGTGGAGGAATGGTTGCCCCAGATGACGGTGTTGGTGACGGCGCTGACCGGCACGCCCGCTTTGGCGGCGAGCTGGGATTTGGCGCGGTTCTCGTCAAGGCGGGTCATGGCGAACCAGCGGTCGGCGGGGATGCCCGGGGCATTGTTCTGGGCGATGAGGCAGTTGGTGTTGCAGGGATTTCCGACCACCAGAATGCGGACGTCGGGGGCGGCGTTTTTCTCGATGGCCTGACCCTGGCCGATGAAGATTTTCCCGTTGATGTTCAGCAGATCACCGCGCTCCATCCCGGCTTTGCGGGGCACGCTGCCGACGAGGAGCGCCCAGTTCACGTCCTTGAAGCCCTCGTTGAGGTCAGCGGTCGGCACCACGCCGTGCAGCAGGGGGAACGCGCAGTCGTCCAGCTCCATGACCACGCCGCCGAGAGCGGGCAGGGCGGGCTCGATTTCGATGAGGTGGAGAATAACGGGCTGATCCGGGCCGAACATGGCGCCGGAGGCGATGCGGAAGAGGAGGGAATAACCGATCTGACCGGCCGCGCCGGTCACCGCCACACGTATGGGAGTTTTCATAAAATCAGGGATGGTTTTGTCAGCCACAGGAGAGCTGCAGGCTTTTCCCGTAGCACGCGGCGTTGACCGCACAAGGGGCGGAATCCTTTGACGGCGCCGGCCGCCTTTCTATCGTGGGCCGCATGAGTCCGTTGCGCGCCGCGGTCACGATGATTCTCGCCGGTGGCTGGACGGCCGCCGCCTCTGTCCTGTTTTCCCCCATGATTTCCCCTGTCAAAGCGGACGAGACCGTCATTTTTTTCACCAGCGCCGCCTGGCCCGCCCAGGATGAGCCGGGGATGTGGCAGGCGGAGATTCACGGGATCATTTTTGAAAACGAGCAGTCGCGCCTCCTGGGGGGCATTCTGCGCAAAGTGCTGGGCCTTGAGGAAGCCCGGCTGACGCCGGAGGAAAGCGCCATTCTGCGGCGGCGGCTGGCGCTTTTCACAGTGGACTGCGAGCGCGGGAAGGCGCTGCGGATTGTCCTCGCGGGGCGGACTTTTGATCTCCCGGCATCCGGGCCCAACGGGCATTTCCGCACCACCCTGCGGCTGCCGGACAGTCTGATGACGGGACGGGAGGAGCTGACTTTCACCGCCGTCCTGCGCGAGGGCGACACCCGGCAGTTTGGCGGAAAAATTCTGCCGCAGCCTGACGATTCGCTCCGTCCGCTGGTGATTTCCGACATCGACGACACCATCAAGCACAGCGAAGTCCGCGACCGGGCGCAGCTCCGGATGAACATTTTCTGCCGCCCTTTCCTGCCGGTCGCGGAAATGGCGGAGGTTTACCGGCGCTGGGAAACCCGCGACGGCGCGCAGTTTCATTACGTCAGCGGCAGTCCGTGGCAGCTTTACGGACCGCTGGAGGAATTCATCCGGCAGGAGAATTTCCCGGCGGGCGCATGGCACCTGAAGCCGCTGCGTCTGAAGGATCCGACGACGGTGCGCGCCTTCTTCGGCCCGCAGCACGAGCACAAAACCGCCGGCATCCGCGCCCTGCTGGAGCGCTGGCCGAACCGCCCGGTGACGCTGGTGGGCGACACCGGCGAGCAGGATCCTGAAATTTACGCGGACCTCGCCCGGCGCTGCCCGGACCGCATCCGCCGCATTTTTCTGCGCAACGTCACCGGGGAATCCGCCGCGGACGCGCGTTTCACGGAGGCTTTCCGGGAAGTGCCGGCGGAAAAATGGAGGCTCTTTGAGAATGCGGGACAAATTTCCGCTCTCCGGTGAGTTCCCGCCTGTCCTGTCCGGTGGCGGAGCGTCGGCCGCTCCCGGCTACGTGGGCATAGGTCCTATAGGACTTATAAGAGTTATAGGGCCTATCCGCCTTGAGCAATAGACCGGTCCCGCTGCGGGGAGCCAGGGCGGCGGCACCGACGTGACGTCTGTTCCACCCGGGCTCGGTTCTGCCGTGTTTACTTGGAATCGAATTGCAATGATGCCAAACGGTCAGAACTGGAAGTAGATGAAGTCGGAGCTGGCGGGGCTGCGGAGGAGGAGGAGACCGGCGTAGAGCAGGGCGGCGGTGAGCATGAGGACCAGGGTCCAGCGCCAGCCGGGGAAATGCTCGGCCACGGCTTCGGGGTGCCGGGCGAGGAAGCGGTCCACAAGGGGATGAAGGTAAAGCGGGAAGGCGTAGAACAGGGTCTGGACGACAAAAAACCACCCGATGCGCCACTGCACGGAGTCGGCGGCGAAGGGGTTCAGGGAAAAGTGTTTGAGCAGATGCGGGGCGCTCTGCTCGCGGAACAGGAGCCAGCCGATATGCACGAGGATAAACGTCAGAATGACCCGCGCGAACCGGGGCAGCCGCTCCGGGCGGACAGCGGCGGGCGCTTTCCCCCAGAGAGTCCACAGCACCAGCAGCACCCCGTGCCAGGCGCCCCAGAGCACGAAATTCCACGCCGCCCCGTGCCAGAGGCCGCTGAGCAGGAAGGTCAGCAGGAGATTCCGGCACTGCATGGCCAGGGAGCAGCGGCTGCCGCCCAGGGGGATGTAAACGTAGTCGCGGAACCAGTTGCTGAGGCTGATGTGCCACCGCCGCCAGAAGTCCTGCGGGGAATCGGCGGAGTAGGGATGATCGAAATTTTGGCACAGTTCAAACCCCAGCAGCCGCGAGATGCCGCGCGCGATGTCGGTGTAGGCGGAGAAATCCGCGTAAATCTGCACGCCGAAGGCGAAGACTCCCGACCACAGCACCGGAAACGTGGGATCATCCAGGGAAAACACCTTGGCCACGACCATGGCGGCGTTGTCGGCGATCACCAGTTTCTTGAAAAATCCCCACAGAATCAGCAGCACCGCGCCCCGGGCCACCCGGGCGTCGAACACGCGGGGCCGCTCAATCTGGGAAAGCAGAAAATGCGCCCGCTGGATGGGGCCCGCGACCAGGTGCGGGAAAAAGGAGACAAACAGGACGTATTCCGGCAGGGAACGCCGGACCTCCATTTTCTTCCGGTACACATCCACGACATAACTGGCGCTCTGGAAAGTGTAGAACGAAATGCCGGCGGGAAGCCCCACATGCAGGAGAAAGGGGTGAATTTCCCACCCCAGCCGCTGTCCCAGGGCGGCCACCGATCCCGAGAAGAAATCGAAGTATTTATAGACGGCGAGAATGCTGAAGTTCGTCACCAGCGACAGCACCAGCCAGCGTTTCCGCTGGTGCGGCCGGTCTGTCAGCAGCCGCGCGGCGGTGAAATCGACCACGCAGGTCAGCAGGATCAGGATCACCCACCAGGCGTGAACCCACCCGTAAAAAACGAGGCTGGCGGCCAGCAGAAACCCATTCTGCCATTCACGCCTCCGCAGGAGCCAGTAAGCCGTGAGCACGGCCAGGAAAAACTGGATGAAAATCAGACTTTGAAAAACCACGGGGGCGGGAGGGCAGGGAGGGAGAGGAAGAGCGGGAACGGTTTGTTGAAAATCAGGGCGCGGGCACAGGAACCGGCGGCATCGGGAGCAGGTCGTGGATGCGGTCCACGAACATACGGGTGTATTCATCCATGGCCGCCCGCGCGAGGTGGTCGCCGTCGTGATACATCGACAGCAGCAGCCGGGGATCGTCCGTCTCATCGACCAGCGCATGCCCCTGACTTTCCGCCCATTCGCGGAAGGCTTTGGTGTAGGCGATGAGGTCGGCGTCCTGGGTTACGCGGTTTTGGGCGTCGGGCCGCCGTTTCACCCGGTAGAACACCAGCCGGATGCCGCGCTGCCGGGCGAAGTCGTGGAAAAGCCCCAGAAAATTGTCGGCGGGATCAATGGAGAAAACCCGGCTGTCGTCCGGCACGATGTCGTTCGCGGCCGCGCCGGCATCGGTGGCGTCGGCCCGGAGATTGTCGAAATTGAAAAGATTGTTCAGGTTCTCCTGAAGATTGGAGTCGCCGTCACTTCCCTGGCCGATGGCCCCGGTGTCGATCGCCAGATGGCTGAGCCGACGCCGCATATCCTGGGTCATTTGGTCCGGAACGTAAAAATCCAGCCACGGGGCGGTGTTCTCCACCGTGTTTCTGGCCTTGGCGAGCAGAGGCTCGTCCTCCGGTCTCATGAAGCTGCGCGCCACATTCAGATTCCGGCCATCCAGGCGCACGCCGGGGGAGGTGAAGTCGTAGTCCCGGTAAAAAATGAACACCACTTTCGGAGGCACTTTCAAAGATCCCACGATGTTCTTCAGCATGAACCACCACACCGTGCTGCGGGTGCCTCCCTCCGCCAGGAAATAGGAGTTGTTGGGGGCCGTGAGATCATAAAACAGCGATTTATTGATCCGCGTGTTGAGCATGGAATTGCCGATCAGCACCACCTCCGGCCGCCGCCGGGCAATTTTATCGTAATGCTCCTGATCGAAAGGAACCGTCCGGAGGACAGGGTCGGCCGGCATCGCCAGCGGAATGGCCAGGGTCACCAGCACCAGGGCCAGCAGCTGAAAAAGTTCGGTCCGGGACCGCACGGTGAAATTCATCGGGGGAACAGGGAAGGCGGTCAGCGCGGCGGGATGGTCACCCGGCCCTCTCATGCGTTCCGATTCAAAGCACAAGGCTCGAATTTCCGCAGTTGGGAGCTGGAAATGATCGTAGCGTTAAACAAAAAAGGAATGAAGGAGGCCCATCGGATGGAAGTGATGGGGGAAATGGAATCAGGTCCCCGGACCCCGCCCGGATGATTTCCGCAAATTCATGGCCATCCCCTCGTCTTTCAATTCATTCATGGCATCCGTGGCCCGGGATCCGCCTCCGTAAAACCGCCTGCTTCTCCTCAGCGGTCAGCCGCCGCCCGCCGTTCCAGCCACCACGAGCGCCAGGCGGCGCGGGAAATTTTGCCCCGGACGTCCGGGCGGAGGGTTCCGTCGCTGAACCAGTGGCGCGGCTGCTGGCCGGAGGGCAGGGCCCGGGCGGCGGCGGCGCGGAGGGATTCCAGATGGAATCCGGGATCAAGGTGCAGGCCGGCCACGATTTCCTCCACTCTCGCCGGATCCGGGCTGGGCACACCGAAGACCACGCAGTGCCGCACGCCGGGCAGGGAGAGCAGTTTTTCCTCCACGCTGGCGGGGGCGATTTTGCGGCCGGCCACGAGGATCGATTCCCCCGTGCGGCCGAGCAGAAAAACCGTGCCGTCGGCTTCGATTTCCGCCAGATCCGGCGTCGTGAACACCTGATCCCGCAGCGCGCCGTCGGGCACCGCGTAACCTTCCGCGACGCCCGCGCTCCCGACCTCCAGCACGCCCGTGGTATCATTCACCCGCAGCCGCACCCCGTCCATGGCCGTGCCCGCCATCCGGCTGTCGGCGCGCGGGACCGGCGTGCGGTCGTAGGCGATGCCGCCGCACTCGCTGCTGCCGTAGAAGTTGTGAATTTTCACGCCGGTGGCGTCGAATACCGCTTTCTCCAGCTCCAGCGTCAGGGGAGCCCCGGCGGAAATGGCCAGTTTCACCCGGGAATCGATCACCCCCGCCCCCTGCCACGCCCGCCACAGCGCGGGAACCGCTGGCACGGTCACGGCGGGATACCGCGCCAGCACCCGGCGCAGGGCATCCGGCAGCGGGCTTTCCATCAGCACCAGAGGAATGCCGTGCAGGAGCAGCGGCAGGACCAGACTGGAGAATCCGTAGGAATGCGCCAAAGAAATGGCCGCCACATTCGGCCAGCCACGCCGCAGACCCATGGTGCTGACAATTTGACCGGCATCGGCGGCCAGCTGACCGGGCGTCATGAGCACCTGGCGCGGCGTGCCGGTCGAGCCGGAGGTCGTTTTGACATGCCCGATGGTATCCGGCAAATCCGCCATTCCCGCCAAATCCGGACCCGGCGCGGCCTCCTCCGCCGGCACCAGCACCGCGCCATCCCGCCAGGCGCGCAGCACCTGACCCGCAAATTCCAGGCCGCGCCCGCTGGCGGCGAGGACTTCCCCGGCGGCGGGCGGCAGGGATTCCGCCCACTCCGCCAGATCCCGGAACGTCCACACCCGTCCTGACAGCGTATCCTCCACGGCAAAGTCCGCCGCGTGGCGGTCCGCCACCGTCCGCCACTGTCTGTAAAGGGATTGACAACGCCTCTGCTCCATCGCCTGATACCCCGCATAATGCCGCCCCGTCCGTTCCGCAATGGCCTACCGCTCCGGTGATTCCCCGCCCTCCGTTCCTCACCGGGTCGTGGTCACGGGCACCGGCATTCTGACCGCCCACGGCTGCGGCTGGCGGGTCAATGCCGATGCCGCGCGCGAAGGCCGGGTGTCCCTGAAGCCCGTCACCCTGTTTGATGTCACGCAGCAGCGGGTCGGCACCGCCGGACAGGTCGATCTGCCCGAAAATCTCCCGCCGCACCGTCTTCCCGCCCGCATTCTGAGCCGGATGGACCGGGGCAGCCATCTGCTGCTGCACGCCGCGCACGAGGCCATCAGCACCGCCGGCTGGACAGAGGAAACGCTGCCGGTGCCGCTCTGTCTGGGGACCTCGGCGGGCGCGATGTCGCTGGGCGAGGCCTTCCACCGCCGCACGCTGGCGCTGCCGGGAAACCGCGGCGGGCAGACCACCCGCGCGCTTTTTTACCAGACCCATACGCAGTCGGTCCTCGCGGCCCGCGCGTTCGGGATCACGGGTCCGGTCACCCTGCTTTCCAACGCCTGCGCCTCCGGAGCCAACGCCATCGGCCACGCCTTCCAGCTGCTGCGCCGGGGACAGGCGGAACGTGCTCTCGCGGGAGGCTACGATGCCCTGTGCCGGCTGGTTTTTGCGGGGTTCGATTCCCTTAAAGCCCTGAGCACCACCCGCCCCCGGCCCTTTGACAGCGGCCGCGACGGCCTGGCGCTGGGCGAGGGCGCGGGCCTCATGGCGCTGGAGACGCTCGAACACGCCACCGCGCGCGGAGCCAGGATTCTCGGTGAAATCACCGGCTACGGCGCCTCCACGGACCTGCACCATCTGACGCAGCCGGATCCGGAGGGGGGAGCCGCTTTTGACAGCATGACCCAGGCCTGCCGCATGGCGGGCATCGGGGCCGGGGAGATTGATTATCTGAACTCCCACGGCACCGGCACTCCGCTCAACGACTCCGCCGAAGGCCGCGCCATCCAGCGCTGGGCCGGGGGAAAAGTCGGAACCATCGCCGTCAGCAGCACCAAGGGCGGCATGGGGCATCTCCTCGGCGGCGCGGGCGCGGTGGAGGCCGTGATCAGCCTCATGGCGCTTTATGAAAATTTCCTGCCGCCCAACGTAAGCGTGGAGTCTGCGGACGCCGTGTGCACGTTTCCGCTGGTGCTGAAACCGGAATCCCGGCAGCTGAACGCGGTGCTCACCAATTCCTTCGGATTCGGCGGGTCCAACGCCACGCTGGTTTTCCGGAAAAATCCCGCGCTTTGACCTCCCGGCCCGGATTTCAAATCTCCCATTTCAGATTTTAGACCTCAGATTTCAGATTTCCCCATGAGTCACCGCATCACCATTGCCGGCGCCGGCGCGGTCTCCTCCGCCGGATGGGGCGTGGAATCCTTATGGCGGGCGGTGGAAGCCGGCGCTCCGCTGCCCTCCGAAGCCCTGCCGCATCCTTCCGGTGATCCCGGCCTGGCCCGAAGCGTGCGCCGCGTCCCGCGTCCCGATCCCCGGCCCGCTTTTCTGGCTCATCCGCGCCTGCGCCGGGCCAGCGCCATCTCGCACTTCGCCGCCGCCGCCGCGCTGGAGGCGGTCGGACCGGAGCATCTGGCCACGATCCGGAACGGAACCCTGCGCACGGGCATCGTGTGCAGTCTGCTGAACGGTTCCGTGAATTACAGCGCGCGGTTTCATGCGGAAGTCCTGAAGGATCCGGCCACGGCCAGCCCCATGCTGTTTCCCGAAACCGTGTTCAACGCCCCCGCCAGCCACGTCGCCGCGCTGCTGGGGATCACCGCGCCCATCACCACCGTCCTGGGGGACACCGCGCAGTTTTTCCCGGCCGTGGAAATCGCCATCCAGTGGCTGCTGGATGACGTCGTGGACACGTGTCTCGTGATCGGAGTCGAGGAGGCCGACTGGCTGACGGCGGAAGCCCTGGCGCTGCTCGCGCCGGGCGCGGTGCTTTCCGAGGGCGCGGGAGCGCTTTATCTGGAGAAAAACGGTCCCGGCCCGCTGGTCGCCGCTGTTCACGGACCCTGTCCGGTTCTGTCGGGCCGGACAGCGGCGGCGGTGCGGCTTTTCGGGGACATCATCCCGTCGGCGGAGATGCTGCTCATCACCGACCGGTCCGGCGACTCCGCCACGGACGCTCCGACCGCCGCCGCGGTTGGCGCCTGGCCCGGCCCGCAGTCGCATCCGCGTCTGGTGCTGGGAGAATCCCTCGGAGCCGCCGCCGCCCTGCAGTCGGTCCTCGCCGTCAAATCCCTGACCAGCGGCTCCCATTCCTCCGTCCTGGCCGCCGCCACCGGGGGCAACATGCAGGCCGCCGCGCTGGAGCTTCACTTCCCCGGGCATTAAAATTTCCCGTCGTGAATCCGTTTGCCTTTCCCGCACTTGGATTCCACGCTTTCCTCTGAATCCGCTTCCTCCCGTTATGTTTTCCAAAATCCGTGCCCTCCTGAGCGATTCCCGCCACTCCTTTGGCCCCCTGGTCCTCGCCGCCGCCCTTGTGGCCGCCGCTTCCCCGGCCATGGCCAGACCCGGAGACGGCGAATTCCGCATTCCTCCCGCCACAGCGCAGAAAATCGGACACCGCATCTGGCAGAACGAATGCGCGGGCACGGTTTCCGGGCTGACCAGCTGGAACAAAGGCGAAGCCTTCGCCTCCCTGGGCATCGGGCATTTTATCTGGTATCCGGCGGGCGGGCGGCGGACTTACGAGGAAAGTTTCCCGGCTCTGGCCGATTTTCTGGCCCGGCGCGGCGCGGCGGTTCCCCGCTGGGCGCTGTCGAAAGACTGCCCATGGCCGGACCGGGCGTCGTTCACCGCATCCGCGAACACCCCGAAAATGAGAGAGTTGCGCGGTCTGCTGGCCTCCACCATCGCGCTTCAGGGGGAATTCGCCGCCCGGCGCAGTGTGCGCAGCCTTCCCAAAATCCTGAATGCCGCCCCCCGGGGCAGCCGCGCGCTCATCGAAGGCCGCTTCCGGGCGTTGGCGGACACGCCCGCCGGGCTCTACTGCCTGATGGATTATGTCAATTTCAAAGGTGAGGGCACCAATCCCGCCGAGCGCTACCAGGGCGTCGGCTGGGGCCTGCTGCAGGTCCTTGAAAACATGCGCGGCACCCCCGGCCCGGCCCAGGCCCCCGCCGAATTCGCCGCCGCCGCCCGCCGCACCCTTGACCGCCGGATCCAGCTCGCGCCCAAAAACGAATCCCAGTGGCGCGCCGGCTGGTTCAGCCGCTGCGCGGGATATGCGCGCGGACTCTGAAAATGCCCAGTGACAAGTTATTGTCGTCGGTTTGAGACCGGGAGGAGGAGGTTTTGGACTCTCCGCGCGCGGCATCCGGATGTCCAAGGCGGGGCCGTGGCCCGAAAAAGGGCATGGCCGCCCCGAAAAAAGCTTAAAATTTGCTAAAATATGATTAAAGGTTGACGAGAATGATTTTTTCCGCTGCTTTAAGGACAGCTGAGGCATTTTACCTTGGCAGCACCACCCCCCATCATTCCTCTCCACAGCTTTCCTTCGGCCAGGGTGATTGAACAGGCATCAAACACCTGCGGCTTGAATCCCGGCTGATTTTCCTGCGGTTTCCCCACTGCCGGAGCCCCCCTCCCTATTCAGGGGACCAAGGCTCTGTCATGTCCTGAATCGTGAGAAAAAGCCTGCGGACAGGCATGACTGGGGAGCCCTCCGCCATTCAAAACTCCCAGAGACCCATCGTCATGAAAAGAAAACGCAGTCATTCCCACGGATCGAAAAAAGCGCTCGGCGCAGCCGCCCTGCTGCTCCTGCCGGGCACGGCAGGAGCCCAGATCTTCTTTCAGGCTCCTTACGGTCCTAACGGCACCTGGCGGATTTACGAGACAACCCCAGGCACCACCGCCACCTTCAAGGATGCCCTTGAGGCCGCCCGGGCTGCCGTCGATCCCGTCAACGGGACAGTGCACGGGGAGTTGGCTTCCGTGACTTCCGCCGGAAAGGAGAATTTCCTCCGCCGCTCCATTATTCTTCTCGCCGGAGATCAGTGGATGGGGCTTACGGACCGTGAGGGCGTGGCTCCCGGCGCTCAGGAATCCCAGAGCTTTGGAATCGGCAACCGCACGACTGGCTGGGCCTTCACCAATGGCGATACTTACAGCTACATGAACTGGAACCCCGGGGAGCCCAATAATGCGGGCGCCGGTGGCGCGGAGGATGCCGTTCACTTCGGAGGTGCCGGCTGGAATGACAATCAGAGCGGTTATGATGCGAACCAGCCCGTGGTGCCCACCCTTCAGGCCAACAGCTCGGCCTCGGAAAATAATGCCCCGCCTGCTTTCCGTTATGTGATTGAATACGCGATGAATTCGGCGACCCCATTCCCGAACATCCGGGTCGGCTCCATTTTCCCTCCAAACAAAACACTGCCGGGCCCCCTGAACACGGCGGGCAACTGGAGCGTCCGGGAAGTGCGGGATCTGACCATGGCCGGGAATATTTTCGATGCCATGGATCAGGCACTGGGCGGGTTGGGCACCGTCAAGGAGGCCCAGTCCCCGTATCTGGATTTCACGGATCCTGATGGGAGCACCCCCGGAGGCCCCATTCTGACCACCACGCCGTTTCCGTTTCTGACAAATACCCCCGACGTGGGGGATGACAATATTCTGAACATCGCCAAAACCCGCCTGAAAATCACCGCGCCGGGGGAATACACCATCCAGGTGCGTTCGGACGATGGATTTGCCCTGCGGATCAAAGGCCGGACCTTCACGGCCGTCAATGGAGCGGGCTATATCGATCCGCTGGACTCCAGCACGATTGTTTATGAGCAGGGCACCGGTGATTCCAACACCCGCGGCCTGGTGAATCTCGCCGTTGGCGAGTACGATGTGGAATTCGTGAACTGGGAGGGGGGAAGCGGGGCCTTTTATGAGGTCACCTCCGCCAGCGGCAACCGGTTGAACGCCGGGGAGGCCCAATGGCTGCCTCTGGGCAGCAGCATTACTCTGCCGGTCATCAACACTCTGAACACGGTCTACCTCAAAACCAATGCCCAGGTGGACAATGCCAACATCCGGGACCGCGGGGCCGTTCTGCCGGCCATGCGCGCGATCATGGATGCCAACATCGCGGCCGGCACAGCCATTTCCGCCCCCAGGCCGAATCTGGAACTTCAGGAGGGGAACGCCGCCGTCCCGGAGGACCTGACCAACAATTCCCGCATGCCCTTCAATAACGGCATCACCAATGCTGAAGGCGTCAGCAATGCCGACCAGTATATCACCAAAGTGGAGGGGAGTTTCAAAGTGGCCACTGACGCCAATGGCAACGCCACAGCCGGTGAAACGATTGATGTGACCTTCGGCCTTTTCTGCGACGACGGCGCCAGCATGAGAATCATCGGACAGGATTTCGCCGCTGTGAGCACGAATTCGACCCTTCCTGAACTGGAGGGGGATAAAACGCTGACTGCCGACTTTTACACCGGCAACACCAATTCCTATGGCCGCGTCCAGCTCAAGGAGGGCAGCACTTACACGTTTGTCTGCTACATGTATGAGGGCGGGGGAGGGTCCAACTTCAATCTGCGCTGGCAGCTTGGCGATCTGGTCACCGCAGGCTTCACCGGCGGTCAGAAAGCTCTGCGCACCACCGCTATCGGACCTGATGATGTCATCGGTCTGGTGGCCGACGCCACCGTGACCAACTGCAAAAACGACTGGGCCACAGCTCCCGTGCTGCCGGCCATCCGGAAAGTCCTGACGGAAGCCATCGCTCAGGTACCGCGGGATGCCGGCAACAGCGGCACCCGGAATATTGTTCTGCTCCGGGAATCCGGTGATGGCAGTATCACCGGAGGATCCTTCGCCGGCACGGCGGCCATCATGCCGGTCGGAGCCGTGGATAACTACGCCACCAGAGTCAGTGGTAAAATCGTGGTGAATGATGGCGACAGCACCCAGGATGAGATGCTGGAGCTGACCTTCGGCGTGTTTGCGGACGACGGCGCGGATCTTCACATCATCGGACAGGATTTCACAGGCTTCGGAGGTCTGGGCACTCTGACCGATATCGGCAACGACACCTGGCTGACGGCTGATTTCTTCACTGGCAACACCAACGCCATTGGTAATATTTCCCTGAAGGAGGGAGAATACGATCTGGAAGGCCACCACTATGAGGGGGGCGGAGGCTCCGGGTATGAAATCTGGTGGGCTCCAGGAACATTAAGTGCCTTTGACGCGGCGGTCTTCCGTCCTCTGAACAATACTCCAGGGCAGTCCTTCCCGCTGAATACCGGCATTCCTCTGGCCGCCGGAGTGGCTCCCCCCGCGACTTCGCTGGAACTTCTGAACTTCAGCTTTGTGCCCTCCACGGGGGTTTACAGCCTGACCTTCGCCTCCAACGCGGGCTCCAACTACGCGGTGGAGTACACCATCGGCTTCCAGGCCGCCGGCGTTCCCACCAACGCTCAGAAGTGGAATGTGGTGCCCGGCAAGGAAGTCGTTCCCGGCGTGGCCGGCAGCACCACGGTGACGGGGAATGTCAATGATCTCATCCTCCCCGGTGGTCAGCTGCCCGACGCCAGGAAAGCGTTCTTCCGTATCAAAGCCCTTTGACCCGCTGATCCGCAGGGTTTCCGCCTCACCCCGTCAGTTCATGCAGCGCCCCCGGTTCGCCGGGGGCGTTTTTTGTTGCCCGGACCGCAGGGCGGGATTCTGCGCTCATGGAAATCCGGCTTCAGGACCGCAAAAGCGGAGTCATGCAAACCATCGCATCCCTTCTTGCAATTTTGCGGGACCAGGGCAACTTCCCGGCCTGCCAAACGGCACCGCTCAGGAGGGGTGGTCGAGTGGTTTATGGCTGCAGTCTTGAAAACTGCCGATGTTAATAGCATCCGTGGGTTCGAATCCCACCCCCTCCGCCACTGCCAAAATGCCGCCAATCCCTTTACAAGGGCGCGGTCGGCATTAGGCTCCGCGCTCCCCTTCGCCCGCTTTTTCCGAATGTCTGTCGTTTCCAATACCCGCAATTTCTCGATCATCGCCCACATCGACCACGGGAAAACCACCCTGTCGGACCGCCTGCTGGAGACGACCCTCACGATCACCAAGCGTGAAATGCAGGCCCAGCTCCTGGATTCCATGGATCTGGAGCGGGAGCGCGGCATCACCATCAAATGCCATCCGGTGACCATGATTTACCGGGCGAAAAACGGCCAGGATTACAAGCTCAACCTCATCGACACGCCCGGGCACGTCGATTTCTCCTACGAGGTCAGCCGCTCCCTGGCCGCGTGCGAGGGTGCGGTGCTGCTGGTGGATGCCGCGCAGGGCGTTGAGGCTCAGACGGTGGCGAATCTTCACCTCGCGAATGAGCAGAAGCTGACGATCATCCCGGTCATCAATAAAATTGACCTTCCGAGTACCAATCTTCCGGCGGTTTACAAGCAGCTGGAGGACATTCTGTCCATCCCCCACGAGGAGGCCATCAAGGCCAGCGCCAAGATGGGCATCGGCATTGAGGACATTCTGGAAGCCGTCATTGAGCGTGTGCCGCCGCCGCAGGTGCCCGACGACAAGTTCCTCCGTGCCAGCGTCTTCGATTCGCTGTTCGATTCCTACCGCGGCGTGATCATGTACGTCCGCGTGGTCAGCGGCACTTTGAAAAAGGGGCAGAACGTGACCATGTGGTCCACAAACAAGTCCTACGAAATCAAGGAAGTGGGCATCTTCGTCCCCAAACAGTGCCGCACCGACTCGCTCGGACCTGGCGATGTGGGATTTGTGGTCGCCAACATGAAGTCCAGCGGCGAGGTGAAAATCGGGGACACCATCACCGAAACCACCCGCATGTGCCCGGAACCGCTGCCCGGCTTCAAGGAAATCCAGCCGATGGTCTTCAGCGGCGTTTATCCCATCGACTCCGACGACTTCGAGCAGTTGAAAGCCGGCATGGGCAAACTTCAGATCAACGACAGCGCCTTCCGCTTCCAGCAGGAGAGCAGCGCCGCCCTCGGTTTCGGGTTCCGCTGCGGCTTCCTCGGGCTGCTGCACATGGAAATCGTCACCGAGCGCCTGCGCCGGGAGTACAACATGGACATCATCTCGACTTACCCGAGCGTGGTTTACGAAATCACCCTGTCCAACGGCGACGAGCTGAAAATTGACAATCCGACCTACCTTCCGGATGCCGGCACCATCGCGGAAATCCGCGAACCCATTGTCAAGGCTTTCATCCTCATTCCCAACGAGTGCATCGGCGACATCATGCAGCTCGTGGCCGAAAAACGCGGCCAGCTGGAGAACACGGAGACTCTTGATGACCGCCGGGTGATGCTTTCCTGCATCCTGCCGCTGAACGAGATTCTGGTCGATTTCAACGACAAGCTGAAATCCATCACCCGCGGCTACGGCAGCATGGATTACGAAAATGCCGGATACCGCCCCGACAAACTCGTGAAGATGGACATGCTCATCAACGGCGACCCCGTGGACGCCTTCGCCACCATCGTCCACCGCGACAAAGCGGAGGGCAGGGGACGCGTGCTGGCCAAGAAGCTGGTCGAAGTCATTCCCCAGCAGCTCTTCACCGTCGCCATCCAGGCGGCCATCGGCGGCAAAATCATCGCCCGCGAAAGCCGCAGCGCCAGCCGCAAGGACGTGACCGCCAAGTGTTACGGCGGGGACATCAGCCGGAAACGCAAGCTCCTCGACAAACAGAAGGAGGGCAAAAAGCGCATGAAGATGATCGGCAAGGTCAACATCCCGCAGGAAGCCTTCGTGCAGGTGCTGAAGACCGGGGACTGATCCACGGATTGCCAAGAAAGGGGTGAGGAATCACCCCGGCCGCCTTTGAGCAGCAGGCATGGAGCGCCCAAACACGTCCGGGCGGATCATTCCGCGGGCTTTGGTTTTAGGCTCGCTCCCGCCACTTTTTTATCGAGCTTTTTGAGCCAGGCGATGCCCGCCGGAATGCCTTTTTCGATCATCGAATCGTAATGGTCCCCGTTCGGAACTTCCCTGTAAAGGTGTTTGGATTGCATTTTATTCAGAAAAATCAAAAAGCGGGCATCTGTTTCAGGGAGCATCTTTCTGTGACATCAGCGCCAATGACCAGAACAATCTGCAAACCGGCGTTTTGCCCTGAATTGACATCCGCTGGCCGCTCACGAAGCACTGGGAGGAAAAACGCATAAAAAGGCAAAAGAAGCGCAAGGGGCCGCAAGCGGCGGCCAGCGGGGCAGGGTAAGAGAGCGGCTTCCCCCGCTGTCGTCCGATGGCGGGCCGGCCTCCGGGCTTTTTCACCATTCCCTTATTCCGACGACCATGACTCCGCTGTCCCTCCGCCCTGTTTTCCTCGCCACCGCCTGCGGCCTCGCCCTCGCGGCCTCCGCACAGGCGGCGAATTTCTCCATCGCCTCCGCCACCGCTCTTTTCACCCCCAGCACCCGGAATCAGGCCAACTCCACCTACTTTGGCTGGTCCGCGGGCAACTGGGATGGCAATGCCGACGCCGCCACCGGCCAGACCGCCATTCCTGACACTCTGAAAAGCACCCCTTCAAATATCGGCTGGGCCAGTTCCATCCAGGGCACGCTCACCCAGAACAATGTCAGCGACATCGTCTCCGGCTCCAACAACCTTTACGGCGGAGTGCCCCAGTTCAATCTCACCCTGCACATCCCGACGAACGGCACTGCCGGCACCGGCTCCACGACGATCATTCTGCAGGGGTTTGGCCTCAGCGGCAGCTCCTTCGGCGGCGCGCCGGGCGGCATGGACACTTTCGTTTTCGGCGACATCAATGGCGTGTCCCCGGTTTACACCGGCGGAGTCAACACCGGAGGCAATCTCAACGGCCAGACTCAATTCTGGGCTGAATACCACATTCCCGGCAATCTGGCCGCCTATGAGGTGAACGTCCTCGCCTCCGCCGTCGGTCTCGGGGTGGTTTCCGTCACGGATTTCAGTGTGGACACCTGGTATTCCCCGAATGCCAACACCTACGGCCCGGACACTGTCGCCGTGCCCGAGCCCGCCAGCGCCCTCCTCGGAGCCGCCGCCCTCGGTTTCATGGTGCGCCGCCGCCGTTAAATCCAGCAGGGCAATCAGCAAACCAGCAACCGCTTCTCCGGAGGCCGGACCGTTCGCGGTCCGGCCTTTTTTTGTCCGGATTCCGGCAAAATGAGATTTTGAAAGGTTTCGGCATCCGGTCCGCAGACTGACCCAGCCGGAAAACAGGGATCATTGGGACGGAAAGCCTTGCCCCGGCTTTTTGAGCGGATTTCCGCGCCCACATTCCCGCCAGCCTGCAACGCTTCAACATCCCCGACCTGCGCCGGGGAAGGCTGTGACGGAATCGCTGGTCATTGCGGCGTGGCTGCCTCCGCGGGCTCATGTCCGGGCTGCCCCGCCGGGGATGGCTTCATTCCTTTGCCCGGATATCAGACGCGAAGGCAACCGGGCTCCGCTTCGTGCGGTTCGGTTCGGTTCCGGCCCGATTTTACCATAGATCTCCTGGACTCCGGCGCAGGTGTAATTTTATCCGCCGGGCGAATTTGAATCGGCTCCGTGGTGCGCGCTCTCGGTTGCCGCTGGGTTCCCGCTTTGAAAAATTCACGAATCCAAAAATCAGCCATGTAAAAGTAATACTTTTACAGTTAATTTTAGATTGAAATTTTAAATAAAAATTGGTATTATTTTTCATTTTGCAAATAAAGATATCAGATATTAAGAAATTGTTTTTTGGAAAATTTGACGATTTAAATTCCATTGAATGAAAATTTAACTACATGATTAAATTCAGTGATTTTTATTTGAAGCCGAATGCTTGAATTATCAAATTCAAGTTCCCCGTGGAACTTATTTGGGCGTTCAATTTAAATTCTTAGGAGTCTCCGCAGAATAAGCTGCATGACTTGCATTCGATTTAACGGGGATTTCGAGAAAGAGTTGAGCACTTTGTTTTGCGGAGACTCCTTACGGGGAAATGAAGGTTTTTAATTTCAGTTTTGATCCGGACGATAAAAATATTAATGATATTGAAATTATTTTAAATTGTAAATCTCAATATAAAGTTTGTCAGGCATGGATTTTGTAAAATAATAAATGTGCAATTTATTTAAATTTAAAAAAATTGATGCGGAATTTAACCAGCAAAATACTGACGAAAATATCTATGATTTTTCAACGATATAAAAAAGGCGTGGCAGCCCAAAATTTCCAAAACTCGGAATTTCTTGATTTTACATGACATACATTGTAGGAAGTTAATCTTGACGGATGAAATCCGGAAATCTGCGGGAAAATCCTAAGCAAGCTGAATGAATTTTGAGCCGTTTGAATTTCCCGGGATTTGCGGGAATTCAGCGCGCCGGGCGCTTGCCGGGGAGGATCAGGTCGTTATAGTCGCTGGAGCGCTCCGTGACCCCGGGGCAAGTCCCAATCCTCTGTCTCCCAATCCACCCAGTGAATACACTCCGCAGTTTCAAAACCAATTCCGGCACCGAAGGCAAATTCCACTCGCTCCCGGCGCTCAAGGACGCCGGCATCGCGCCTCATCTGGACAGGCTGCCGATCTCCATCCGGGTGGTGCTGGAATCCCTGGTGCGGAACTGCGACGGCAAGAAAGTCACGGAGAACGACGTGAAAAATCTGGCGAACTACAACGCCAAGACACCCGGTGAATACGAGATTCCGTTCGTGGTGGCGCGCATTGTCCTGCAGGATTTCACGGGCGTGCCGCTGCTGGTGGACCTCGCGGCCATGCGCAGCGCGGTGAAGCGCATGGGCGCGGATCCTAAAATGATTGAGCCCCTGGTGCCGGTGGATCTGGTGGTGGACCACAGTGTGCAGGTGGATTTTGCAGGCACTGCCGATTCACTGGCGAAAAACCTGGATCTGGAATTCCACCGCAACCGCGAGCGTTATCAGTTCCTGAAATGGGGCGAGCAGGCTTTCGACACCTTTAAAGTCGTGCCTCCGGGCATCGGCATCGTCCACCAGGTGAATCTGGAGTATCTCGCCAAGTGCGTGCTGGAAAAGGACGGCGTTTATTTCCCGGACACTCTCGTGGGCACGGACTCACACACGACCATGATCAACGGCCTCGGCGTGGTCGCCTGGGGCGTGGGCGGCATTGAGGCGGAAGCCGGGATGCTGGGCCAGCCGGTGACTTTCCTCGTGCCGGAAGTCGTTGGCGTTTATCTGGATGGCGAACTTCAGCCCGGTGTCACAGCCACGGATTTCGCGCTGAGGGTCACCGAACTGCTCCGTAAAACAAAAGTGGTGGGCAAATTTGTGGAATTTTTCGGCCCCGGTGCCCGGGCGCTCAGCGTGCCCGACCGCGCCACCATCGCCAACATGGCTCCGGAATACGGGGCCACGATGGGCTTTTTCGGCATCGACGGCGCGACGGTGCGCTATCTGGCCGATACCGGACGGACTCATGAGCAGTGCGAAATCGTGGAGGCTTACTGCAAGGCTCAAAACCTGTGGGGCATTCCCGTGGAACGGGATGCGCTCGATTTCACGCAGGTGGTGGATCTGGACCTGGCGACGATTCATCCCAGTGTGGCGGGTCCGAAACGGCCTCAGGACCGTATCAATGTCGCCGGTCTGAAACAGCGTTTTGAGTCCCTGCTCCTTGAGCCCGCTCCGGACGGTTACGGCAAGGCCAAGGACGTGCCGGTGGACGTGATGGGCGAGCACAGTCCGATCGTGAATTACACCGTGAACGTGGACAGCAAGAACAACGTCAAGGACACCATCACCCACGGATCAGTGCTCATCGCCGCCATCACCAGCTGCACCAACACCAGCAACCCCAGTGTGATGCTGGCCGCCGGTCTGCTGGCGAAAAAAGCCAATGCCAAGGGCCTGACGATCAAGCCCAGCGTGAAAACCAGCCTCGGGCCAGGCAGCCGCGTGGTGACGGATTATCTGACCAAAACCGGCCTGCAGGAGGAGCTTGATCTCCTCGGTTTCCAGACGGTCGGCTACGGCTGCACCACCTGTATCGGCAACTCCGGCCCGCTGGACAAAGGCATTGAGGATGTGGTCAAATCCCACGATGTCGTCGCCGCCAGCGTGCTTTCCGGAAACCGGAATTTTGAGGCCCGCGTTCACCAGAGCATCAAGGCCAACTTCCTGATGTCCCCTCCCCTCGTGGTGGCCTACGCCATCGCCGGCACGGTGGACATCAACCTCACAACCACCCCGCTGGGCAATGACAAGGATGGCAACCCGGTGCTGCTCAAGGACATCTGGCCGACTTCGGAGGAGGTTTCGGATCTCCTGAAGTCCGCCCTGAGCCCCGAATCCTTCCGCCGCCTCTACACCGGCTTCGCCGAGCAGAACCCGAAATGGAACGAAATCCCCGGCTCCACCGGACATGTTTACGAATGGGACCGCGCCTCGACTTACATCCAGGAGCCGCCTTTCTTTGAAGCCTTCACGATGAAGCCCCGGGACATCGAGGAAATCCACGGAGCCCGCGCCCTGGGGATTTTCGGCGACAGTGTGACCACGGACCACATCAGCCCCGCCGGGAACATCAAGAAGGACAGCCCGGCCGGCGCGTTCCTGACCGCCAGCGGCGTGACCACCGCCGACTTCAACAGCTACGGCAGCCGCCGCGGCAATGACCGGGTGATGACGCGCGGCACCTTCGCCAACGTGCGGATCAAAAACCTCATGCTCGGCGGCAAGGAGGGCGGCAACACCCTCTACCAGCCCGACGGCGCCGAGATGTCGATTTACGACGCCGCCCGCAAATATCAGTCCGAGGACGTGCCGACGGTCATCATCGGCGCCGAGGATTACGGCATGGGCAGCAGCCGCGACTGGGCCGCCAAGGGCACCAACCTGCTGGGCGTCAAAGCCGTGATCACCAAATCCTTCGAGCGCATTCACCGCTCGAACCTCGTCGGCATGGGGGTCCTGCCCTGCAACTTCAAGAACAAGGACGATTATGACAAGGTCAAGGATCAGTCCAAAGCGTCCTTCAGCCTGCTGGGCGTCTCCAACGACCTCAAACCCATGTCCGAAGCCACCCTGCGGGTCACCCACGACGACGGCGGCAGCTTCGACATCCCCGTGATTGTCCGCATCGACACTCCGATCGAAATCGACTACTACCGCGCCGGCGGCATCCTCCCCTACGTCCTCGCCCAGATCCTCCGGGCGAACGGCGCGAAAGGTTGATTTACCGAATTACCAAGGGTGGCGGGGAGTGAGGAATTAAGATTTTCGAGGCCGGCACAAGTCCTCAGAATGGAAAAATCCCTCCCCCCACCCTTTCCTTTTTATCAATCGCTTCGGTATGAAATTTGAAAGTCAGATCCTTGTCATCAATACCGTGGACGATTCTGGCGCAGTCATCGAGTCACCGGAGTTGATTGAGTTAGGCGGACGGCAGTTTATTTCCGGCAACTACATTCAAAAAGACGACGAAGGCTCGTCCTGGACTTCGGGCCTGCGTACTTGGATCGCGGTGGACCGGATTACGACCATTACTGAAGTTCCTGATCTTGAGGATTACATCCGCCGCTGCGGAATCCACAAAATCAGACAAGCGGTCGTGCGTCCAGCGTGGCTGCGCTTTTTCGGGCGTTGAGATATGCCGCTTAACCCGTAAGGAGCGTTTCTGCCAAGAATGCGAAATCTACAGGGCGGGATTCCCTGCCCGTCGGTTTACCCTTCGCTCCCGCGCGGGGCGGCTTCCATGACGGCGAGTTCCTCCAGGGCTTTTTCCCAGGCGGCGGAGGTGCGGGTGATGGAGTCCTGGACGCCGAGGAGCTCACGGTTCAGCTGCATGGCTTTGGCGGGTTTGTCGTAGGTGGAGGGGTGCTCCAGATCCAGGGCCAGTTCGGCCTGTTTTTTCTCAAGGGCGGCGATCTGGGCCTCCATGTTGGAGATGGATTTTTTCAGCTCGCGTTTGGCGGTGAGGGCGGCTTCGCGGCGCTGGTTTTCGGCCTTTTTCTCCTCGCGGGTTTTGAAAATTTTGACCGGTTCCGCATTCACCACGGCCACAGGGCTGCCGGCACGGGCGTCGGTGAGACCAACGCCTGAGACGAGGGCCGCGCGATCGGAGGTTTGCTGGGATTTGTCGAGGTAATACTGATAATCCCCGGCATACGGCGTGAGCTTGCCCGCGCTGATGTGCAGGACGCTGGTGGCCAGTTTGCGGATGAAGTGGACGTCGTGGCTGATGAAAATGAGCGTGCCTGTGAAAGCTTCCATGGCCCCGATGAGGGCGTCGATGCTGGCCATGTCGAGGTGCGTCGTCGGCTCGTCCATGAGGAGAAGGTTCGGCGGATCCAGGAGCAGCTTGCAGAGCGAGAGACGGCTTTTTTCACCGCCGCTGAGCACGCCCACGGGTTTAAAAACGTCCTCGCCGCTGAAGAGGAAACTGCCGAGAAGATTCCGCACCATCTGCTCGGGGACGTGGTTTTCCAGATCCATGGCTTCAGCCAGGACGGTGCGGTTCATTTTCAGCGTTTCCTGCCGGTTCTGGGCGAAATAGCCCACGCGGACGTTGTGCCCGGGGATGCGCTCGCCACTTTGATGAATGAGGACGCCGGCGAGGATTTTGAGAAGGGTGGACTTCCCTGCCCCGTTCGGTCCGACGAGAACGGTGCGCTGGCCGCGGTCGGCTTCAAAATTGAGGTCCTTGTAAATTTCCAGCTCCGGGTAGGCGAAGTCGAGGTTTTTCAGGGTGATCGCCCGCACGCCGCTGCGGGGCGGCTGGGGGAATTTGAAGGCCACGGTCTTGGCGGCGGCGACCGGCGCGGCGATTTTCTCCATGCGGTCAATCTGCTTCAGCTTGCTCTGGGCCTGCGAGGCCTTGGTGGCCTGGGCGCGGAAGCGGTCGGCGAAGTCCTGGAGCTTTTTAATTTCGCGCTGCTGGTTTTCGTAAGCGGCAAGGTGCTGCTCCTCCCGGGCGATTTTTTCCTGAACGTAGGACTCGTAGTTGCCGGTGTAGGAATTCAGGCGCTCGTGGGCGATTTCGACCACCTTGCGGATCAGCTGGTTGAGGAATTCACGGTCGTGCGAGATCATCAGAATCGCGCCGGGATAACCTTTCAGATACTCCTGGAACCAGCCAAGGGATTCAAGGTCAAGGTGGTTCGTGGGTTCGTCCAGCAGCAGCAGATCCGGCTCCTGCACCAGCAGGCGGGCGAGGTGGGCGCGCATGATCCAGCCCCCGCTGAGGGTTTTGGCGGGACGATCGAAGTCGGTTTCCCGGAAGGCGAGGCCGCGCAGGATGCGTTTGGCTTTTGGTTCCGCCTCCCAGCCCATGGCGTCGCTCATGTGGGCGGTGGCCATTTCCAGCACCGTTTCATCACCGGCGGGCGCGCTTTCCTGGGGCAGAAATCCGAAGGTGATACCGCGCTCCAGGAGGACTTTGCCGGAATCCGGAGCCTCCTCGCCGAGGATAATATTAAAGAGGGTGGACTTCCCTGCCCCGTTGGGACCCACCAGTCCGAGCCGGTCGCCGCGCACCAGCTGAAGGGAAACCTGTTCGAAAAGGACGCGGCCGGCGTAGGCCTTGCTGATGTTGTTGAGCTGAAGCATGAAAGGGGAAAAAGGGAGCGCGGAATGTCTCCGGCCCGCGCCGGGATGCAAGGAGCCATTGAAGTCTTCGCGTCCTTCCCCGCTCAGCCTGAAAATGCGCTTCGGCATTGTATTGGATGGGAGTGGAAAATCCATCGCTTGCTGGAAGGACCGCCATTTTTCCTGAGCTTGTTTCACGCCCGTAACCTCGTCCGGATGAGGTCGTTGCCGCTTCCGGCACACTGGCAGGAAAAGGCTTGCCATGGCTTCATCCCTGATTAAGGAATGGGGGTCTTTTGCATTTTTATTAAATTTATGAAACGCTGCTTCTCCCTCTCCTCCTGCATCGCCGCGCTGGTGGTGCTTCCCGCCGGATTTTCCTGCGCCGCCACGGTCGGCGTTAACTTTTCCCATGGGGATTTCGCCGCCAACACCGGCATTCAGCCCGAGGAGACCGCCATGGGCATTCCCGGCTCCGCCTGGACCAATCTGGCGATTGTCGGAGCGGGCGGCGCGGCCAAGGGAACCGGAACCGCCGGCGGGCTCACCGTCACCTGGAACTCGGCGAACGCCTGGAACGCCGGATCCGAAGGCCTGAACGGCACCGACGCCAGCCAGCAGGTGTTCCGCATGTATCTCGATGACGGCGATGGCGGCGACAGCTATTTCAACGGCGATCCCTACGGAGCCTCCGTTCAGGTTTCCGGACTGGCCTCCTTCCTGGGAAGCAGTAGCGCGGGCAGCTATTCCCTCACTCTCTATTTCTCCACCGACGCCACCGGGGTCACGCCGGCGGAAATCCGTCAGGGACTGCTGCTGGGCACGCCCTCCGCCACCACCATCTCCTCCCTGTCCTCACTGGGAACCATCACGGCCCAGACTCCGCTGGGTGACGGCACCTATCCCTTCTCCACCGGCGCCGGCACGGACACCGGCGGCCACCGCGGCGTGGGCACCATGAACGGGCTGACGGCCGACAGCATCACCATTGCGATGCCTAAAAATCCGGCGGCCGGCGGCATCCGCGGCTCGCTGGCCGGTTTTTCGATCACCGCTGTGCCTGAACCGTCCGTCTCCCTGATGCTGGGCGGGCTGGGTCTGGCGGGGCTGCTGCGCCGCCGGCGTTAGGAGAAAACGGGCCGGTGCGCGCCGGTTTTGTTTTTCCGGATTTCTCAAAACCCGCATGGCTTTGGCCGTGCGGGTTTTTTCGTGGCGGTGCCGGGGGTGGACCGGAAGAAGTGGACGGAATGGACCTGCCGGACGGAATGGACGGGGAGGATTTCCCATTTAATTCCGCCTTTGCCAAAAGCCTGGCAGGCGGCGAAATCTGCGGCCATGCTTTCCCCCGTTTCCCCTGCCCGTCTGGACGCCGCCGGTCCCTCCGGCTCCGTCCCCGGCCCTGCCGCCTCCCTGGAGTTCCCACAGTCCGGCGCCTCTCTTTTCACCCTGCCGAATGGGCTGGAAATTCTGATTCAGGAGGATCACAGCGCGCCTCTGGTCAGCGCTCAGGCCTGGGTGCGCACCGGCAGCATTTCTGAAGGCGCTTTGCGGGGCAGCGGCGTCTCCCATCTGGTGGAGCACATGGTCTTCCAGGGCGCGGGCGACCGGGGACCGGGGGCTCTGGCGCGGGCGGTGCAGGACACGGGAGGTTATCTGAATGCCTACACCTCCTTCGACCGCACAGTTTACTGGATCGACACGCTGAAGGAAGGTCTGGATATCTCCCTGGGCGTGCTGGCGGACCTGACGACGCGGGCGACTTTTCCGGAAAAGGAATTTGAGAAGGAGAAGGACGTCATCCGTCGTGAGATCGACATGGGGAAGGACGATCCCAACCGCACCCTGAGCCAGCTGATGTTCAGCACGGTTTACCGCGAGCATCCGTTCCGCGAGCCGGTGATCGGGCATCTGGGTCTTTTTAATGCCGTGGACCGGGAGGCCGCTTATCAGTATTACCGCGAGCGTTATCAGCCCGGCAACATGTTCGTGGTGCTCGTCGGCGATCTGGATGCGGAATCCGCGCGCGCCCTGGTGGAAAAACATTTCGGTCATGCGGAGGCGCGTTTTTCCCCTCCCGTCGCCGTGCTGCCGGAGCCGCCGCAGAGCGGCCGGCGTGAGGTTAATGCGGAATTCCCGACGGAAATCACCCGCATGGAGCTGGCCTGGCGCATTCCCGGCCTGCTGCATCCCGACACCCCGGCGCTGGAAGTGCTGGGCGTGCTGGCGGGCACCGGGCGCACGGCCCGTTTTCACCGGGAAATCCGGGAGCGTCAGGGTCTGGTCCACAGCATCGGGGCCGGGGCCTACACGCCTCCGCAGGGTGGCCTGTTTTATGTCAGCGCGGAATGCGAGCCCGAGCAGCGGGCGGCGGTGGAGGCGGCGGTTCTGGAGCAGATTGAGCGTCTCCGCGCGGAGCCGGTCGCGGAGCATGAGGTGCTCCGGGCGCGGCGGCAGTTTCTGGCGGACCAGCTGGGCTCCCTGACCACGATGCGCGGCAAGGCGTCCGATCTGGGCGGCAACTGGCACAGCGCGCACCATCCCGATTTCACCCGCTCCTACCTCGCGGCCATCGACCGCGTGACGCCTGAGGACATCCGCCGGGTGGCGGTCACTTATCTGATTCCCGACGGCATCACCAGCGTTTCGCTGAATCCTCCCGGGGAAGCGGCGGCAGCGGCGGCGGAGAAACCGCCGGTCAAAAACCCGGAGGTCATTAAGCACGTTTTCCCCAACGGCCTCACGCTGCTCGTCCGCGAGGACCCGCGCCTGCCCATGGTTTCCATGAACGCCAGCCTGCGCGGCGGCCTGCTGGCGGAGACGCCCGGCACCAACGGGGCCGGACGGCTGCTGGCCGCGGCTCTGATCAAAGGCACGCGCACCCGCACGGCGGACGCCATTGCCGAGGACATTGAGAATGGCGGCGGGTCCATGGGCGCGGAATCCGGCGGCTCCAGCTTCAGTGTGGCCGCCCAGGTCCTGCAGCCGGAATGGCGGCACGGGCTGGAACTGCTGGCCGATGTCATGCTGCACCCGGTTTTTCCTGAGGAGGAGGTCGAACGCGAGCGCTCGCGTCAATTGGCCGCGATCCGGCAGGAGGAGGATCACCCGTCCTTCGTCGCCTTCCGCGAGCTGCGCAAAGCGGCCTACGGCACCCATCCGATGTCCATGAGCCGCAACGGCACCGCCGCCAGCGTGGCCTCGCTGGACCGCGAAACCCTGGCGGTGCTGCATCAGTCCCTGCTGGCGGGCGGAAATGTGGTGCTGAGCGTCTTCGGGGATGTGGAATTTGAAGCCGTGCGCGAAGCGGTGGGCGCGGCGTTCGGCGGGCTGGCCGCCGGTCCCCGCGTGGAGCACCAGACCGCTCTGGCGGTGCCTCCGTGGTCGCCGGTGGAACTGAGCCTTCCCAGCGAAAAACGCCAGGCTTTCCTGGTGGCCGCGTTCCCGACGGTGGATATCCGCCATCCCGACCGCCTGGCGCTGGACCTCATCGACGAGGCCTGCAGCGACATGGCCAGCCGGTTCTTCGAGCGCATCCGAGAGCAGCATGGGCTGGCCTACAGCGTCGGCACCACCCAGGTGCTGGGCATGGCTCCGGGGCTTTTCGCCTTCTACCTGAGCACCGCGCCGGAGAAGCTGGAATTCGCGGAAGCCGAACTTCTGAGCGAAATCCGCAATCTCGCCGACGGCGGCCTGACCGCCGAGGAGCTGGACCGCGCCCGCCGCACCTGGATCGGCAAGCAGGCCATGCAGCAGCAGTCCAATGCGGGACTGGGCCAGCAGTGCTCGCTGAATGAACTTTATGGCCTCGGCCACGACTACGAAAACCGCATCATGGACCGCGTCCGCAGCCTGCCGCTGGAGGAGGTGAACGAAACCGCCAAGCGGTGGTTCGCGGCCCGGCTGCCGATGATTTCCCGCGTTTCCCCTTCCCTGACGGCGGGGAAAGCCCTGGTTGCTGAACCAGTCTGATCCGGCTGATCCCTCCCCCTCTCGCTCTTTTCTTTTTCCTTACCCGTCCCTCCCTGCCATTATGTCCTTCCCCATCACCGGCCCTTACGTCACCACCGGCGGCATCGTCATTTTCCCCCGCATCCTCAGCAAAATCCGCCTTGCCGCCGAGGGTAAACTTCCTGACGGATATCACATCGGCGTCGTTCCCGGGAACCGCACCTTCGATGACCGCGTGTGCTGCTTTCTGGGAATCAGGTTCGAGGACCTTCAGGCCCGCACGCTTGAGGGTGGAACCGACGGGGAGATTCTCGAATGGGCGTTCCGGACCGGCCGCCGTCCCGATGCTGAGCAGATTGAGGTCTGGAACACGTTCATGAAAAAACGCGGCTGGCGCGACCCCGCCTCCGAAGGCCTTGAGAAATCCAAGGCGGAAAGCGGCCTCGCGGACCGTGCGGACATCGTCACTTTCTTCGACCTCATGGACGTCGAGGAAGGCCGTAAGCCCTGAGCCGGCAAATCAAAAAACCGCCGGGAGCCTGTTCGGCATCCCGGCGGTCAGGCACAGGCTGGTTTTGGAAAAACGGACCGGTTATTGCCGCACCGTCACTTCTTGAGCTGTCCGCGCAGCCAGCCGGGTTTGTTGGTGGTGATGGCGTCCACGCCGCTGTCGGCGAATTTTTGGGCGGCGGCGGCGTCATCGACGGTCCAGACCATGAGTTTGAGATCCGCCGCTTTGACTTTGGCGGTGAATTCCGGGGTGATCGGCCAGTCGGAACTGAGATTCAGGCCCTCGAATCCCGCCTCTTTGGCCAGGGCGATGAGCGGCTCCACCTTTGGAAACTCGCCGGTTTTGGCGTCCTTCTTGTAGCCCATCAGGAAATAGTGCGGAATATCGGGCAGCGCTTTTTTCGAAGCCCGCAGCGAGGCCTCGTTGAAGCTGATGACGCAGATTTTCTCCTTCGGCACCTTCGACTCTTTGATCACCCGCACAAATTCCGGGATGATCTCCGGGCCGTCCTTGATTTCCAGAACCTCCCGTTTGCCGTCCGGGATGATGGCCAGAATGCTCTCCATGCTGGGAATGCGGGTGCCGGCGAATTTCGGATCCTTGAAAGCTCCGACGTCCAGCTTCATGGCCTCGTCGAGGGTGAGATCCTTGATTTTCCGGGACACCGGCTCGAAGCGCTTGGTGTTGTTGTCGTGAAAAACGATCAGGTGCCCGTCCTTGGAGAGCCAGACATCCAGTTCAGCCGCATCGGCGTTCTGCTCCCAGGCCAGTTTCATGGCTTCCAGGGTGTTTTCCGGAGCATCGGCCGAGGCCCCGCGGTGGGCGATGATTTCCAGCGCGGAGAGAAAGGCGGGAGCCATGACGAGAAGGGCGGCGGTGGTGCGCAACAATGATTTCATAAGAAGTGGGGATGAGGAGCTTATACCGCGCATCCCAGCATTTCCCTTCAGCCCAGGCAAGATTCTTCACGTGCCAATGCCGTCAGGAGACCGCTCCGCCGGCACGAAAAAGCCCGCCTCCGGGCTTGAACCGGGGCGGGCGGCGCGGGCGTGGCGGGAATCCGTCAGTTCCGGAGAATCCGGAAGAAAATCCGGCCTTTTCCGGCCAGATCGCCGGTGAGGGGAACACTCAGGGAGGAGCTGGCGCCGGTGGCGGTGATGGTGCCCTTGTTGCTCCATCCGCTGAAATCCAGCGACGACTGGACGGTGTAGGAGGTTCCGGCGGTGGAGGACCAGGTGAGATTGGCGCTGGCCGGCGGGGAGCCGGTCACGGTAAAACCGGAAATCTGGAAACCGGACGCGGGCGGCGGAACGGTGGCCCCGGCTTCAAACTGAATGTCCGCGAACTGCACGGCGGTGGCCACAGCGGGATCCTTCACGGACACCACGCGGAAACGGTAGGACGAATAGGACACCGTGTTCGGGAAAGTGACCGGCCCGCCCGGCGTGTTCCGGTCCTCCGGCAGCGCCAGGGTGCCGGTGGCCACCACCGTCCAGGTCTCCAGATTTCCCTCGCTGTGGTTGCCGTCGAGGATTTCGTCGTTGGTGCCGCACAGCTCCCAGTTGGCGGGATCGCGGGCCGGGACGTCATCCGCCGTGGTGATGGTGAATCCCGTCACCGCCGCCGGTCCGGCGGACGGAGTGACGATGAAACCGGAATTTTCCCGGCCGAAATTGAGATATTTGTTGAAACCCTCCTGATCGATGGCGTTCGCGACCTCCTGGCCGGCGGGCGAGGCGCTGTGGGAGCTGAGCAGCTGGACGGGGACAATGGGGTCCGCCGGGACCACCAGCGGAACTTCGCCGGTGGTGAAGAATTTCGCCTCCGACAGCTGCATGGAATTGGCCGCCGTCACATTTTTCACCGAGGGGAACACCAGCCGCCAGGAGGTGAACGCGGCCGGATTGGTGATGGGAATGCTCACTTCCGCGAACCGTTCGTCCGGCATTTCGATTTTGCCCCGGGAGACAACGGTCCAGTTTTCATTGGAGCCCTCGCTGTGCGCCGGGCTCAGAATGGGATCGTTGGTGCCCGACAGCACATAAACCGAGGGATCGCGGTCCGGCGCGTCGTTGGCCGTGGACAGGCGGATTTCCGTGACCGGCTTCGCGCCCGCCGCCGGGGTGACGATGAAACCGGTGTTCCGTTTGCCGAAATTCAGGAACTTGGTGGCGGTGCTGCCGTCCGTGACATTTTTGATCTCCTCCGCCGCCGGGGAACTGCTGGCGGAAACCGGTTTGTGAATGGCCAGAATGCGGTCCGCGGGCGAGAGCATCGGCGTGCCCGCTCCGGCGGCCTCCGGGAAAAATTTCACTTCCCCCAGCTGCATGGCCGTCGCCGCGGCGTTGTCGCGGATGGAGATGGCCACAAATTTGTAGGAGGTGTAAGCGGTGCTGCTGTCCGCCAGCTCCACCGCTGTTCCCGCCGTCTGCCGGGCGGTGGGAAGCGTGAGTTTTCCCCGGGAAATCAGCGTCCAGTTCTCCCCTTCCCCGCTGCTGTTGTCCAGACTGTTGACGGTGCTGCTGGTGCCGTAAAGCTCGTAGCCGGTGGGATCATTGGCCGCGGCATCGTTGGCGGTGGTGATCGTGAAGCTTTTCACAATGCCGGAACCCGACGCCGGGGTGATGATGAAACCGGCGTTCCGTTTGGCGAAATTCTTGTATTTGGTCGCCGGGTCGCCATCAATGGCGAGGGACGGTTTTTCGTTGTTCGTCCGGTAGGTGCTCTGGCTTTTCGCCACCTGCACCGCCACGATGGGATCGCCGGGGGCCAGCACGCCGGTGCCGGTGGCCCCGACGTCCGTGAAAAACTGGAATTCCGCCAGCTGCATGGAATTGGCCGTGCCCGGAGTTTTCACCGTCGGAAAAACAACCCGCCAGGATTTGTAGGCGGTGGTGTTGGCGAAGGACACCACCGGAGCCACCGTCAGACGGCCCGCCGGAAGCGCCAGGGTCCCGCTGGCGACCAGCGTCCACGGCTCCTGATCCCCGGCGCTGTGGTCAGTGCTGACAATGTCGGCGTCGGTCCCGTGAATTTCGTAGGAGGCCGGATCGCGCTCCACGCCGTCATTGGCCGTGGACAGGCGCATGCTGCGGATGATCTGCGCGCCGGACGCGGGAGTGACGATGAAGCCGGTGTTCAGTTTGCCGAAGTTCAGGTACTTTGTGCTCACGCTCTCATCAATCAGGCTGCCCACCGTCTCCGCGCCCGGCGAGCTGCTGGCCAGCGTGGGCGACTGCACGGCTTTGATGGGATTTCCCGCCGCCAGCACCGGAGCGCCCGAGCCGTCCTCATTGGGGAAAAACTGAATTTCACTGAAATGCATCATCGCCGCCGTGGCCGCATTCTTCACGGTGGGGAAGAGAATGCGGTAGGATTTATAGGTGTCGGCATTGGAGAATCCCACCACGGCCCCGGCGGTCTGGCGGGCGTCCGGCAGAGGCGCCGGAAAATCCCCCTCGCTGATCACCGTCCAGTTTTCCGCCGTGCCCAGACTGTTGTCGGTGCTGGTGATGGGATCATTGGTCCCCGCAATCTGATATGAGGCCGGATCCGCCGCCGGAAAATCAACGGCGGTGGTGATGCGGAAGCTTTTCACCGCCACGGCCGCCGCCGGAGTGACGATGAAACCGGCGTTCAGCCTGGCGCCGTTCCCGTACTTGGTGTCCACCCGGCCGTCCAGCGCCCGCGCGGGGCTGTCGTCGGAGGGATAATCACTGCGGGAGTTCCCCGGAGTGTCGGCATCGAAAGCGACCACGGGATCGCCGGCCACGAGCAGCGGCGCGGCGGTGCCATGCAGGGTGACGGCGAGACCGGCGAGCGTGAGGAGGAGAGTGGGTTTCATGGGACTTGAAGAGGCTGGAACTCAGAATGAGTTTCCGATTAAATAATTTCTTTCAAATTATTCCCGCCTGAATCAAGCTTAATCCAATATTTACCTTGTAAATTAACGACTTACGCTACTTCTCGGAGGAGGTTTGCCGCCGCCACGTGATCCGCCGCCAAATCCGCGAACAGCACCGGAGACGCCGGGCGCGGGGGCCAGCCCCGCTGGAGAAAACGGAGGCAAGCCTCCGCACTCCAAATTTTCCGGTCCCCGGGGCGGAAGTGATCTCACCTCGTCAGCCAGGCCAGCAGGTCCGCGATTTCCTGATCACTCAGGCCCTCCTCCACGCCGGTGGGCATCAGCGATCCGGTGTCGCGCTCAATATTCGCGGTCAGCCCGCGCGGCGTGCTCGTTTCCTGACCGCCGGGCAGCATCAGGCGGATGGTTTCCGGGGTTTCCCCCAGCGTGATCCCGGCGGACACGGCCCCGTCCTTCAGCGTCACCGTGGTGCGGGCGAACTGCGGGGCGACCTCGCGGTCGGGATCGAGAATGGCCAGCAGGAGCAGCGGTTTCCCCTTGTTGCGGAAACTGGCGCGGTCCGGCCCGACCGCCGAGCCTGTGTCGCCATCCCGATGGCAAACCGCGCAGCGCTGCTGAAACACCGCCGCGCCCTTCCCGGCATCCCCCGGCAGCGTCAGAGCCGCCTGACGCAGGGCAATCGCCGCCGTCCGGTCCCGCGACGGAGCGGGCAGAAGTTCCGCCGCCAGCCGCCGCACTTCGGGTTCACCGCCCGATCTCCAGGCGGCGGCCATGGCGGCGGGGATGGTGCCGGCGGTCAGTTTGCCCTCGCGGATTTCCTCCAGCAGCAGGGCCGGACCGCCGCGGCGGGAACCCAGTGCCGTCACCACGGCCGAGCGCAGGCCGCCGGTCAGCGTTTCCCAGTCCGCCAGCAGGGCTTCGGAGGCTTGGGGAACCGTCCACACCGCCAGCAGCCGCACGGCTTCGGCCTCCTGGGCGTTTTTTGCCAAAACCAGCACTCTGTCCGGCTCCATCCGCGCCAGCATCTCCACCGCGTTCAGCCGTTCCGGAGCGCTGCCACCGGTTTCCGCCGCCAGACGGAAAATGGTTTCCCGCAGTTCCTCGGGAGGCGGAATTTTCAGCCTCACCGCGAGGTCCAGCGCCTGCGCCGCCGGCAGACCGGGCGCGCATCGGGCATAAAACCGGCCGGCTTCCTCCGCATTCCTCAAACCCGCCAGCAATGTCCCCGCCGCGCGTCCCGAAGGGGAAGAGCCGACCGCGTCCCACCAGCGTTTCCACTGCCCCGGACGTTCCGCCTCCGGGGTTTCCGTGATTTCCCGGAGCAACGGCGGCGGTCCGCCCGGGACCGCTCCCCCGGCCGCCGCCGGAGCGGAGGCGGGGGCCGGACCCGCCGGCTTCACCCGCCAGATACGGCCCCGGTCGTTGCCGCTGTTGAGGTCCATTCTGGATTTCAGATTCGGCGGCAGGGAATCGGGATGCTCGATGTATTCCCGGCACATGTCCGCGATGTAAAGCGCCCCATCCGGTCCCGTCGTGAAGCTCACCGGGCGGAACCACGTGTCCGTGCTGGCCAGAAATTCGCGGTCCCTCTCCGTGGCCGGACGTTCCGCCACCGGACCGTCCAACGTTTCCCGGAACTGCTTGCGGTGCACCAGATTGCTGCCGCAATCAGCGACGATGGCGTCGTTCCGCCAGAGGTGGATGCCGGAGGCGGAGGTGAAATAACCGGACGCCTTCCCGTCGCCCTCCACCAGGCCCGGCACCAGTCCCGACGCCCGCCAGTTGGTGCGCATGACCCGCCACGGCTCATCCGGACTGAGCCGGAAAACCGGAGCCGCCGGGCCGTCCACCGTGATGTCCACCAGTTCCGCCGGAGCGGGAAGCCAGCCTCCCCGGCGCACCGGCGCGATCCATTGAAGATGATGGCTGTTGCTGCACACAAACCGCCGTCCCCAGGCGTCAAACGTCATCCCGAACTGCCCGCCGCCCGGCTCCGTGCGGAAATCCAGGGTGTCCGGATCAAACGAAAAATCCCGTCCGCGCACGGAAACCCCCTGCCCTTCCGGCGCGCCCGGCCGCCGCACACTGCCGCCGTTCGGAGCCGTCGCGCCATAAATCCGGCCGTCGGGTCCCAAAGTCAGGCTGTTGACCAGGGCCTGCACATTCAGCCGCTCCATGCCGTCGCCGAATCCCGTGAAAATGACCTCGCGCGCGTCCGCCACCCCGTCGCCGTCCGTGTCCCGCAGCCGCCAAATATCCGGAGTCGCCGCCACATACACCGCATCGCCCCGGCAAAGCACCGACGTCGCCCACGCCAGACCGTCCATGAAAACGGTGGAGGTTTCAAACACTCCGTCGCCATCCCGGTCCTCCAGTTTCCGGATCCGGGAAAGTTTCTCCGCCCGGCGCTCCGAATAATCCCGCATCTCCGCCACAAACAGCGCTCCCTTCGCGTCGAAACTCATCGACACCGGATCCATCACCTGAGGCTCCGCCGCCGCCAGCGAAACGGAGAATCCCGGCGACGGATGAAACGATTTCAAAGCCTCCGCCGGGGACAGCGCCGGCATCCGGGGAAGATCGGAAACCACAGGATCCCCCGCGGCCCGCGCCGCCGCCACACTCAAAAAAAGAAACCGGAACGCAAACATCACTGCCAAATACACCCCATCCCCCGGCCCGCTGTCAAAACTCCCGCCGCTGGCCGGATGGAACTGATCCCGCTTCGAATCCTGCCACAATATTCACTGCGGACACTCTCCGCCCGGATACCTCAAGCCCGGCGGAGTTTGAGGTCCGGAAATTTCTCTTAACCAAATCATCATTGATCCGGAATTCCATGGCGCGCCTTGACCACACTCACGCTCCGGAGTCTCCAGGCAGCAGCTCCCGGCCTGAATCCGGGGACCGCCCGGAAACATTCCCCGGCGCTTTACAGTCCAGCCGCGAATTTTGATGGAAAGCCGGAGAATCCCGTCCCTCCGCCCGGCGGGCAGCGTTACAGGGGCGGAGCAGGTTCTCCGGTTCATTCCCCGCCTTTGGCAGGGCGGAGAGCCGGAGGCCATTTCCCTCTCTCTTCATTCCAACCAATCCTGACTTATGAAAGTGAACGAAATCATGACGGCCGATGTGGTGGTTATCTCCCCTGAAAGCTCAATCCAGGACGCGGCGCGCAGGCTTAAATCGCTGGAGGTGGGCTCATTGCCCGTCTGCAATGGCGAGCGTCTGGTGGGCATGATCACCGACCGGGACATCGCCATCCGCGCTGTCGCCGAAGGGTGGGACGCGGCGGGCACCGCCGTGGCCAAGTGCATGACGCCGGAGGTCCGCTGGTGCTACGAGGATGAGCCGCTGGAGGAGGCCGGGCGGATCATGCGGGAAAACCAAATCCGGCGGCTTCCCATCATTTCCCGCGAAAAACGTCTGGTGGGGATTCTTTCCATCGGCGACATCGCCATCAAAACCGACGAAACCCGCAAAGTCGGAGAGACCGTGCAGGCCATCTCCGAGCTGGCCCCGGCCTGAGCCTTCCGCCGGGGAAAGCCGCAGCTTCAGCTTCACCGCCCCTTATCTGAACAGTTCCATGGCCCCGTGGGGCTTGCGGATGTGGAATGTTCCTGCCCGGCAGGCGGGCGGAGCTGGCATCCAAGAGTGTTCGGCACGGAATCAGCTGCGCGCCATGGGCCCTCCATTTTTTCAGCACTTCCTTTTCCCGGAGGGAAAACAGCCGGTAGCCGGTGGTTGAGCGCAGCGACACCACCGGAAAGAGTGTCCAAAACATCCGCATCCCGGCGGGATGCCGGACTGCCCGGAGACTGGCCTCCCCGCCCGGCTCCGGGCTGCCATCCCATCCGGGATGGATCGTTCCGGGAGTTTTCCGGGGATGTCGCTGCGCTCAATCCCCGGCTACCCGCTGTGAAGCCTCCGGCTTCAATCACGCGAAAGCCCACGGGCCTGGTTAAAAACGGTTTCCTGAGCGCGGCATCATCCATGCCGAACACTCTTGGCTGGCATCCTGATCCGGATCGAAGCCCATCAAAAGTGCCTCACCCCCGCCGCGTGGCTTGGCGGGCGACCGGTTTCAGGGAATCCGGAGCTTCCGGAGCCAGTCCAGGAATTCCGCCGCGTCCTCCGGATTCCGCAGCCGGCAGCGGGCTCTGGTGGCGGGATTTTCCCCCACATGCAGGCTGGTGCCCAGACCCTTGAGGGCCTCAAAGGCATCCTCATCGGTGACGTCGTCGCCCATATACAGGGCCGCCGCCGCCGGGAGGCCGAGGCCTTTGAGCAGACGCTTGAGGGCGTAACCTTTGTTCCAGGCCACATCGGGGCGGAATTCCACCACCTTCTTGCCCTCATGACGTTTCAATTCCGGAAATGCCGCGCCGCATTCCGCCGCCACCTGCTCCACGAAGGCCAGCTGTTCCGCCGCCACCAGCCGGCAGTGCATGGAGAGACTGAGCCGCTTGTGCTCCACAAAGGCGCCGTCGATCCCTCTCAGCTTATCCTCCAGAAAGACCGCCGCCGCGTCCAGCCGCGGCCGGCTGGCCAGGGCTTGGGGCTGCACCCAGTCGATGCCCGGGCCTTTGATTTCCAGCCCGTGATTGCCCGCGTAAATCACTCCCGGCAGGTCCACCAGGGCGGCCACATCCGCGAGCTCACGGCCTGACAGGACCGCCACCCGGACTCCCGGATGCGAGGCGAGGGCGGCAAGGCTGGCTTTCGCGCCGGGCGGCATCTCCACCTCTCCGGGGCGCGGGCGGATCGGGGTCAGAGTCCCGTCAAAATCCGTGGCCACCAGGAGACGGGGCACCGTCCCCAGACGGGCCGCCAGTTCCTCCCGGTGTTCAGTCCAGTGCGGAGGAGTCGTTGCTTTCATAATCAAATTCGGGGACGTCAAACTTCAGGAGCATGGTCAGGATTTTACCCGCCCAGCGGTAAACGTTGTTGAAGCGGATGTGCTCCCGCATGCGCCTCATCCGGCGGCGCTGCTCCGCCTCATCCATCTCCAGGGCCGCGCAGAGGGCGTCGGAGATTTCATGGATCGCAAAGGGATTGAAGGACAAGGCCTCACCCAGTTCCCGCCAGGCTCCGGTGAAGCGGCTGAGCAGCAGCACTCCGCGCTCATCGCTGCGGCTGGCGGCGAATTCCTTGGCCACCAGATTCATGCCGTCGTGGAGGGCATTCACCAGAAAAACGTCGCAAAGACGGTGCAGGGCCATCATGTCCACCGGGCCATGGTGCTGTTTGAGCAGGATGAGCGCGGGGCTGCCGGGGGTGCCCCACCGGGCATTGATCTCCGCGCAGAGCGCGTCCACCGCCGCCGCCTCCATCTGATAACTGGGCAGACTGGAGCGGCTGGGCGCGGCGATCTGGATAAACAGCACCTTCCCGCGCCATTCGGGGTGATTGGTCAGGAAATAGTCAATGGCCTGCAGGCGTGAGGGAATGCCCTTGGTGTAATCCAGGCGCTCAATCCCCAGACCGAGTTTCCGCCCGCGCAGATCCAGCCGCTCCCTCCACTTCACCATGGCCGCCCCCACTTCCGGGGATTGGGAATCCGCCTCATGTCCCGCGAAGTCGATGCTGATCGGAAAGGGCCGGATCAGGGTATCCGCGCCGCCCCTCGTGATGAGGGACAGGTCCTGATTCACCCGGGCCTCAATGGCGCGGTCCACCGTGTCGCGGAAGTTCTGGCAGTGCAGGCGCACGTGGAAACCCAGAAGATCATTGCCCAGCAGTCCGTCCAGAAGCTCCTCCCCCCAGGGGAAAGCGCGGAAGACCTCCTTGTTCGGCCAGGGAATATGCCAGAACTGGGCGACGATGAGCTTGCCATGGCCCCGTTGCTTCAGAATCCTCGGGAGAAGCGTGAAATGGTAGTCCTGAATGAAAACGATGGCCGTCCCTTCGCCCGCCTCCTCCATCACCGCGTCCGCGAAGATCTCATTGACCCGGCGGTAGTGCTCCCAGTCCCCGGGGCGGAAAACGGGGCGGTTGAAGGTGATGTGGCACAGGGGCCACAGGCCCTCATTGGCCAGGCCGTAATAAAATCCCTGCTCCTGCTCCTCCGTCAGCCAGACCCGGCGCAGGGTGTAGAGCGGGTTCTCCGGCGGGACCCGCACCCGGTCACGGGCATCAACGGTTTCCCGGTCCGCATTGCCGCCGCCGTGGGCGATCCAGGTGCCGCCCGTGGCCGCCAGCACCGGATGCAGGGCGGTGGCCATGCCGCTGGCGGGGGTGACGCACTCAATGCCCTGAGGGCCATGCTGGTGGATATAAGGCTCGCGGTTGGCGACAACGATGAATTTGCAGCCGCTCAACCGGGATTCGCAGAAGTCGTGCAGACGTTCCCGGGTCCAAAGATTGTGTTCCATGCTTTCCAGATCAGGGGGTGAACGGCCTTCCTCTGTAAAAAAGACCGCGTGGTGGGCGCTTAGCCTTGCCCTGAATGCCCTTCGAAGCCAACTTTTTCTCATGTCCCCCTCCCTGCTCCTTCCGGATGATGCCAAACTGCGGGATCTCTGCGGTCACATTCATCAAACCTGGAACACCCTGACGCGGGATCTCTGCGATGCCCTGGCCGCCGCCCGCGACAGCAAGGTGGAGCATGAGGACGCCACCGCCGCCTGGCCGCTTTACCTCTCGCCCCGGGAGGATATGGAGGCGGTGCGGGAAACGCTCGCCGCCAGTCTGGCCCCCGCCGCTTTTCACCGGCTGTCACTGCGGGAGCTGCCCGCGGACTGGCGGGCCGTCACCGAGCACGGCCTGCTCTACCTTCCGGGAAAATACGTCGTGCCCGGCGGACGCTTCAATGAAATGCATGGCTGGGACAGCCACTTCATTGTCCTCGGCCTGCTGCGCAGCGGGCGTCTGGACCTCGCGCGGTCCATGGTGGACCAGCAGCTTTACCAGATCGAGCACTACGGCACCATCCTGAACGCCAACCGGACTTATTTTCTGACCCGTTCGCATCCGCCCTTTCTGGGACAGACGCTGCTGACCGTTTACCGGGCGAAAGGCGATCTGGAGTGGCTGAAAAACGCGCTGCCGCTCCTGGAGAAATATTACTTTTACTGGAGCGTCCCGCCGCACCACATTTCCTCCCTGGGCCTGGCCCGGTATTGTGACTTCGGTGACGGCCCGGCCCCGGAGGTCGAGTCCTCGGAAAAGGACGAATACGGGCGCACTCACTATCAGCGTGTTGCCGAATACCTCCGCACCCTGCCTGCGGAAGCCTCCGCCGCTTTCCTGAAGGAGGACGGCGGCCTCACGGATCACGCCTACCGCAGCGACCGCTCCATGCGCGAAAGCGGATTCGATCCGGGATTCCGTTTCGGGCCGCTGGACCTGGACACCCTGAATTACATCCCCGTGTGCCTCAACACCCTGCTCTGGCGCATGGAGACGGACATCGCCGCCATCCGGAAAATCACCGGAGCCACCGCCACCCGCGGTGTCTGGCTGGACAGGGCGGCGCAGCGGCGGGAACATCTGGACCGCGCGCTCTGGGATGAGAAGGACGGTCTTTATTACGATTACAACCTCAGCACCGGCCAGCGCAGCGGCTTTGTGTTCGCCACCACTTTCTGGCCGCTCTGGGCGGGGCTGGCCAGCCGGGAGCAGGCGGCCAAAGTGGCCGCCAGTCTGCCCCATTTCGAAACTCCCGGCGGCATCCGGACCGGCCCTCTGGAAACCGGCTGCCAGTGGGACGGCCCCTTTGGCTGGGCTCCCATCACTCTCATGGCCGTGCAGGGGCTGAACCGGTATGGTTACCGGGAGGAGGCCCGCCGCATCGCCGTCAATTTTGTCCGGATGGTCGAATCCGAATTCACCCGCACCGGCCACATTTTCGAGAAATACGACACCGTCCGCCTGACTTCGGAGGTGGGGGCGCTGCTCCGTTTCGGCTACCCCACAAACGAGACCGGATTCGGCTGGACCAATGCCGCCGTCCTGGAACTGCTGCATTTTCTGGGCATGGACGTGCTGGGCGGCTGAACTCCGCCACCAACAGACTTTGGCCAAACGCGGATATGGACCTTTCAATGAACAGGCGGTGTACCTCGGCTTTGGTAACTTCAGTCACGGGCCTGAGGCCCATGCCGAATTAAGCCTTACGTCCAAAAAATCCCGGAAAACCGCTCTTCCCCGGAAGCGGGCACCGGCCAGGCGCTGCGGCAAATTCTGGACAACCTGCTTTCAAATGCGGTGAAGTTTCCCCTCCGGGAGGGAAAATCCTGTTTTTCAGTCAACGGAACCTCCTGCGGGCAGGAGCATCCGACGGGCTCCTCTCAAAGTCTCACAGCGCCAGATGCCCCAGGGCCAGGAGGCCGTAATACGTGTATTCCACGTCCAGGGCGTCGTCCGCCCAGTGGCCGTGGAAACCGCCCTCGGCGCTCCAGAGGGTGTCGATGTAATCCAGAAGGGCCTCTTTATAAGGCGCGAAGGAAACCTGCATGCCGTCCAGCCCGTGAAGCGCCACCGCTGTGGAGAGCAGGTCCGGCAAAGGAGCGGCGGGCATGGCCTTGAAGCCGCCCCCCGGATGCAGCTGCGCCAGCAGCCACTGCCCGGCCGCCGGGTCGGGCGTGCGGCGCAGGTGCCGGTGCAGCGAAAGGGCGGCGGCGGTGGCGGGGGTGCTGCCGAAGGGGAGGCCGGGCTCGTTGGCATACCCGCCGTCGGAGGTGCGCAGGGATTGGAGACAGGCGTGCAGCTGGCCCGTGCCCGGCAGCTCCGCTTTCAGATCGTAATGCGCGGCCCAGCCCAGCAGGCAGCCGTAGGCGGTGCAGGCGGCGGCTCCGGCGCGCTGATTGAATCCCCCGTCAGGGGTGCGCCATTTTCCCAGCCGCTCCAGAAGCCCCTGAGCCTCAGCCGCTTCAATGACCGCAACCCCGACGGGCACCGCGTTCCAGCAGCGGGCCAGACAGCAGAGATGCACAAAATCCAGCCCCTCACCACTCCCGAATTCCTTCAGCCAGGCCGCCAGCGCCTCCCAGTCCGGCTCCTTGCGCAAAGCCAGCAGCCCCTCCAGCCCAAAAACCGTGTAATATAAATCCGCCCGCCCGTCGCGGTCTCCGAAAGCCCCCTCCGGCGTCCGCCGGCTGCGGATGAACGCCTCCACCAGGGGCACGGCGTCGCCGAGAAGATCCGGCGCCAGACGCGCCACCTGCAGCATTTCAAGTCGGAAGCTCATGCGTGAAACTGTGCCGGTGTCTCCGGATTAAACCATTTTCCGCCCCGACCACCAGGTGCGGATGCTTTCCCAGGCGCGCTGGACCTCCACATCGGCCCCCTTCTGAAACCGGTCCCATCCGGGTCCGTGCTCAAAGAACACCACCCATGCGAACACCGCCGCCGGGTAAAGCAGAAGCATGAAAAGCCAGCGGGGAAAACGCATGATCGGAGCTTGGGAAACGCCGAGGCATACCCCCCGCCGGCCATGCCGTCGAGAGGGGATTTACCGTATCGCATTCCGCAGGAGCGGGAAGGCGGAAGTCTTGCGGGATGCGCCGGATCCTCCCGGCGTTTTCCGGAGTATTTTTTATTACTCGTTGATATTGTGATCATTACATCACAGGACAGGCGGCGGTCCGCTTTTTGCGGAAGCGGTTGCGCATGAGCCTCTTTTTCGCACGTTCCCCTATCAAGCCATCCCGTGATCTTCCTGTCTGCTCCTGCGGCGCGCTGCTCTTCCGCGAGAACACGGCCTGCATCACCTGCGGCGCTCCCGTGGGCCATGTTCCGGACGCCACGATTCTGACCTCCTTCACCATCCTGCCCGACCGGCGGTGGAAGGCGGATCATCCCGAGCTTCGCGGCCGCGCCTTCAAGCCCTGCACCGGGCGGAATCTGGCGCATCAGTGCAACTGGATGATCGAAGCCTCCGATCCCGCCAGTCAGTGCCTTTCCTGCTCGCTCACGCGCACCATTCCCGACCTCACGGTTCCCGGTGCCCCGGAACGCTGGGCCATGGTGGAGCATGCGAAACGTCAGGTGATTATCCAGCTTCTGCGGCTGGAGGCGCCGGTGAAATCCAAGCTCACGGATGCCGACGGCGTCTGCTTTGACCTGCTGGAGCCCCAGGCGGGCCCGACTTCCGTGATGACCGGCCACGAGGACGGCGTGATCACCCTGAATTTGAACGAGGCCGATCCGGCCCGGCGCACCGCCACCCGGGAGATGCTGGGCGAGCGTTACCGCACCCTGGCGGGTCATCTGCGGCACGAGATGGCGCATTATTACTGGGATCTGCTGGCGCAGGATCCCGACTGGGCGGACCAGTGCCGGGAAGTCTTTGGCGATGAGCGCGCGGACTACGGCGCGGCGCTCCAGCGGCACCATCAGAACGGCGCGCCCGCCGACTGGAGCCTCCAGTTCATCAGCCCCTACGCCAGCAGCCATCCGTGGGAGGACTGGGCGGAATGTTTTGCCCATTACCTGCACATGGAGGAGGGGCTGGAGACGGCCTCCCAGCTGGGGATTGACCTGCGCCGGCTTCATCTCCGCGCCGTGCCCTTTGACCGCGCGGTGCTGGGGAAAAACATCAGCCGCCGCAGCGCGGACAAGTTCCTGGACCGCATCGACCGCTGGGTCCTGCTGGGCTTGGCCACCAACGAGTTGAATGCCGCCCTCGGCCATGATCCCGCTTATCCGTTTGTGCTGAACGCGGCGGTGGTGAATAAACTGCACTTTATCCAGGAGAGCCTGATCACGCTGGGAGAACGATGAGGCAGAGAACCGGCATAAATTCCGCGCTGACTTATGAAATTAGCGTAATGTGCCTGAAAATCAGCGGGTTCCAAAAGATGCCGGTCGAAATTGAAGCAACCCGGCACGGGAACGGCTGATCATGGGAACGGCATTAATCACCGCTGCCCATAAAAGATACCATCCCATGAAAAAATCCCTTCCGTTGCCGCTCACGCGCAGACTTGATTCCCATTTTCTGACCTGCTCGGCCATTGTCGCCGGCGTCAGCACCTTCACCGCCACCAAAGCCGAAGCCGCCATCATTTACAGCGGCATTGTCAATGCCCCCATCCAGCCCATCGCCGTGAATGGCGGGATGTATTTCGACTTTGAGCTTCCGGGCACCATCACCCAGGGCAGCCGCTTCGGCACATGGGATGTGAATCCCTACGAATCGGGCACCAAAATTTACATCAACACCAACACCCGCATGGTGGCGGTGGGCACCGCCGCCACCAACCTTCTGGGCGGCACCGCCATCGGACCATCCTCTGTTTACAATACGGATACGGAACGGGTCGTGGTGGTGACACCTCCCGCCAGCGGCAGCATTCACCTTGGCTTCAAATTCACCACCAACAACCCGGAGGGAACCGTGGGCACGGTGCCGCTTTACGGCTGGGCACTGGTGAACTACACCACCGGCGCTCCCGCCAGCCTGGTCAGCTACGCCTACGAAACCACCGGCGCGCCCATCGCCGCCGGAGCCATTCCGGAACCCTCCTCCCTGGCCCTGCTCGCTCTGGGCTCCATGGGACTGACTCAGTTGCGCCGCCGCCGCGCCGCCTGATTCTCAACGGCCCGCACGGTCCGCGGCGGAGGTGTTCCGCGCCTCCGCCGCTGTCTGTCCGTGTTCCGGGCCGGGAATTTTCCGGATTCTTTTGATCCTTCACCTGCATGAAAAAGCGGCGTGTGCTCCTCATCGGCTGGGACTCGGCGGACTGGCGGCTGCTGCGGCCGCTGATGGAACGCGGCCTGATGCCGAATCTCTCCCGGCTGACGGACAGCGGCGCGCATGGAAATCTGGCGTCCCTGGATCCGCTGCTTTCGCCGATCATCTGGACGTCCATCGCCACCGGGAAATTTCCCCACAAACACGGCGTCCTCGGTTTTGTCGAACCGGATCCGGCGGGTTCCGGCATCCGCCCCGTCGGCAGCGCCACCCGCACCACAGCGGCGCTGTGGAACATGCTCAGTGAGTCCGGGCTGAAAACGCACGTGGTCGGCTGGTTCGCCGGGCATCCCGCCGAATCCGTCTCCGGTGTCTGTGTCAGCGAGCGCTTTTCCCTGCCCTCCGCCCCCGGTCCCGCCGCGCCCTGGCCGGCCGCCGAGGGCACGGTGAACCCGGCGGACCTCATGGATGCCCTGCTCCCGCTGCGGGTGCATCCGCGCGAAATCGAAGGCGGTCAGCTTCTGCCCTTTGTGCCCGGAGCCGCCGCACTGGATCAGTCGGATCCGGAGGTGGCCGGAAAGCTGGAGGAACTGGCCCGCGTCCTGGCCGAAACCGCCACTCACCAGGCGGCGGCCACGTTTCTGATGGAAAATCACGACTGGGATTTCCTCGGCGTGTATTTCCGGGCCCTGGACACGCTGGGGCATCATTTCATGCCGTTTCACCCGCCGCTGATGCCCGGCATTGATCCCGCCGCGGCGGAAACCTGGGGCCGGGTCATGGAGACGGCCTGTATTTTCCACGACCTGATGCTGGGCCGCATGATGGCTCTGGCGGGGCCGGACACCACGGTCATCGTGCTGTCCGACCACGGTTTTGAATCCGCCGCCAGCCGCCCCGGCACGGTCGCCAACGAGACTCAAACCATGGCCGAATGGCACCGGCCCTTCGGTATCATCGCCATGAGCGGTCCCGGCATTTGCCCGGGGGAACAGATTTACGGCAGCTCCGTGCTGGATATCGCGCCCACCATCCTGCATCTTTTCGGCCTGCCCTGCGGACGCGACATGGACGGCAAGGTGCTCATGAGCGCCCTCGAAAATCCCGCGCCCGTGGAGCGCATTCCCACGTGGGATATCAACTTCACACCGATGGGGAAAGCGGAGGACGAATCCTCCCGCGCGGTGATCCAACAGCTGATCGCCCTCGGCTACATGGACGAAAACGCCGGCACCGACGCCGCCCGGGCCTCGCTGGAGATTGGGCTGAACCGCATCACCTCCCTCCTCCAGACCGCCGAATTCCCCGCAGCGGAAGCCGAAGCCCGCGCGCTGTCGGAAAAATATCCCGAAGAGCCCCGCTGCCGCTTCAAACTCGTGCAGACCCTCCTCTGGCTGGGCCGGGTGGAGGAGGCCCGCGGCGTTCTGGATCAGACGGAGGCGGATCTCGGCATCACCCTCACCAGCCGCCGCATCCGCTCCAACATCCGCCTCATGGAGGGCACGCCGGAGGAGGCGCTGAAGGAACTGCGGACCGCCTCCCCGGACATCGCCAGCGGCCCCGATCTCCAGATTCAGTTCGGCCGCATTCACCTGCGCCGCCGCTCCTGGCCGGAGGCGGAAACGGCTTTCCGCGCCGCTCTCGCCGTGGAGCCGGACCTGCCCTCCGCCTGGTGCGGGCTCGCCGCCGCCCTCGTGCGCCAGGACCGGGACGAGGCCGCCCTGCAAGCCGTGCTGACCGCGCTGGGGCTTCAGCATTTTTATCCGTTGGGGCATTTTCAGCTGGGAGCCATTCTGTCCAAAATGGCGCGCTTCGGGCAGGCCGTGCAGGCCTTTGAAACCGGGCTTTCCATGGAAGCCGGTCATCCGATGGCCCACCGCTATCTCAGCCGCCTCCACCGCCGCCTCGGCAACCTGCCCGCCTCCCTGGCCCACGGCGAATACCTGCGCCGCCTGCGCCAGCCATCGGCGGCTCTTTTGTAAATCCGCCTGATCCGCCTGACCTCAACCTGAAACCGTGCCCGTCCCCCCCGCCCGCGCCATTGTTGTCTCCGGTCTGCCGCGTTCAGGAACCTCCCTGCTGATGGCCATGCTTCAGGCCGGCGGCGTGCCGCTGTTCGCCGATTCCCTGCGCGCGGCCGACGACAGCAACCCGCGCGGTTATTTCGAATATGAGCCTGTCAGACGGCTCGCGCCCGAGGCTCCATGGCTTGCGGAAACCGCCGGAAAAGCCGTCAAAATCGTCATCCCGCTGGTCCGTCGCCTGCCGCCCGGGTTTTTGTGCGATGTCCTGCTGCTGGAGCGGGCGCTTCCGGAAATCCAGGCCTCCCAGGCGGCGATGCTTTCGCTGCGCGGCATCCCGGCGGCGGATCCGGCAATTCTCGGTCCCGCCTTTGAGCGCGAGCTGAAACTGACGAGTGAAACCCTGGCCGCTTTTCCCGGCTGCCGCGTTCTGTCCATCCAGCACCGCGATCTCCTGACACGGCCGCTGGAGGTCAGCGGGGAAATCGCCGTTTTCCTCCGCCTTCCCCTCGATCCCGCAGCCATGGCCGCCGTCGTGGACCCCGCCCTGCACCGTCAGCGGACGGTGCGGGGCGGGTGATGAGAACCGGCGTCTCTCCGCCGATCGGAGTTGGAACAGAAGGACGCGAAGGAAACAAAGAAGGAACATTGGAATGCCCTTCGGACCTTCAACCGGGCGGGCGGAATGCCGTCTTCGCCATCAGCCGGCCGCCGCCTGACTGAACGCTCAGCGTTTCCGGCGGCGCAGGAAGCCGAAGGAGGCCAGCAGCCCCAGCAGACCAGCCGAAGGCTCCGGAACCGCGGAGGTCAGGGTGAGGTAGCTGGCGTGAACGCTGCCGCCTTGGTTCAGACCGCCGGTGGTGTCGTTGTAGTTGATGGTCCACTGATTGGCTCCGAAGCTGAAGGTGCTGTCGTCCGCGAAACCGGTGAAGGTGCCGCCGTTCCAGACGCCATCATAACCGATCAAGGTGAGTTTTAAGCGGGGGATCATCATGCTGACGCCGAGTTCCACCAGATTGAGCGTGACATCGCCGGAAAGCGCCAGATTCCCCGTGCTCTCCACCAGATCCGCGTTCAGCTCGACATCTATATTGGTGTCGGTGGTCATCTCATATTTGAAGGTCGAGGCCGCGCTGAAAGTGAGCGCGCCCGTGGCCAGGGATTCAATGCTGGCTCCCGGGGACAGGATGGCGGTGGCGTTGACCGTCACCATGCCGTTGATCACGCCCGTGCCGCCCAGGGTGCCGCCGTTCACGATGAAGGCGCTGCCGGCGGCGGTGGAGCCATCGACCAGCAGGGTGCCCGCGTTGATGGTGGTGGTGCCCGCGTAGGTGTTGACCGCCGCCAGGATCAGCGCGCCGTCGCCATCCTTGATCAGACCGCCGGGACCGCTGACCGGCTGGCGGAGAACGTCGGTGATGGTGTCGGCCGGCGTGCGGGTGCCGAAGGTGCCCGTGTAAATATTGAAGCGGCTGGTGCTGGCCAGGGTGATGGGGCTGTCGATGCCCATCACGGCGGACCCGGCCTCATCCAGCTGGTGCGCCCAGGCGCCGGTGCCGGCGTAACCATCGCCGTTGAGCACGAGGCTTTTACCCGTGCCGACGACGAAGGGCGCGGTGGTGTTATTGTAGGACGTGGTGTCCGTCACCAGAATGCCCGCTCCCGCCGCCACGGTCACGGTGTCGGAATTCACAAACCGGGTGCTGGTGAAGCGCAGGGTGCCGTTATTCACATTCACGGCTCCCGTGAAATCCGCGCCGCCGCCCGACTGCACGCTCAGGGTGCCGCCGCCGGTCTTGGTGAGGGCTCCGGCTCCCGTGAAACCGTTGCCGTTCTTCGCCGCCAGAACCGTGTCCGCGACCTCCACGGTCCCGCCGCCGGCTCCGAGCGTGACCACCTGATTATTCCCGGCGGCGTAGGCTCCCGTGATGCGCAGAGTGCCGCCGTTGAGGGCGATGGCGCTGGAATTTGCCAGCGCCGCCTGGGTGCCCACGCTGAGCACGCCGCCGGTGTTGACCGTGACATTGCCCGTGAGGCTGCCCGTGCCGGCGATGGCGAGGATGCCGCCATTGATGACGGTGCCGCCGCTGTAGGTGTTCACGGTGGAAAGCGTCGCCGTGCCCGCGCCGTCCTTGGTCAGACTGCCCGCGCCGCTGATGCCGCCGGTGCCGGAGACGGTGTAGGCGGTGCTGTTGTTGAACCGGACCGAGCCCGTCTGGGCGGTGGTGTTCAGCGTGACGTCAAAATTGCCGGAGGCGCTGTCATCGAAGGTGACATTGTCGAAGTCGATGAAGTTGGTGGCCGCGTTGTTGCTGTTCTGCCTCCAGTTCTGCGTGCCGCCGGTGTTCACACTGCTGCCGGTGTCCCAGACGGCGCTCACCTGCCCGCCCCAGCGGGTGGTGTCGGTGACGCCGGTGGTGCTGATGTCGATGGTCTTGGCGGTGGTGTTGTAAGCCAGGCTGCCCCCCTGGCGGCCCAGATCGAGGGTGAAGCCGGTGGTGATGTCCGCGCCGGAATAGCTGATGGCCGCGAACGTGCCCGCGCTGAAGGCCTGCTGGCTGCGCACCCGCAGCAGTTGACCGCCGCCGTTGAGAGTCAAACCGTCCGCCGTGGTCACCACCAGCGGGGCCGTGGAGGGAGCGCCGTTCATGTCCATCAGAATCACGCTTCCGGCGGCGTCCAGACTGAGGGTGGGAACTTTGACGGAATTGGTGCCCGCGCCGACCGTGACCGCCAGGGTGCCGCCCGCGCCGATGCTGACGGCGCTGGTGGAGACGGCGGTGCGGGGAGTCATCCGCAGGGTGCCCGCGTCCACCCGCGTGGTGCCGGTGTAGCCGGGCGCGGCGGTCAGGGCGAGTTCCCCGCCGGTGATTTTCACGCCGCCGGTGCCGCTGGTGGCGCCGGTCAGGGTGTAATTGCCCGCGCCCGATTTGGTCAGAGTGCCGTCCAGCGTCAGGGCCGCGCTCTGGGTGTAATTTCCGCCCGCCGCGACATCGACCGTGCCGTTGCCCGCGTTCACGGTCAGCGCGCGGGCGTTGGTGGCGGTGGCGCCGTTGAAGGCGAGGGTGGCGGAATTCCCCGCCGTGCCCAGAGTCATGGCGCCCGCGCCCGTGAAGCCCGTGTTCGTCACCAGCGTGCCCTCCTGGATATTCAGCGCGCCGGTGTTGTTGATGGCCGCATTATTGACGGTCACGGTTCCGGCGGTGGTCTTGTTGATGGCCGCTCCTCCGCCGAACCCGCTGGGGCCGTTGATGGTGCCGGACTGGAGTTCCGAAGCCGTGGCTCCGCCAAAATTCATATTGCCGCTGGTGCTGGTCAGGGTGCCGCCCTGCAGTTTGAGGCCGCCGAAGTCCTCGCCCTCCTGCCAGAGCACCTGTCCGCCGGTGTTGACAGTGACATAGGTCGTGTTGGGCAGATTGGGATTTCCCACGCCCGCCGCGCCGAACTGATAGGTGCCGCCGTTGTTCACGACGATGGACACGGGATTGAAGTTCGTGACCGGCAGCGTGGTGGCCTGATTCACAAATTTCCCCGCATTCACCACCAGCGTCCCGGTGAACGCGGAGTTGTTGCTGTCATGGATGAAAGTGCCCGCCCCCGTTTTGGTGACGGTGGCGCTGCCGCCCATGATTCCCAGAAAAAGCGCGTCCCCGGCGGACACCTCAATTTTGGGATCGGCCCCCGCGAAAACCAGGCTGTTGGCGGCGGGGTCGCCGGCCAGAGTGATCAGGCCGGTGCCGGTGTTATTGATGGTCAGGGAATTAAGCGTCAGATTCCCCGCGTCATTTGTTGATGTATAGGAAGTTACGCCGGAAGCGCCAAAAATCAGGGCTGTGGCCGGATCGCTGACCGGCACCGCGCCGCCCGTCCAGTTGGCTCCCGTGCTCCAGTTTCCGTCCGCGGTGTTCCACGTCTGGCCTTGGGAAAGCATGGGCGTCATCCCCAGAACGGCAAGCGTCCGGAACATGACCACGGAGGAGAGGGCGGTGTTTTTCATAGAGGAATTTTTATTCGGGCTGCAGGGGCGAACTCCATCCTAAACGGAGCCGCCTGAAAAATTGTTCATTAGAATGATTACGGGTTTTAAGGCAAGTTTTGAATGGTGACCTGTTCGTCACCATGCGGATTGAGGCCCTATAAATCCCCGGCCCTGAAATTTGAAATTTTACTTTGAAACCGCGCGCAGCCGCAGAAAACGCCTGCCGTGCTGCCCCACGGGAGCCGCGTCCCGCCAGCGGTGCCGGACCCGGCCATCCGGCAGCACCTCGGGAGCCCCGGACTGCACCACAGCGGAAGGTCCTGAGGCCCACGCGGTTCCATCCCCTGACTCCACGGTCACCTCCACATTCCCGGCCCCGGCGGGGGTGCAAAAGGACACGCTGAGATATTTTCCGCCGCTTTCCTCCCGGAGTTCAGGATTCAGTTCCGGCGCTCCCGCAAGGTGAGGGTCCGTGCCCAGGGCGTATTCCATCAGGTTGGGGACACCGTCGCCGTCCGGATCGTCCGCCGCGCCCGAACCCGTCCCCGGACCTGAACCGCCGGACGGCCACAGGAAATCCCTCCAGCGCGCGTAAGTCATGGAAATTCCCTCAGTGCCCAGCCCGCCGGGCATGGCGCTGGTGGTCCAGTTTTCAGGAATCCGGGGGTCCGGACGGCTCCAGGGACCGCGGAGCACCAGCGAGGGCCCGGCTCCGTCCGCCGCCACCGGCCAGGGCGCGGCATCGTCGTAGGTGAATTCCTGGACCAAAATCCCGCCGCTGTCCTCCAGCCGCAGCCGCTCGCCGCTGTTGCTCAGGTTCCCGGCATACTGCCCGGCCACCCGCGCCGCCAGGGCCGCGCCGTAACGCAGGCGGAAAGCCTCCGGCTTGGACACCACCAGCACGGATTCGCGGGGATTGAGAACCGTGACCGCCCCGCCTTCAAAATTGAAATCGACCCCCACCGTGAAGCGCAGGCCGCGCAGGCTGACGGGCGCCGTGCCCGTATTGAGCAGCCGGACAAATTCAAAATCGTCCTGATCCGTGTACCCCGGCTCCTGGGCGGTGGCGTCGGGCGGATGATACATGATTTCCGCGATCACCAGATTTTCCGCGTTTGCCGCCACCGTCGTTGGCTGGAAATCCGCCGCTGTCAGCGGGCTCCACTCGCTGTTGCGCGTGCTGCGGATGCGGGATTTCACGGTCACCGTTCCCTCCGGCAGGGTCAGCGGACCGCTGAAAACGGCGGCCGCCGCTGACACCGCGCCGCCGGCCAGCCGGGGATCGGTTCCGTCCGTGGTGTAATAAATCACGCGGTCCGCCGGGGCCTGGTTGTCGGCCACGCGGTAGGGATTGTCCGCCGTGCGGTCGGACAGGCTGCTGCTGTGGCTGATGACCAGCCGGAATCCGGCGGCGGCGGTCCCGCCGTGCTGATTGAACAAAGGCGGCAGGGGAGCCTGCCAGGTCCCTTTTCCTTCGAGCGCCGGCCACACATTCTGGACCGGGAACTGATAACCGTAATCCGCCGTCGTCCCCGAAATGGTCAGCACCGCCGAGCGGAAAAGCACATCGCGCTTGTCCATCGCCGTGCCGCTGACCCAGCCGGTGAAAAAGGAATCGTTCACCGTGGCCGACAGGATATAGGACAGCAGCGGCTGGTATTCGCCGATGACCTGCGTCTTCAGCGCCGTCAGCCGGGCGTCGGTGAGAGCCCCGCTATTGCAGAGGTGGCGGTTCACGGCGTCGGCGAAGGTGAGACGGAACTCCGGATTCAGCCGCAGGCTGGAATACACGCGGCAGATTTCGCGGTTCGGACCTTTGACATCCACCAGCAGATCCTGCGCGAGGATGTTGTAACCCAGCGTTTTGGAGAATCCGCCAAAAGCCCCCTCGGCGTCCCAGGGAAACCAGCGCCACTTTCCGCCGGGAGCCCTTTCGCAGGAGGCGATCCAGTTGTTGTGCGGCCAGTCGCCGGTGCCCGTCCAGCAGTTCAGCAGGACATAATCCACAAAGGACTCCACATCCAGTTTCTCCAGCACCTGGGCGTAATTCGCCGCTGTCGGCGCCGCCGTGTGCCGGTCCACGCGGGCCAGCAGATCCTGAAAAGCCAGCTCGTCCCCGTTGGCGATCTCCCCGCGCTGGATCACATCCCAGTCGTTTTTCCCGCCGAAGTGCTCCCGCATGAAGGGCTCGCGCACCCGCTCGCACAGATTGTAAACGCCCGCGAACTTTGCGTTCACGAAAACGGGATTGAATGTCCCCCGCGCCCCCGGCCGGCCCATGGCCGTATAAATCCGCCGCACCAGCTCGTCCTTCACAAAAGGATTCGGCATGTCGTTGTGCCCGCCGCGCAGGCGCAGATGCTCGAATTTCTCCACCGGATACCCCTCGCCAAAAAGCGGATACTCCAGCTGATCATTGCCGTAAGCCCCGCGCCACCAGAGATTGAAGGACGGTTTTTCAAACAGGTTGGTGTAGCTCCAGGGCAGCGTGGCGATATTGTCCAGCTCATACCGCGGCCGTGAGAAAGGGCTGCCGGAAACCCGGATGCCGATGTCCTCATTGAATCCCGCGCGCCCGTCCCCCGGCAGATATTCCAGCGTGACCGGGCGCTCCCAGGCCTGTCCGCTGACCAGCTGATTGTTGAGATCCCCGAGGGCGTTGTTGTAATCCGTGATTTTATCCGCCTGCCACAGATCGTTGGGACGCGTGCCGCCCTGGATGGCGGTGACGCCGTAGGGTTTGAAAAACGTGATGCCCTCATCCCCGCTGAGACACACCGCCGGAGCCGAACGCAGCCGCGCGTCCTGCCCGATGAGATAAGTCGCCGTGCGGATATTCGAGGCATGGGCCCCGGCTTTGAAAGTCCGCGCCCGGACACAATGCCCGCGCCCTTTTCCCGCAAATCCCAGGGCCACCGGCGCGGTGTAAAGCGGGCTCGTCCCCACCGGCTCCGATCCGTCGAGGGTGTAGCGGATTTCGCCGCCGGCGGTGTCCGTGGCCATGGCCAGGGACACCGGCGCGTCGTGGAATCCGGGCGGCACGCTGAAGTCCGGCTTGTCGCAATGGAGGGGAATGGCCTGTCCCCGGTTCTCCTCCCCCGGAGTGCCCGTGCTTAAATAACCGTAAGTCCCGTCCTCCCCCCGTCCCCAGGTGTGAAAGCTGTCCTGCTTCGGGTAGGCCCGGATGGCGGAGACGACCGCTCCCGCCGGATTGACCAGCGCCAGATCCCCGCCGTCCGCCTTCAGTCCAAAATTCGTGTGCAGCTGTCCCGACGGGGCTCCCGCATTTTTTCCATCCGCGAAAATCAGCCAGCGGTCGCCGCCAAGCATTGAGTATCCCTGGGGAAAGGTCCATTTCCGGGGCTCGCCCGGATCGTCCGTGAGATGCCAGCCGCTCAAATCCTGGGTGTCCGGGCCGTCATTGTGCAGCTCAATCCAGTCCACCCAGTCGCCGGCGTCATCCCCCACACCGCCCGCCGGTTCGGACAGCCCGGCGTAAAAACGCCAGTCCGCTCCCGCCTCGGGAATGATGGCCTCGGTCACGCCGCCGCTTTCGCGGTAAAGCAGCCGGACATCATCCACCGTCAGCGACTGGACCGCCGAAGACACTGGATTGGAGAGTTTGGTGAAAACCGCCGTCACCCGCCGGTCCGCCACCGCGCCCAGCGCGGCCCGGAACGCCCCTTTTGAAGGGGACAAAGTCTGATCCAGATTCACCCGGTAAGTCCGCCACAGCGTCACCAGTCCTGTGCGGTCCACCCACACCGCCTGCCCGGCCGGCAGATTGCCGGAAAAGGCCACCCCCAGCCGGAAAGTGGCCGGTTTCAGCGCATTGATCCGGGCGCGCGCCGCCTCCGCATTCGCCGCCGACGCCAGCGGGAATTCCAGCGCCTGCCACGCGCCGGTGCCGGTGACGGAGCCGAAATCCAGTTGATCCTGGACCGCCGCCCCGGTCACTTCGGGCTCCAGGAAAATCCGCACCGCCCGCCCGGCGGGAGCCTTCACGGCCACGGAAAACCCGATGTTCACCCAATCGTCCGCCGTGATTTCCCCCGGCTTGAGCAAAGCCGCGTTCACGCCGCCATACATCATCCGCACCTCATCCGCCGTGCCGGTCGCCGTGGTCATCTCGCATTTCAGCGCCCCGGCGCTGCCCCCGTAACCCGCGCCGGCGGTGTTGTCCTCCGTCACCCGGAACACCGCATTTTTCAGCGCCGGACCGGCGCTCAGGACCGGATTTCCCCGCAGCAGCCCGGCGGAGGCCACCGAGGACACCCCGTCGGCCGCCACCCTCAGGGTGCGGGAGCCGCCATAAAGATTGAGATATTCGCCCGGAGCCGGATCCTTCGGGCCGGAATCCTCAATGTCCGGAAATCCCGTGAGCACGGTCCCTCCCGGTTCCTCCAGCCGGAATCCAAAAGCCGCCGCCGCGCCGCCGGCGGTGCCGCCCAGCCGCCACCGGAATGAAAAAGCCAGACGGCTGAAGATTTCCTCCGACCATCCGTTCAAACCCGGCAGGGACAGCGGCGCGCCGCGGAATTCCGCGCTCTGGGCACCGCCGCCGGTCTGGGAAACCGTCCAGCGCATCGCTCCCGGCCCCATCGCCCCCGAACCCGGCCCCGTCACCGCCTCCGCCGTCACCGACAAACCGGTGTTCCCCACCGGGATCACGGGCTCCTGGGCCCGTAGCAGCCAGCTTCCCTCCGGCGGCGTGCCCGATGCCGTTTCCTGAATGCCCACCGGCAGCCGCAGGAAAGTGCGGGAGGCCCCGTTGGATTCCGCAAAATCCGCCCCGTCCAGCTCCCGGTCCACCTGCGCGGGAAACACGGACAGCGAGACATTCAGAAAACACCCGTTGTTGATGGCCGAGCTCCCCCCGGTCTCCGACCCGAGATTGCGGTTGGAAACCACCGCCGCCACCACGTTCTCCCCCGCCTTCAGCCACTCCCGCACCGGCCCCGGGGACATTTCCATCACCGCCGGCGCCGGAGGGGAGGTCTGCGCGATTCCCGCCCGGTAAGTCACCTGATGATGGTAAACATGCTGCCCCGGCGGCCCCAGATTCGCGCGGGTCACCTCCCGGCCGTTGATCCAGAGCACAAACCCGTCGTCGTAAGCCACTTTCACCAGCAGCGCCTCCGCCCGGGTCGCCTGCTCCGCCGTGAGCGTCACCACTTTCCGGAGATACAGCGTCGGCGTGCGCCCCGCCATGGCCTGCCGCGTGTCCGTCACCACCGCCGCATGGCCAAAACCAAAGGGAGCCCGGCCCGTTCCCCAGCCCTGGACATTAAAATCCCCCGACTGCCACACCGGCCCGTAACCCGCGTGGCTCACCCCCTCCGCCGTCCTCGCGATCAGCTGGTTGTCCGGGGCCGCCTGCATCTCGCTGATGACCACTCCGCATTGCGCACTAACTGATAAATATGCAAAAACGAAAGTGGAAACCAACTTTAATTTTTTAAACATTAAGATACGAAAGTTAAATAAAACTGAAAATCCGAAAATGTTCACCCGCCGCATATTTTCGGTTTCCCGGTTCTCCTTAATCAGGGCCGCCGTGAGGGGGCAATGGAGGCTGTGTGTCAAATTCTTCAGCCAGCATCGGGGTGAGCTCAGAATCTTGCGATACTCTCCGTAATCTCAACCTTCCCTGATCCAGCCCGCCTGATTCAGGCAAATCCGTCACTGACATTTCATCAAAACATGTAAGGATCGTTGCTTGTTAGTTACTTACATAATGCCAAAATAGAATCCTCACCGACAGACATTATGAAAAAAAGCAACCTTATTTGCCTCACCCTATCCTGTCTCCTGCCCTCTGTGGCCGCTCACGCCCAGACCATCAGAACCTATACCGGCAGCCCGGGCGAAGCCTCCGCCGCCATTGATCTTGAAAATGCCTATAGTGAATTTTTGTCCGGCGATAACGAGGATGAAACCCTGCGGTTTTACCCTTTTGGCACTGGCGGGGCACCCCGGGCAGGCGCCGGCATTGAGTTGACCACAAGCACCACCTGGACTGCCGGAACCCCCGGCGCGACCCCCAATAAGCTAAATTTCGAATATCTCCTGGTGTCTGATCCGGGATACAGTTCGAACGGAGCCGGCGGCGGCAAAAGAATCTGGCGGGACGGAGATTTTGAAGGGGCCGCCCGCATCGGCCAAAAGACTTACTGGATCGGATCGCATTCGAACGCGTGGGACACGGGGACGAAGTACCGGCCTAACCGGCGCCGGCTCGTCTCCATCGATCTGAACACAGCCAGAACCGCCGTGGAGCCCACCACCTTCAAGTATTACGGAACCGCGGATGTGAATCTGCGCTCCAAACTCGTGGACTGGGATTCCGGCACCACCGGATCTCACCGCGCGGACAGCTACGGGTTCCCCCTTGTTCTCAATGAAACGTCCCATGAGGACGGGCTGGACAGCTTCAATATCGAGGGATTGAGCGCCACGGAACGGGGCACCCTTTTCCTTGGATTTCGGTCCCCCCTCGTCGATCCGCTCCGGCGCCTCCGGAATGGCGCTCAGGTCAGGCGGACACACGCCATCATCGTCGAGCTCACCAATCAGGACCAGGTGCTGGCCGGCGCTCAGCAGCCCTCTTTTGGCCGAAGCTTTGAACTGGATCTCGGCGGGCGGGGAATCAGGGACATGCGGTGGAACGGCGATACCTACTTTATCCTTGCCGGCAGAGTAAGCCTGATGAGCGCTGTTGACGATTTCGCTCTTTTTACCTGGAAACCAGGATTTGCCCCAATTCTCCGCTTCGCCAATTTCCCGACGACCATGACACCGGAGGCCATCGCGAAAGTGCCGGCCGGCGATCATTACACCGCCGCTTCGACGGACAGTTTTTCCGTGACTGTTTTATCGGATGACGGGACCGGCTCCTCCGATCGCGATCCCTCCCATTTTGGTAATTTCCGGAGCTACGAGTTTACGGTCGCTGAGCCTGGGAGCCTTTTCAAGTTTGATCCGATTCCTCCTCTGGTCCTGCACAACTCTTCCCTGGGATTAAGCAGACGGGTCAGACTTTCAGGATTGCAGGGGACAGGAGTCCCGGACGATGACGTGACTTTAACCGCCTCTGTTCTGTCGGGCTCCTCGCTGGTGCCAAGCGTGGCAGTGATCAATCCCGGATTAAGTGGCGAACAGTCGGGGGCTATCGACTTCACCCCGTCCGCCTCCGCTACGACACCGCAATCGGCTCAAATCATGATCAGAATGCAGTTGGTGAGAGCCGGGGTCACCACCACTTTCTCCCGGATCCTGCACATCAACAATTACAGCGCACTCCTCACCGCTTCGCTGGGCGCGGAATTAAATTCCTGCAATATTAAGGCGATATCCTCGACGGGATTTATGGCCGGCCAGCACAACAACTACGCTGAGGAGGATTACCATTTGAACCATCACGCCATCACCTGGAACAGATTCAGCACCGCAATGCTGTGGCCAAAATCCTTGAAAAATTACTCCGCCATCCATTCCGTAAATGACTATGGAGTGGCTGCGGGCCTGTATGGAAGTTTTGATTCAGAAGGCGTGGAGGAACGCAGTGCATGGGTATGGCCAGCCATGCAGGGCACCCCGGTCCAGGCCGGTGTGAGCAGCTCCTCGCAGGGATTGCCCGTGAGCCTTCCGGGCTCCGGTTTTTCCGAAACATTCAGCGGCACCGCCCTCGTATCCGTTAACAATTTTGGCCGCGCTGTTTTTTCCGACTACTGGAATGGCTCCACCAGAATACTGGCCTACAAACTGTCCCCTCTGAACGCCGCTCCCAATTTGCCAGCCTCAATCGCCGCGACTTCGAGCCCGGTTTCCCCCCTCTATTCCATGTCCAATGATGGTGTGATTCCGCGGGCGACAATCGCTGACAATGGCACCTGCGCGGCGTTCATCTCCCCGGGAGGATCTCCTGATCCTTCGGTTGCGGTCTGGGAATCCGACCCCTATGGAACACTCACTGGACCCACCGTCCTTGCAGACCCGGGATTCGTTCCGGATTTCAACAGAGCCTTGAGCTGTTCCGCCTCAAATTATGTTTGTGGAATGGAGTGGGGCGGGACTCAAATCGCCCGCTGGAAAAAAACCAGTTCCGGCTGGAGCAGCCCCGATGTGCTGTCCATGAGCGGTGGAAGTTACTCCGTTGCCATCAATTATCACGGACAAATTCTCCGGAGCTATAGTTCCGGAACGGATCTGGTGGACTCCGGCGTCAATTCCACCACCTGGCCGCAGCATCTGTTGTCCACACACTATGCAGGCTCCGGAGGTATTGTTTACAGCTATCCTGAAGGAATCTTTGTGGAAATGATGTCAACCGGCAACCCTTGGGTAAGGGTTCCCAATATCTCAAATTAATCATTATATTGTAACTCAATAATCACCAGGCCGGAATGCCTGCATCAGGCATTCCGGCCGCACTTTTCGAAAAGCCCCCTGGGTTCCCGCCGTGGTTCTGTCACCGAGGTAAATGCAGGTGGAATGCACGGATCCGCTTGGAAGGCAACTCCGGCCAGGGGTTAATTTCATTCTAATATAAATATTCATACATAAATAAATATTCGCCAGTGAGAGTTTGCGGTGTCATTTTCTTCACGCGCTGAAAGTTGCAGCTTCGGGGCTCAACGATATTGAGGGTCAGCATGATCAAACCTCACAACCCCACAATATCAGCATTCGGTCTTATTCTTTTCATGGCCCCGCTGGCGGCACTGGCCGCACCGGTCACCTTGGAATTCCAGCAGGGCCTGAATGATTATGCCGGAACTGTGGATCTGCGTCTTCGGGCCCGCGACACGGTAAAGGGCGTTGAAACCGGGACATACAGCGTGGATGGCGGTAAGGATGGTTACGGTTTCGGAGATCCGGATTACTCGGTCCTGTATCTCATGTTCAATGATGTCTTTGGCGACGCCCCCGGCCAGGTGCCTTACGGATCCATGATTTTGCAGGCCTCAGTGGAGCTCACTACCAACGTGGCCTCCGACGCACAGACCGGCAATGCCTTCACTCTTGCCCCCCTGATTGAGCCACTGCGCCTGCCGGAGGAGGGCAGCACGGCCACCATTTACACGCTCTACTCTTATCAGAACGTCCCCAGGGGGCCTAATTTTCCGGACGGCGCCACTCTGCGCCCAGGCAATGGATTCCAGAGTGTTCTCACTCCCAATGTTCAGGATCAGGGTGAAAAATCCTACAACGACGTCACGGAAATTCTCCGTTACTGGTCCAACACCACCCGTGAGGCTCCATTAAACAATGGCTTCGTCATGAACGATGCCAACAGCACCGACGCTTGGAGTTTCGCCAGCACCGGCAATGGGGTCATTGAAAACCGTCCCAAGCTCTCCGTCACCTACTTCACTCCTCAGGAAGCCGCCGTGCGTCTGACCACCACAACACTTTTCCGGCAGGGGGAATTCAATGAGGGACAAGGCACCGCCTACGAGGATTGTGTTTCCGTGTTCCTCCCGGACACCGTCAACCCGGTGAGAGCCCCCAATTTCGCCGCTCTTGCCGCACGCCAGCCGATGGATGGCTCAACCATCACCGCAGGACAGTTTCTTGACGGAATCGATGCCACATCGGTGTCCCCCGACGATCAGTTGAACATCCAGTTCAAAAATCTTTTCGGGGATCAGCCTGGGCGGATCGCTGTCAGACCCAACCTGAAAATCGAGCGGGCCATGCTTCGTCTGGTCACAGGCCCATCCGGCAACGCCTATTCCCCAGGACCGGTGGATGTCCGCCCTTTCCTCAAGCCTTGGTATACCGAGGATGAGAGTGGAATCAGGACCTTCAAGAAATTCACCGAATTTACGACTCCTGACGCCCCGACTGGCACCGTGGGCCTTGGCCCATCGGAAGCCACAGGTGATCTTGGCCCCATTGACGACACCTATTACGCCATGGGTTTTAACATGATTGTGGAGGCTGATGTCTCCGCAAGTATCAAAGCCTGGGCGGCCGGACAACCGAACTACGGTTGGAACGTTCAGATGGAGACAGGGGACGGCTGGCAGCTGTTCTTCCCCGGCGCCAACAACCCCGATCTGCGTCCACAGCTGCTGATCACCTACAGCTATGACCCTGACAAGGACGGGGACGGTCTGCCGGATGAGTGGGAAACGGCCAACGAAACCAACCCGGACCTCGCCGACGCGGATGCGGACCCTGACGCCGACGGTCTCACCAACAAGCAGGAATACGAGCTCGGCACGAAACCCAAACTTAAGGACACCGATGCCGATGGCTACGATGACAAGGCCGAAACCGGCACCGGTATCTGGGCCGGCGTCACGGAGACCGGCACCAATCCCCTGGTGGCCGACACCGATGGCGACGGCCTGGCCGATGGACTGGAAAACCCCTCCCTGCCCTATACCGGAGCCACCCAGCCCGGCACTGATCCCAACAAGTCGGACAGTGACGGGGACGGTTTCATCGACCCCAGCGAGCTGGCATTTGAAACCAATCCCGCCAGCGCCACCAGCGTGCCCTCGCCGGAATACACGCCGGTTTTGTCCGAAAATTTCGACTCCCAGTCTCTGAATTCGGCTCCCCAGTTCACCACCTCCCAGGGCACATTTGTGGCCGGCAGTTTCGATAGCCTGGTTCCCGCCCACCTGAATACCGCGCAAATCACGGATGGCTCGGTCAACAGCAACAGCTCCATTGCCTGGGACTATGTGGCGGCCAAAGGCAAAGCCATCCGCCTGACCTTCGACTACCGTCTCTCGGCGGATGTGAACGGGGCGGAAGCCGCTGACGGCTTCGGCATCGGTCTTTACCGCACCTCGGTCTGGGATGTGGCCGGTCCCGCGAATCCCGGGTTCACCCCCAAAGCCTGGGAGGATCCCCGCAGCGGCGGCGGCTTCAATGACGCCCTCCATTTCTCCTTCGATACCTACAACGGCGCCACCGAGGGCAACAACATCCGCGTCGCCGGCCCCGTGGACCCCACCAAACTGCTGATCAACAAAGTCGCCCCCTTCCAGCTGAACAACGGCCTCTTCAACCGCGTGATCATCACCGGTGTGACTATGGGCTCCTCCAGCGTCTTCAATATGGACGTGGTCACAGACGTGGACGGCGCCGCCCCGCTCACCAACTCCATCTTCAAAAACCTGATGGTGCCCGGTTTTGATGTCACCAAGGAGGAATTCCGGATCATGGCCGGTGCCCGCAGCGGCACGGCGGTGGTGAAATCCGAGCTGGACAATATCAGCCTCGCCGTCGCCGGAACCTCGGTCACGCCTCCCGCCGGTCTGCCCGCCTTCAGCATCAGCGGCCTGGTGAGAACCGAAAACCCCGCCGGCCTCACGGTCACCTGGGACTCCGTCGCCGCCGGCGTCTACACCGTCGAGCGCTCGGAAACCATGACCGGCGTCTGGGCTCCCGTCGGCAACCCCGTCACGGCCACCGGCAACACCTCCTCGGTCACCGACATCCTGCCGGCCACTCCGCCCGACACTCTCTTCTACCGCGTCCGCCGCACCCAGTAGTCGGCGGCGGAAGCCCGCACAGACCCAAAAACAGAGGGTCGTGAAGGCCTTCAAAAACGGGAAAGAACCGGAAAGAACTAAAAATCAGAGGCCGGGAAACGCGAGTTTCCCGGCCTTTTCCTTTGCCTCGGCCGGCACGGGATGCCGGAGCTCCGGCGCCGGATCCAAAAAATGGCCTCCATCCACTGGACGAAATCGCAGGCCGCCGGCTATGCGGGCAGTGGACGGCGAGCCTTGCGGCTTCCCGATGCGCGGCCGGATCGGGAAACGAGTTGATTCCGCATCCGTAAGCGCTGAAATTAAGGTTATTATGATGAAACGCCATCACCCCTGGCTCTCATGGCCGCAGGTCCGGGAGGGGCCGATCCAGGTGGCCTGTCATTTTTGCGACACGCTTCAGGAATCCCCCCGTCTGCGCGAGGGGGACGCCGCCTACTGCTGCGGCTGCGGACGGCGGCTGCACCGGAACCGTTCCAACTCCCTGGCGCGGGCGGTCAGTTTCTCCGCCGCCGGGCTGATTCTGATGATCATCGCCCACAGCTTTCCGTTTCTGACCATGAAGTCCGGCAGCCTGACCACGCGCCTGACCCTGATGGAGGCGGTGAACGCCTTCTGGCGCGATGACTCGCCGCTGATGGCGGCGGCGCTGGCGTTTTTCACCATCGGAGCCCCGCTGGTGCTGCTGGGCGGGCTGCTGTATGTGGCCGCGCCGCTGCGGTTCGGGGCCTCCTTTCCCGGCGCGGTGACGGTGGCCTGCTGGTTTCAGCGGCTGGAGCCGTGGAGCATGCTGGAGGTGTTTCTGCTCGGCCTGCTGGTCAGCCTGCTGAAGCTGGGGCACCTGGCGCACCTGACCTACGGCACGGGCCTGTGGGCGCTGGCGGGCGTGGTGGTGTGCACCTCCGCCGCCATGGCCGGGATCGACCGGCTGGAATTGTGGGACCGGCTGGAAATCACCCTGCAGCCGCAGCCGCCGCCGACGGCCGGGGAATTTGTGGAGACGCCGTCCGCATGATCCCTCCGCCCACCGCCGCCTCGCAGGGCCTCGCCTCGTGCCACACCTGCGGGAAAGTCAGCGCCGTGAAACCCGACGGTCCGCCTGCCCCCTGCCCCCGGTGCGGAACCCGGCTGCATTTGAGGAAACCGCAGAGTCTCCAGCGGACGTGGGCGCTGCTGATCTCCGCCGCCCTGCTTTACATTCCCGCGAATCTTCTGCCGATCATGACGGTCAGCGGCATCAAGGGCACACAGAGCAACACCATTCTGTCCGGCGTCATCACCTTCTGGCAAATGCGGGCCTATCCCGTGGCCATCATCATTTTCACGGCCAGCGTGCTCATTCCGCTGCTGAAAGTCGCGGCCCTGGTGTGGCTGTGCCTGGCGGCGCAGGGGCGCACCGGGTCCTCCCCGGGGGCGCTGTCCCGCGTTTACCACATTACGGAACTGCTGGGCCGGTGGTCCATGGTGGATGTTTTTGTGGTCGCGGTGCTGGTGTGCCTGGTGCGGCTGGGGGCCCTGATGACGATTACACCGGGTCCCGCCGCCGTTTCCTTCTCGGGCGTCGTTATTCTCACGATGTTCGCCGCCATGAGTTTTGACCCCCGCCTGATCTGGGACCGCCACCGTCTGGCCATGACGGAAGCCGCCGCCGATTCCCGCGACTCCGCCCCTGCCTCCGATTTCCCTGCCTCATGAGTGAATCCCCGACGACTGATCCGTCCCCGGCACCGCCCCGCGCGGTGGTGCGGCGCAACCGCCCCTGGAACGCGGTCTGGCTGGTGCCGCTGGTGGCGCTGATGCTGGCCGGGTGGCTGGTGTGGAAGCATTACAGCAGTCAGGGCGTGCTGGCCTATCTCCGCTTTGAGACCGCCAACAGCATCGAAAGCGGCCGCACGGAGGTGCGCTGCCGGTCGGTGCGCATCGGGGTGGTGGAGAATGTGGAGCTCGCGAATGATCTGCTGTCCGTGGAGGTGGCGGTGCGCATTGACCCGGATGCCGCCGTCCTCCTGCGCAAGGGCACGCGGTTCTGGGTGGTGCGCCCGCGGGTGTCCGCCTCCGATATTTCCGGCCTGGGCACGCTGATCACGGGTTCCTACATCGAGCTGGATCCCGGCGAGGGACCGGATTTGGTGATGCATTTCGACGGTCTGGAGGCTCCGCCCGTCACCAAATCCAGCGTGCCCGGCCTGCGTCTGACCCTGACCGCCGACCGCGCGGCCTCGCTGAATGCGGGATCGCCCATTTATTACAACGGTTTTGAAGTCGGCCAGGTGGAGCGGCGGACGTTCGACGTGTCCAGCACCCGGACCCGGCTGGATATTTTTATCCGTGAGGAATACACCGCCCTGGTCAACGGCAACACCTGCTTCTGGAACAACAGCGGCATCGACGTCAGCGCCGGAGCCGACGGGTTCCGGGTGCGCACGCCCTCCTTTCAGGCCATGGTGGCGGGCGGCGCGTCCTTCGGTCTGCCGCCGGGAGCCGTGCCGGGCGGGCCGGTGCGGGATGGCGAGGTCTTCCCGCTGTTCGCCAATGAGGCCGCCACCCGCGATGTGGTTTTCAAAGGCAGCCGCCTGTGCCTGCTCCTGTTTGACCGGTCCGTGCGCGGTCTTCAGAAAGGCGCGCCCGTGGAGTTCCGGGGCATCCCGCTGGGCCGGGTCACGGATATTTCCCTGAAATACGCCCCGCCCGGCGACAAGCGGGTGCCGGTGCTGATTGAAATAGACCCCGGCATGCTGCGTGCCACCACGGAGGGCGGCGAGGACGACACCGCCGTTCTGACCAGCGCCGTGAAAAGCGGCCTGCGCGCCCGCCTGAGCACGGGTTCGCTGCTCACGGGTTCGCTGTTCATCGACCTGGACTATGTGCCCGAAGCTCCGGCGGCGGAGCTGGCGCGCAGCGGGGACTACGATCTGCTGCCCACGCACACCTCCGGTCTGGTGCAGATGGAGGCCAAGGTGAATGACCTTCTGGCCAAACTGGAGGCCCTGCCGCTGGCGGCCACTCTTGAGAAATTCGGTCAGACGGCCGAGGGCATCACCCGGACCGCGCAGGAGGCCGAAATCACCCTCGCGGAAGCCCGGAAACTCCTCGCCAGCCAGAAAACCCAGGGCCTGACGGCGCAGCTCGACGCCACCCTCGGCGATGTCCGGGCCTCGGTCGCCAGCCTCGGGCCCGCGGGATCGGTGCAGGGCGACCTCCGCCGCACCCTGGATGAGCTGCGGGCAGCTCTCCGGGCCTTCAAAATCCTCAGCGACAGCGTCTCGGAAAAACCCAACTCCCTGCTCTTCGGCCGCGACAGCACCGGCGATCCGGTGCCCAAAGCCAAAAAGAAATAGCTCTTTCCATGCTCATGCGAATCCCGCTCCTCCGCTTTCTCCTCCTCCTTCCGTCACTGCTGCTGCCCGTGTCCTGCGCCTCCCCGGCCAAGCGTTTTTATATGCTCACCGCCGAAAGCCCGGCCCCGGCGGCCCCCGGGAAAAAGAGCCCGGGAATCGGCGTGGGGCCGGTTTCCGTGGCCGGTTATCTGGACCGGCCGAACCTGGTGTTTCAGGAAACCGGCAACCAGCTGGCCATTTCCGAATCCAACCGCTGGGCCGGCGATCTGGCGGAGAACATCACCCGCGTCACGGCCACGAATCTCGGCCGCGAACTCGGCACCGGCAATGTCCGTGTTTACCCGTGGGACCATGACTCCGGGCTGAATTATCAGATTTCCCTCGATATCCTGCACCTGCACGGCGGCACCGATGGCAGCGCGGTCCTCGACGCCTCCTGGCGGGTCTATGCCCTGCCCGCCCGGAACATCGCCGCCAGCCGCTCATGGTCCGGCACCGAGCCCCTGCGGCGCGATGGTTACGATGAGCTGGCCGCCGCCCAGAGCCGTCTGCTGGCCCGGCTGGCGCGGGAAATCGCCGCTGGACTGCGGCCCGGCGGGTGAACCCGGCGGCTCCGCCGCACCCGGGCAGTTCCCTCCTCCTTTTTCAAACCGGAAGCGGGCTCAAATATCCGCCAGCCGGCCGGTGCTGTCGCCGAAGCGGTCGAGGGCGGGAATGCCCATGTGGTCGAGCATATTGAGGTAAAGATTGCACATGGGGGTGTCCTCCAGCTGGAGGAAACGGCCGGGGTTGAGCGCGCCGCCGCCGTTGCCGGCCACAAGGATGGGCAGGTTGGTGTGGGTGTGGCGGTTGCCGTCGGAGTTGCCGCAGCCGTAAACGATCGTGGAGTTGTGCAGAATCGACTGGCCGTCGAGGTCTTTTTTTGACTCCAGAGTGGCGAGAAATTCCGCGAGCCGGGTGACGTAAAACTGGTCAATGCGCGCCACTTTGGCGATCATGTCCGGGTCGTTGCGGTGGTGCGAGAGGCTGTGGTGGCCCTCGGAAATCCCGATGTCCCCGAAGGAGCGGTTGCTGCCGTCGTGAGCCAGAATGAGCGAGGCCACGCGGGTGGAGTCGGTTTCAAAAGCCAGGGCCATCATGCTGAACATCAGCTTGATGTATTGATCGTAAACGGCGGGAATCCCGTCCGGAGTGGGCATTTCGGGATCCGGGGTGCGGTCGGCGAAACGCTCGGCGGTGGTGATGCGCTGCTCGATTTCCCGGACGCCGGTGAGGTATTCCTCCAGCTTGTCCTTGTCGCGGTGAGTCAGGTTTTTCTGGACGGCTTTGGCGTCGTCCATGACAAAGTCCAGAATCGAGCGCTGCTGCCGCCGGCGCTGGAGCAGGCTGGCGGCGCGTTCGCCGGGAGCGCCGGCACCGAAAAGCCGCTCAAAAATCAGGCGGGGATTGGACTCCGGGGAAAGCGGCGAGGTGGGCGAGCGCCAGGCCAGATTCGATTCGTAGGCGCAGGAATACCCGGAATCGCAGCCGCCGGATTTCCGGTGGGGATCGGTGGAAAGTTCCAAAGACGCAAAACGCGTCTGCCCGGCCAGATGCTGCGCGGCGATCTGGTCCACGGAAATACCGGCGTAAATATCGCTGCCCGCCGTCTTTTTGACCCGCACGCCGGTGAGGAAAGTGCCATTGGCGCGGGCGTGGTCCCCGGCGCCGTCGTTGCCGGCCTCCGCGTTTTTGTGCGCCAGGCCGGAGATGACCTGCACGCGGTGTTTCACGTTTTCCAGAGGCGACAGCGTGGAGCCGAAAGCGAAATCTTTGCCCTGCCCTGTCGGCCACCAGTTGGTGTGGATGGCTCCGTTCGGGAAATAAACAAAAGCCATGCGGCGGGGCGCGCCGGTGGCGGTGGTGGCCAGGGCGGAGCCCGCGCCTCCCGCCACCGCGCGGGCGGAGCCGGTGAGGAAGGACTCAAACACGGGCAGGGAGAGGGAGGCTCCCATGCCCCGGAGAAAGCGGCGGCGGCTGGTGGTTTTATGGATCATGGCGCGGAGCGTTGGCGTTTTTGAAAGGCGGGGGCATCAATAATCCCCGTGATCAGTGTCGAAAATTTTCCTCCGCTCCGCTCCAGGCGGTCCACGATTTCATCAACCGCCTGAATATCACACGGTTCCGGTCCGCGTCCAAGGGCGTAGGTGAGCAGCTTCTCCGTCAGGCAGCGGTAATAATCCGTCCGGCGCGAGGTCACGAGAATGTGCTTCAGCTCCCGCACATCCCTGAAGGACTCGCCCGTCACCAGCTGCCCGGTGGCGGGCGGCAGGTCCTGCCCGCGCTCCTTGTCGCGCCAGAGGCCGATGGCGTTGAAATTCTCAAACGCCAGGCCCAGGGGGTCCATGCGGTTGTGGCAGGAGGCGCAGAGCGGCTTGTCCCGGTGAATCGCCAGCGCCTCGCGCAGCGTGGGCTCGCGGCCGTCCTGCGATTTTTCCGAAGCCTCCAGCGAGGGAATGTCCGGCGGAGCGGGCGGCGGCGGGGTGCCCAGGATATTATCGAGAATGAACAGGCCACGCTTCACGGGGGAGGTGCGGTTGGGATTCGACGTCACCGCCAGCACCGTGCCCATGGTCAGCACGCCGCCCCTTGGACTGTCCGGCGGCAGATCCACGAGACGCATGTCGCCGCCTTCGACATTGGGAATGCCGTAATGGCTGGCGAGGGCCTCGTTCAGGAAAGTCTGCCTGGTCTCGATCAGCTCCAGCACGCTGCGGTCCTGACGCAGGAGATGGCGGAAAAACATCTCCGCCTCCCGCTTCATGGCCGTGCGCAGGTCGCCGCTGAACTCGATGCGGCGGGTGCCGAACTGATTGCGCAGGGTGGTCATCTCCGCTCTGAGGGCGGCGAGTTTCACCTCGTCATGAGCTTTCTCCGCCTCGTCGATGGCGGCGTTCAGCTCCCGGCGGCGCTGGCCGCGCGACCGCAGATCGCGCTCCGATCCGGCGTCGCGGGAAAGCACCGTCCGGGCGTCGATGCTGACGCTTTCCACATCCCGGGTCTGCAGCCACTGGCCGGCGAAATTGCTGACAAACTGGTTCGACCGGTCGTCCTTCAGCAGGCGCTGAATCTGCGCCTGAAGATTTTCCCGCAGCGCCCCGCGCTCCGCCAGCTCCCGCAGCTCCGCGTCGGGCATGGTGGACCACAGGAAGTAGGAAAGCCTTGAGGCCAAAGCATATTCATCCAGCAGCGGGTGCGCCTTCGGATCCTCAATCGGCAGCGTGTCCTCCATGCGGAACAGGAAACGCGGCGAGGCCAGCACGGCGGTCAAAGCGCGGGCGACGCCTTTTTGAAAGGTGCCGTCCGGCGCGTTCGCGGTCAGTTCCGCCAGCCCGGTCAGGCGCTCCACCGTGGTTTCATCCACCGGGCGGCGGAACGCCAGGGTGGTCAGGCGGCGCAGGATTTCGGCCGTGTACTGCCGCCGCTCCGCCGGATTTCCGGGGATGGCCTCACGGGGGAAAAAGCGGGCAAAATTCGGCGGCCGGGTCGCGGCCTCCTTTTCCAGCGGCCCTTCCAGACTGGCTCCGCGCAGGCGCAGATCGACAAAGGGTTTGCCCTCGCCGGGGATTTCCGGCGGGCGTTTATCCGCCCCCTGCGCCGGCTCCAAAGTCATGCGCAGCGGGTAGTTACCCGGCTCCCACTTCCATTCCGTGACGGATTCCAAGGGCTGTCCGGCCTGCCACTGAATGACTTTCCGCAGGATCTCCTTTCCGGCAATGGACCAGGTGACGGTGGCTTTGCCGGGATCATAGGGAAACGATCCCACCACCGAGGCGTCGAGTTTAACGCGGTAAGTCCCGGCCTTGGTGATTTTCACGTCCGCCGACACGTCCGCCGCCTCGTACACCGGCATGATGATCTCCTGCCCGCGCTTAAACTCCTCGCCCTTTCCGTGGAAATCATCCCTGTCGATCCGTCGCTCCGGAATGACCCATTCCACCAGCGGAACCGCTTTGGAGACAATGGTTTCCGCCGCCTGCATGTATTTCTCCAGCAGCAGCGGCGAAGTGGTCAGGACGTCGCCGATGTTGTCAAACCCGTAGCCGGTGTCGTCGGCGGGAAACTCCTCGTCGGTCCGGAAATCGATGCCCATCAGGTCCTTGACGGTGTTCCGGTATTCAATCCGGTTCAGCCGCCGCAGGGTGACCCGGCCGGGGTCGGGATTGGCCGGATCCAGCTTCAGCGCGCCGCCTTTGATCCAGGCGACCAGTTTGTCCATCTCCCCCGCGTTGAGCGGATCCTTTTTCGGAGGCGGCATCAGACCGCCGCGGATATTTTTCAGCACATGCACCCACAGCTCCCTGCGGCCCAGAAGCTCCGCCGCCGAACCGGCGTCGAAGCTCACATTTCCCTTGTCCGCCCCGTCCGCATGACAGTCAAAACAGTGCTCCTCCAGAATCGGACGGATGTTCTTCTCGTAATCAGCGGCGGCATCGGCGGCCCGGGCATCAGGAGCGCAACCCGCCGCACAAACCAGCATCAGGGCCGGAAGCGTGAGACGGCAGGAGGGGAAATCGGGCATGGAAAAAGAGAACGAAGCGTGTGATTTGGTTCAGTCAGCGGAAAAACATACGCACGCCGGATGCCATTGTTGCGCTCCGGAGCTCCGTTCCGTGATTGCGTGAGGGCCGGACAAAAGGTTTGAAGCCCCTTAAAATCAAGGAGTCACTTCCCCGTCTTCGCGTTCCCTTCATCAAAAACCATGCGGAAGCCCTGGTTCGGCAGGGAGCCGTGTTTGGGCATGGTGCCGTTGTCCAGCAGATTGAAGGCGTGACAGGTTCTGGCGGAGCACCACCAGGAGCCGCCGCGCGCCGAGGTCAGCGGCTGCTCCGGCTTCACCGGAATGCCAACCGGCAGGTCGGAGACAAATTCGAACACATTGCCGATCACATCGTAAAGCCCCCAGCGGTTGGGTGGAAAACGGCGGACCGGCGCGGTGAATTCCCAGCCGTCGGCCTTCGAATTCCGGGCATGGGTCACGCCGTCCCAGGTGTTGGCCAGAGCGGCGTTGAACTCCGCTCCCCAGGGAAAATCCGTGTCCGCGCCGGCCCGCGCCGCCGTTTCCCACTCCGACTGGGTCGGCAGCCGCCCGCCCGCCCATCGGGCGTAGGCTTCCGCATCCGCCGCGCTGAGGCAGGTCACGGGATGCTCCGGCAGATCCCTCACCGCATCCGGTCCGCCATGTCCACCGGATCCCTCCCGCTCCCCGGTTCCGTCCGGCCCCTGTGGAAACCGCCAGCAGGCACCCGGAGTGTCGAGCCATTTCCACTCCGGCAGGCCATATTTGAAAATATGGGCGGACCCGCGCCGCTCGGCATCGGTTTTATAAGCGGTGGCGGCCACAAAAACGGCGAACTGCGCATTGGTCGTCTCCGCGTCCGCGATGCGGTAAGCCGTCAGCCTCACTGTGCGGGGAGGATTCAGCGGCCGGCCCTTCCCGCCAACGCGGTATTCACCCGCCGGCACCGTGATCAGCCGGTGACCATTGATGCCCGGCACCGCCGGACCCGGCGCCGCCGTTCCGTTCTCTTTGACTGCCGCCGCCGCCGGGATTTCCGCCGCTCCGGCCTGAATCCCCGTCCCGGCCGCCGCCCCCACCCTGGTGTCTGTTTCAACGGCCATCCCCCGCGCCAGCAACAGCGTTCCCAGCATGGCCGGCACCGCCCGGGGAAGGTGGAAAAATCTCATGACGGTTTGCTCTTCATCCCCGGCATCGGCCGGCGGGAACTACTTTTTCAAATCCGCCAGATACGCTTTTGTCAGGCTGATGATGGAATCCCGGATTTCCTCCGTGTAGGGAATCTCCACCGGATTCCAGGCCATGTAGGCCACCTTGTGAATGGGGTCGAACTTGATGTTCTCCTTGTCCTCCGCTGGAATATCGGCGGCGCTTTTGTATTTGGAGAGCGTCCCGTCATCCTTCCATTTCGCCTTGAGCAGCCGGCCGTAGGTTTTTTCCAGACTGCTCTTCAGCATGGGTTCAAAACCCGCCTTCCGCATGGACCGCACCAGCAGCGCCAGAATATCGCGCTGCGCCGCCTGACCCCTGAAAAGCTCCTGTTTGCGCTCGATCAGGGCTTTGCGCTCCGGGCTGAGCGTGTCCCAGTCCTCGCCGTCCTTCAGAGGAATCTCAATGCTGATCCCGGCTCCGTCCGCTCCGTCCACCTGCGGCAGAGGGGCGGTGGGGTCCTTTTCCGCCGCCGTCAGCATCTCATGCATTTTTTCCTCCACTTTCAGCAGCTGCGGATAAACCTCTTTGGCATCCATTTCCTCAATCATCGCCAGCAGCAGGGTGCTGTAGGCCGCCGGATCCGCTCCGACGGGATCAACATCAATCTGATCCTTGGGAATGGATTTGTCCGGCGGCTGCGGTTTGGGTTTGCGGGTCAGATCCGCTTTCTCCAGCTTCGCGGCGATCGCCGGGATCAGGGCCGCGCGGTTCTTTCTCATCAGTTCCAGCCGCGCCTCGGAAAATCCCGCCTCCCCGTGCAGCCGCGTCCGGAACGCCGGAATCGGTGCCGGAAAAGGGGAGGTCATGGCATCGCAGATCTGGCTGTAATCCCCCGGATACCGCAGCATATCATCCAGTGAGGCCCCTTTGTTCTGAGCGGAGACCGGCGGAAAGCTGGAGAGCAGAGCGGCGAAAATCAGTGGGGGAACAGAGCGGGGCGTCATGGAGCAAATTAAACCCCTTCCGGCAGGGCATTGCACGGGGAATATTGACCTCGCGGAAGTCGTTCCGGCACCGGCGGAGAGTCCCGTTTCCGGAAACATCCCCGGATGCCTGGTGGTTCATTCCAGCTGGATTGCCGGGCTGGAAGCCCGGTTGCCGCACAGGCTGGAAGCCAGGAGTGTTCGGCATGGATGATGCCGCGCTCAGGAAATGGCTTTTTACCAAGTCCGTGGGCTTTCCGGTGACTGAAGCCGGAGGCTTCACAGA
>JAZKFB010000059.1:0-77004 GCA_040386695.1 Verrucomicrobiota bacterium
GAACTGCGCCGGACTGACCAGTATCACAATCCCCGGCGGCGTCACCTCCATCGGTGATTCAGCTTTTCAAAGCTGCACCGGACTGACCAGTATCACAATCCTCGGCGGCGTCACCTACATCGGTGATTCAGCCTTTCAAAGCTGCACCGGACTGACCAGTATCACAATCCTCGGCGGCGTCACCTACATCGGTAATTCAGCCTTCTCGAACTGCGCCGGACTGACCAGTATCACGATCCCCGGCGGGGTCACCTACATCGGTAATTCAGCCTTCGCCCTCTGCACCGGACTGACCAGTATCACAATCCCCGGCAGCGTCACCTCCATCGGTGATTACGCCTTTCAAGAGTGCACTGGACTGGCCAGTGTCACCCTTTCAGAAAGTCTCAAATCCATCGGTGATTACGCCTTCCTAGGATGCACCGGGCTGGCCAGCGTCACGTTTCCCGCCAGCGTCACCTCCATCGGTTATGCAGCCTTCCAGGACTGCACTGGACTGGCCAGTGTCACCCTTTCAGAAAGTCTCAAATCCATCGGTGATTACGCCTTCCAGGGATGTGCCCGGCTGGCCGGCGTCACGTTTCCCGCCAGCGTTACGTCCATCGGTTATGCAGCCTTCCAGGACTGCACCAGGCTGATGATTATTATTTTCAGGGGAAATGCTCCCTCCATGGGCAGCAATGTGTTCCGCGCGGCCTCCTCCTCTCTCTACCTGATTACCGCTGCTCAAAGCACCGGTTTCACCTTCCCCGCCTGGCAGAATTTACCCGCCGTCCGTCTCAGTGATTCCGGCCCGCCATTTGTGCTTATGGAGGATAAAACCGTTCTTGGCCGTGGTGCCGGCTATGATTTCGGCTCAAAGCTGACCGGCAGCACCACGTCCCGGGTTTTATGTATTCTGAACACCAGCGGCGTTCCCCAAAACTTTTCAAAAACCAGTTCCGCGGCGCTCACTCTGGATGCCTCATCGGTCACCGGACCGCTCGCGCCATGGGCGGCGGCATTTCTCACCGTGTCTTTCAAGCCCTCGGAGAGCGGGCGTGTGTCCGCTTTGATTGACATTACCGGCAACGGACCCGGACAGGCGACACACCACCTCACTCTCACCGGAGCCGGAGTCACGCTACTGGAACTCGCGCAAAGCGCTTACCTGAAAGCATCAAATCCTGGAGGCGGCGATTCCTTTGGCGCGGGCATCGCGGTTTCCGGAAACACGGTGGTGATCGCCGCTCCCAACGAGGACAGTTCCGCCGCCGAGGAGGGCGACAGTCTCTCCGACTCCGGTGCCGTATACGTTTTCGTAAAATCCGGGGCGGGCTGGAGGCAGGAAGCCCGCCTCCAGGCCTCCAACGCCGGATCCGGTGACCTTTTCGGCAGTTCGGTCGCCATTGATGGTGACACCATCATTGTCGGAGCCTCCGGGGAGAGCGGCAGCGCCTCCGGAATCAACGGGGATCAATCCGATAATTTAACCCAAAGCTCCGGGGCCGCTTACCTTTTCACCCGGAACGGCACCGTCTGGACGCAGTCCGCCTATCTCAAAGCCTCCAAACCCGGGGCCTATGCCGGATTCGGATATGCGGTCTCCATCTCAGGCGATATTCTGGCGGTGGGAGCCTCGCGGGAGGGCAGTTCCGCCTCCGGCGTCAATGGCAATGAGACCGGCAGCGGGGCTCCGAATTCCGGGGCGGTCTATCTCTTTGCCCGCTCCGGCGGCATCTGGACGCAGTCCGCCTATCTCAAAGCCTCCAATCCCGGGAACGAGGACAGATTCGGCAAAAAAATCAGTATCTCGGATGGCACGGTGGTGGTCGCCGCTCCCGGAGAGAGCAGCAACGCCACCGGCGTGAACGGGGATCAGACCAGCAATTCCCTGGCGGGAGCCGGGGCCGTCTACGTTTTTGTCAAAAACGATGGCCACTGGACCCAGCAGGCTTATCTCAAAGCCTCCAACACCGGGGCCGGGGACAACTTCGGCCAGTCCGTGGGCATTTCGGGTGACCGCCTCATTGTGGGAGCCTCCGGCGAGGACAGCAGCGCGGCAGGGATCAATGGAGACCAGACCGACAATAAAGCCACTGACTCCGGGGCCGCCTATATCTTCATCAGAACCGGTTCGGCGTGGAGTCAGCAGGCTTACCTCAAAGGTGCCGGCGTGACTGGGCGCTTTGGATGGTCCGCAGCCATTTCAGGCGACATTGCTGTGGTGGGGGCCGATCAGGAAGCTGGCCGCACGGGAACCGTCCGCGTGTTCCAGTGGACCGGCTCCGGCTGGTTTCAGCAGGCCCGGCTGGCAGCGTCCAATGCGGGATCCTCCGACTTGTTCGGAAGTTCCGTCTCTGTTTCCGGCCATACACTTGCCACCGGAGCCATCAGTGAAAGCAGTTCAGCCAGGGGCGTGGACGGCAATCAGTCCGACAACCAGACTTACAACGCGGGAGCGGCCTATCTTTTCGAAATCGGCCTCCGCCCCTCGGCTCCGGTTTTCACCCTGCAACCTCCAGCTGAGCAAAAAGTCATCTCCGGCAAAGCCGTCACGCTCAGTGCTGACGCCCAGGGCATTCCCGCGCCCATGTTCCAATGGTATCGTGGAAACAGTGGAGACACCTCCAGCCCCCTCACAGGCCTCAACTGGAAAATCCTCACCACCGCCACCGCCGGAACTTATTGGGTCCGGGCCACCAATACCGAAGGCCGTGCGGACAGCGCCACGGTCTCCGTCTCCACTTTCTCCGGGACTCCTGTCGAGCAATGGAGGGTTACGAATTTCGGGAGCCCTGAAAACAGCGGCGCCGCCGCCGACACCAGCGATCCGGATGGCGACGGTATTCCGAATCTGGACGAGTTCACCGCCGGCACCGTGCCCACGGACCGGACGGACGCCTTCCGGATCCTGTCCGGTGCCGCAAGCATCACCGGGGACGCTTTCACGGTCACCGTTTCCGGGAAGACCGGCCGCAGCTATCAACTGGTCCGCAGCGAAAACCCCGGCACTGCCCCTTGGACACCCGTCGTCACGGTGGGACCCATCAGCGCTCCAGAGGTTCTGGAATTGACGGATCCCGCCGCTCCCGCCGACCGCGCCTTTTACCGCGTGGTGGTCGCCCTGCCCTGAGGGAGCCTGGAAACCACGCCCGGCTCCGGCGGATCATAACCGGAGATGAGCTGTCCGGATTGGAATAAGGGCGATTCCTGGAAATTTTCATGACGGCGGGGCCTGACACGTGCATTCTCCGCTCCGTCATGAGCGAACCGGTCACACCACCCGCCGCCAGTCAACGACTGGTCAGTCTCGATGTCCTCCGCGGCTTCGATATGTTCTGGATTCTCGGCATGGAGGAGGTGGGGGTGGCCATCGCCAAAGCTTCGGACGCGCCCTGGGCGAAATTTGTGGGGCATCATCTGGACCACGCGCCGTGGGCGGGTTTCCATTTTCTGGATCTGATTTTCCCGCTGTTCGTGTTCATCTCCGGGATGTCCGTGGTCTTCTCCTCGGAAAAAGCCGTGGCCACGCTGGGGCGCGGAGGGGCGGCTTGGAAAATTGTGAAGCGCTGCGTGATTCTTTATCTCATCGGGATTTTCATCTACGGAGGCCTGGCGCGAGAGGCCCATCCGGACGTCCGGTGGCTGGGCGTGCTTCAGCGGCTGGCCATCTGCGGCCTCGCCGGAGGACTGGCGTACTTATATATACCGCGCCGGGGCCGGATGATTCTGCTGGCGGCGCTGCTGCTGGGTTACTGGGCGCTGATGACGTTTGTGAATGTGCCCGGCGTGGGTGCGGGGAATTTCGCGGAGGGCAAAAATCTGGCCAACTGGATCGACGCCCATTACCTTGCCGGATTCAAATGGGACGGCGATCACGACCCCGAGGGCCTGCTGAGCACCCTGCCCGCCATCGGTTCCGCGCTGCTCGGCATTTTCGCCGGTGAATGGCTGAAACACGCGCCGGGCACGCTCCGGCGGAAAGTCGGCGGCCTGGCGCTGGCGGGTCTGGTCTGTGTGGCCGCCGGGTGGCTGTGGCACCTCCAGTTCCCGGTCATCAAAAAACTCTGGACCTCCTCTTTTGTGCTGGTGGCGGGTGGTTACAGCCTCCTCCTGCTGGCGGCGGCGGTGGCCGTGGTGGACGGCATGGGCGTCCGGCGCGGACTGAGACCCTTCATCTGGATCGGCATGAATCCCATCACGCTGTATCTGTCCCACTCCCTGCTGAAATACGAGCAAGCCAGCACCAGTCTGCTCGGTGGTCCCGTCGCCAATGCCTTCGGTGTCTGGCATGATCTGGTCATCGCCGTCGGCGTGGTGGGTTTAAGCCTGCTGCTGGCGTGGTTCCTGTATTCCCGGAAAATTTTCCTGCGGATCTGACCCGATCACCTCCGCCTGCCGCCACGAAGAGCCAGAAACCCTCCCAGCAGGGCCGTGATGGCGGAGCCGGGTTCAGGCACCGCTTCCCCGGTGATGGTGAGGCTCCAGCCGGAGAAGGTGCCGAGAGCTCCCGAGGAGCGGTCGGCGGCAAAGAGGGTCCAGAGGCCGCTGGCGTCCTGGCCGTTGAAGGCGTTCAGGAGGGAGCTGCGCGGGACATTATCGAACGCCACCAGGGGATTCACATCCCGGCCGTCGGGCTGCCAGAGGCCGGTGAGCGGGCCGGTGCCAGCCGGCTGACCGGCGGGCTGCCGCTGATAGAGGTGGATGTCGCCGTTCACAGCGTCGGCGGTGAAAATCACGTTCACCCCGCTGCCGGCATATCCCAGATTCTCGGTGGGCGTGAGCCCGGCGCGGTTCATGAGGATGGTGTGGCTGCCGCCGTGCTCCAGGTAAACGTAATAATCCCCGTTGAATCCGCCGGTGATGGTCAGGGAAATTTCCACGCTGCGGATGTCCGTGATGTTGGAGCTGATCATCTGAATATCCGCCACGCCCACGGTGCTGTTGTCGGGAATGGCGAGTCCGGGCGAAAAGCTGACTGTAGTGGTGGCGGCTCCGGCCGGTGCCTCGCAGCAGGCCAGGGCAAGGACAAAGAGGCGGGAGGAGAGAGACTTCATGAGCGCCATCGGTGAAGGGAATGCTGAGGAGAAAGGTGGGCGGGTCAGGCTGACGGGATCATGGTCACTGTCCCTCTCCCGCACCGGCGGAGGGATTGGCGATGGTGCGGTAGAACCGGCGGGGCGGCGCGGGCTGGGGATTGTCCGTGTATTCGAGGACGCCGTCCTCATTGATGGTGACATCCGCCACATCGGAAAGGGTCGGCTCGGTGTTCACGCGGGTGAGGACCACGTCATTGCCATCCCCTCCGATATAGCTGATCCTGAGGACCTTGGTATTGAAGGTGCCGGTGACGGCGTCCGCCGTGCCGTCATTGTCGATGATTTTGAAGCTGTCCGCGCCCGCCGGGGTGTAGGCTCCACTGAGGGAAAGGGTGTTGCCGGTGAGGATGACTTTCCCCGCCACCTTCAACTGAAGCGGTTCTCCGCTCCTCAGATCGGCTCGGCCGGAGACGGAATGGAGGCAGCCCGTCGCGGAATCGACACAGACCACCGTGGAACCGGTGCGGCCAGGCGTGGAACCGGCGCAGCCCGTCGTGCAATCAGCCCAGCCAGTCGCGCAATCGATGCGGCCCGCTGTGGAATCAGCCCAGCCCGTCGTGGAATCGATGCGGCCCGCTGTGGAATCGGCGCTGCCCGTCGTGGAATTGATGCGGCCAACCGTGGAATCAGTGCGGCCAGGCGTGAAATTGACGCGGCCCACTGTGGAACCAGCACCGCCCGTCGTGCAATCAACCCAGCCAGTCGTGCAATTGATGCGGCCCGCCGTGCCATTGACGCAGCCAGGCGTGGAATCCCCGTGGTCCGTAACCACGGAGCCTCCGGCCGGCGGCAAATCGGGTTGAAACGGGAGCGGAATCCAGGGGACGGAGCCTTAATGACCGTGCAAGGTCTTTATTAATAGAGTTTTATGGGATTTTATGACTATCATTTCAAATAATTTGTCATTCATCAGGGAGCTCCGTTAACTTCAGGCACCTTTAACTCTCCTGTTCCATGCTCGCCAAATTCGATATCCGCCTGAAATCCTTCAACCGCTCCCTGAGTCTGCTGGCGATTAAAGAGCATATGCCGGTCTGGAAGGACCAGGCTCCGCGGATCTTCACCACCAAGCAGGGGGAGGCCGCGCTGATGGTCGCCGCTTTGACGGAGGCCATCAGGAAACAGGAGGCCGGACTGGGCGGGGTGGCCGGGGAGAAGGACCGGGAGGAGACCGAGCTGGAGGAGGCGGTCTATATGGTGGCCCAGGCCCTGGTCTCGTGGTTCACGGACAAAAAGCAGGAAAGCGGGGCCGGGGAAGTGGACCTGACCATGAGCGAGTGGCGGCACATGCGGGATCAGCGGCTGCTCACGAAATCCGAGCGGGTGATGGAGCTGGCCCAGTCCCTGGTGGACGGCCCGGAGGCGGCGGAAGCGGCCAAATACGGCATCACGCCCGAGGCGGTGACCCTGCTGGGCAAGGAATGGAGCGATTACGACGGCATCGTCAACGCCCCCGGCGTGGCCCAGTCCCTGCGGCGGGCCCTGACCAAAGGTTTCCCCGCCGCCCTCAATCTCGTGGAGAGCAAATTCAAGGAGCTGGACCGCCTGATCATCCAGTTCGCCCGCACGGAGGCGGGGCGGTCGATGATCGCCGCCTGGAAGGAGGCCCGGCTGAAGAAAGGCGCGGGCCACAGCGGCGGCGGAGGCGCGCAAGAAGAAGCCTCCGCCGGGCCCGCCCTTCCCGTCAGCCCCGCCGCCGGGGGCTGAACGGGAGCGGAATTCCCTGCGCTCCCCCTCCGGTTTCCGCTGCCGCCTCCGTCCGGCTTCTCCTTCATGGCCCGGAGGACGATGTCGTCCAGACGGCCATCCATCGCGGCTTTGCGGGAAGGAGGACTGAAAACGCCGCGCGGCAGCTCGCCGGTGAGCATTTCGTAAAACATGATCCCCGGGCTGAAAAGGCCCGCCCGGTGGTCCGCCCGGATGTCTCCCCGCATCTGCTTCCGGAGCGATGTAATGCGGCGTGCCCAGGGCTGAGCCGCTGAGAGTGAGATCATCGCCCGGTTCTCCGTCCGCAAGCAGTTTCGCCAGACCGAAGTCCACAATCCGCACCAGCCCGTCCGGACCCACCGGAATTCGCGCGACTCCCGGCTCTTCCGGCCGCCTTCGGGGGAAGGCACGGCGCGGCGCGGGCTTATCCTTTACTTCCCCGGCGCATCCGTTATGAATGCCGCCGCATGAACGAGTCCACGGCGGCGAACGATTTCTCCACGGTGCGGGATTTCCCGGACCGCCTTTCGCCCATGGTGGTGAAGGAGCTGCGCCAGGGGCTGCGGGCGAGGTATTTCGCGGGCACCCTGATTGGATTCCACGCCCTGCTGTGGATCATCATGGTCACCGACTCCCAGGAAATGGCCGGCTCCGGGAGGATGCGCGCGGTCTGGTGGCTTTTCGCGGCGCTCATGCTGGTCATCCTGCCGTTGCGCGGCCTGTCCGTGCTCACGGATGAGCGCAGGGCCAACACCATGGACATGCTGGTGCTGACCAATCTCACGGCCGGGCGCATCGTGCGCGGAAAATGGCTGGCCATCGCCGCGCAGATCACCCTGATCGCCGTCTCCGTCATTCCCTATGTGCTGATGATGTATTTCAGCCGGGGCCTGTCCCTGCCCGGCCTGCTGCTGGTGCTGTTCCGGGTCTGGCTGGGCGGCCTGCTGCTGACCGCGCTTTTTGTCAGCTTCTCCTGGAACCAGTCATGGATCACCCGGGCGGGGCTGGCGATGGGGTCGCTGTGGCTGATTTTCAGCCGGCATTTTTCAGGAATGATGGATGAACTGTTCATCGGGACGGCCGGGCACGGGGAGCGGATGCTGGCGGCCACACTTCCCGGCATTTCCAGCCTGCCGGGCAACGCCGGGCAGCTCTGGAATTCGCTGCCGGTGGCCGCGGCGGAATGCCTGGCGATGGCGGCGCTGGGTTTCGTGTTTCTGGAATTCGGGGCCGGACTCCTGGGGCCGACGGAAAACCACAGCACCCCGCCGCGGGCCACCGCCCTGGGGCTGCTGGGGCTGGCGCTGCTCAGTTCCGGGGACAGTTTTTACGGCGGCACCCTGCGGGCGTTCGCGGTCTGGACGCTCACGGCGGTCACGGTGTTCGCGCTGACGGAAAAACCCGCTCCGCTTTCCCTCCGTCCCCGGGGCTGGCGGCGGTGGAATCCTTTTTCGCCGGGCCTGCCGCAGGGGATTCTGTTCTCCTGCGCGGCGTGGTTCCTGGCTCTCTTTTTTCTGGCCGGAAAAAACTTTCCGGGCATGGAGGCCACCGTGCACCGGCTGGCGGCGTGGCTGTTCTGCGGGCGGCTGGTGATGTTCCTTCTCCCGCGCCGCCACCGGTCCGGAGCCGGGCCGCTGTTTCTGACCGGCCTGGCTTTTCTGCTGATCCAGAGCGGTCTGCGGCTCGCCGGCAGTCTTCTGAATGACCCGGAGCCCTGGAACCTCGCCGCCGGAGCCGTCCCCAGTCCGGTGAACCTGACGGATCTGAACCATTTCCCCCTCACCCTGAACCTGGCCTGCGCGGGCATTCTCGGCTGCGGCCTAATCGCCCTGGTCAATCCTCTCCTGCCTGTCCGCTCAAACCAATCCACCCCCGAACCCGCCGCCGCATGACTGAAACCGCTGGTTTAACCACCCTGCCTGACGCCGCGATGGTGCGGGAGGCCCATGCCCGGGCGCGCGGCTGGGCGGGGCTTTTCCGCCTGCCCCTGCGCCAGCAGTCGTGGCGCGGCATGGCCGGCGACTACAGCGGCCAAGGCACCGGCAGCTCCCTGGATTTCCAGGACCACCGGGCCTACGCGCCGGGCGATGATCCGCGGCACATCAACTGGCAGGCTTATGCGCGGACGGGGAATTATTCCATGAAGCTCTTCCGCGAGGAGGTGCGGCCGGTGATTGATCTCGTGTGGGAAGTCTCGGGCTCCATGTGGTTCGATCCGGCCAAAGCGGTGCGCTCCGCCGAGCTGATGGCCTTCGCCGTCGAGGGCGCCCTGCGGGCCGGAGCCACGCCGCACGTGTGGCTGAGCCGGGGGGAATGGCTCGCGCCTGTCCCGCCGGAGGCGGCGGTCGCCGGGATATGGACCGCTCTGCTTCCTGCGGAGCCCGAAGCTTCGCCCCCGCAGTTGCCGGGCATTTCCCGCGTCCCGTGGCGGGCGAAATCGCTGCGGGTGATCGTCAGCGACCTGCTCTTTCCCGGCTCGCCGGAACCGCTGGCCGGAGCTCTGTCCGGACGCCAGGGGAGGGGCGTGATTTTCGCCCCTTTCTGCCAGGCGGAGGCCGATCCCGGCTGGGACGGGAACATCGATTTCCACGAGGTGGAAAGCGGTTCCCGGCACTCCCGCCGCGTGGAGCCCGCGCTTTTGAAACGCTACGCCGCCGCTTACGGACGGCATTTTGAATTGTGGAAAACCGCCTGCCGCCGGCACGGTGTGGTGCTGGCCCGGATTCCCGCCGAACCCGCTTTCCCTCAGGCCCTGCAACTGGAGGCGCTCCCGCTGGGGGCGGTGGAACCATGGGCTTGAGCCTCGGCAACCCCTGGGGCCTGCTGGCGCTGCTGGGCATCCCGGCCATTCTGGCGATTCACCTGCTGCAGCGGCGGGCGCGGATCATTCCCGTCAGCACGCTTTTTCTGCTGGAGCAGCTTCAGCGCGAAAGCCAGGGCGGCCGCCGCGTTGAAAAACTGCGCGCCTCCGTGCCCCTGTGGCTCCAGCTGCTGGCGGTGCTGGTGCTGTCCTGGATTCTGGCCGGTCCGCGGTGGCTGGAGAAAAACAGCGTGCAGCGCATCGCCGTGGTCCTCGACGGCTCGGCCTCCATGCGCGCCGCCAAAGCCGCCGTGCTGGAAACCCTGCCCCGCGATATCCGCCGCCTGGCCTCGGCCACGGCGCAGACCGAAATGTTTCTTCTCGATACCCGGCGCGGCGCGGAGCATCTTTACCACGGGCCGGAAGGCTCCGGTTTCACTGAGGCCCTCAAAGCCTGGGACCCGACCGCCGGTTCCCACGATCCCTCCCCCGCCCTGCGCCTGGCCCGGAATCTGGCGGGGCGCGACGGCATGGTGATTCTCGTGACCGACAGTGAAATCCAGGATCTCCCGCCCGGCGTGCAGCTTCACGCCAGCGGCCAGCCCATCGACAACGTGGGCATCGCCGGCATCGCGGTGGAGGAGGCGGACGGGAAAACGATCTGGCGGGCCACCCTCCGCAATTATTCCAAAACCGCCCAGACCCGGACGTGGCGGATTGAATCCGGCGGGAAAAAATCGGCTGAGGAATCCCTCAGCCTGGAGCCAGGTCAGGTGCGGCAGATTCAGGCTCCGTTCGCGGAGGGCATGGAGGAACTGACGGTTTCCCTCTCCCCGGACAAGTTCGATCTCGACGACCGGGCACCGGTGCTGAAGCCGCGCCCGAAGAAGGTGAAAGTCTCGCTTCCCGCCTCCGAAGCCGCCGTCAGCGCCGAAACAGGCCCGCTTTACACCCCGATCTTCCGCAGTCTGCCCGGCGTGGAGCTGGCCGCCGCCGAAGCGGATGTCACCGTGGCGGCCTACAATCCCCTCTCCCCGGCCCTGCCGGCGGGACCGGCGGTGATTTTTGTGCAGGATCCGAAACCCTCGTCACCTGTGCTCAACGGCGCGCTGCTGGTGGAGAAGGATCCGCTGGTGAACGAGCTGAACTGGCACAGTCTCCTCTGTCAGGACGGCATCCGCCTGCCCCTGCGGCCGGAGGACGAGGCCCTGGTCTGGCAGGGGGAACGGGCGCTGCTTTTCCTGCGCGATACCGGCGCCGGCACCGGCGGCGGGCGGCGGGACCAGCAGCTGGTTTTCAATTTCGACCTCCGCAAAAGCAATGCCCGGCGGCTCCCCGCGTTTGTCATCGCCATCCACCGGTATCTTGATCAGGTGAGACGGCGGCTTCCCCGGGAGGAATGGACGCTTTCCGAATGCGGTCAAAAGCTGGAGACCGCCGCCGCGGAGGGGGAAAATGCCGCTCCCCTGACGATCCGCATGGAGGGTCAGGCGGACCGGACGCTTCCCGCCGCCCAGGCTCCGCTGCTGCGCGCGCCGGAGCTGCCCGGCTTCATGGAGGTCCGTCAGGGCGACCGGCTGCTGCTGCGGACCGCCGCCCACTTCGCCGACATCCGCGAGGCTGATTTCACCACCCGCGGCACCAAACGCGACCTTTCCGCCGCCACCGCCGAAGTTACCCAGCGCCACAGCCGCGAGGATCCCGCCTGGCGCGCCTGGCTGCTGGTGCTGCTGGGACTTCTGGGACTCAGCTGGTGGTTCATTTCCCGCCCGGAGCGCCGTCAGAGTCCCCTCTCCCCGGCCAGACCGCGGAGTGTTTAAATCTGAAACGCACCGCCGGAGTCAGGATTTGCCCGCCCTCACTTCTTCCGCTTGCCACCGCCGGGACGGCCCATGCTGCCGAATTTGCTGCCGCCGCCGCCACTGCCTCCGCTGTGTTTGCCGCCGCCCATGCCGGGGAAGCCGCCGAGTTTGCTGAAGTCGGGCATGCCACCGCCGCCCAGACCGCCGAGTCCGGGGAATCCGCCGCCGCCCGCGCCACCGCCGGGACCGCCCATGGCTCCCATCATTTTGGCCATGGCTCCCATTTTGCCGGGATTGCGCATCAGCTTCCGCATGTCGCCGAACTGGCTGAGCATCTGGTTCAGCTCATTGACGGACCGGCCGGCACCGGCGGCGATGCGGGCGCGGCGCTTGGCGTTGAGAATTTCGGGGCGCTTCCGCTCCTTCGGCGTCATGGAAAGAATGAGAGCCTCAATGTGGGTGAGTTTTTTGTCGTCCACCTGTCCTTTCATCTCCTTGATTTTGCTGCCGACACCGGGCAGCAGGCTCAGCAGGCCCATCATGCCGCCCGCGCCGGAAGTCAGCTTTTTCATCATTTTGAGCTGACCGAGGAAGTCGTTGAAATCGAAATCCGACGACGTCATGCGCTCCATCATCTTCATGGCGTCGGCCTCGTCGATGGCCTCCGCCGCCTGCTCCACCAGGCCCACAATGTCGCCCATGCCCAGAATCCGCTGGGCCATGCGGTCGGGCACAAAGACATCGAGCTGATTCATCTTCTCGCCCACCCCCGCGAACTTGATGGGCTGCTGGGTCACCCGCCGCATCGACAGCGCCGCGCCGCCGCGGGCATCACCATCGAGTTTCGTCAGGACAATGCCGGTGACTCCGACAGCCTCGTGGAAGGTTTTGGCCACGCTGACGGCCTGCTGGCCGGTGGCGGAGTCGGCGACAAGGAGGACTTCGCCGGGATTGAGGAATTTGCGGACATCCTTCAACTCCTGAATCAGCGCCTCGTCCACCTCCTGACGGCCGGCGGTGTCGAAAATGACCACGTTGGCTCCCTGCGTCTCCAGCCACGCGACGGCGGCTTTGGCGGCTTTGAGCACATTTTTCTCTCCCGGCTCGGGTTTGAAAACCGGCACATCCACCTCGCCGGCAAGCGTCGCCAGCTGCTCGATAGCGGCGGGACGGTAGAGGTCGAGGGCCACCAGCACGGGCTTTTTCCCCTCCTTTTTCAGCTTGTAGGCCAGCTTGGCGGAGGTCGTGGTTTTCCCGGCCCCGTTCAGCCCAACCATCATGATCCGCGCTGGAGGCGTCAGATTCAGCGGCACCTCCTCGCCGCCCAGCAGGGCCGTGATTTCGTCATGGAAAATCTTCACCAGCTGCTGGCCGGGAGTCACGCTTTTCAGCACCTCCTGACCGAGGGCTTTCTCCTTCACCGCCGCCAGGAAATCGCGGGTGACGGTGAAATCAACATCCGCCTCCAGCAGGGCCAGCCGCACGTCGCGCAGGGCGTCGGCGACATTGCTTTCGCTGATTTTACCGAGTCCCCGCAGGCGGCGGAAGACTCCCTCGAATTTGTCAGTCAGGATACCAAACATGGCGGTGATGGGAAAGTCAGTGGGAGGAGGTGGATTTGCCGGAAGGAAGTGGGTCAGCGCGAGCCCGGAAGCGGAACCGGGGCGGGAGCGGAGGACGGGATTGGAGCGGAAGCCGCCGCCTCAGTGGAGGGTTCCTCCGGGGAAGCCATGGTTTCACCGGGAATGGCGGGCTCCAGAACCGGCGGGGGCTCAGGCAGGTAATGCGCCACCAGATCCACGGCGAACCGCCAGTTGACGGCGTCGGGCTTCGGTTCGGTGGCGCGTTTGAAAGTCACAAAAACCTGGCAGTCGTTCGACCGCAGAGCCTCCTTCAGGCGGTAGCGGATTCTTCCTCCCGCCTGATCGAATTCGGCGGGAACCGTGCCGAAACCGGCGATTTTCATCTTCACGGAGGCGGGATCAATGTCCTGCAGCCGGGAGACATCCACTTCAATCAGCGGCAGGCGGTCAGCCACGGTAGCGTCGGGTTTGGGCGTGGTGCTGACCAGAGCCTCGCCCGCCGGGCCGCCCAGCAGCGCCTTCACCATATCGCCCTCCGACGTGCCGCGGGAGCTGATCGCCCGGCGGAAGTTGGCATCCTTCGGATCCTTGCCGTAAATAATATAGCGGGGCAGCGAGGTGGAGGGTGTGTCCCAGGTGACGCGGCCGGGATTCACGGTGAACAGTCCCTCGTAACCGGCCTCCAGGCCGAATTTCCGGTCCAGCTCCGTGTTCAGGCCGCCGGGATAGGCGTAAGTGCTCACGGGCGTGCCCGTCAGGTCCCGCAGAAACTGCTTGGAAACCTGCATCTCCGAGCGGACAAAAGCCTCGTAACTCGCCGGACCCCTGTTTTTCTCCTGGCGCAGCGCCGCGGCGACTTTATGGCTGACGCTGTGGCTGCCGACCTCCGCGCCATTGGCCATGAGTTCCCGGATTTCAGAAGTGGTCAGCGCCCGCCCGCCGCCGTTGACGTAGTTTTTATAAAGGAAAATGGTGAAGGGATATCCGAATTCCTTGAGCACCGGCAGCGCCAGCTGGTAAACGCTCTTCCAGCCGTCGTCCATGGTGATGACCACGCTGGGATCGGGAATGTCCTTTTCCCCGCGCCGCCAGGCCAGAAAATCCGCCATGGTGATCACCGCCAGACGGGCGTCCTTCAGGGCCTGCATCTGCTCGCGGAAGTGATCAATGTTGATCTGCATGTCCTGCTTCGGCTTGCCGAGGACAAATTCGTGATACCCCAGCACACTGACCTGCGCGGATTTATTGATGGTCAGTTCCGGCACGGCGGGATCAATCACCACCTCCGGCGGGGCGGGAGCCGGGGCGGATTCGGCCACAATCTCCGGCAAAGGCGCCAGCTTCGGCGGCGCGGCGGGTTTCAGGCGGTCGCAGGACCCCAGCAGCAGACAGCAGACTCCCGCCAGCGCGGCAAGGCGGCGGGCGGGGACAGGGAGTTCTCCGGAAAAAAAGGGCATCTCAGGGGAGGAGGGCGCGGGGAAGCCTGCAACTTAACGGTCCCGCCCGCGATTGCAACGCGCCCCTGTCAGGGATTTCGGTCCCGCATACCTTATTACCAGCCAAGCCCCACCGCGCCGCGCACGCGGTCCAGTGTCGGGCGGGCGACGGCACGGGCGCGCTGAGCGCCGTCCCGGAGGATCCGCTGAACATGCCCGGGGTCGGCGGCCAGTTCGGCCCGGAGGCGGCGGGGTTCCTCAAATTTGGTCCAGATGGCCTCAAAAAGACGTTTTTTGAAATCCCCGTAGCCGGTGCCGCCGCTGCGGAACTGATTTTCCATGAGAGCCACGGCATCGGCGTCCGCCACCAGCCGGTAGAGGGTCATAATAAGGGAGTCATCGGGATTTTTGGGATCATCGACGCCGCTGGAGTCGGTCTGGATGCTCATGACCTTCTTTTTGAGAGCCTTCTCGTCCTCGAAAATCGCCAGAATATTGCCGTAGCTCTTGCTCATTTTCTGGCCGTCCGTGCCCGGAACCACGGCCGTCGCCTCTTTAATGCGCGGCTCCGGGATTTTCACGATCTCGCCGTAGATGTGGTTCAGCGTTTTGGCGATGTCCCGCGTGACCTCGACGTGCTGCTTCTGGTCCTTGCCGACGGGCACGATCTCGCTGTCGTAGAGGAGAATATCCGCCGCCATGAGCACCGGATAAGCGAAAAGCCCGTGGGTCGCCTCCTGGCCGCGGGCGATTTTATCCTTGTAGGAGTGACAGCGCTCCAGCAGCCCCATCGACGTCACCGTGCTCAGAATCCAGGACAGCTCGCAGACTTCCGGAACGTCGCTCTGGCGGAAAAACACCGCTTTCGCCGGATCCAGCCCGCAGGCCAGAAAATCCAGGGCGAGGTCCGTGGAATTCCGCCGCAGGACCGCCGGGTCGTGGATGCTGTTGAGGGAGTGGTAGTCGGCGATGAAGTAAAAAGCCCCGCCCTCGTGCTGCAGGCGCAGGGCCGGCTCCATCATGCCGAAGAAATTCCCCAGATGAAGCCGCCCGGATGGCTGAAGTCCTGAAAGTATGCGCATAGCCGGGCATCCTTGCCGCCGCCCGCGGAAGTGTCAATCGTCCTGCGGCGCGCGCGCCGGACGGAGGGTTTACCCGAATTTTCATTTTCAATTCTGGACGCTCTGAACAAACCCGCCTATCAAGAGCGTAGTTTTAACAAGCGCAGCTTTAACGCACCGCCATTTTCCGAAACGTCCGCATGAAGCCCATTGTTCAAATTTCCCTCGATCTCACCAATATCGACGAAGCTCTGGAGACCGCCGCCCTGGCCATGCGCGCCGGGGTGGACTGGCTGGAGGCGGGCACACCCCTCATTCTCGCGGAGGGGCTGCACGGCGTCCGGGCCCTGCGCCGGGCGTTTCCGGGCGTTCCCATCGTGGCGGATCTGAAAACCATGGACGGCGGTTATCTCGAAGCTGAGATGATGGCCAAAGCGGGAGCCACCCATGTGGTGGTCATGGCCCGGGCGCACGCGGAGACCATCCGGTGCGTGGTCAAAGCGGGAGCCGATTTCGGCTGTAAAGTGATGGGGGACAACATGATCTGCCCGGACATGGTGGAGGGCGCGAGATTTCTGGAGGACCTCGGCTGCGATTATGTCATCCATCACATCGGTTATGACGAGCGCCGCGGCATCGCCGCCGCCGGGCACCGGATGCCCAGCCCGCTGGACCAGCTGCGGGAGGTGGTGCGGGCGGTCAGGATTCCGGTTCAGGCCGTGGGCGGGCTGAGCCTGGAGCAGGCCATCCAGTGTCCGGGGCACGGAGCCCCCCTGGTGGTGCTGGGAGCCCCCCTGACCATTGACGCCGATGCCTTCAAAACGGCGGACGGGGATCTCGAAGCGTCACTCCGCCTGATCTGTGACGCCATTCACGCCCAACAGGTCATCCGGTGAAACCGCTCGTGCCCTTCGGTTCCGCGGAATTTGCCGGCCACCTTTCCGGGGAGCCTCAAAAACCCGCTTCCCTTCCGGGATCCGGTGTGGACTCGATCATCAGCACCCGCCTGGCGATGCTGACAAAAATGGCTCCGGGAAAGGCTGCCTCCCCGCCGCCGCCCCGGCTGAAATCCCTGGATCAGTTCCGCGGCTACACCGTGGCCGCCATGTTCGCGGTGAATTTTCTGGGAGGTTACCTGGCGACCCCGGCCATTCTGCGCCATCACAACACCTGGTGCAGCTTTGCGGACACGGTGATGCCCCAGTTCTTTTTCGCGGCCGGCATGGCTTTGCGGCTGATCAGCCTGAGGGAAACGGAAAAACACGGCCGGGCGGCGGCTCTGCGCCGGGGCGTGCGGCGGGGTCTGGCGCTGATGCTGCTGGGGGTGATCTGGTACGGCCCGCGCGGATTCGACACCTGGGAACACCTTTCCGCCGCCTCCGGTTTTGACATCACGCGGAATGTTTTCCTGACCTCCGCCTTCCAGGCCCTGACCCACATCGGAGCCACCTCCCTCTGGGTTCTGCCGGTGATCGCGGGTTCCACCCGGGCGCGGGTGCTCTGGCTGTTGGGGTCCGCCGTGCTCCACGCCGGCCTGTCCCATGTGATCTGGTATAAATCCCTGCACGCCTGGGGCGTCATTGATGGCGGACCTTTGGGATTTCTGACCTGGACGCTGCCTTTTCTCGCCGGTTCCCTGGCCCTGGATATGGTCCGGGAAACCGGCGGCGGAGCCTCCAAAAACGCTGCGGTTTCCCCGCTGGCTCCGCCCATGGGCGGAGGAGCGCCCAAAGCGGACCTTCCCTGCCGGGAAAGCGTGTCCGCCATCCCCCGGCTGCTTTTTTCCGCCGCCGCTTTCATGGGAACGGGCTATCTTCTGGCCTGTTTCACCGCCGGCGGCGTCCTGGCCGCGCCGCCGTTTGTCCCCCCGTGGCACCCCATTGACATGTGGACCATGAGCCAGCGGGCGGGCAGCGTTTCCTATCTCACGTTCTCCGCCGGGTTCTCTCTGGCGGTTTTCGCCTTTTTCCACTGGTGGAGCGATCTGCGCGGCCACTCCTTCAGCCTGTTCTCCGATCTCGGCCGCAACGCGCTGGCCGCGTATCTGGTGCATTCCATCATCATGAATTTCACGGATCACCTCGGCCCCCGCGCCTCGCCCCTGTGGTGGGCCGTGACGCTGTCCGCCATGGGATTCCTCCTCTGCTGGCAATTCACCCGCTGGCTGAACGCGCGGTCACTTTTTCTCAGGCTGTAAGCCGCACGCCCGGAGTCAAAAGAATCCATCACGGTCAGCACCGTCAGGGCTTCCCGCGCGGAAAAAGGCCGGCGTCACGTTGCGGCCCGGGGCTGAGTCTGCAGAAACTGCTCGACCCAGCCGATGTTGTAATTGCCGCTCTTGAAGTCGCTGTTGTCGAGGATGGCGTGCTGGAAGGGAATCGTGGTTTTGATGCCCTCGATTTTGAATTCCAGCAGGGCGCGCTTCATGCGGGCGATGGCGATGTCGCGGGTGTTGCCGGTGACGATGAGCTTGGCGATCATCGAGTCGTAATACGGCGGCACGTCGTAGCCGGCATAGATGTGGCTGTCCACGCGGACGCCGCGGCCGCCGGGAGCGTAATAGTTGCCGATGTGCCCGGGGCTGGGCGCGAAGTTGTTGTAGGGATCCTCGGCGTTGATGCGGCACTCGATGGAGTGCGCGCGGCGCTCGGCCTTGCGGACGTGCTCGGAAAGCGGCTGGCCGTCGGCGATGCGGATCTGCTCCTTGATCAGGTCCACGCCATAAACCTCCTCGGTCACGGGATGCTCCACCTGAATGCGGGTGTTCATCTCCATGAAGTAAAAATTCTCGTTGTCATCCACGAGATACTCGATGGTGCCGGCGTTGACGTATTTGATCTCCCGGCAGAGCTTCACCGAAGCCTCGCACATGCGCTTGCGGAGCTTTTCACTGATGAAGGGCGAGGGACACTCCTCAATGATTTTCTGATTCCGGCGCTGGAGGGAGCAGTCGCGCTCGCCAAGGGCGATGACGTTGCCTTTGGTGTCGCCAAGGACCTGAATTTCAATGTGGTGCGGATTCAGAATCAGCTTCTCCATGTACATGTCGCCGTTGCCGAAGCACTTCTCGGCCTCAATGCGGGCACTGGAGAACGCGGCGCCCATGGCGGCCTCGTTGTGAACCGGCCTCATGCCGCGTCCGCCGCCGCCGTTGGCGGCTTTGATCATGACCGGATAGCCCATGGCGGCGGCGGCGGCCAGCGCCTCCTTGTCATCCTTCAGACAGCCGTCGGTGCCGGGCGTGATCGGCACCTTCCACTTTTTGGCGGTGGCGCGGGCGCGGTTTTTGTCGCCCATGATCTCGATGGTGTCCGCGCTGGGGCCGATGAATTTGATCTTGCAGCTCTCGCAGATGCGGGCAAAACGGGCGTTCTCGCTGAGAAAGCCGTAGCCGGGGTGAATGGCGTCCACATTGGCCACCTCGGCGGCCGCGATGATGCGGTCGATCATGAGATAGCTCTGGCTGCTGGGGCCCTCGCCGATGCAGATGGCATCGTCGGCCAGCTGCACGTGCATGGATTTTTCGTCAGCCTTGGAATAAACAGCCACGGTGCGCACCCCGAGTTCCTTACAGGCCCGGATGACACGCAGGGCGATCTCGCCGCGGTTGGCGATCAGAATTTTATTGAACATGAAGCTGGGTTTTAAGCGGGCGCCCTGGCCAGGCGCCGGGGATCAGGCGGGCCGCACTTCGAAAAGGGGCGTGTGGTACTGCACAGCGGTCGCGTCCTCCACCAGGCTGCGGGTGATGACGCCGCGGATCTCGGCTTTGATCTCGTTCATGACCTTCATGGCTTCGATGATGCAGACGGTGGTGCCCTCCTCCACAGTGTCGCCCACATTGGCAAAAACTTTCTCCCCCGGCCCGGCGGCGCGGTAAAAGGTCCCAACCATCGGGGATTTGATCTGCGCGGATCCCGCGGCGGGATCCATGGAATCCTCCGGTGCCTCCCCGGAAAGAGGAGGGGAGGCAGTTTCCTGGGAGCCGGCGCCGCCTAAAAAGACAGGATGGGAAGCAGGAGCGACGCCGCTGGAGGAGCCCAGCTTCTCGACCATCGTGTCGAAGTCCACGCCCTTGCGGAGCTTGATTTTGAACCCCTCGCGTTCCAAATGGAACAGCGACAGGTCGTTGCGTTTCATCATTTCGATGATTTGGCGAATCTCTTTCAGGTCCAAAGTTGCCTCCTGGTCTGGGTTCAGTGGGATAAGATAACGTGAATGTTCCGCTCTTCTGTCACTGGGGTGTGGCGGAAGGGAGGGAGGCCGAGCATAGGTTTTTAAAGCAGTCCGTCAAGCCGTGTCTGCGGTTTCCCGAAACGGTTCAAACCCCGGCCGCCCGGCGGCGGCGGATCCAGCGCGGAATCTCGATGGGATCCGCCAGACTGACCGCGGCCAGCAGCCCCGCGGCGGCGGCCTCGCGGGAGTGTTTCAGCCCCCAGGCCTCGTAGGCGAAATCATGGGCGTCGCGGTCATGGCCATCACGCAGCGCCTCCAGCGCCAATTTGATGGAGTCACGCGAGGCATGGATCATGCGGCCCAGCATCTCCACCTCACAACCGCAGTGCGGACAATGGTCCGTCTCCTCCGGCGAGACTTTTTTCCGGCAATAGGGGCAGAGAATGAGCATGGGGAAAGGTCGAAGCGGATTCACCGGAAAATCCCGGCTGGAATGGGGGAAGGCAATGGAAATACAGGGGCGTGAACCGGGAATCTACCCGCTCACCACCACCCGCGCCGGCCGCAGCAGCACGCCCGCCCGGAGGAAGCCGGCTCCGCTCTCCCGCAGCACGGACTGGCCGGATTTTTTCCCGCCGGACTCCACTTCCTCAATGGTCATGGTGGCGGGGTCGAAGGGCTGGCCCTCCGTGACGATGCGCGACATTCCGGCGGCTTTCAGCAACGGTTCGAAGGAGGCGGCGGCGGCGTTTCCGGGGCTGGTCCGCATCAGCACATCGTGCAGGGCCACCAGGGCCAGGCAGGTCTCCACCGGCCAGGGCTCCGCCGCCGGGAGTTTGGTTTTTTTGGCCGCCGGAGCCAGGGTTTTCAGAAGGCTCTGCACGGAATCGAAAGCGGCGGCGGTTTTCTCCACGGCATCGCCCGCGCGGCGGCCGCTGCGGCGCATCTCATTCCGCAGCGCGGCCAGTTCGCCGAAGAAAGTGTATAAATCAGGCGGCTCCGGCGGATCGTACTCGTCATCGGGATCCTCGATTTCCCGGAGGTCGGACAGGCTTTCCACCAGCTCCCGCACCAGATCCTCGCGCCAGCCGGGCGCGGCGGTGGATTTCAAAACCGTGCCGTCATGGGCGGAGGGGGGACCGTCCCCCGGTTCCTGGACTTCATCCTCATCGCCGTCATCCTCCCACCAGTCCTCGTTTTCCGGCTCCTGGGGCGGCACCTGGTCATCATCGTCTTTGCGCCGCGGCGGCGGATCACCATCGGAAGGGAGAATCATGCCCTCAATCAGGCCGGGGAAACCGGCGGCGTCAAGGCGCGTGAACCGCCGTCATCACGCCTGCGGATTTTCAGGAAAAAGCGGGCAATTCCACAGGCTCAAACCGCTTCCGCCTTTTCCTCCGGCCGCACGGATCCGGGAACCGCCGCCAGCCGGATAGTGACCGCCAGCCCCGAGGGCGCGCGGTTGGAGGCGCTGACGGAACCCTGGCAGGCCTGCACGCAGGAGCGGACGATGGCCAGCCCCAGCCCCGAGCCGCCGGCCTCGCGGGTGCGGGCGGTGTCGGGACGGTGGAAGGGCTCGAAAATCCGCTCCAGCTCGGGTTCCGGCACTCCCGGCCCGGAATCGCTGACGGTCAGAAAAACATCCCCGTGTCCGGTGCCCGCGGATATTTTCACGGGTCCGGCATACCCCGCGTAACGCAGGGCGTTCCGCACCAGATTCGCCACCGCGCGGGATAAAAGCTCGGGGTCCGCCATGGCGGTCAGGGTTTCCGGAATTTCCGTCAGCACCGCATCCGCCCCGCCGCCGGCCTCACGGACAATCACATGGCGGACCATGCCCGCCAGCGGCACCGCCTCCAGCGGCACATCGCGCGCGCGCAGACCGGCTTTGGAGAAGGACAGCAGCTCGTTCACCAGATTGATCATCACCTCCACCTCCTCGCGCACATCGGCCACACGCTCCTGATGGGCCGCGTCCCCGCCGCGCTCCAGCAGCGAGGTCCCGAGCTGCATGCGCGCCAGCGGGCTGTTCAGCTCATGGGCGATGTCCCCCAGAAAGCGGCGCTGGCCATTCACAAAATGCTCCAGCCGCCCGGCGAGGTGATTGATGGTGCGGGCCAGGCGGCCCAGCTCGTCCGTGCGTTTCACCTCCGCCACCGTGTCGAATTTTCCCTCCGCGATCCGTTCCGTGGCGGCGGTCATGGCGCGGATGGAGCGGGTGATGCCGCGCACCAGGGGAAACCACAGCAGCAGCGACAGCAGCACCGCGCCGAAGCCCGCCATCAGCCACGGCGCGGGATCGATCACCCAGCCGGACTCCGTAAGATTTTCCGCCACCGCCAGCAGCACCGCCGGAGCCGGACGGCCATTGTCCCCCCGCACGGCCGGCATCGGCACTCCCGCCCAGTAAAGAGCGGGCTCCCCCGCCCTGACGAGAAAGCGTGGCCGCGCCACCGGCGGGGGAAACCGGGGATTCGGCGGCCCGGCTTCCAAAAGCGGCCGGTCCTGATCCCGTCCGGGCGGTGGCTCTGTCAGGGCTCCGGCATCGCCCCGGGGCTCCGGCGGTCCTGGCGGCGGCCCCGGAGGCCCGGTCCGGCCGTTATCCCGCTCCATGAAATTTTCCAGGAATTCATCAAAACTCCCTCGGGGCGGCCCCCCGTTCGGAGGCCCGCCCCGGGGCTGTCCTCCACCATTGGGAGGCCCCCGGAACCGCCGGCCCTCGGGGCCGCCGGCACGGGGCGGGCCACGCAGCTCAGGCGGCAAACCGTCCGGAGGCCCTCCACTCCGTTCCCCGCCCGGACGGAAGTCCCCGGCGCGGTTTTCACCCGGACGGTTTCCAAAACGGGGTTCGGCGAGCCGCTTCCGCACCTCCTCCGGAAGCTCCAGTTTTTCCCCCGCCCACCAGCGGCCATCAAGCTTCACCAGCGCCAGCCGCACGCCATAAGCGGAGGAAGTCCGTGAAATCACCCCGTCCCATTCGTATTCGTTCATGTGGGAGAGCTCCCCTGACAGAACATCCGCCATGCTCTGCAGCCGGTCCCCCGCCCGGCCCGTCAGCAGCGAATCCAGCCCCAGCCCCAGCTGCCCGCGGAACAGTCCCCAGAACAGCACCGCCAGCAGCAGCAGGTTCAGCAGGCACCACAGCAGAATGCGCAGGGAAAGCGGCATCCCGCGCTTTGGCAGTCCGCGGGTCATGGGGAGGTTGCGGGGTCGATCATCATATAACCGGCGGCGCGCATCGTGCGCAGATAGCGGGGCTCCCGGGCATCGTCCTTGAGCTTGCGCCGCAGGGAGGAGATGTGAACGTCCACGGAGCGGTCAAAAACCTCATATTCCCGGTCCCGGATTTCATCCACCAGCTGCTCGCGGGATTTCACCCGCCCTTTGGCCCGCGCCAGAGTCACCAGCAGCTCAAACTCCACCGGCGTCAGCACCATCGGTTCGCCCGCCAGAGTCGCGGAGCGCGCATCGACATTGATTTTCAGGTCCCGCACCGTGATCTCCGCCGAGGACCCCGCCACCGGCAGACTCCCGGCCTGCGACCGCCGCAGCACCGCCCGCAGCCGGGCCAGCAGCTCGCGGGGGGAGAATGTTTTCGGCAGATAGTCATCCGCCCCCAGCTCCAGACCGACAATCCGGTCCGACTCATCCCCCCGCGCCGTCAGCATGAGCACGGGGATCCCCGACTCCTGCCGCAGCCGCCGCAGAACCTCCAGCCCGTCCAGCCCCGGCAGCATCACATCCAGAATCACCGCGTCCCATTTCTCCGCCAGCGCCAGCTGCGCGCCCTCCGCGCCGTCATGCACCGACTCCACCGCATACCCCAGCGGCGACAGATAATCGCGCACCAGGCGGCAGAGCTTGCGGTCGTCGTCAATCAGCAGAATTCGGGCGGGAGCGGACATGGGAGAACAATCAGCGCCCACTCTCCGGCAACATTGGGAAAGCGGGAGGATTTTTACAAAGGCTTAACAGAAAAAGAGAAGAACCGTTTTCACAGGCCATGGCGTCTTCTTTCGGTGCGCACGCGGTAAAGCCGTTCGGTGAAGCCGCCCTCCTCCGTGAAAGCGTCCGCCAGAGCCACGATCTGGCGGTCCAGCAGAGCACAGGCCACCCCCAGCAGAACCAGCACGGCATTGGCGGCGATTTCTGGAGAGGTGGACGGGATGGACTGTATGGACGGATCCTGGGTTTTACAGAGTCCATTCGGTCCATTCGGTCCATTCGGTCCATCAGGTCCATTCGGTCCATCAGGTCCATTCAGTCCATCACCCCCGCCCCGCGCCCGCACCTCCCGAACCCATCCCGCCACCTCCTCCACATTGCGGCAGCGCCGTGCCACCAGCGCCGCCCGGCGCGGATCATCGGCCGCCCACAGCCGCAGCCCCCGGTGCCGCAGATAATCCTCATAATCCAGGCGCAGTTCCTCCAGACTGGCCCGGGCCACATTCGTCAGCTTCAGCTCCATCTTTTTGGAAGTCCCGCTGGCCTCGCTGCCCTCCGCGATATTCTGCACCCCGCTCCTGGCGGCCTGCACCATCTGATCGTGCGTGCGGCTCCGGCTGGAAATATACCGGTCACAGAACCGCACCGTCACATCATAACAAAGCTGCGCGATCTGAAAACTCAGCAGCTTCCGATAGCCGCCATGCCGGGGAATAAGAGGCTCCATTTCCCCTCTTTAGCATTCCACCGTATTTTTGTCCAGAAACCATCCCCGTCCATCCCCGTCCATCCCCGTCCATCCCCGTCAAAGCCCCCGGGCCCGCTCCACCGCCCGCACCGCCGCCGCCGCTTTGTTCACGGTTTCCAGGTATTCGTTTTCGGCCACGGAGTCCGCCACCACCCCGGCACCGGCCTGCATGTAGGCTTTGCCGTTTTTCAGGACCACCGTCCTCAGGGCGATGCACGAATCATGCCCCCCGTCGAAACCAAAATACCCCACCGCCCCCGCATAGGCGCAGCGCTTGCTCTTCTCCACCTCCGCGATGACCTGCATGGCCCGCACTTTGGGGGAACCGCTCACCGTTCCCGCCGGGAAGGTGGCGCGCATGACGTCATAGCTGCTGCGTCCCGCCGCCAGCCGCCCGGTGACGTTGCTGACAATGTGCATCACATGGCTGTAGCGCTCGATCACCATCTGATCCGTGACCTTCACGCTGCCGTATTCGGAAATCCGCCCCACATCGTTCCGCGCCAGATCCATGAGCATGATGTGCTCCGCGCGCTCCTTCTCATCCGCCAGCAGCTCCGCCGCCAGGGCGTCATCCTGCTCCGGCGTCTTTCCGCGGGGCCGGGTGCCGGCGATGGGCCGGATGTCCACGCGCCCGCCGATGCAGCGCACATGCACCTCCGGACTGCTGCCGACGAGGGCAAAATCCGCAAACTCCAGACAGAACATGTACGGCGAGGGATTCACATGCCGCAGCGCCCGGTAAAGCTCCACCGGACGGCCCGTGTATTCGACCTCAAACCGCTGACTGGGCACCACCTGGAAGATGTCGCCGGCCTGGATGTATTCCTTCGCTTTGGCCACCATGCCCAGATATTCCTCCCGCGTGGTGTTGCTCACCGGAGCCGTCGTGGACAGCACCGGCGCCGCCGCCATCGGCTTCACATGCAGCGGCTGGGAAAGCTTGCCGATCATCGCGCGGATCCGCTCCCGCGCCCATTCATAAGCCGTCTCCGGGCTGTCATGATCATCCAGACAGACATTGGCCACCACCTGCAGCAGGCGGTAGCGGTGGTCAAAAATCACCATCGTGTCCGCGATCACAAACACCATTTCCGGCAGTCCCAGCTCATCCTGCGCGGGCGGCGGTGAAACCGTGGGCTCAAACCACCGCACCATGTCATACGCCAGATACCCCACCGCCCCGCCCGAGAAAACCGGCAGGGAGGGCACACTCACCGGGCGGTATTTCGCCATGAAATCCTCCACTTCCCGCAGCGGATCGGACTCCGTCTCAAACCACCGCACATTCCCGTCGGAAGTCCGGATCTCCATCTGCCGGCCCCGCGCCGTCAGCACCGCGCGCGGCTTTGAGCCCATGAAGGAATACCGTCCCGAAAATCCGGTCGTCTCCGCCGATTCCAGCAGAAACCTCGGCGTGCCGTCCCCTTCCCCGATTTTCTCAAAAGCCGAAAGCGGGGTCTCGTAATCCGCCGTCAGCTCCGCATACACCGGGATCAGGTTTCCCTGCGCGGTCAGCGTCAGAAATTCATCGTAGGAGGGCAGCAGGGGAGCAGGCATGGGAAAGGCGGGGGCGCATCATCCCCGCGAGCCCCCGCCGCGCAACGGAAAACCCGCCCGGCGGCAGGCCGGTTCCGTGAATTCGGCGTCGCACGGAATCCCCGTGTTCTCCCGGTCCGCAGCCTGGCTGAAACCCGGTTTCCCTTCCCCGCCAGCCTGGCCCGGCATCACGGCTCTGTCTGAAACCGGTAATTCAGCCGCCCGTTCGGCGCGGTGTCGCCGGTGTCGATCCAGTCCACCGGAGAAGCCTCCGCCGGAATGTTGTCCATCCATTTGAAGTCCAACCGCACCGCTTTCCCCGGGGGCAGGCCGAGAGCGGAGCGGGGAATGGCCATCGCCAGCTCCTGCCCCGCGGAAATCACCATCGCCGCCGGTTTGCCGCCGGGGCCGGAATTGCCGCTGACGGCGGGTTGCCATGCTGATCCTGTCCACCATTCCAACGCGCCCGCATGGAAGCGGAAGTCATAGCCATGCCAGCCGGTGGCGGGATTGGCGTCCGTGTCCAGCAGCAGGCGCATCCAGTCGGCTCCGGCGGAATCGGTCAGCGGCTCCCGCGTTTTGGCATAAAACCAGACGGTGCCCGCATCGCGGGCGACCCGGCATTCGATGATATCGTTCCGCCCGGTGCGGTTCGCATAACGCAGCTTCCCGCCGTAACCGGCGTGGTCGCGGTGCCCGGTGTCGCCGGCGTCATCCGGAAATACGGGCGCGACCTCCGCCCACTGGCCGAAGCCGGCCTCCGCTTTCATCGGAACCGTCCTCTCCGGCCCGGCGGCCGGCGGCGGGCGCACGCCTTTGAACCGGCGGATCTCCGAGACCAGCTGATAATAATAATCGTCCCCGTGCCCGCCGCGCATGGGCTCAATGTCGCGGCTGTTCTCCTGATTGAACTGGTCCACAAACATCACCGGCTCCCGCACTCCGTTGAATTCGGCAAAACGGCCCGCGATCCACTCATTCCAGCCCGTGACAAACACGAGGCCCGGATCCGCTCTGCGGGCGTTTTGCCACTGCTCCGCGAAATTCAGCCCCAGCCGCACCGCGTCCGGCCGCATGTCGCGCGCGCCGGCATGAAACGTCCGCCCCAGCGCTCCGGCCTCGCTCAGGCAGCCCAGCCGCCCGTTGACCGCATTCTGGGCCACGCCCACGGACATCATCTCGGCCTCCCCACGCGAGTTCCGGAACACGTGCTGCGGCGACACCTCCAGCCAGCTCCACATATCCGGCCTCGCGGGCCCCTGGAAATAATCAGCCTGCGGCGAGCGGAAGGTGAAAAACTCCCGGATTTTCCGCGCCTCCTCATCCTCCTGCTCCACCCGGAACATACGGTCCCCCTCCATCGCCGCGCCGCCCGCCGTCGCCGTGCCGCCGGGATATTTCGATTTCGAATGCCGCCACCAGCCGACTTTGCCCACCGCCCCCGAGACCTCCAGCGTCCATTCGCCCGCCTCCAGCGGTTTGTCCGGACGCAGCTCCAGCCAGCCGTTGTCAGCCATGTTGGTGAAGGTGCGGCTGATGACCGCTTCGCCACTGCCGGACTTCTTCAGCGTCAGAGTCACGCCGCCACCGGAATTTCCCCAAGTGGCAAAAGAGGCGGACACAGCCGTCCCCGGCTGCGTCAGGGTGAAAGTTTGCCCCTCCACCGCGCCGGGAGCCAGTTCCGTCACGGCATTGTGCCGCTCCACGCCGGTCGTTTCGCCAATGAGGCCAGGATCGGCGAGGATGAAGGGCTTGCCGTCCAGCCGGAACCACAAATCCCCGTAATCCCCCTTCAAATAAAGATCGCGCCACAGCTCGCGGATCACTTTCTTCGGCGTCCAGAACGGGCACAGAAACGCCACCTGCGGCGTGCGCCCGCCGTTTTTCCGCACCTGGGTGAAAACGTCGAGCAGCGTCCGGTATTCGTGGGCATAGGTGACCTGATTGGTCACATCAAAAACGAGGGTATCCACGCCCGCGTCGGCCAGCATTTGCGCGTGTTTCGCCAGCACAAACCCGTCATCCGTCCGGTAATACCCCAGGTGGGGCTCCCCCCAGTGATGGGGCACATGCATCGGTCCCCACAGCGGGCTGTCCGGTTTTTTCATGGCCTCCGGATCCTGCCGGAGGATTTTGGTGATGTCGTGCAGCCCGTTCTCGTGAGCCCCCAGCCAGAGGAAATAAAACATGGCCACCGTCTTCCCGGCCTTCAGCGGCCCCGCCTCCGCCGCTCCCGGCAGCACCCGGCCCAGGCCGTCCGCGCCGCTCCAGGTGTCCGCCATCGTGTCCCGCGGCTGCGCCTGTGCCGCCGCCGGACCGGTGACCGCGCCCGCCGCCATGAGACCGGTGACCACCGGCAGCCACCACCGCCGCATCCGCAGGTTCTTCGTGTGTTTCTTTTTCAGGAGGGAAATCCGCATCCCGCCAACACGCGGCGGCGGGAGGCGGAATTTCATTTCCGGGCATTTGCGGCGGCGGGCCGGGCCTTATCCTCTCACTGGATGACGGCGGCGGACCTCAGGCGGAAGAGATACAGCCGGCCCGGGGTGGCGCCCTCGCTCACCTGCCACGATCCCTCCATCAGGTCGAATCTCGAATTCATCTCCGACTTCGAGTTCCCGTCCTTCAATTCCAGGTTCACGGTCCAGCGCTCCCCTCTTTTCTCCGGAGTGACGGAGGCATCGAGAGCCATGCCCGGCACCGCCGACGCGTCCCCCGGAACCTTCCGCTGAAAGCTGTCATCGGAACTTCCCCGCAACCGGGCGAGGGTCTGCGTCCGGCCGTTTTCAATTTTAAAGTTCATCGTCAAACTCAAGGCTCCCGGCGCCACCGGCAGCCGCACACAGGCCGAGCCGGGATGCGAATCCGCTTTTTTGCAGAGCGCGTCCACCTCCGCCGGGTCCATCCGGCCCGGTCCTTTTTCGGGGTTCAGATCCGGTTTGGGCAGATCCCCCAGATCCACCACCCGCATCTCCACACTGACCCCCGACTGCGCGGATTCCGTCAGCGCCGCCACCGCCGCACTGGCGACGCGCAGGGCCGCCGGACCGCCCGTGACGCTGAGCACGCCGTTTTCAGCATCGTGGCTCACCGACTCCCCGCTCACGCCAAAAGACGCGAGCCAGGCGGGCAGAGTGGCCGGAACCTCAGGCACCCCGACCCCAATCTGCGTCGCTCCCGCCATTTTGAAATACCAGGGCTCCGGCTGCGGGCCGGATGGGTTCGTGATGCGGTAGCTCAGAGTGTCCGGCATCTCCGCCTCCCCCCAAATCCGCCGGGTGTGGCCTGCGGTCTCCTGACCGCTGATCACCCCATTCTGTGGCGGACCCTGCGCGCCAGTGCGGGTCGGGCCAAGCAGCCAATTATAGCCAAGTTCGTTCAAATTCCGCTGCTCCGCGTTGAGCATGGTCACCGTGACATTCACGGATTTGTCCGCCGCCGGCGCGAATGTCGAGATATTCGCCCCATACTGGTCCGCGGAGGCTCCCTGCGGGAACCCGTTCAGCACTTTGACATCCGCTGTCTGGCCGCCACCATTCTGAACGAGCAGAAAATCGTTCTTATCGTTCTCATTCACAAACCGGGAGGTGATCTCCACCGATTGCGCCCCGCCCGGCTGCGTTGCCGGGGACTGCGGGTTCTCCGTGACGGGCTCCCCTAAAACAACGGCACCGGCACCGGCGGAGTCCACCGCCACGAAAGAAAGCTGCGTCCCGTCATTCATCGCCACGCCCACCTCCGAAATCACCGGCGCTGGAGCCCCTCCATCCACCTGCGCGCTGTAGGAAAACCCGTACTCCGCCGCGCCTCCGGTGAGCCTGGCTGCAGGCACAGGCTCAACCGGCTGGGGCGACACCACGATTCCGCCCGCCTGCACAACCTCCTTTCCGAATATGAATTCATCGGCTTGCAGAATCTGGCTCCGGCTTTGCCCGCCTCCACCCGTTGCGAACACTTTCCCCACCCAGCGGTCCGCCTGCATTCCCTTCTCATAAGCCTCTTTTGAAGCCCATTCCTTTACCGGAACGCCATCCCGCTTCGGTGAAATCGACGCCAGGAAAGTGTCCGCCGTGGCTTTGGCCAGGGGGAAAGTCCAGGTTTTATCCCCGGCCTCTCCCTTCTTTTCCTCCGCTGGCGGCTCCGGTTTCAGACTTACGGAATCCGCCGTCACCTCCATTCGCAGCCCGGCCTGGGCGGCGACCAGACTGAGAGCGGTGTGCAGGGAAATCCCGGGAATATCCACCGTCACCACCGGCTCCTGCTCCCGTTTCGGCCAAAGCTTCCGGGCACTGGCGGCGAGGCCGATTTTCACGTCCCGGGCATCCGCCGGATCCTTGTGCGGAAGATCGGTCCACTGGCGGTTCAGGGTGTTCAGGGCATCGCTGACCGCCATGGAGCGCAGGTGGAGCTGGGGAATCGCGAAGCCTCTCAATTTCCGCCGCAGCCCGGCGGCCTGATCCACCGGCCGGTCCACGCGCAGGGCGTCCGCCGGAGCGCCCGGACTGCCGCCGTCATCGCCGGAGCGTTTCACGCGGGACTTGGCCCACTCCATCACCACCGCCGGCACCGCGCCGTCGCGGGAAAACCACCACGCCGTCCCCCCCAGCACCGCCAGACCGGCGGCGGCGGCCAGCCAGCGGCGGCGGTCGGCGGGGCGTTTCGCGGAGGTGGCCGCCGCCGCGGATTCAGCATTCGATTTGAGCCGCGACGCGAAAAGCGCCGACCGGCTCTCCGCCTTCAAAGCCACGCGCAGGCCCTCGTCCATGCGCGTCAGCTCCGCGAAGCGCGCGGCGGCCTCCGGATCCCGCGACAGGATTTCCGCCAGCGCCGCCGCCTCCTCCGGCGTCACCCGGCCGTCAAGGTATTGGTTCATCAGGGATTCGATTTCAGGATTCATAAGCGTGAAAAGTGGGAGGGTTTATTTGCCGGAGGAGTTCAATCTCAGCCGGATGCAGTCCGAAAGAGCCGACCGGGCGCGGGACAGAGTCTGATGCACCGCCGCCACCGTGGCGCCGGTGCGCAGGGCGATGGTTTCGCCGCTGAGCTCGCCGTCGTAGCGCAGGGCGAGAATTTCCCGCGTCCTCCCCGGCAGGCGGCCCAGACACTCGGTCAGGGCCGCCTGGCGCGGGCTGGCGGCGCGCTCCGTGCGGTCGTAGGCGTCGGCCACGGCCTGAATGGCCTCGGGCGGCAGCAGCAGGGGAAACCGGGCGTTGCGCCGGTGCTCGTGCATCACTTTTTTCGCGGCGATCCCGCGCGCCCAGGCCCCGAAGGAACGGTCGCGGTCATAACGCTCAAAGTTTTCCCAGAGCGTCAGGGACACGTTCTGAAAAATATCCTCCCGCGCCTGCGGGTCGCGGACCAGAGCGCCGATGAAGGCGCGGAGATCGCACTGATGGGTCAGGAAAAGCTGCAGGAATTCCGGGGTCTCACTCATGGTTGGAAACGGCACGCGCCACCTGCATCTTCCCGCGGCGCTCTGGAAAACTGACACCACTTTGCGGAATTCTCATCCGCGCCGGTGTCCGCCGCCGGGGCAGCCATCGTCTTCATTTTCCGCGATGAAACCGAAACCAACAGTCTCCTTGAGCTGCTTTACGGCGTTCCTCCTTTATGGCATCTTAATCGTGGGGAGTCCCGTCAGCGGCAAAACAGCTCCAGCGGCATTACTCCGTGTTCCCAGCCCCGCGGGGGCCGTCATTTGGACCGGAGAAAAACCCGGGAGTTGCCAGCCATAATCCCCTTCCCGAAACCCTGATTATGAAAATTCACGCCCTTTTCCCTCTGATCATCGCAGGTCCGGCGGCGATGCCCGCTCCTCTTCAGGCGCAGACCCGCTATGATCACGGGGATCCCACCGTTTATGAGCAGCTGATGCTGGAAATGATCAACCGCGCCCGTGCGAATCCCCCGGCGGAGGCGGCAAGGCTGGGGATCGGGCTCAACGACGGGCTCGCCGCCGGCACCATTTCCCCGGATCCGAAGCCGCCGTTCACTTTTCATTCTTCGCTGATCAATGCCGCCCGGGGACATACCGCGTGGATGCTCGGCTCCGGCACCTTTTCCCACACCGGAGCCGGCGGCAGCAGCGCCGGCGACCGCATGACCGCCGCCGGATATGTGTTTTCAGGAAGCTGGGGCTGGGGGGAAAACATCGCCTGGGGCGGCACCTCCGGCACGGTGGACGTGCTGGCGCACACCATCGCCCGGCATGACGAATTGTTCCGGAGCTCCGGCCACCGGACCAATATCTGCGACGATTTCATGCGCGACACCGGACTGGGCATCCAGGTGGGTTCCTACAGGCAGTTGAACACCCTCATGGTGACGCAGAAATTCGCCCGCAGCGGCAGTTACGCGGATCCCAAAGTGACGGGAGTCGTTTTTGAGGACCGCGACGGGGACGTTTTTTACGATCCGGGCGAGGGACTGGCCGGCGTGACCGTGGTTCCGGAGGGCGGCGGCTGGGAGGCCGTCACCTCCGCTTCCGGAGGGTATGCGGTGCCTTATGCCGGAAATTCGGGAACGCTGACCGTGACCTTCAGCGGCGGCCCCGTGTCCCGGCCGATCCGGCGCGCGGTGACCCGCACCGGGGACCATGTGAAGATGGACCTGTCCTCGGTGGTGGCGCCCTTCATGGAAATCGTGCCCGGCTCGGCGGCGTATTCGGAAACGCTCGGCTTCCGTCTCCAGGTGACGGGCACGGCGGGAGTCAGCTTCCGCCTTCAGCACTCCACGGATCTGGCCGGCTGGCTGGATGTCAGCAGCCACCGGATGGAGGCCGCGGCCATGACCCTGACGCATTCCCCGGCCCCGGAACTGAAGCGCGGTTTTTACCGCATCCAGTGGTGAGCCCGGGCGGAGTTCCTGCTCCGGTTCCGTTCCCGTGGCGCGTCCCCGCCGGCGTTATTTGTGGACTTCAAACCAGTGGGGCTGAACCACTGTCCGCCCCCTGCCCCGGGCCTGGAATTCATGGCTCCGGAAGCGGATTCCGGTATTCCACGGACTCCACGGAATTGAAGTTCCCTTTCGCCACCGCCAGGGGGCTCAAATCCACGGTCAGTTTCCCCCGGTTCATCAGCTCCACGGATTCCATGATGCGCTTGGCAATGGGGGCGCAGACCACGCCGCCCGACTTCCCGTTGCCCACCACGATGGCGAAGGCGTAGCGCGGTTTTTCAAAGGGGGCGAAACCGATGAACCAGGTGTGGTTGTCAATGATTTGTGTCCCATCCCGCGTGATCCCGTCCGCATCCGGTGCCGTGCGCCATTTCTGCGCCGTTCCGGTTTTGCCGGCGATGTGAATAAGCGAGCTTTTCGCGGGCTTGCCTGTCGCGTTCGTCTCAGCGTTCACGGTTTCCTCCATGCCCTTGCGGATCGCCGCCAGGTCCTCCGCCGGCGTGCCCTCCGCAATAAGGTCGTGCCGCAGCTCAGGCGCGGGCGACTGCCATTCGCCATTCACCAGCCTTTTGCTGACCAGGTTCTGGTGCCAGACCTTGCCGTCGCCCGCCACCGCCGCCGCCACGCCCGCCATCTGCAACGGAGTCGCCAGCACCTCCCCCTGCCCGATAGCCACGTTCGCGGTTTTCGCCTCGGTCCATGGGCCACGATTCTGGTGGGTCCACCATTCCGGCGTGGGCATGAAGCTGCTGTTCTGCCCGGCGTCCAAGCCGCAATCCGAAAGCGCTCCGACCCCCAGCTTTTCCGCCGCCTCCGCGATGGCGTCAATCCCCGCCGCATTGCCCGCCTGATAGAACCAGCAGTTGCAGGAGTTCCTCAACGCCCCCGGCAGATCCAGAACCCCGTGCGGATCGAGCTGCCGGGTAACCGTCCAGCATTTGAAAGACCTCTCCCCGTAGCTCACCGAGCCCGTGCATTCAAATTTCCGGTCCCAGGCCCTGGAGCCGCCCGCCGCAATGGCTGTGACCAGCTTGAAGGTCGAGCCCGGCGGCATCCCCGAAAAAGCCCGGTTCGCCAGAGGCGTCGTGCGGTCCGCATTCAACGACTTCCAGTCGGTCTGCGGGACGAAAGGAATCAGACGGTTGGGATCAAAATCGGGCACGCTGGCCATCGCGAGGATATCGCCATTATTCACATCCAACACCACCGCCGCCCCGCGCCCCACTTTGGCGTCCCTCAGCGCGTTCTCACAAATCCGCTGAATCCGCGCGTCCAGGGTCAGGGCCACCGCCGGCTGGGCCTTGCCATCCGCGGCGGGTGCCGCCCGCAGGCTGTCATCCAGGAGTTTCTCGATTCCCGCCGCACCGGTCAAACCACCGGAGCTGCGGACTTTTTCCTCCATCTTCCGACTCTCCACCGCCAAAAACTTCGTGGCTTCCATAATGGCCTGAATCTTGTCCTTAAGGCTGGCTTTATAGTTCCCGACCCATTGGAGCAGACTCTCCTCCTCCTTCCGGATGGCTTCGGATAAGGCCACCATTTCAGGATGCCCGGAGTCAAACCCCGTGTTGGCCTTCACTCCATACTCCACGCGGTCCGCTCTCCATTTGGAGGCCAGTTCTTTGGTGGCTTCATCGGCCTCCCCATCCGAGAGAGCCCTGTCGATCAGGGGGATTCCGGAAAGTTTGGATAACTCCGCAAGGGTCTCGGCGTTCCTGCCGACCACCGTCCTCTGCTCCAGCTCTCTTTGTCTGATCGCCGAATAAAGCGCGGAGTCCGCTTTCCAGGACTTGTCCGCGGCCGCTTCGTCAGCCGCCTGCCTGCTGGTCGTATTTTTTCCGCTTAGCCCTTCGACAGACTTCAGGGCGGCCTCAATATTTTTGATATTGGTGGCCAGAGCAGCTTTGTAGTTTTCCGCCGCTGTCAGCAGGATTTCCTTCTCCTTTCGGATGCGTTCGGCCAAGGCAAGGACTTTGGGATGATCCTGACCGAGCCCGGCATGGGTCAGCCGTTCATACTCCACCTGGTCCTTCTTCCACTGGGAGGCAAACTGTTTGATGGTGTCGTCCTCAACGCCGGCTGAAACCGCCCCCTCAATGAGCTGGTCGCCACTCAGCCGGGACAGGCTTTCCAGACTGGCTTTGAATTTAGCCGCTTGCGTCCGCATCTCGATTTCCTTTTTCCTGGATTGCTCATAAAGAGGATTTCCGCCGCCGCTGACCAGCTTCACATAACCCAGCACATGGCTGGCCGAAGCCCCGAGAGGATACTGCCGGATTTCCGCCGTTCCGGTCCGGCCGGTGCCGGTCAGGTCTTTGATGGCGGATTCCGCGAGCACCACGCCATTCCGATCGGTGATGCTGCCCCGGATCGCGGGCACAGTGGCTTTTTCAGAAAATGGAGCCGATGCGGCGGGACTCGCGGAATCCGCGCTGGCCGCAGGTGCCGGGGCCGGGGCCGGGGAAGGACCCGGGGCCGGATTCCCCCCGGGTTCACCAGGCGAAGGATTCGCCGGATCCGTCCGATCCGCCGGATCCGTCCGATTGTCCAGCTTTGACGCTGGCGCTTCCACGTCCGGCGAAGGCACGGGAGGTGCCGGAGACTGGCTTTCCGCACGCTGGGTCAGCATCAGCAGAGGCACGGCGGCGGCGGTCAGGAGCGCCGGCAGCAGCACAAAGACCTGCCCGCGCTGTGGCTGCGGAGCCCGCGCCGGTTCCAGGAGGCGGCGCACCCGGGCGAGGATCTGCCCGCCGCCCGCCGCCGGAGCCATGGCGGTGGTGTGCTGAAGCTGGAGTTCCGCCAGCCTCGCCAAAGCACTGGCTCCGGCGCGGCGGTTGCCGGTGACCCGCATGGCCGCATCGTCGCAGGCCTGCTCCCGCTCGAAGCTCATGCGGCGACTGACCCACCAGACGGCAGGATGGAAAAAGAGCAGTGTCTCCGCCAGGGACTGCAGCAGGCCCAGCAGGAAATCCTGACGCCGGATGTGGGCGAATTCATGAGCCAGCACAAAGTCCAGTTCCCTCGGCGAAAGCCCCGCCAGGGCCGAAGCCGGCAGCAGCAGCACCGGACGCAGCACGCCCGCCACCGCCGGGGAAATCAGCCTTCGCGTGATCCTCACGCCCGGCACCCGCTTCAATCCGCACTGCCGCGCCATCCGCGCCACCTGCTCCAGCAGTTCCCCCGCCGCGCGCTCGGCCTTGTGAATCAGCCGGAAAGTTCCCCACAATCCGCCCAGCCGCCAGACCCCCATCAGCGCCGCGCCGCCCAGCCAGATCCCTCCCAGCCAGCGTTGCCAGCCGGCATCGGCGGAGGCTTCCGGCTGAAGGTCCGTCTTTGGAACCAACCGCTGATCCTCGGAAAACGGCTCCTCCCCGGCCCGGAGCGGCAATAGCGGCAGGAAGCCCGCGGCTTTTTCCGCCTCCAGATTCTGCAAGGCCGCAAGGTCCGTCAGAGCCATGGAAGCGTCCACCACGACCGCCTCCGGCAGCACCACCGTTTTCACCTTCCCGACCGGCACCGGCAGCCGCTGCCAGGTGATCACCGGAGCCGCCGCCATCAGCAGCAGCGCCAGGCCGCAGAGCGCGTGCCGCAGCTCCGCCGTGCCCCGGCGGCAGACCAGCAGCAGCAGCTGGAGCCCGGCCGCGATGGCCGCTCCCTGCCAAAGAAAATGCAGCGCGCAGCTGCCCAGACGGTCGGTCAGGGACACGGGAAGGCTTGAAAACAAAGCGGAGAAGCTCATGGCGGATTTGGTTGATTGGGAAAAAGGGATGCCAGGCGGAGACGGCGCTCACTCACCGCGCTCCAGCGCGTCGAGGGTCCGGCGGATTTCGGAAATCTCCTCCGGCGTGACCTTGCCGGACCCCAGAGCCTGCTGCACCAGGGCCTGCGTGGACCCCGCGAACAGCCGCTGCACCAGATCCTTCACCATCGACCGCTGCATGCGCTCCGGCGGCACCGCCGCGCGGTAAATGTGGGTGCGGGCGGACTCGTCGCGCTTCACCAGCCCCTTCTCCGTCATGATCTGGAGGAACTTCAGGACCGTGGTGTAAACCTGCGGCTTTCTCGCGCTCAGCTCCTCATGCACCTCCCGCACCGTGGCCGCTCCCCGGTCCCAGAGAACGCGGAGAATGGAGAGTTCCGCATCCGTCGGACGCGGAGCGGTGGGGGCGGCGGAAGTCGTTTTTTTGGCGGACATGAGGCGATCATACGAAGTCGTTCGTATAAATCAACGAAAACCTTCGTGGATCTTGCGCAGGAAACGTGCCGCCTCTGAAAAGGAGGGCGGACATCCCGTCCGCCAGTGCCGCCGCCGGCCATCAACGTGTCGGCAGGATCCCGGCACTCTCCGATTTTCAGCCCGGATCCTTCCCCCTGGGAATCATTTCGAATTGCCTGGCCTCCACGTTTTTCCGGGAATGCTCCGGATCAAAGACCCGCCCGTTCATCACCACATAAACTCCCGGCGGCAGACACTGAGCGGCGGCCACCGCCGCGCCGATGTTGAATTCCGCATCGCTCACCCGGAAGCGCGCGGGCTGCATGGATCCGGTGAGGACAATCGTCCGGCCTGCCAGCCCGCGCAGGGCCAGGGCGGTGTCGATCATCGTGTCCGTCCCGTGCGTCACCACCACACGCGGGCAAGGGTGCGCCGCGATCCGTTCGCGGACCAGCGCCCGATCCTCCGGCGTCATCTCCAGACTGTCCTTCCGCAACACGGGCAAAACTTCATAACAGAACGCCACATTCGCCTCCGCCATCAGCGTCGCCACCTGCGGCGGACCCACGGCGTAGTCGCCTTTGGCGTCGAAATAAATCTTGTCGATCGTGCCGCCGCAGGTCACGAAAATCAGATCGGGTTCCGGATCGGAAGGTTCTTCAGGCATCGGCCAAGCTGACGCGGAAGAGCGGCAGCGTCCACCCGCCTTTGGGGGGAGGAAGGTGAAAGGGTTCAGGGTTCAGAAGGCCCTTGGCTCATCATTTGAATCTGAACCCTGAAACCTGAAACCTTTCACCTTCCCCTGCGGGGAAAACCTTGCGCGCCCGCCGATTCCCTCCCTATTGTCCGCCCGTGTCCGGGCTGGAGTTTTGGCCGGACCCGCAACTCCGCATGTGACGACCATGAAGATGAACATTCACCAACAATTTTCCCCGCTGCGTTCAGGTCTGAAACTGAAACTGAGGCTCGGTTTCCTCCTGGCCGCCGCGCCTTTGGCTCCTCTGACGGCCGTGGCCGACGAGGGCATGTGGCTTTACAACGATCCGCCGCGCGCGCTCCTGAAGGAACGCTACAACTTTGAGGTCACCGCTCCCTGGATGGAGCATCTCCAGAAATCCTCCGTGCGCTTCAACAGCGGCGGGTCCGGCGAATTCATCTCGGCGGACGGGCTCATTCTGTCCAACCACCACGTCGGCGCGGACACCCTGGCGAAAATCAGCACCAAGGAGAACGATTACCTGGAGCACGGCTTTTACGCCAAAAGCCTGGAGGAGGAAATCAAAGCTCCGGATTTGGAGCTGAACGTCCTCATGAGCATCGAGGACGTGACCGCACGGGTGAACGGCGCCGTGAAACCGGGAATGTCCGACGACGAGGCCTTCAAGGCGCGGCGCGCGGTGATGGCGGAGATTGAGAAGGAGTCGAAGGACAAAACCGGCGAGCGCAGTGATGTGGTCACGCTTTACCAGGGCGGGCTCTACCAGCTTTACCGTTACAAGCGCTACACCGATGTCCGCGTGGTCTTCGCCCCCGAGCAGCAGGCGGCGTTCTACGGCGGCGATCCGGACAATTTTGAATACCCGCGCTACGACCTCGACGTCTGCTTTTTCCGCGCCTGGGAGGACGGGAAGCCCGCGAAAATTCAGCACTATTTAAAGTGGAGCGAATCCGGCACCAGGGACGGCGATCTCATATTTGTCTCCGGTCATCCCGGCCGCACCAGCCGGTCCTTCACCATGGCGGAGCTGGAATACGTCCGCGACGTGCAGGCCCCGCGCAGCCTCCAGCGCCTTTACCGCATGGAGACCATCCTCAGCGCCTTCAGCGGACGCAGCCTCGAAAACGCCCGCCGCGCCAAGGACGATCTCTTCGGCGTGCAGAACAGCCGCAAGGCGCGCCGGGGCGGACTCGCCGGTTTGCAGGATCCCGTGCTCTTCGGTAAAAAAGCCGCTGACGAAAAAGCGCTGAAGGAAAAGATCGCCTCGCGTCCGGAACTGAAGGACGCGCTGGCGGCTTACGACCGCATCGCCGCCGCGCAGAAGACCATCGCGGAAAGCGCCAGAATGTTTGGCCTGCTGGAGACCGGCACCGCTTTCCAGAGTGAACTCTTCAGCATCGCCCGCACCCTTGTCCGCGCGGCGGCGGAACTGCCGAAGCCGAATGGCGAGCGCCTGCGCGAATTCACGGAAGCCGGCCTGGAGTCGCTGAAACTGAGCCTCTTCTCCACCAAGCCTATCTACCCCGATCTGGAGCAGCTGGAGCTGACGGATTCGCTCGGTTTTCTTGTCGAGGAACTGGGCGCGGACTCTCCGCTGGTTCAGAAAGTCCTTGCCGGAAAATCCCCCTCCGCCCGCGCCGTGGAACTGCTCAGCGGCACCAAGGTCCAGGACGTGGCCTTCCGCCAGAAACTTTACGAAGGCGGCCAGTCCGCCGTGGACGCCGCCGCCAAGGACGATCCCCTGATCGCCCTCGTGCTCGCCGTGGACAGTGAAGCCCGCGCGCTCCGCAAGATCATGGAAGCCCAGGGCGAGGCCAAACAGCAGGCCCACGGCCAGATCGCCAAAGCCAAATTCGCCCTGGAGGGCACCGGCAATTATCCCGACGCCACCTTCACCCTGCGCCTCGCCTTCGGGACCGTGAAAGGATTCGAGGAAGGCGGCCGCGCCGTGCCCCCGCACACCACCCTCGCCGGACTCTACGAGCGCTCCAAAGAGCAGGAAAACCGCCCGCCCTTCGACCTTCCGAAAAGCTGGGAAACCGCCAAAGCCAAGCTCGACCTCAGCACGCCCTACAACTTCGTCTCCACCGCCGACATCATCGGCGGCAACTCCGGCAGCCCCGTCGTGGACCGCAAAGGCGAGTTCGTCGGCATCATCTTCGACGGCAACCTCCAGTCCCTCGTCCTCGACTACGCCTACAGCGACACCCAGGCGCGGGCCGTCTCCGTGGACTCGCGCGGCATCGTCGAGGCGCTCAAAAAGGTCTACAGCGCGGACAAGCTGGTGGGCGAACTGAGTTCGGGGAAGCGGGGGGAGTAGGTTGTGAATAGTGACCGCCGGAACTTCATCCTATGCCACCTCAGCCCTTTCAATCCTCAGGTCTTCCCTCAGCCCCAAAGGGGCGAACTGAGACAGCCTGGGGCATCGCCCCAGGAAACGTGCCCGGGAGAAATGGAGCCCTGAAGGGGCGGCCCGAACAACGGTATCGAAAGGACGTCCGGTGCAGAGTGAGGCCGTCATTTATGGTGTTGGTGGGATTATGTCGGGCCTTCAGCCCTCGTGGTCACGACCGGGGAAGCCCTGGGCCGTTGGCCCAGGCTTTCACATGACGCCCCGTTGGGGCTGCGCACTTTAGCCAAAGCTGGCAATTCGGGATTTGGCTCCCATGAGTGCCTATAACCATTATGAAAGTCCACTTTGGGCAAATCTACATCCAGCCAGGAGTGACTTTCCCGTTCTCCTTCAAGTTCCAGCATCGCATGTCCGAGGAGATCACCGCCTTGGTCAAGCCATCTCAAAACTTCACACAAAAGTATGGCGACGACTGGGACCTGATTTTTCGCATCAGCGCCAAACGCGATATCATCGGAAATGAAATTCGGGGGCCTTCCGTTTTCCGCAAAACCAAGGATGTGGAGTTCTCCATCTTCCTGCCATTTGATATCATACAGCGCGACGTTTCGGCCTGCCAATCCGCCACCGAATTTCTGCTTCAAGGGATTTGCTCGGTGCTGGAGACGCTGGAAATCGAAACTTCAGTGATACATGGTCGAAAATCGGCCCTTGTGGAGAGTATTTGCTCCGACCCGACCATGTTTGAGCCAAAGAGTTGAAGTGCCAGACCTCACCAGTATTTCTCCTTAGCCATTTCCAAAGACTTCTCCACCAACATGAAATCCGACAAGCCCACGGCCGACTTCGAGCCTTATATTCCCGCCTCATCCAAGCTCTCCGAGCTGCGGGCGCTTCCCATCATCGTCGGCACCGTGCTGGGGATGATCTTCGGGGCCTCCTCGTTGTATCTGGTTTTAAAAGTCGGCCTGACCGTCAGCGCGTCCATCCCCGTGGCGGTGATTTCCATCGCGCTGTTCCGGGTGCTGTCGAAGTTCGGGATGAAGGACGCCACGATTCTGGAGAACAACATCGTGCAGACCGCCGGGTCCGCCGGGGAGTCCATCGCGTTCGGGGTGGGAGTGACCATGCCGGCGATTCTGATCCTGGGGTTTGATCTGGAAGTGACGCGGGTGATCCTGGTTTCGGTACTGGGTGGTTTGCTGGGGATTCTGATGATGATCCCCCTGCGCCGCGCGCTCATTGTGAAGCAGCACGGTATTTTGAAATACCCCGAAGGCACCGCCTGCGCCGAGGTGCTTAAAGCGGGCGCTTCGCCTGAATCCCAGGCCGAAGCCGCCGCCGCCCGGGGCGCGGAAATCAGCGTCCTGGCCGCCACCGCCAGCACCGGGGCCAAAACCATCTTCACCGGCTTCGGGCTGGGCGTGCTTTACAACTTCGCCATGAAGGCCCTGCACTTCTGGAAGGACACGCCGGAGAAAGTCTTCAAAGCCCCGTTGGCCGGCGGCTCCATCGCCTGTGAAGTCACGCCGGAGCTGCTGGGTGTCGGATACGTCATCGGCCCGCGCATCGCGGCGGTCATGGCGGCGGGCGGGGTGCTGTCTTATTTGCTGCTCATCCCGCTGATCAAATTCTTCGGCGATGGCCTCACCACTCCTCTCGCGCCCGGCACCGGGTTGATCCGCGACATGAGCCCCAATCAGATCCGCGGAGCCTACGTGCTCTACATCGGTGCGGGAGCTGTCGCCGCCGGGGGCATCATCAGCCTGCTGCGTTCCCTGCCGCTCATCTGGCACGGCATCCGGGGCGGACTGCGCGACTTCAGCGGCAAAAAAGCCGACGCCGGAGCCGTGCCGCGCACCGACCGCGACCTGCCCATGAAATTCGTCTTCATCGGCATCGCCGCCCTCGTCGCCGCCATTCTTTTCGCGCCCAGCCTGCACATGAATTTCATCGGCGCGGTGATGATCATCCTCTGCGGTTTCCTCTTCGTCACTGTCTCCTCGCGCCTGACCGGCGAGATCGGCTCCAGCTCGAATCCCATCTCCGGCATGACCATTGCCACGCTGCTGCTGACCTGCCTCGCCTTCCTCGCCCTCGGCTGGACCGACCGCATGTATTATATTACCGCGCTTTCCGTCGGCGGCATCGTCTGCATCGCCTCCTCCAATGGCGGCACCACCTCGCAGGATTTGAAAACCGGCTTCCTCGTCGGGGCCACCCCGCGCTCCCAACAGATCGCCATCCTCATCGGAGCCCTCGCCTCCGCCCTCGTGCTCGGTCCCATCCTTCTCAAACTCAACGACACCGGCAAGGTTTACGTCCCCGTGACCACCGAACTCCGCACCGATGTCTCCAAGCTGACCGACAAAATCCCCCTCACCGGTCCCCAGGCCAGGGACGACAGCAAAAGCTACCACGTCTGGCATCAGGACGACGAGGCCAGCGGCGCCTCCCGGCAATACCTCGTCGATGACAGCGGCAAAGCCATTTATCTCGTCGATCCCGGCATCAACGGCACTGTCACCCAGCGCCCCGACGGCAGCGAGGTGAAGAAATTCGACGCCCCCAAAGCCACCCTCGTCTCCTACATCATCAAAGGCATCCTCAGCCACAAACTCCCCTGGGGCCTGGTCCTCTTCGGCGTCATGATCGCCATCGTGCTGGAAATGTCCGGCATTCCCTCCCTCGCTTTCGCCGTCGGCGTTTACCTGCCCCTCGCTACCTCCATGCCCGTCTTCATCGGCGGCCTCATCCGCTGGATGGTCGATGGCAAGCGCCGCAAGGACCCCGCCAACGCCCACCTCACCGAGGAGGAGCACGTGGCCGAGGGCGACAAGAGCCCCGGCGTCCTCATGGCCTCCGGCTACATCGCCGGCGGTGCCATCGCCGGCATCGCCATCGCCTTCATGGCCGGTGTCCTCAGCGAGACCTACGACAAGCTCGGCAAATGGGCCACGGCCAACAACCCCTTCTACGCCCAGCTCACGCCAACCCAGATCTCCCCCGACCTCCTCGCCCTCATCCCCTTCGCCGCCATAGTCGCCATCCTCTACCTCACCGCCCGCGGCAAAATCCTCGCCGGCCCCAAGGCGGCAAGTTGAAGAGGAAACTTCGGCTTCAATGCCCGAAGGCGGAAGCGACCTGAACCCAAGGGATTCCGCTCCCAGGCGGCTGACATGGGAATCGCCACGTACGGCCGTGCAATAGCGCCGCGCAGCCTTGCAAAACCCTGTTCCGGGCATGAAACCGGCTCCTGAACAGAAGCTCGCCTGTGTCGACCGCTAACTGTCTGGCGGAATCACCGAGCCGCTTTGACCACTTAACGGGGAATGCCGGGATTGGTTCCGGTTTTCCACTCCATCACCGAATCGGTCCCCAGCAGGAGGTTCACCCCGATGCCGGAAAGGGCCTCGTCCCATTTGTAGGTGGTGATGTTGGTGACGCTGTCGCCGGAAGTGGTCGTGGAGCGGGAGATATTGGTTGATTTATAAGCCGTCACCGGAATGCCGTCAGTTTCCAGGGTCACGCTGCCGAAGGGGCCGATATCGGGGACGGTCAGAGTGCCGCTGCCCGTCCGGGCCGTGGTTTTGGCGGCTCCGCTGGCCGCGCCCTGGTTGCGGTCCGTGCGTTCGACAATCTGATTGTACTTAAGCTGAAGACCCGTGACCGGAAGATTGGAGCCGTTTTTCACCGTGATCCTCCAGCACCAGTTCTGGGCCTTCGCGTCAGCGATCTGATTGGATCCTCCAACGGAATGCTTCCGGGACTCCAGTTTGCTTTTGGTGGCGGTCAGCGTGATCCGGGCCAGAGCCTTGCGGGTTCTCCATCCAACAATCTCCTTCTGATCCTCCTTGCTCAGGGTTTCAATCCGCAGCTTGAACAGCCTTTTGTCGGCGGTCCGGCGGATGGTCACCTCCGTATCCCCGGCATCCGTGATATCCCCCTCCAGGGTCCGCCCGTCGGCGGCGGTGAAGGTCCGCGCCTCCAGCCAGGGCATGGAACCCAGAAGAAACGCTCCGGCAGCAAGCAAACTCAGAAATTTCATTTATATCAAAACAGTTTCGCCCACCATAATGGGATAATTCCCGGCCGCAACAACCGTCAGGAAAAATACCCCGCACGGCGCTTTATGCGTATATCGTTGAAACATAACGGGCAACAGCCCCAACCCGGCTTCCGGGTCACTTCAGCCCCAGAAAAGAGGCGAGGGATTTGAGGGCCGGGGCGGCCGTGTGGCCCCGCCGGACGGAGCGGTTGATCACCCGGAGCAGGCCGGCGGCGCGGTCGGCTTTGGGGTCGATGTGACCGGCGATTTCAAGACCGGAAAGCAGGGGAAGAGCATAATAACCCCGCAGGCGTTTTTCCGGCGGAGTGTAAACCTCCCAGGTGTAGTCAAAACCCCACAGGCGGCTGGCGAGGCGGCGGTCGTAGATCAAAGGATCCAGCGGAGCCAGCAGCAGGGGACGGCTTTCCTCCTCCCGAAGCGGGGCGGCGGGTTCATCCAGGAGCGGCAGGTCCGACCGGAGGCAGTGCAGACCGGGAATTCCCTCCACCGCCAGCGATTGCACCAGATCCGCGACCCGGGCGCGCTCGGCCGGGGAAAGGGTCATCACCCGCCGCTGGCGCAGCTTCAGCAGCGTGATCCAGCGCGCGGTTTCCTCCGGCGTCGGCTCCGGAAGCGCCATCACCGCCGCGGGCAGCACGCGTTCCGGCAGATCATAATACCGCCGGTTGGCCTGACGCCGGGCGATGAGCAGGCGGCCATGGAAGAAAAGTTTATGCAGCGTGGTTTTCGCCAGAGAAGCCTGGGATCCCCAGCCATGATCGTCCCGCTGGCCATCCGCCAGATCCTCGGAGGACAAGGCGCCACGCTCCGCGATTTCCCGCAGGATAACCTCCGCCAGCGCCGCCTGACGCGGCTCCAGCCCGCCCGACCACGCGCCCGTGCCCAGGGTGCGGTTCCGCATGGCCGCCAGCAGATACGGCCAGGCGTTCAGCGGCATGGCGGCAAGAACATGGCTGTGCGGCAGATGATGTTCGAAAGCCGTGCGGGACTCCGCCGCCAAAGGGGAGTCCGCCGGACCGTGGAGAAGGCGCATCAGCCCACCTTCCCGGTAATCGGCGACCCGGTTCCGCAGGATGAGATCGTGCATCCGCCCGCAGACATTGATGGGATCAATCTGAATAAATCCGTGATGCTCCAGCGCCGCCCCCGTCTCCGGAAAAGGCCGGGACAGGCGCACGGCTCTCCGGTGAAACAGACGGGCTTCGGGGAGGTTCAGGCGGAGGGGCGCGGGAGAATTCACAGGGCGAATCAGGCGCGTCCCCCGCACGGAAGCAAGGCAAGGACGCCGGGGAAAAGCTCCGGCGCATTCACCCGATAGGTCCTATAGGACTTATAGGGCCTATGGGACCTATTCCCCCCGGAACGCCCGCATGGCTGAGATTCCAGCCCGGCCGACCGGCCTGAAACCGCCCCCGCCGCCAGGAGCAATCGCGGCTTGACCCCCCGGAACCTGCTGTCTAGGCTGCGTCTCTTTGCCCAAAGACGACTTTATGGAATATCAGCACACGCTGGCCAAATCGGCCACGCTCGCCGGCACTTCTCTCCACACCGGGGAGAAGGTCACCCTCACCATGACCCCCGCCCCGGTGGGACACGGCATCAAATTCCGCCGGATCGACCTGGAGGATCAGCCCTTCATCCCCGCCAGCGTGGATAAAGTGCAGATGGTCGAACGCGCCACCACTCTGGCCGAGGGCAGCGTGAAGGTGCACACCGTGGAGCACGTCATCAGCGCCCTCGCGGGCATGGGTGTCGATAATGCCCTGATCGAGATGGACGCCAACGAGCCGCCCATCGGTGACGGCTCCGCCCGCGCCTACGTGGAGTGCATCAAGAAAGCCGGCATCCAGAAACAGGACGCCCCGCGCGGCGTGTATGAAATCCGCGAGCCGGTCTGCATCGAGACCAAAACCGGCAGCATCCTGATGGTGGTGCCCGACAAAAAGTTCCGCATCTCCTGCACCCAGGTCGGCCCCGACGGCCGCCTGACCCAGTATTACAGCACGGAAATCACTCCGGAGATTTACGAAAAGGAAATCGCTCCCGCGCGGACCTTTGTCTTCTACGAGGACGTGAAAAGCCTCCTCGACAAAGGCCTGATCAAGGGCGGCAGCCTGGAGAACGCCATCGTCATCCGCGACGAGAGTGTCATGAGCAAGGAGCCCCTGCGTTTCAAGGACGAGTTCGTCCGCCACAAGATTCTCGATATCATCGGCGACCTCATGCTCAGCGGAAAACGCATCATGGGCCACGTCATCGCCATCAAGCCCGGCCACGGTCCCAACACGGAAATGGCCCGCCGCCTGAAGCAGGACTACAGCCGCATGATGAGCATGGTCCCGCCCGTCAGCATCCCCAGCGGAGAGGCCGTCCTCGACATCAACGAGGTGATGAACATCCTGCCACACCGCTATCCCTTCCTGATGGTGGACCGGATTGTCGGTTTTGAAGGCGAGAACAAGTGCACCGGCGTCAAGTGCGTCAGCATCAATGAGCCCTATTTCCAGGGTCACTTCCCGGGCCACCCCGTCATGCCCGGCGTGCTCCAGGTCGAGGCCATGGCCCAGGTCGCCAGCATCGTCCTCCTGCGCCGCCCGGAGAATCAGGGGAAAATCGGCTACTTCATGAGCGCCAACGACGTGAAATTCCGCAAGCCCGTCCTGCCCGGCGACACCCTCTTCATTGAAACCGAAATTCTTAAAGTGAAGCGCAGCATCGGCGTCGCCCGCGCCCGCTGCGTGGTGAACAACGAAACCGTCAGCGAGGGCGAACTCATGTTCAGCCTCATGGACCGCTGAGCCCGGGGGGAGCACGGGGCTCCGGCCCCACGCGTCTCCACAGCTTCTCTTAAACCCCTCGAAAGTCCCGCAGCCTCAAATTCATTTCAGCGGCTCCCGGTCCGTCCTCATGATCCACTCCACCGCCATTATTCATCCCGGCGCGGAAATCGCGGAAAACGTCACCATCGGCCCCTATTGCGTGATCGGCGACGGCGTGCGCCTCGGTGAAGGCTGCGTCCTGCACAACGGCGTCACCCTCACCGGCCCCGCCACCATCGGCGCGCGGAACCTGTTCTTTCCCGGAGCCTGCATCGGCGGGCTCACCCAGGATTTGAAATACGCGGGGGAACCGACTTATCTGGAAATCGGTGACGACAACACCTTCCGCGAATGCGTCACCGTGAACCGGGGCACCCTGCCCGGCACTAAAACGGTGATCGGAAACCATAATCTCTTCCTCGCCTACTGCCACATCGCCCACGACTGCACCGTCGGAAACCACGTTATTTTCTCCAATAACGGCACCATTGCCGGGCACGTCACAGTGGAGGATCACGTCATTCTTGGCGGGCTGACGGCCGTGCATCAGTTCTGCCGCCTGGGAAAATTCGCCATCACCGGCGGCTGCTCCAAAATCGTGCAGGATGTCCCGCCTTTCATGATCGTGGACGGCAACCCCGCCGAAGTCCGCGGAGTCAATCAGGTCGGCCTCCAGCGCCACGGTTACACGGAAGCCGACATCCGCCCGCTCAAGGAGGCCTACAAAGCCCTCTTCATGCGCGGCGGCAACTTCCTCGAAGCCCTCGCGCGTCTGGAAACCGAACACGGAGCCCAGCCCGTCGTGAGCCATCTCTGCGGTTTCATCCGCTCCAGCCAGCGCGGAATTGTGCGCTGAAATTTTCAATTTTATGGGCGATCTGAACAATGTGATTCAAAAAAACCGGGCCTGGGCGGCGGCGCAGGTGGAGCGTGATCCTGATTTTTTCGGACGGCTGGCGCGGCAGCAGGCTCCGGAGTATCTGTGGATCGGCTGCGCGGACAGCCGGGTGCCGGCGAATGAAATCGCCGGCATGATGCCGGGCGAGCTGTTTGTGCACCGGAATGTGGCCAATCTGGTGGTGCATTCGGACCTGAACTGCCTCTCCGTGATGCAGTACGCCGTGGATGTGCTGAAGGTGAAGCACATCATCGTCACCGGCCACTACAACTGCGGCGGCATCATCGCCGCGCTGCGGAATCAGTCCTTCGGTCTCATCGACAACTGGCTGCGGCATGTGCAGGACGTTTACCACCTGCACCGCGACGAGATCGACGCCCTCGAAACCGAAAACCGGCAGATCGCGCGGCTCTGCGAACTCAATGTGCTGGAACAGGTCGTGAATGTCTGCCGCACCACCGTGGTGCAGAACGCCTGGCAGGGCGGCCAGGAGCTGTCCATTCACGGATGGATTTACGACGTCAAGGACGGCCTTGTGCACAGTCTGATGGATCCGATTTCCGATGCTGAAAATGCCCGCGACCTGCACCTGCGCGGCATCAAACACGTCCGCCGGGGTGTGGCCTGAGAGGGAAAATCAGCGGGCGGAGAGCAGCGGCGGAGAGAGGAATTTGAACAGAAGGGCGCGAAGGAAACGAAGGAGAAGAGCAGAACGAGGCGGCAGCTGGTATGAAAGGCGGTTCAGTTGCTCAACGGAGTTTTGTCAGGGGACGTGACTGCTGGAGCAGACACTCCGCCTGTCCCGCCGGACATCCGCCCGGTGTTGGAGAATCGATGCCTGTCTCCAGCCGTCAGCGCCTGGGGAATGTGCGGCGCGGACCAGGCGGCCATCAGAAAAACTCCGTCATTCAAACACGAAAAAACCGGCTCCCGCAGCACGCGGGAGCCGGTTTTGAATAAAGTTCGCTGTCAGCGATTATTTGGCCGGGGTGACATAGCCACCACCGCCGCCGGTGACGGGAGCCACGGGAGCCGGGTTGGTTTTGCTGGCGCAGGCACCGAGAGTGGCGGCGAGAACGGCGAGAGCGAGGATTTTGATTGCTTTCATAGGATTTATTTATCAGGATCAGGTTTTTGTCACCGTGGCACCGGATCGGTCCCTGCGGGCACTCGAACGCCTTAGCGTCCCAGAAGGACGTTGCAATCGAAAATACTTAAGAACTGCTAAGTTTTTAACGTCAAATTTTCATCTTTTCGGCTTTGAATGGAGGACCCCTGCTCTGCGGCGGCACTGCGGAAGTTCATAACGGCCTATATTTCATGAACTTAGAAAGCCGTTAAAAAAACGGAGCGAATGAATTTTCCTTATGAAAAGGCTCCCCTTTTCCTGATTTTCCCCCCTTGGAATTTTGTATCCGCGCAATCAGACCTCCCCGCTTTCCGCAGCCGGACCGTCAGTCCCGCGTGACAGAGTGACGGCCGCCGCGCCCAGGCCGGCGTAGGCGGCGGGATGGCAGGTCAGGACCACAATCTGGAGGCCGCGCCCGGCGGCGAGATCCAGCATCCGCTGGAGAGTCAGGAGCCGTTCCGGATCGCTGTTGGTGAAGGCATCGTCAAAAACCACGGGCAGACAGCCATCGTGATCCGCCGCCAGAATTTCCGCGACCGCCAGGCGCACGGCGGCGGCCAGCTGCTCGCGGGTTCCGCCGCTGAGGGCGGAGAAGCTCAGGAAGCCCGTGTCCTGCCCGGGGCGCGCGGCCAGCCGCAGGCCCGTGAATCTGTTGTCCTCCAGCATCATCGAGGCCCGGCCGCCGGGACCGAAAAGGCATTCCAGATAACCGGAAATCCGGTCCGCCAGCGGGCGCGTGAACTGATCCGCCAGCGCGCGCTGCTCCGCCGTGAAAAGTTCGTCCAGCAGCCTGACCGCCTGAGCCTGACGCCGCACCGGGATGAGATGTTCCGCCGCCGCCGCCGCCTGGGCCGCCGCCAGCGCCAGTTCCGCCTCCGGATCCTCCGCTCCGTCGGAACGAAGACTGTCCCGGGCCACCGCCCGCCGGATTTCCGCCTCGTTTTTCCGGGCGGTGGACTGATCCAGAGCGCGGCTGAGACGCTCCAGATCGCCGGCCGCCAGATGCGGCTGAAGGTCCGCCAGTTCCGAGCGGCAGGCGGTCAGACTTTCGGCGGCGGCGCGCGATTCCTCCCGGCTCCGGGCCAGCGCCAGCGCCCGGGGCTCATCCGCGCCATGCTGATCCAGCAGCAGCCGGAGCTGGGCCTGAAGGTCGGAAATTTCCCGGTTCCGCGCCTGCATCGTCCGGGTGCGGGCCTCCAGGGTTTTCACCGCCTCCGCCAGCGCGCGGGACGCCGCATCGCGGACGGCGCGGGCGGACTGCGCGGCGGATTCCGCGTCCTCCAGCTGCCGGGCGGCGGTCCGGGCCAGCGCCGTCGCCTCCTCCGGCGAGCCGGGAGCCGCGAAGTCCGGCAGTTGCCCGGACCTTCTGGAAACATCCGCCCGCGCCGCGATATGCGCCTCGCCGGCGGCCGCCAGGGCTTTGGCGGAGACAGAGCGGGCCATGCTTTCCAGTCCGGCCTCCACCGCCCTGATCCGGGCCGCCAGATCCGTGCGCCGGGCGACGGCCAGCGCCGCCTCCCCGCCGGTGGCCAGTCCGCAGGCTCCCAGCGCCTCCCGCAGCGCCGCGTCCGCCGCGCCGCATTTCCGCCGGGCCTCGTCCAGACCGGTTCCTCCTCCGGGCCGGAGACGCAGCTTTAAATCCGCCCCGTAAAGGATTTCCGTGTCCTCCGTCAGCACCTGATGCATGCCGGCGGTCATCCGCGCGCCTCCGACCTCCACGGCCTGATCCGCGGACACCACCTCCAGCCTTGTGGCCATGGCCTGAAGCGCCGCCCGGGCGCTGGACTGCGCCGTCTCCAGCTGCTGAATCCGCTGAAGCCCGGCGGCGTCGACATTCGGCAGTTCCGCTGACTGCCGCCGCAGGGCGGCAAGCTCGGCGTTCAATTCCTCCACCCGCGCCATCCCGGCGGAAAGCTCATCCAGGCGCGCGCCGGCTTCAAACCGCGCCACCCACGCCACCGCCAGATCCCGGCGCTGACGGGCTGTTTCGCGGGCGCGCTCCGCCGACTCGTGCGCGGTGGCGGCGGCGGCGGAATGGGCGGCGGCCTGATCACCGGCCAAGGTCAATGCCAGCGCCCCCGCATGGTCCGGAGCCAGAGCGGTTTCCAGAGCCTGAATGCTGTCGCGGAGTCTGAGAATCCGCTGCTCCGCCGTCTCCAGAGCCGTCAGGCGCAAGGCGGCGGTTTCCGCCCGCCCCTGCCCGGCCGTCTCGCGCTGGCGGAGAGCCGTGATTTTTTCCTGCCGGGCGCTGACGTCCCGGTGCTGGCGGCGCAGCGTTTCCAGACTCACGCCGAGTTCCGCCAGCGTGGCCGTGGCGGATTCAAAATCGCGGACCGTGCGCAGATTGGCCTCCAGCTTCCCGGCGGCGGCGGCCTGGCGGGCCCCGGCTTCGGTCAGAGCGGCGGTGGCCCGGGCCAGTTCGGAATCCGTGCGCGGATTTCCCGCAAGAGTGAAAATCGTCCCGCTGGCGGCGGCGAACCGCGCGGCCAGACGGCTGTCGCGCTCCGACTGCATGGCGGCGGCTCCGCCGGAATCCTGAAGCCGCCGCAGCAGCCCCGCGTGCTGGCTGGTGGCGTGGGGAGACGGATCATTCCCGCTTTCCCCCTGCCAGACCCACAGGTGCGGCCATTGTCCCAGCGCCGCTTTTCCACTGAGCCCGCCCTCCACCCCCAGCAGGTCCGCCAGCTCCGACTCCGCCGCCTCCCCGGACAAGGCGGCGGCCCCGTCCGTGGTCAGACTGGTGGTGCCGTTGCGGGCAAACCGTTTGCGCAGTTCCCAGACTTTGCCCCGCGCCTCGAACGTCAGATCGACCTCCGGCACTCCGCCCAGAGCGGGCTGCATCGCCCGGTGATCAGCCGTGTCGCCTTTGGCTTTAAGGAAAAGCGCGCGGTGCACCGCCTCCGCGAGCGTGCTTTTTCCAGCCTCGTTGGGACCACTGATCACCGTGCGCCGGCGGTCAAAAACAATCGTTCCGGAATCGCGGTGAATACGGTAGGACCGGAGGCGGGCGGAAATCAGACGCATGGAGGATTTTGGACAGAAAGCTCAAACAGAAGGACGTGAAGAATGCAGGGACCCGCACTGCTTTAAACTCATTTTCCAAAAACCAGCCACGGATAACTCCAGGTAAGCACATTCTCAGTCCATCCATCCCGGCCATTCCAGTCCATCATCCGTCCATACACGCCGCGTGCAGCTCCCTCAGCGCCACCCGGGCCACCGCCGCATTCTCATCCTCCCCCTGCGCCAGAGCGGCGAGCCGCGCCGCCACCCGGCCGGTCACCGGATCCTCCGCCCGGCTCATGAGACGCGCCGTTTCCTCCGGCCCCGGCGCGACCCGGGTGCGGTCCAGCAGTTTCAGCCGCAGCAGCCGCGCCCGCCAGGAATCGAGCATTTTCTCCAGTTCCGAAGCGGCGGCAAGGCCCAGCGATCCCGACAGCTCCAGCCGCAGCAGATCCTGATGCCCCCGCTGCCCCAGCAATTCCGCAATCTCCGTTTGGAAACTCTCCAGCGCCGCATCCTCGGAAAAATGCCGCGCCGCGCGGTGCCAGCCCAGCCGCGCGGTGCGGATCCGGCTGATCACCGGCGGCCCGCCCCGTTCCGCCTCCACCGCCAGCACGTGGCCGGGCTCATTGGATTCGCCTTTTGAAAAACGGTCCGGCTCCGGGGTGCCGCTGTAAGCCGCCCTGGCCGAAAGCAGCTTCGTGCCATGCCAGTCCCCCAGGGCGATGTAATCCCAGGCCGCCGGATTCAGCCGGTCCAGATCCAGCAGATTCCCCGGTCCGCCCGTTTCCCCCTCGTCATCATCCGCCGCGCTGCCGAACCCCTGCACGCTGCCATGAGCGATCACAATCCGCGGCTTCCCCTCCGGCAAACCGGCAAACACCTCCCCGTCCCGCAGCCAGGCGGTGGGGTCAGTGGATTCCGACCGCCGCAGCAACGGACACGGAAAAAGCACCGCCTGCGGCAGCTCCACCGGCTCCGGTTTCAGAAGAAGCTGGAAATTCGGCGCCAGAGCCGCGCATTCCCGGCGGAAAAAATCCTGCTCCCACAAACTCCCCGGTCCGCCGTGATCGTGATTCCCCGGAATGGCGTAAACCGGCAGCCCCATGCGTCCGATGGCGCTGCACGCGGCGGCCACGGTGGACCGGGTGGGGCTGGCGGAATCGAACAAATCCCCCGCCACCACGATAAAAGAGGCCCCGGACTCCCGCGCCGCCTGCCCGATCCGGTCCAGCACCGCCAGCCGCTCCTGCCGCACCAGCGCCCGTTTTTCCGGATCCTGAATGCCGGCAAACGGCTTTCCCAGCTGCCAGTCGGCGGTGTGCAGAAATCGGACGGTGACAGTCACAGGAAAAGGGAAAGGGAAATCCCCCCTGCCCTGCCACACTGCGGCCCTCCGGTCAATCCCCCGCCGCCGATGGCGGGGGTGGGTTACCCCAGTGAGCCCATTCTTTTCCCGGGAAAAACCGGGGATTCCGGAGGGGACGGTGCCCTTCACTTGAGGGACCGGGAAGAAGGCGCTGTTCCCGTCACTGAACACCCAATGCCCGGCGCGCCGCCAAAGCCCGCCTTGCAGAGGCCGGGGGGGAGGTTACGGTCGGCGTCCGCATGAAACGCCTTTTCCAGCTTCTCCCCCTGCTGCTGCTGTTCCTGATCCCGGCCCCTGCGGAGGCGCAGTCCCCGGCGGCGTCAGGCAGCGGTGCGCCCCCCGCTGCCCAGACCCAGGCGGCGGCGGCTCCCTCCACCGCCCTTTCCCCGGTGCCGGTCATCCCGGCGGCGGCCAAGGCCAAGCCGGTGAGCCTGTCGGACATGATTCAAAAAGGGGGATTCACCTTCAAAATCCTCATCGGCATCTCCGTGGTGGCCGTGGCCCTGATCATTTTTCTGGTGCTCACCATCCGGCGGGGATCGGTGGTCAGCGACCACTTCATGCACACGGCGGACACTCTCATCCGCAAGCAGGACTACCTGGGGCTTCTGGCCGTGTGCAACCGGCAGAACGAATCCATCTCCACCATCACCCAGAAAGCCCTGGATTTCGCGACCAAAAATCCCATGGCCACGTTTGACGAGGTCCGGGAAGTCACCCAGGCCGAGGGCCAGCGGCAGGCGAGCGTGCTTTTCCAGCGCATCACCTACCTCACGGACATCGCCGCCGTGGCTCCGATGGTGGGGCTGCTGGGCACCGTGATCGGACTGATGAGCGAATTTGGCCGCATCTCCAAAGCGGACATGCAGCAGGCCCAGATGGAATTCGCGGGCGGCACGGCGGAGGCCCTGATCAACACGGCGGCCGGGCTTGTGATCGCTATTCCGGCCATGATCATCGCCTCCATCTACCGGGGCCGGGTGAATGCCCTGGTTTCCGAACTGGAGGCGGCGGCGACGCATATCATGGCGCTGCTGAGCGCTCAGTATAAACGCATCACCGCCGCCCGGGCCGCCCAGGGCCAGCCTGTCCGCAAAAGTTAATTGTTTCCGTTCAATATGAATTTCCGTTCCGCCCGCACCTCTGAACATCAGGGCATGAATCTCGTGCCCCTGATTGATGTGCTGCTGATTCTGCTCATTTTCTTCATTATCACCTTCAGCATGGCGCAGCGGGAGAATGATCTGAATATCTCCGTGCCCGCCGCCGACTCCGGAGCGCCGAAGGACCGGCAGGTCGGGGAAATCGTGGTCAACGTCGCCAGGGACGGCACCATCCGCGTCAACACGCAGACCCTCAATGAAGAACAGCTTTTTAAGCGGTTTCAGGATATTTACAGCGTGAAGAAAAATCAGGCCATCATCATCCGCGCGGATGAGGAATCTGTTTACAGGAACATGTTCCGGGTGCTTGATTTGTGCTATAAAGCCGGACTTTATCATGTGTCCTTCGCGGCCCTGCCGTCCCCGGCGCGTACGGCGGCTCCGTAAACTTTCCCCTTCCCCCTCAGGCCCCCGCGGCGCCGGTGCGACAGCAGCGTCACCGCCCATCCCGTTCCCGTCCATGAAAAATCCAGTTCCGACCCGGCGTCCTCTGAGTCTGCGGACCCGTGTCCTCACGGCCGCCGGCGCCGTCCTGCTGATCCCGGTTTCCACCGCGTCCGCCCAGCCGCCGCCCCGCCCCGCGGAAATCGTTGACGACACGCCCACGCCCGTCACCCCGCCCCGTGCCCAGGTGGTGCCCGATGAGCCCGTTGCGCCACCGCGCGCGGATATTATCCCCGAGGAGGAAACCCCTTCCCCGGCTCCCGAATCCACTCCGGAAACCAGGCCCGCGCCCGTCCCCAAACCGAAGCCCGCCGCGCCCGCTCCCGCTCCCAAACCGAAGAGTCCCGATGACGAGCTTTTCGCCTACTGCGAGATGCTCTTCGACAAAGCCAACTTCCCTCTGGCCCTGCGCCAGTACGGGGAATACCAGCGCCTTTTCCCCAATGGAAAACATCGGGAGGAGGTCCGCTTCAAAATCGCGGAATCCTACTACGCCCAGAAAAATTATGATGTGGCGGTCCTGGAACTCGACAATTACATCCGCGATTTCCCCTCCAGCAAAAACCGCGCGCGGGCGCTCTACCACACCGGCGAGGCCCATTACAGCATCGGTTCCCGGACGACGGCTTTTCCGGAGGATCGGGCCACCCACATGGGCATGGCGGAAGCGGCTTACCGCGCCGTGCTTCAGACCACGAAAACGGGACTTTACGCGGGTTACGCCGCTTTCCGGCTCGGGTGTGTGGCCTACAACGCGGCGGCCAACAATCCCGAGCAGTACTCCACCGCCATCCGCTACTTCGGCATCGCCGCCGCCCAGGCCCCGAAGGAGCGGCCCAACGTGCGCTTTCTGGCACTCTTTCTGAAAGGCCAGAGCGCCAAATACGGAGGCTCCGTCAAGGAGGCCGCCGCCGCTTATGAGGAAGTGGCGAAAACCAAAGAGGGCAATGATTATTACGAAAAAGCCCTGAGCGCCCTCGCGGAGTTCGACGTGACCGCCGGCCGCAGGGAGGAGGCCATGAAAAAATTCGCCATTCTGGCCGTGGACGCCAAGCTGCCGGACAGCCGGGCGGAGGCCATGGTGAACGCCGGCATGATCCAGGCCGAATCCGGGCATCCAAAGGAGGCGATGCGGTATTATGAGGACGCCCTGAAAGTCCAGGGAGCCACCATTTCCCTGTCCCGCGCCCGTTACGGCCTGGTTTTCGCCTACTACCAGCAGAAGGACTATCAGAAAGTCGTGGATGTCTGGCGCGGCATGTCCGTGGATTACAGCCAGCTGGAGGATGCCCGGCGCGCCCAGCTGCTGCTGGTCGTGGGCAGCTGCTACTCCGCCCTGAACCAGCACACCCGCGCGGTGGAGGTCTATCAGATTCTGGAATCCGGCCTGCCGGACAGCCCGGAGGCTCTGGAGGGCGGCTACAAGCGGCTGGTCAGTCTGCTCAAGCTGAATGATCCCCGGGTGACCGATGAGGCCAAAAATTATATCGACCGCTGGCGGGATGCGAAAGGGGACAGCGATTTCCTCGACAAAGCCTGGATTGTCCGCGCCGTCTATTATTATAACCGCAGCGTCTGGAAAGCGGCCGCCGAATCCTACGGCCGGGTGCGGGAGAACAAACTGGAGCCGGAGCGGCTGGCCAATTACCTCTACCAGCGCGGTTTTGCCGAAGCCTCCGACGGGGACCGCGAGGGCATCGGCACCCTGACCACTTTCATCACGAAATATCCCGATGATGACCGCCTTTCCAGCGCTTTCCTTCAGCGTGGCCTGGTGGAGCTGAAATTCGAGGACCTGACCGGCGCCCTCAAGGATTTTGAAACCGTGCGGGACAAATACCCCAAATCGGACTCCGCCGAAAGCGCCGCCTATCATGTCGCCAAGGTGAAGCGCCTGAAGCAGGACTACGCCGGCATGGTGGCCGATTACCGGAAATTCCTGACCACTTACCCGGACTCCAAAGTCACGGCGGAGGTGAATTACTGGATCGGCACCGGACTGTTCCAGCTTCAGAAATTCGGCGACTGCCTGGAGCCCCTGCGCACCGCCCGGAAGCTGGATGTCAAAACCTACTACACGGACACCACCCTGCTGCTGATCACCGCCCTGACCCAGCAGGCGGCGGCCGCACCCCAGGAGATCGAGCCCCTGATGCTGGAGGTGGACAGTTACCTGAAGGGCACCCAGGAAAAGAAAATCAACTCCGACCTCCTGCTCTGGCTGGGCATGACCGTTTTCCGCGACCGCCATGACTATCAGGCCGCCGCCCGTTATCTGGACAAAGTGGTGAACCGCGACACCCCGGCCTCCACGCCGCCGGACGTGTGGAGCGCGCTGGGCGAGAGTTTCCTGGAAAGCCGCAATCCCGAGCTGGCCCTCGTCCCGCTGGACAACAATCTCGCCAGTGACGCCGCGCCTTTGAGCAAAGCCCGCACCCACCTGCTCAAAGCCCGCGCCTATTATGCCCTGAACCGGATGGAGGAGGCCACCAAAAGCGCGGAGGCCGGCCTGAGCATTGACAAGGAAACCCTCGTCTCCGTCCAGCTCCGGCTGGTGCTCGGGGATGTGGCCATGGTGGCCAAACGCTACAACGAGGCCGCCAGCAGCTACGGCCTGGTCATGGGCAACTGGGACGACCGGACGCTCACGCCTCTGGCCATGGAAAAATACATCGCCGCCTGCGAGGCCCTGGGCGATGCCGCCAACCGCGCCAAAGCGGAGGCCACGAGGGCCGAGCTGAAAAAACGCTTCCCGCGTTACCAGCAGAGCGTCACCGCCACCTCCGCCTCCACCAAAAATCCGTGAGCCGGCCGTCGTCCGACCCTGCGGCCAGTGCCACGCCGGCGGCCGCGTTCCAGGTGAGTCATTCCACCTGCACGGTGCGCACCCGGGGAAAAGGAACCCATGAACTGACGGACCAGGCCGAAGCCGCCGTGCGCGCCAGCGGCGTGCAAAATGGCACCCTGACCGTTTTCACTCGCCACACCAGCTGCAGCCTCGTGATCATGGAAAACGCCGATCCCTCCGCCCGGCGTGATCTTCATGAATTTTTCGAGCGCCTGGTGCCGGAGGACACCCCGTGGTTCACCCACACCTGCGAGGGCCCGGACGACATGCCCAGCCACATCCGCATGGCCCTCACCCGGACCTCGGAAACCATCCCTGTCATCAATGGCCAGCCCGCCCTCGGCACCTGGCAGGGCATTTATCTCTTCGAGCACCGCCGCGCCCCGCACACCCGGGAAGTCATTCTGACGGTCATGGGGGTCTGATACTTTTTCCCTGACGGGAGATGAGATCCGATGATCTCCCGCCGCCCGGCCCATGCCATGGAATCCGTGAGCGCAGACTTCAGTTCACAGAGGCCTCCGGTCCCGCTGCCGGGCTGGCCGCAGCCAGGCCCGAGGGGCGGGAGTCGTCGAATTTCAGCAGGCGCTGCGCCTCCTCCAGCAGGAATTCCGGTTTCATGAAGGGCTCGTACCCGGAGTGCTGCCAGCGCACGCGGCCGGTGGCATCCACGAAAAGAGTGGCGTGCAGGGGTTTGTTCTCAAAGTCGTCCCAGGCGTCCGCCGCTTTGAAGGCCGCGCCGTCCGCGCCGCTGTAAACGGGGAATGGCGGTTTGTTCTCCGATTCCGCCAGGTCCTGGACCGGGTCGCTGGTGACGGCGAGCAACGGCAGTCCGGCGGCGGTGAAGTCCGCGCTTTTCTCCCCGAAGACTTTCAGCTGCGCGTTGCAGTGGGAGCAGGCGCCGCCCAGGAAAAACACCACCACATACGGATGTCCCGCCAGGGATTGACTGTCGAAGGTTTTGCCGTCCGCGCCGGTCGCGGTCCAGGTCGCCGCCTGCCAGCCGTGCCACTGCTGCGGGCCCAGGGAATCCATTGGCGGGCGGATGCCGGTGTCCGTGCGGGCCGGGGCGGGCTGACGCCAGTCGCCTTTGCAGCCGGCGGCCTCCGCCACGGGAGCGAGACGCGCCAGCAGTGGAGTTTCCGGATCCGCCGGGGCCGCCAGGCCACGCAGCGTGGCAAAGGCTTTCAAAGCCTCGTCCTTCTTCCCGGCACGCCAGAGAATATCCGTCAGCAGTGCCTGCGGCTGCACCTGGTCATCGCTGCGGCTGGCAAAATTCGTGGCCAGCTCCACCGCTTTGTCCACGTCGCCCAACGCCTGATGAATGGCCACCAGACGCTGGTCGTGGACGCCTTTGAGGCGGTCCAGACCTTTGCGGGCCTCATCCTTCCGGTCATGCGCCAGATCCGCCAGGACCTGCATTTCGGCAATCACCGGCTCCAGGGCGTTCAGTTTGCCGGAGGTATCCTTGAGGGCTTCCGCCATGGCCTCCTGAATGGCTTTGGCGTCCTTTTTCTCATCCCGCGCTTTCTGCTCCGCCGCATCCACGGCGGCCGCGCGCTCCTTGCGCAAAGCGGCGGTTTGCGTCTGAAGATCCGTCAGATTTTTCTCCCCGCCCGCCACGTTCCCGGTCCGGAAGGAAGCCACGCCCAGCAGCTGAGCGCGCTGCCATTTCCAGGTGAAATCGCCATCGTCCGAAAGCCAGGGAGTCGCTCCCAGCTTCAGCGCCAGATCCCACAGCTCCCAGGAAAGCAGCGTGTCCCGCAGGCGGCTGCGGCCCTGATCCCAGGCGCTGCGGTCACTGCCCAGCTTCTGGTCCGGTTTGTCCGTGACTTTGGACGAGCGCGGAATGCGCGGCATCTCGATGAGGTTCGAGGAAATCGTCAGAGCATCCCGCACCCGGCCGAGGTTGTTCAGATTCCGCACCAGCCACTCGCTGTTATGCGCGAAGTTGTGAATCTGGTCCGGCATGGTGTGCGAGCGGATCATCTGCTGGTGATCCACGCGCGCCGCCGCCTCCTGCTGCCAGGCGGCGTCCGCCCAGCGGTCGAGATCCGAATAAATGTGCCCCGACATATGCCACATGTGGGCGATGCCCGGAGCGGCCTGCCCGCACATCGAGGCCGAAAGCAGCGCCCGCTCCGCATGATCCCCGTCCCAGAGGTGGATAAAATAATGGTGCGCGGGATGGCGCGGATTTTTAGCCAGCACCGTCTGCCCGATGGCATCCAGCGCGAATCTGCTGCTCGGCTGAATGCCGCGCCGCGACATGTTCCACCAGTGAAAGCACAGGATAAAGGCCCGGGCTTCAATATCGCCCGGATCCAGGGAGGCAATATCCTCCAGGTCCTTCACAAACTCCCTGGCAGCCTTCTTGTTGCCCTCGTCATCCTTCTGCGGTTCATAGAATTTTTTGGTGGCCGCGATCCACTGGCGCTCCCTCTCTGTCAGTTTTTTCAGAGCCTCGTCCGTGACTTTGGTCAGGAATTCACGGCCCCGTTCCATGTTTTCCAGATTGGCCATCGCCAGGCCCCAGTAAGCCATGGTGCAGCCGGGATCGAGCGCCAGCACCGTCCGGAATGAGCGCTCCGCCTCCCAGTACCAGAAGCCGTGCAGCTGGCCCACGCCCTGATTGAACCAGATCTGGGTCTCGGCGCTGGCGGCGGTGACAGGAAAATCCACATCGCCCATGCCCTTGAGCAGCGGCCCCCGGCGGCGCGGTCCCTCACTGAATCCCTCCCCGTGCGCGGAGTGCCCCGGCACCAGCGGATTCGTCGGCGGCGGAGCGGCGGCCGTGTCCTGAGCCCAGGCGGAGGTGGCGGGCAGAAAGGCCATCATCCGGAGGAATGACGGGCGGAAAAAGGGGCGGTGCATGTGGTGGTATTGCGGTGCGGAGCGTCGAAGCTACGGGGATTCATACGCCCGCGCCAAAAGAATCTTCCCCGATCCCCGATCACGGCCCCCAGGCGGCCTTGGCCGCCGCCAACTCCGGCCGGCATTTTCTCATTGCTTTCTCACAGGCAGAGCATGTGGAGAGCCGCCGCAGCCATACTTTTCATGCCAATTTCCGAAGATTTCAGTCGGCTTCCATGATCCCCGAAAACCCGGCCTACGGGCAAAAGTATTAATATCGAGTTAGACGGGGCATTCATCGGGGCTTCCACCCGATCATTCCCGAAAATTCCATACAAATCTGGCCCGCCGCGTGCGTTCCCTGTCCAGTTGTTCCCGGTATTATTCCTCCTGAATCTGTCGGCAAGCCCCCTTCCATTCACTGGCTCCGAGCCGGAGGAATGCGTCGTGTCCCGCCCCGGCCATGATCCGACACGGAGGAAACCGGAACCATTCCCCTCATTCCATGAAGTCCAGCTATCCCCTCTTACGCCGCTCCCTGCGGACCGCCACCCTCACCCTCACCGCCGCCCTCACCCCCGCCGCCTTTGCCGCTGAGCGGTACTGGGACAGCAACGGCGCTGTCCCCGGCAGCGACGTCCTGGACGCCGCCTGGGACGCCACCACGCCTAACTGGTCCACGGATTATTCCGGCTCCGTCGCCACCACGCCCTGGGTCGCCGGGGACCGCGCCATTTTCACGGCCCGCGAGGAAATCGGGGATTACACCGTCACCCTGACGGGCACCCAGACGGCCGAAGCCATCCACGTGGAGTCAGGCAACAACGTCACCCTCACCGGCGGCACGCTGGCCCTGACCACCAGCGAACTCACCTCCACCGGCGGCACTCCCTCGTCCAGTCTGCGCATCGCCAGCAAACTCACCGCTCCCTCCGGCATCAGTGTCAGCGGCGGCGGATATGTGGGTCTGGCCGCCACCGGCAACAACGTCACCGGCACCACCACCCTTGACGGCACCTACCTCGCCATCGCCGACCAGACCTCCCTCGGGGCCACTCCCGCGACATTGGTCCCGGACAGCCTGAGCCTGGCCAACGACGCCACTTTCCTGGGCGGCGCGGCCGGCGAAGCCTCCTACAGCCTCGCCTCCACCCGCGGCATCAGTCTTCCAGGCGGCACCGGCTGGTTTGAAAATGACGGCGGCCTCGCCTTCACCATTGGCGGGCCCGTCACGGGATCCGGCAATCTGGCCCGCTACCGCGCGTCCGGGACCTTTGACGGCAAGGTCGAAATCGACGGAGCCATCTCCGCTTACGGCGACGGGGAGGGAGCGCCCAGCACCACGGTCTTCAATGGGGAAGTGACCATCGGCGGCGGCATCAGCACCGGCGGCGCGGGCAGCATCACCTTCAACAAAGCCGTCACCCTGGGCGCGGCCATCAATGCCGCCGAAGCCGGAGCCATCACCTTCAACGGCCCGTCCCTGACCACACCCGGCGCGCTGGGAGTTGCCGCCTCCAGCGTCACGCTGAACTCCGCCGCCGTTTCCGTGAACGTCCTTTATGCGGGGGAAGGCGCCGGCAATTCCGGCACCATCACCCAGACCTCCGGCGAGGTCAGCGTGGCCCACGATGTGCGCATCGGACACTGGTCCACGGAGACCAGCACCTATCATATTTCCGGCGGGAAGCTCAATCTGACCGGCGCCGGCGATCCCGCCTCGGAAACCTCCAGCATTATCTTCCTCGGCATCGACGGCACAGGGATGATGGAGATCAGCGGCGGCGAAGTGAACGCCCCCGGCCTCGTCCTCGACAACCGCGGCGACACTCCCGACGGCACGGACACCCTGACCCTCACGGGCGGCAAACTGCGGCTGGGAGCCGGCGGCCTCCGCTCCGGCAGCGCCAACGGCAACACCTCCTATCAGATCAACCTTTCCGGCGGCACCCTGGCGGCTTCGGACAACTGGTCCTCCACCCGGGCCATGACTCTGACCACGGGTGCAACCAGCGACACCACGTTTGATCCGGAAGGGAAAACGATCACCCTCACCGGCAATCTCAGCGGCGAAGGCGGTCTGAAACTGGGCGGCGCGGGCACCCTCGTTCTGGGAGGCGCCAACGACTACACCGGCCCCACCGCCGTGAGCGCCGGCACCCTGCTGCTGACCACGCCCATTCCGTCCAGCGCCCTCACCATTTCCGGCATGGGAACGGTCTTCGCCGGCAGCGAACTCTCCAGCCCGGTCACGGTGTCCACCGGCGGCCTGCTGCGCCCCGGTTCCCCTCAAGCCGCCGCTGCTACCGCCGTGAACCGCCTGGCCTACAGCGGCGGTCAGACCACCTTCCGCGTGGGAGCGGTTTCCGATGCCCTGACCGTCGGCGAAACCGGCGGCCTGAGCACCAGCGGAGCCAGCAGCGTGATCAACATCGAGCCCGGCACCGGCTTCAGCGCTCCCGCCAGTTTCACCCTCATCGACTACGCCGGGGCCATCGGCGGAGCGGGTTACAACTTCACCCTCGGCAGCCTGCCGCACATCACGGCGACCCTTCAGAACGACACCGCAAATACTGCGGTGAAGCTCAATGTCACCGGTTTCGACGCCGTGCTGTGGCAGGGCAATGTCAACGGCACCTGGGATCTCAACAGCACCTCCAACTGGAAACTCGAATCCTCCGGCGCGGCCGCGAAATATTTCCAGGCCGACCTTGTGAAGTTCACGGACGCCGCCGCCATCAAGGCCGTCACTCTTGCGGGCACCATCACTCCCGGGCAGGTGGAGTTTAATAACAGCACCGCCTACACTCTCTCCGGCGTGGGCATCGGCGGCTCCGGCGGCCTGACCAAAACCGGCGCCGGCGACCTCACGCTGCTCAATGCCAACACCTACGCCGGCAACACCACCGTCAACGGCGGCCGCCTGATCGTCGGCAACGGCACCATCGGTTCCCTGTCCCCCGCCGGCGCGGTGGTTGTCGGCGCGGGAGGCACTCTGAGCCTGCAGCCCGCCGCCGCCGAAAACGTTCCCAACAGCGTGTCCATCGATGCCGCCGGCAACGCGGAAATCACCGGCAGCGGCGACGCCACGCTGTCCGGCGTCTTCACCAACGGAGGCAAACTGGCCATCAAACGCGCAGGCGTGGTCAGCATGACCAACGGCAATCATATGCTCTCCGGCATCACCGTCGAATCCGGCTCCACACTCCGCGCTTACGGCGGCAACTGGACCAAAACCTTCTTCGGCAACCAGACCGGACGCAGCCTCACGGTGAACTCCGGCGGCATTCTGGAAACCACCACCCACTCCCTCACCGGCTACGGCATCGGCGCGCGTTACCTGCCGGTGATCACGCTCAATGCGGGAGCCATCTGGAAGCTGAACAACGAGCAGTATCTCTTCGGCCCCAGCCTCGTGCTCAACGGCGGCACCGTGAACATCGACCCCACGCTCACCGGCACCGACCTCCGGGTGGACAATGGCACCATCACTGTCAAAGCCACGGGCACCGGCTCCTTCATCACGGGCAACGCCGTCACCATTTTCGCCTCCGGCACCTTCGATGTCGAGGACGGCACGGCCGGGGACGACCTCCTGATGGATGTGGCCAGCCTGAGGAATGGAGGCACCGCCGCCCACACCCTGACCAAAAGCGGGGCTGGAAAAATGACCGTCACCTCCACCAACGAAAGCTTCAGCGGCCCCGTGAATGTGACCGGAGGCACGCTCAACATCACCGGTTCCCTGATCCTCCCGGATGGCACCGAAGGCGAACTCTGGACGGTCGCCAGCGGAGCCAGCCTCACCGGCACCGGGACCATCGGCGCTCCCGTCCAGGCGGATGCCGGATCCACCATCAGCACCGGCTCAGCCATCGGCACCCTGAGCGTGAGCGCTGTTTCCGGCGTCACTCTCGGCGGCACTTACGCCTGCAAGATCAGCGGGAGCGCCTCTGACAAGTTGAGCGTGACCGGCAGCATCAGCATCCAGCCCGGCTCCGTGCTGAGCCTGAGCAGCCTCAGCGGCGGCGTGACCGGAGCCTCCTACGAATTGGCCAGAGCGTCGGATTCCCTGACCGGCACCTTCGGCAGCGTCACCGGGCTGCCCGCCGGATTCAAAATCAGCTACACCAGCCAAAGCGTGATGATGGTTCCCTCGGGTCCGCTCTCCGGCTTTGACGCCTGGGCGGCGGGCTTCGCCGGTCTCACGGACACTTCCGCCAACGGGGATCCGGATCACGACGGTATCGGCAACATGCTGGAGTATGTCCTGGGCGGCATCCCCAACGTGCTGAACACCGCCATTCTCCCGGTCCTCACGCCCGCCGATAACAAGTGGACCTTCAAGCGGAGCGACGCCTCGGAAGCGGATGTTGTTCTCACCGTCCAATGGAGCACGGACCTCCAGACCTGGACCGGCATCGCTGTCGGTGCCGCCTCCTCCGGCAGCGTGGTCATCACCGAAAACGGCGCCTCCCTGGATGACGTCAGCGTCACCCTCCCCGCGACCACCGGCACACGTGCTTACGTCCGGCTTAAAGCGGTTCGGAACTGACGGGAGCTGACCGGAACGGATCACAGTCCCATTGCCAAGCGCCGTCCGGCCCTCCGGACGGCGCTTTTTGTTGGCTTCGGGGCATGGGCGGATCCCCGATGGATTAAGACTTCCCATAAACCGGTGAAGCTCATAGGAATGGGATTAATCGCCGGATTTTCCGGTGCCCCCCACCCCGCCGCCGTGGCTTATCCCGCGTGCGGATCATTCCTCTTACAGCCCCCCCGTCTGAATTTATGAAGCGATTTGTTGTCGCCGGCCTGCTGGCCGCTGCCCTGCGTGCCCATGCGCTGGATTCCGTCGTCACTTTCAATGAACTCCAGTATCACCCCGCCGAAGCCGGAGGCACGGAGTGGATTGAGCTGCACAATCAGAACGGCGTGAACGTGGACCTGTCCGGCTGGCATCTGTCCGGCGGGGTGGACTATCAGTTTCCGAATGGCACGGTCATTCCCGGGAAAGGGTTTCTGGTGATCTCGCAGAATCCGGCGGCGGGTCCGGCCACGGGAGCCCTGGGTCCGTGGGCCGGATCGCTGAACAACACGGGCGAACTGGTCCAGCTGCTCGACAACAATCTGCGGATCATGGACGGGGTGGAATACGGCGACAAAGGGGAATGGCCCATCGCCCCCGACGGCTCCGGCACCACTTTGACGAAACGCTCCGGCTCCGGCGGCTCGCGCGAAGCCAGCGCCTGGACCGCCAGCCCCCGTGCCGGAGGGACTCCGGGAGCGGTCAATTTCGCCTCTCCCGCCGCGCCGGTGACCACGCGGGTCACGGAAATGGACAGCCTGTGGCGTTATCTGAACACCGGCAGCGTTCCGGCGGCCGCATGGAAAGATCCGGGCTTCGAAGCCAGCGCCTGGCCGGAGGGACCCGGAGCCTTCACCTTCGGCGGCGGCACACTTTATGGTCAGGCCGGGGAGACTCCCGCCGCCGGATCCTGGAGCGCCGCCCGCTGGACAGGCGATGCCGACAGCGGCGTCGCCAGCGGCAAAATCTACACCCACGCCGTGGTGCTGAACCGCGGCGCCGCCGTGTCCCTGAATGGCGTGACCTTCACCGCCCCCGGTGCCGAGGTGCGGCAGGGCGCGGACTGGTCCCTCACCGGAGCCTCCGCCTCGTTCACCAATAACGGAAGCGGCAACGGCTTCAACACCCTGCCCGCCGGTTCCGCCAGCCGCGCTCTGACTCAGGAATTTTTCTACGGCGAAGCCTCCGCCACCACCGGCTCCACGCTCAACCTGAGCGGACTCACGCCCGGCAGGACTTACACAGCGGTCTTTTATGCGACTGGCTTCGGAGATGCCGAGAGCCGCCGCATGAGGATCACGCCGGACAACACCGGCACCCCCGTCATCATTGACGAAAACGCCCCCGGCAGCGGCAAGGGACTGCTGGCCCGCTATCAATATCAGGCTCCGGCGGACGGTGACATTTCCTTCCAGTTCGTGGCCCTCACCGCCGGAGCCACCTGGCATCATTACGCCTTCAGCAATGAAGTCAGCGAAGCCCTGCCCGCCGAGTCGGCGCTGACCACGGCGGCCACCGTCTCCAGTGTCTCCTCGGAGCTGACCGGCGGCACTTTCACCCGGGACGCGGGGAATACCGTGAACCATTCCGGCCTGACCGCCAATGGCGGCGTTCACGGCACCGTCGCGGACGGCGCGATGTGGCTCACCCGCGGCACCTTCTCCGCCCCGAATGATCCCCTCCCCGCCTATGTGATTTATGATCTCGGCGCGGCGAAAAACCTGACCTCGCTGCGCATCTGGAATTATAACGAACGCCCCAACGCCTCCACCGACCTGACCAACCGCGGTGCGCGCGAAGTGGATATTTCCACGGCCGATGCGGTCGGCGGGACCTTCATGCCCGCCGGCCGGGTGACGCTGGACCGCGCGCTTGGCGTGACCAGTGAAATCGGCCAGCGCATTCCCCTCGCCCGGAATGGCGTGCGCCTCGTGCGGCTGGATATTGTCAGCAATCACGGGGACAGCCAGGGCCTCGCCGGTCTCAGCGAAATCAAATTCATGACCGCCGCGTCAGGCAGTGCCGGAACGCCCGTGGGCCTGCGCGAAAAAATCGCCACTCTCTATAACAGCGGTGTGGATGACAGCGGCGCTCCTCTCGCGCCCGGCAAACCGGATCCGCATTATCTGGATGTGGCCAGCAACAAGGCGGTCACCGCCATGACTCCGCACTCCGCCTGGCTGGGGGATGACGGAGTGAGCCGTTTTGTGGGCTTCACGGGTTCGGGCACCGACAATGCGCCCGCCGGAACCTTCACTTTCCGCACCACCTTCGACCTTTCCGATTACCTCACGGACTCGGCGGCGGTGAATCTTTATGTGGCCGCTGACAACAGCCTCGACTCCGTGAAGCTGAATGGTCTCACGGTGGCCGGGGCGGCTTATGGGGCCTTCAATGCTTACGGCGGACCGTTCGCTCTGGCTGGTTTCGCGTCCGGGCTGAACACCGTGGAGCTGAAATGGACGAATGCCAGCACCGCCGCGAATCCCGGCGGCATCCGCATCAAATGGGACGCCAGCGCCGAGGCCAAACTGGGCGGCACGGTCCTGCCCGCGAACCCCGTGACCACCTGGTTCCGCCGCAGCTTCACCCTGGGCGGCGAGCCCGGGACCAGTTACAGCGCGCTGCTGCGGCACGGCGTGGACGATGGCGCGGTCTTTTATCTGAATGGTCAGGAAGTCCAGCGTTTCAATCTTCCCGCCGGCCCTCTCACCGCCGACAGCACCGCGCTTGAGAACCGCGAATTCCCTTCCCTCAGCAGCTCCATCCTGCTTTCCGGAGCGGCGCTCCAGCCCGGCGAAAACGTGCTGGCGGTGGAGCTTCACCAGGCGGCGGGCGCGGGACTGGCCGATGCCTTTTTCGGCTGCACGCTGGATGTGACCGCCACGCCGCCCGCGATTTCGGACAGCACCGTGCTCAGCTTCGACAAACTCAGCGGCGCGGCCGGCGGGGCACTGGCCATCGATTTGAAAAACGGCTCCGGCTCCGCTCTGGCGCTGAGCGGTTACACCCTGAAGTCCTCCTCCGGTGCCTCCATTCCCCTGAGCGGATCCATCGCCGCAGGGGCGCGCCTCACCCTCACCGCCGAAGCCCTCGGCTTCACCCTGGCGGACGGCGACAAGCTTTTCCTCACCGGCCCCGGCAGTGCCATCCTTGATGCCGCCGTGATGAAAAACCGTGCCCAGGCCCGCAACGCGGATGGGCGCTGGCTCACGCCCTCCGCCCTGAACCCGGGAGGCGAAGCCACCTTCGCCGTGCCGGATTCCGTGGTCATCAACGAGATCATGTATCACCAGCACCCTGCCTATCTGCCGACTGGCACGGTGGAGAGCGGCGAGGAATGGATCGAGTTTTACAACAAAAGCGACTCTCCCGCCGACCTCACGGGCTGGCGGGTGGAGGAGGGCATCACTTTCGATTTCCCGGCCGGAACGGTCATCCCCGCCGGCGCTTATCTGGTGCTGGCGAGGGAACCCGCCGTGCTGGCCGCGAAGTATCCTGGCATCGCCATCACGGGTCCGTTCAAGGGCTCCCTCTCCAACAGCGGCGAGGTGATCCGTCTTGTGGACGCCAACAGCAACCCGGCGGACGAAGTGCGTTATTTCGACAGCGGCCGCTGGGATGGCAAGGCCGACGGCGGCGGCTCCAGCCTCGAACTGACCGATCCCCGCGCCGACAACAGCGTCCCCGAAGCCTGGGCCGCCAGTGACGAGTCCGCCAAGAGCGAATGGCAGACTTTCACCTACACCGGCACCGGCGCGCCGCCTCCCGGCAGCAACGACCCCACGCGGTATAACGAATTCATTTTCGGCCTGCTCAACGCCGGCGAATGCATGGTGGACGATGTTTCCGTGAAGCAGGTGACCTCCGCCAACCGCGAGCTGATTCAGAACCGCGACTTCACCTCCGGCAACGCTGACAAGTGGCGGCTGCTGGGCACGCACGGCAGTCACAAGCGGAGTATTGTAATGGATGATGTGCTGGCTCCCGGCAACAAAGCCCTGCGCATCACCGCCACCGGCGCGGCCGAGCACATGCACAACCACGTGGAGACCACCCTGAAGGCGGACGGCGCGTTTGTGGCCCTCAGTTCCTCCGCGACCTACACTATCAACTTCCGCGCGCGCTGGGTTTCCGGCTGCCCGAGGCTCCAGACGCGGCTGTATTTCAACCGCCTCGCCAAACAGCATCTCCTGACCATGCCCGAGCGCACGGGAACTCCGGGTTCCGTGAATTCCCGCCGCACCGCCAATGCCGGGCCGGTTTTCAACGGCCTGAGCCACTATCCCGTCGTGCCCGCCAGCGGTGCTCCCGTGACCGTGCGGGTTCATGCCGCCGATCCCCACGGACTGGGCGCGGTGACGCTGAAATGGCGGCGCGACGGCGTGGCCGCGTGGTCGGATCTGCCCATGACCAGCAGCGGCGGCGGGCAATATGAAGCCATCATCCCCGGCCAGAGCGGCGGCGCGCTGGCGGAGTTTTACGTCTCGGCGGCGGACGCGGCAGCGGTCCCCGTGGTTTCCGTTTTCCCCGCCGGTGCGCCCACGGCCTCCTCCGGCTTGGTGAAATGGAACGACGGCACCGTGCCGCCCGGTCCCGGCCACGGGCTGCGCATTCTCATGACCACGGCGAATCAGAATTTCCTGCATCTGCCGACGAATGTCATGTCCAACGACAACATTTCCTGCACCGTGATTTACCGGGAGAGCGAGGTTTTTTACGACACCCGCGTCAGCCTGAAAAGCAGCCAGCGCGGCCGCCTCGCGGACATCCGCCTGGGCTTCGCCGTGGACTTCGATCCCATGCAGCCCTTCCGCGGCGTGATGACCACCATCAATCTCGACCGCTCCTCCTACGGCCGGGGCACCACCAGCAGCGGCTACGGCCAGGGCGAGATCATCAACTGGCATTTCTTCAACAAGGCGGGCGGCATCCCGTCGATGTATAACGACCTCGTCTATCTCATCAGCCCCCGAGCCGCCCACACCGGCAGCGCGTCGCTCACCATGGCCGAACTGAACGATCCCTATCTCGACGGCCAGTATGAGAACGGCGGCGACACCCCCACCTTCAAGTGGGAGCTGATCTATTACCCCCTCTCCACCAGCGACGGCACGCCGGAAGGACTGAAGATTCCGAATCCCGACGAGGTGAACGGCATCAACATCAACAGCCTCACCTCTCCTGACAAGGAGGCCTACCGCTGGCACTTCCTCATCGGCAATGCGCGGGAAAACGACGATTACTCCCGCATCGTCAACCTCGCCGCCACCTTCCGGAAAACCGGCACCGCCTACCGCGAGGCCCTGCCCCAGGCCATTGACGTGGATGAATGGCTGCGCTGTTTCGCGGCCTTCGCGCTCGCGGGCATCGGCGACCATTACACGACCTCCGCCTCCGGCTGGCACAATCTGAAGCTTTACCAGCGCGCCGACGGCCGCATTCTGTTCCTGCCCTGGGACGGCGATTTCGCCAACCAGCCGGCCAACGCCTCCACCCGCATCCAGCAGGATCTGCTGAACATGCTGGCGGCTTCCCCGGCCTATGACCGCGCTTTCTACGGGCATCTTCAGGACATCATGGGCACCGCATTCAACGCCGCCCACATCGGCCCCTGGGCCACGCATTACGGCAGCTTCACCACCACCGGCGGGAACTGGAACGAGATCACGGACTACGTCACCGCCCGCGTGGCCTTCGTCAAAGCGGAGCTGAACACGCGTTATCCCGCCCTCGCCTTCGCCATCACCACCAACGGTGGCAACGGCTTCAGCGAACCCGGCAGCGAAGCCACCCTGGCGGGCAATGCCTGGGTGAATGTGCGCGGTGTCCGCCTCGCCGGCAGCGGCACGGAGCTGCCCCTGACCTGGACCACCCGCAACGCCTGGACCACCAAAATTCCCGTTTCTCCGGGGGTGAATCAGGTCACCATCGAAGCCATCGACTATCAGGGTCTCGTCGTGGGCACCGACACCATCACGGTCACCGGCACCGGGGCCACGGAGTTGGCCAGCGCCGCCAATCTCGTGATTTCCGAACTCCACTATCATCCCGGCGATGTCACCGCCGCCGAGACCGCCGCCGGTTTCACGGATGAGAACGATTTTGAATTCATCGAACTCCGCAACCTCTCCGCCACCGCCATCCTGCTGACCGGCGCGCATTTTGACGGCGGCATCACCTGGACCGCTCCGGCGGGCACGACCCTCGCGCCCGGCGCGTTTGCCGTCATCCCGCGCCGCGCGGCCGCCTTTGCCCTGCGGCATCCCGGCGTGGCCACCCTGCCGGAATATTATGCCGCCACCGGCAATGTGCTGTCCAATTCCAGTGACGAACTTGTCCTCCTCGCCGCCGGCGGAGCGGACATCCAGCGCTTCACCTACTCCGACTCCTCCCCCTGGCCCACCGCCGCCGACGGCGACGGGCCCAGCCTCGCGCTCATCGCCCCGATGCTGAATCCCGATCCGAAGAACCCCATGAACTGGCGGCTCTCCACCACTGCGAACGGCAACCCCGGGGCCTCCGACGCCGACGCCGCGCCCGCGAATCCGGCCAACGATGACGACGGCGACGGCGTCTCCAATCTGGAGGAATACGTCTTCGGTCCCGGCGGCGGCACTTCCTCCTTCACCGTCACTCCGGCGGCGGATGGCGTCATGGACTTCCGGTTCACCCGCCGAGCCGGCGCCGACGCCCGCCTGCGCTTGGAAACCAGCGCCGACCTCAGCACCTGGCAGAACACGGAATTCACCCTCACCAGCCGCGCCGCCCCCGCCGCCGGCGGCATGGAGGAACTCAGCGTGAAAACCGCCGCCCCCGCCGTCATCCCCAACGCCCCGGCACCGCTCCGCCGCTTCATCCGCGTGCGCATGGACACCCGTTAGGAACAGCCATAACCCGCGTGGCGTTCAAAGGAATTTGGAGCGAGCGCGGCTTGTGTGGCGGGTATGGGGATCCAGTTCCGGCCGCATTCCGCTTGTGCTGATTTTAATCCTTGTGATATGCAAAGCACACATGCCCGAAAGGATGTCCAGCGCGGGAGAGGATAATCCGGGGAGTTTCCCCCGGACGCGCTGGAGTCTTGTCCTGGAGGCGCAGGAGGACGACCCGGCGGCTTTGGCGGCGCTGTGCCGCGCCTATTGGTTTCCGCTGTATTGTTACGCGCGGCGGCTGGGGCACGGACTGGAGGACGCGCAGGATCTGACTCAGGGGTTTTTCGAAATGCTGCTGACGCGGCAGGCGCTGAAACAGGCGCGGGAGGACCGGGGGAAGCTGCGGGCGTTTCTGCTGACCTCGCTGAAGCATTTTTCGGCGGAGCGGCACCGGCACCGGCAGGCCGGGAAGCGCGGCGGCGGGAAGCCGGTGCTGGAGTTTGACGCCATGGAGGCGGAGCAGCGGTATGCGCTGGAGCCGCGGGACGAGCTTTCGCCGGAGCGGGAATTCGACCGCGCCTGGGCGCGGCAGCTGCTGGCCTCGGTGCTGGAGAAACTGGGGGAAGCCTACCGTTCGGCGGGGAAAGCGGAGGTTTTTCTGGCGCTCCAGGATCACCTGACGGGCGGCGGATCGGAGGATTACGGCCGGGCGGCGGCGGCGCTGGGGCTGTCCCCGGCGGGGGTGCGTTATGCGGCGTTCAAGCTGCGGGAACGCTACCGGGCGCTGCTGCGGGCGGCCATCCAGCAGACGGTGACCACGGAGACGGAGATCGGCGACGAGCTGCAGCATCTGCGCGCCATTTTCGGCAACTGATCGGCTTCCCCGCTTCTGTCCCCCCGCCACGCACTTCCACATTCATGTCCGCTCCCGCCTGCCCTCACTGTGGAACGCCGCTGGCGGGGGAAAAACCCTGCTTCAAATGTCTCCTTGATACCGGCATCGGGCAGGAGCGCCAGCCGGTGGCGGAGCGGATTTTCCGGGTGGCCCTGTCATATGAGGAGGCGGAGCGCACGGACTTTATCCGGCAGGCGGCAGGCGCGGACACGGCCCTGGAGAACGAGGTGCGGATGCTGCTGGAAGGGTATGCCGAAGCCGGAGGCGACGCGGCGGAGGCGACCATGGGCGGAGCGGTGAACGCCCGGGCGCTGTGGGCGGCGGCGCGCCGGGAGGAGCCAGGCACGGTGATCGATCATTTCCGCCTCGTGAGGCTGGTGGGCGAGGGCGGCATGGGCGCGGTGTGGGAGGCGGAGCAGATGTCCCCCATCCGGCGGCGGGTGGCGCTGAAAATCATCAAGCTGGGCATGGACACGGAGGAGGTGGTGCGGCGTTTTGAGCGCGAGCGGCGTACCCTGGCGCTGATGACCCATCCGCACATCGCCCAGGTGTTCGAGGTCGGGGCCACGCCGCTGGGCCGGCCGTATTTCGCCATGGAGCTGGTGGCGGGGGATTCCATCATTCCGTATTGCCGGGGGAAAAATGCGGGCCTGCGGGAGCGCCTGACGCTGTTTCTGGAGGTCTGCGCGGCGGTGGAGCACGCGCATCAGAAGGGGGTCATCCACCGGGATTTGAAGCCGTCGAATATTCTGATCGCCGACGGCGCCGTGAAGGTCATCGACTTCGGCATCGCCAAAGCCACCCTGGAGGAAGGCGGTGACGGCCTGCGCACGCGGCAGGCGCAGGTGCTGGGCACGCCCGCCTACATGAGCCCGGAGCAGGCGGAGTCGGACGGGCAGGATGTGGACACGCGGACGGATGTGTGGTCGCTGGGCGTGGTGCTGTATGAGCTGCTGTCCGGCGCCCTGCCCTTTGATCCGCAGCGGCTGTCCGGCACCGGCATGCGGGAAATGCGGCGCATTCTCCGCGAGGAATCCCCGCCGCGGCCCAGCACCCGCGTCGCGTCCGGCACGGCGCCGGCTTCAGCGCCGCTTGCCCTGCCGGTTTTGAGGAGGGAACTGCGTGGGGATCTGGACTGGATCGTGATGAAGGCTCTGAGCAAGGAGCGCGCGCGGCGGTATGCCGGCGCGGCGGCCTTCGGTGAGGACGTGCGCCGTTTTCTGCGCGGCCGGCCGGTGGGCGCGGTGCCGCCGGCATGGTCGTATTACGCCGGGAAATTTGTCAGGCGGCATCTGCCCCTCGTAACGGCGGCGGCCCTGGTGATGCTGGCGCTGGCGGCGGGGCTGATCGTCAGTCTGATCCAGACGCGGCGGACAGCGGAAGCCCTTGCCGGGGAGGCTGACGCGCGGCGGGAGGCGACCTTCGCAGTGTCGGATCTGTATGCGCGTTCCGGCCTCGCGGCGGCGGAAAAGGGTGAGGGGTCCCGCGCGGCGCTCTGGTTCACCCACGCGGCGCGGATCGCGGCGGATGATCCGGCCCGCGTGACGGCGAACCGCCTGCGGGCGGCGACCTGGACGGCGGCCTCGACGGTGCCGGTGGCGGCGTTTGAAACGGGCATGCCGCACATTGAGCACATCGATTTTCATCCCGGAGGCCGCGCGGTCATCCTGACCCGCAACGATGGGGAAGGCGCGCGGGTCTGGAATTTGGAAACGGAAAAACCCTTTCCTCCCGTGCCCGGCGGCGTGGACGGCGCGGCCTGGGATACTTCGGGAACGAGGATCGCCATCACCGCCGGTTCCCGCGTGCGGGTGCTGGAATATCCCTCCGGCCGGGAGCTGGCGGCCCGGGAGGCGGGGCCGGGCGCGCAGGTGGCGTTTTCCCCGGACGGGGAAACGTTGGCGGTGGGGGCCGCGCCGTCGTTTTTGTGGTCATGGAAAACCGGGGAGGCACGGCCGATGGCGGAGCTGTCAGGAGGTTTGAAGCGCATCCGCTGGAGCGCTGACGGCCGGTTGATCCTCCTGCGGGACATGGGCCAAGTGGGCGTCCTCAGCGCGGAGCATCCGGAGCGCCCGCTTTTCGAACCGCTGCCCAACGGTCCCGCCACTCTGGCCGATTTCATCGGAACCACCCGGCGGTTCTTCCACACCCCGCCCGAGGAGGACAGCTCCCTCATCCGCGACGGCGGCACCGGGGAAGTGGTGGAGGACCTCCCCGGCGGGGGCGGGCACGTGCTGGCGGCGGCCTCGGACGGGCATGTGCTAGCCCGCTCCAACGCCCCACTCTGGGACACGGAGCGGCACGCGGCACGGAGCACGCCCGCAACCGAGCCCAGCACATTCATCACCGCCGATTTCGACCGGCACGGCCAATGGCTGGCCACCGGCAGCGACAACGCCACAGTCCGGCTCTGGTCCGTGGCGGAGGACCGGGAAACCGGCCCCGTCGGCTGGCATCAGGCACCGGTGCAATGCGTGGCCTTCAGCCCGGACAGTGAATTCCTCGCCACCTCGCAGACCGGCCTCGTGAGGATCTGGAAGCTGCGGGAACCGCCGCTCTCCCGCACCGTTCCGGTCGGCGGTCCTTCCCTGGCGGCGCTCACGGCGGACGGGCAATTTTTCGCCGCGTCCGGTCTCTCGAAGTGCTGGCTGAATCTGCCGAACACCCGCGTTTTCCACACCGGCTCCGGAGAACCCGCAGGACCGGAGCTGAACGGCGGCGGCGCCATCACCGAGGCCGCCTTTTCCCCGGACGGGAGCTGGCTCGCCGTCACCTGCGCCACCACGCCGGACCGCGCCGCGCCGGCTTGGAACGGGCAGCCCGGCAGCGGCTTCCTCCAGCTCTGGAACTGGCGGACCGGCGAGCGTCTGGGCGGCCCCGTCGCTCTGCCCTCCGAGCCGCGCGCCCTCGCCGTGCATCCGTCCGGAGATTCCGTGGCCGTCTACTGCGGCGGAAGCGAAATGGTGGAACAGGACCTGAAAACGGGAATACTGCGGCCGCTCTTCTCCGGCGGCACCGTTTCCCAGGCCCAGCACACTTTAAACAACGGGCGCTGCGCCTGGACCCCGGACGGGCGTTACCTGCTGGCCTGGGGGCAGCTGGGCGCCTGGCGCATCTGGGACCGTCAGGCCGGGCGGGAAATTCCCCTGCCGCCTCTGTGGAAAACCATGATCGTGCATGATCTCGCGCAGCACGGCGGGATCGCGGCCCTGGCTCCCATCGGCGGACCGGAAGCCTCCATGGTCCGCCTCGTGGACATCGCCAGCGGCCGGGAAATTTCCCCGCCCCTGCCGCATTCCGACTGGATCTACGCCGCCTCCTTTGATGAAAGCGGCCGCTGGCTGCTCACCACCGGCCGGCGGCCCGCGCAGGTCTGGGACTGGCGGGCCGGCCGCCCCATCGGCCCCGCGCTGCCCCTGGAACCGGAAGTCATGGCCGGCATTTTCATGCCCGGCACGCCCTGGGTCATCACCGGCGGACAGGACGGGATGATCCGCTTCTGGGATCCCCTCAGCGGCATGCCCGTGCGGCCGCCCATCCCCTGCAACGGCACCGTCGGCCAATTGCTGATCACGCCCAACGGCAAGACGCTCCTCGCCGCCGGTTACTTGGGAGAGGGCGAAATCCGTCTCATCGACCTCCCCCGCGTCCTCCCCTCGCCGCCGGAGCCCGGCACGGCCCCCGATCCGGAGGAGGAACAGCTCGCCGCCGAAATCAACGCCGCCGCCACCGTCCACAAAGGCGGCGGTCTCGTTCCCCTCACCGCCCCGGCCTGGCTGGAAAAATGGCGCGCCCTCCGCGCCAACCACCCCGCCCGCGCCCGGTGGTGAGGCCGCTGATGGGGACACGCCCACCGCCTACGATCAGCACCCGAACTGCCTGCTCACCTACAGCTTCCCCTTCAACGCTCCCGACTGGGCTGGCCGCACTCCCGCGCCTCCCGCGCCTCCCGCGCCTCCCGCGCCTCCCGCGCCTCCCGCGCCTCCCGCGCC
>JAZKFB010000059.1:77104-77169 GCA_040386695.1 Verrucomicrobiota bacterium
TCCCGCCGGTCCACCGATGCCGGAGGCATCCCAGCCTGTAGCCGGTGGTTGAGCGAAGCGACACC
>JAZKFB010000060.1:0-2762 GCA_040386695.1 Verrucomicrobiota bacterium
CAGACCCGGCTCCGGGAGACACTCCCCGGTGTCATTATTTTTGAGTCAATGCGCCCCGTTAAAAACCTGACGGGAAAAGCTTGTCGCCTCACCTGTCCTCTTTAGAATCCGCGGCCTGTCCATGTCCGCCCCGTTCCAAGTCTTTCTGCTCCCCTGGACGGGCCCGCTGTCATTATTTCGAGGGCACGACGCACCGGCCAAGGCAGGAGCCTGTCACTCCTTTGCCTAGATCCTTGCCCGTGACAGCCTCTGCTGGAAAATCCCATTTCATGAAAAACCTCGACGCCTTTAAACAGCACGGTGATGTCATCTGGAACATCGCCAATCTCCTGCGTGGCCCTTACCGGCCCCCGCAATACCGCCGGGTGATGATCCCGCTCACGGTGCTGCGCCGCCTGGATTGTGTGCTGGAAAAAACCAAAGCCGAAGTCATCGCCCTGCACCGGAAGCTCAAAGCGGAGGGCAAGGATGCGGAGACCACGGAGAAGATCATCACCCACAAGATCAAGGTGCCGTTCTTCAATATCAGCGAGTTCACTTTCCAGACGCTTCTGGGCGATCCCGACAAGCTCGCGGCCAACCTCGGCAACTACATGGCCGGTTTTTCCTCCCGCGCCCGGAGGATCATCGAAAAATTCAAATTCGGCGAGGAGATTGAGAAGCTGGAGGAGGCCAACCGGCTCTTCGAAGTCGTCAAGCAGGTGGCCGCCGTGGACCTGCACCCGGACACCATTCCCAATATCGCCATGGGCTATGTCTTCGAGGACCTGGTCCGGCGCTTCAACGAGCAGGCCAATGAGGAGGCCGGAGACCACTTCACTCCGCGCGAGGTCGTCAAGCTGATGGTCACGCTGCTCTTCACCTACGACGACCTGGTCTATAAAACAGGAAAGGTCATCAAAATCTATGACCCCACCTGCGGCACCGGCGGGATGCTCTCGGAATCCGAAAAACTCATCGTGGATCCCGAGACCGGCCTCAATCCCAGCGCCAACCTCGAACTTTTCGGGCAGGAATATAACCCCGAGTCCTATGCCATTTGCGGCTCGGATCTCATGATCAAGGGGGAGGACGTCAGGAATATCGTCTTCGGCGACACCCTCGGGACCGGGAAGAAAAAGGACGACATTGTGGATGGGGATGGCCATCCGGACGAACGGTTTCACTACATGCTGGCGAATCCACCCTTTGGCGTGGAGTGGAAGCCGGAGAAAGACCACGTCACCAGGGAGCACAACGATTTTGGCTTTAATGGACGCTTCGGTCCCGGACTGCCGCGCATCAATGATGGCGCGCTGCTCTTCCTGCTGCACATGATTTCCAAGATGGTGCCCGCCCCTGCGGATGGTGGTGAGGGCTCGCGCATCGGCATCGTCTTTAATGGCTCGCCCCTCTTCACCGGGGACGCCGGCAGCGGAGAGAGCAATATCCGGCGCTGGATCATCGAGAATGACATGCTGGAGGCCGTGATCGGCCTGCCCGATCAGCTCTTTTATAATACAGGCATCTCCACCTATGTCTGGATCGTCACCAACCGGAAACGGCCGCAGCGCGCCGGCAAAGTCCAGTTCATCAATGGCACCGACTTCGCATGGAGGATGAAAAAGAGCCTCGGCGACAAGCGCAAACGCATCGGCGACGGCACGGAGGGCACCCCGAACCACATCGATGTTCTCGCCCGACTTTACGGGAATTTTGCTCACGATGTCCGTCAGACCGTGGCCGCGATCCAGACGAATGTGGATCCCAAAAGAGACCAGACGAAAAGCCTTTTTGTCAGCAAGGTTTTCGACAATCAGGACTTCGGTTATCTCAAAATCACGGTGGAGCGGCCTCTGCGGCTGAATTTCGCGGTGACGGATCAACGCATCGCCCAGTTCACAAAAACCAGCGCCTTCCTCCAACTCGCCGTCTCCCGGAAACGGAAGGACAGGAAAAAAATCATTGAGGAGGAGCTCCAGGGCGGGGAAGCTCAGAGCGCCATTCTCGAAGTGCTGGAGAGGATGAAGCCGGACTTCGACGCCGGGCGGACCGTCAAGGACCGGGCCGCTTTTGAAGAGGCGCTCGCGGAGGCTTTCAGCAACTCGGACCTTACCCTGGATGGCGCCCTCCGCAGCGCCCTCGTGGCTCCCGGCAGCCTGGGGGAACGTGATCCCGGGGCCGGAATCTGTTACGATAAAAAGGGCAAAGCGGAAGTGGATGCCGATCTGCGCGACACTGAAAATGTCCCCCTGCCCCCGGGCATCGCCCTGCCCCTGCCGCTCGATTACGAGGGGAAAAAGAACAAAGGCAAGGTGGACGTGACTGCCCTGCTCGACCTCGTGCGGGATCACTGCGAAGCCTACCTTGCCGCCGAGGTCCTGCCTTACCGTCCCGACGCCTGGATCGACCACAGCAAGCTCAAAGCCGGCTACGAAATCCCCTTCAACCGCCACTTCTACGAGTATGAGGCCCCCCGCCCGCTGGAGGAGATCGAGAAGGACATCGACGGGCTGGAGGAGGAAATCATGGCCATGCTCAAGGAGGTCACGGCGTGAGCTACCCTATCTATTCAGAGTTTAAAATAATTGGTGTGGAGTGGATTGGTTCATTGCCCGCGTCCTGGTCCATGAAGCGTCTTCGATTTTTAGTGTCCGCCATTGATCAGGGATGGAGTCCCCGGGCCAGCAACACTGTTGCCGAGGGCGATGAAATGGGAGTTTTGAAACGGCCGTGCAAATGTTATTCTGTAAAAGTGGCGGTCAGGCTTGGGGTGTTTGAGC
>JAZKFB010000061.1:0-7081 GCA_040386695.1 Verrucomicrobiota bacterium
CCGCTGTGAAGCCTCCGGCTTCAATCACGCGAAAGCCCACGGGCCTGGTTAAAAATGGTTTCCTGAGCGCAGCACCATCCATGCCGAACACTCTTGGGCGGGAGGCCGGAAAGTTCTTTCCGCAAAGCCGTAATTCCCGCTGGCCAGGGGAGTATAAAAGGACGCGCTGTCATTTCCGCGTCGTTTCCGGGCAATTTGACTTCCCGCCCGCCCTGCCTTTTTCTTTCCCACTATGAGTACCCCGCCGCTTCCCCCTCCGCCCCCTCCCGGTGCCAGAAAGCCTTCGGCTCTGGCCAGTTGCATTCTTTTAGGAATTATCCTGGTATTCGTCGGCGGGCTTGGCGGCGGTGGATTCTGGGCTTACAAAAAATATATCGCCAAACCGAAAACCGACGGTGGGGAAGTGGCTGACAGCGGGCAGAAAAAGCCTGAGCCTCCGAAAACCCCGGAGACTCCCCCGGCGAAGGAAACACCGGTTCCGGCGCCTCCGGCTCCGGAGACTCCGCCGGAGAACGATCCGCTGGCGGCCAAACCAAGCGGTGAGACACCCCCGGCGGAGCCGAAAGTGACTCCGCTGCCGGAGCCGCCGGTGACACCGCAAATCGCCGACAATGGGCTGCAGGAGCGGCCGGTGGTTCCGGCGCCTCCCGTCAAAGTGGAGACCCCGCCGCCTGCGGAGGTCAAGGAAGCCCCTCCCGTCACCCCGCCCGCGCCTGAGAGCGCGGATCCCGTGGTGGCTCCCGAGCCGGTCCAAACCTATGCGGAGAATGCTCCGGAGGTGACCAGCCTCAAGGAGGACGCCGACCGCCGTATTGACGAGGCCCCCGCCGATATTTACTCCGACGCCGACAAGGACAAAGTGCGCGAGGCCATCCGTCAGGCCAAGCGGCTGACCCGGGTGGCCACCCTGCAGTTCGGCAAAGGCGCGGCCGCCCTGGGGGCGAACGAGCGCAAACGGCTGAAGGAGGCGCTGCTGACCCCGGAGGCGGAAAGCCTGCTGTCCGATCCCCAGGCGGTCTTTTTCCTGATTGGTTTTGCGGATTCGACAGGCGCTTCCCAGGCCAACCGCTCCCTGTCCCAGAAACGGGCGGCCGGCATCGGCTCGGTGCTGAAAAGTTTCCGCGTGACCAACCGCGCTTATGCCGTCGGCATCGGCTCCAGCAATCTGGTGGGCGGCGCGCTTCAGGATAAAAACCGCGCCGTGGAGGTCTGGGTGGTCCTGCCCTGAAATCTGGCCGCCTCCGGTCCTCCGGCGCGGTTACCGTGCCGGGGACCGGAGGCCGCATCCATTTATTGATTCGTGACCGGAAGCCAGGCATGTCCCAGGAAACCGCCGCCGCCATTCCCCATATCACCCTGAGCGGAGGCACCAAGCTGAGCCGCCCTCTGGCTCCCGGGGTTCCTCTGACCATCGGGCAGGCCAAAACCGCCACCCTGCGGATTCCCCACCCCGCCGTCTTCCCGGTCCACTGCACGGTCACGTGGGAGGAGGGATTTGTCAGGCTGAGCGACGGCGGCAGCCCGCTGGGGACCAAAGTGAATGATTATCCGGTGACGGAGGACGTGGCGCTGTCGGATGGCGATGTGATCACGGTGGGGCTGTTTCAGTTCCACTTCACCTGGGAAGCGGCGGCGACCGTGCCCTCCGGTCCGCCGGCTTCCCGGACGGAGCCGGCGGAAAACAGCACCGGCACGGCATTTGCGGTCCCGGCTCCCGGCCTTGCACCGCCACTGACTGTTCCCGCGGCCCCCGCGCCGGTTGCGGGGGCTCCGTCCGCGAATTTCAGAGGGCAGGCGGTGGAGGAGATTCCGGTTTCCGGCGGCCTTACTTTCGGCACCCGCCCGGAAGCGGATATCCGTCTGGACGATCCCGCGCTGTCGCCCGTCCAGGCCAAAATCGAGGCCGTGGCGTCCGGATTTGAAGTCGTCGACATGGGCCGGACGGGATCGCTGGCGAACGGGAAATTCTTTGAGCGTCATCCGCTGGTCATCGGCGATCTGCTCCAGTTCGGGGAATCGCATTTTTTCTTCTTCGACGGCTTCGCGCTGCGGCCGGTGCGGGACGGGCTGGGCTGCGGGCTCCAGGCGCACGGCATTGATGTTTCCGGCGGGAAAGCGCGCGGACTGATTCTGCAGAGCGCCAGCTTTGATGCCCGGCCCGGGCAGTTTGTGGGCATTATCGGGCCCTCCGGGGCGGGGAAAACCACGCTACTGCGGGCGCTTCTGGGACTGAAGGAGATTTCCGGCGGCACCATTCTGCTGGACGGACAGGATTTGCGGACGATCGCCTCGCCGTCGAGTTTTTTCGGATATGTCCCGCAGCAGGAAATCGTGCATCTGGAGCTGACCGCGCGCCAGGCCCTGCATTACAGCGCTCTGCTGCGCCTGCCGCGCCGCACGCCCCGGCGCGAGATGGAGAAACTCATCACCGCTCTGACCAGCCGTCTGGGGCTTCAGCAGCACCTCGACACCCGCGCCGGACGGCTCTCCGGCGGGCAGTTGAAGCGGCTCAGCGTCTGCGTGGAGCTGCTGAGCCGGCCGCCGCTGCTGTTTCTGGATGAGCCGACCTCCGGGCTGGATCCGGAGTCGGAGACGGAGCTGATGCAGCAGCTTCAGGAACTGAGCTACACCGGCTGCACGGTCATCTGCACGACGCACCTGATGGAGAATGTTTACCTGACCTCCTCCCTGGAGGTGGTCATGGCCGGCCGGGATTCCCAGGGCCGCCCGACGCCGGGGCGCACGGTTTTCCGGGGCAAACCGAGGCTTGCGCGGGAGCTTTTCAATGTCCGCACGCTTTCCAAGCTTTATCACCAGCTTAAAGAGGGCACGCCGGAGCACTGGCAGCGGCTTTACCAGGAAAAGACCGGGCAGTCGCTGACCGATCCTCCGCCGCTGCCGCCGGGGCCGCCGCGGGAGGCGGTGCGGGCGCGGCGGGAAAAACGGCGCTTCTCCGTGCCCGTCCTGCTGGCCCGGCAGTGGCGCATTCTGAAATCCGACTGGAAAAATCTGTTTCTGCTGATCGGTCAGCCGGTTCTGATCGCCGGCCTGATCGCGGTGGCGGCCACGGGTGAGAATCCGAGCGACAAAAAGCTCTTCCTGGCGGCCATCGCGGTGCTCTGGCTGGGCTGCGGCAATGCCGCGCCGGAGCTGGTGAGGGAGCGCTCCATCTTCCGCCGGGAGCAGTTTGTCGGTCTGCGGGCTTCGGCGTACCTGCTGAGCAAGTTCCTCGGTCTGGGCTGTCTCACGGGGCTTCAGGCGCTGCTTATTTTCATCATTCTGAAATCCGCAGGCGACGGACTCGCCGGTTCGGCTTTCTGGCAGATGACCGGTGTTCTGGCCAGCGCCTCCGCCGCCACGGGGCTGGGACTGGCGGTTTCCGCCTGGGCGCGGAACACCCTGCAGGCGGTGCTGCTGGTGCCGGTGATCATCATCCCGCAGATTCTGTTCGCCGGTTTCGTGTTCCCCGTGAAGGACTGGGATGAACACGCCATTCCGCGCATCGCCAGCCGGCTGTTCCCGTCCTTCGCCGCCCAGCGCGTGATGGATGTCTCGCTGGTCTGGGGGAAAAGTGTGAAGGACGCCAGCGACTACTCCACCGCCCTGAACAATCTCTCCACCTCCCTGCGCCCGCTGTCCGTGCTGCTCAATCCCGCGCGGGCGGTGCAGATTCCTGTGGATGAGTCCCGTATTTACGTCCAGCCGCAGGAGGAGGGCATGGAGCCGTTCGGAATCCGGAATTTTGACTGGGATCCCTCCCGGAAAAACGTGCTCACCCCGCGGTATCTGACTGAAACCCTGCGCGACGACCGGCCGCGGGTTCTGAAGCACGCCCGGCCCGCCCTGACCGGTCTGGCGTCGCTGGGCCTGTGGACGCTGCTGACGTGTGGCTTTGCCCTGCTGATGCTGCGCCGGAAAGACGGCGGGGAATGACCGTTGCCTCCGCCCCTGAAGCCGGTTTCTTAGGTTCCGTGAACCCCTCCGACGAACTTTTTCTGCATGTGAATGGACAGCGCTGGCCCTGCCGCGCGGGCGATATCCTCGGCCGCCAGGGCACCGTCGCCCCCGAAATCCTGCGCCCGGTGGACGTGCTCTCGCGCCGCCATCTGAGCATCGAATCCGTGGAGGGCGTCTGGTGCCTCGTGGCGCTGCCGGAATCCCGCAACGACACCTGGCTGGAGGGCGTGCCCATGCGGCGCGGGCAGCCTTACCCGCTCATGCCGATGCAGGCGCTGCAGGTGGACTCGTTCCTGTTTCATCTGGGCGCCTCCGATCCTCCGGAGATTCAGCGCGGGAAAATGGCCGCCTGGGAACCCGCGGTGCCGCTTTACCCGACCGTGGTGACGGATGAGGGCACCCGCCACGCGCCGCCGCCGGAATCGGGGTCGGGACTGGACAGTCTGCCGGGAGCGGCGGTGGAGACGGATGTCCGGCTGAATATCCTGGCGGCCAACCGGCAGGCGCTGGCGCTGCTGGGCGGTGATGCCCCGGGGCGCGATCTGGATGAGTGGACCGCCGAGCGGACCCGGCTGCGCAGTCATCTGCTGAGCCTGAACGAGGGCGAGACCTGCCCGGAGACCGAGGCTCTGTTTCTCCTGCCGTCGGGCAGCCGGGTCATTGAGGTCAGGGCCACGCGGTCCTGTGCGAATTTTCTGATCCTGCTGCGCGATGTCAGTGACGAGCACCGGGAGGAAGCCGGGCAGGAATCGCTTTTCCGCCGCCTTTGCCGGCAGAGCGAGGCGCTTTCGGATCTGTCCCTCTCCCCGGCCTTCCACGAGGGCGATGTGCCGAAAAGTCTGACCCTTCTCGCCCACCGCGCGGCGGAGGGTCTAGACTGCCGGCGGGTTTCCGCCTGGCTGAAAGCGGACGCTTCCGGTGCCGCGGGGCAGCGGGTGATTTGTCAGGTCCGGCATGACATGGCCGGCCCCGTGCCGTCCGGAGCGGTGTCGGATCTGGCCTACTGCCCCATGTTTTTCGACCGCCTGCTGACCTCCGAGCCCTGGGCCGAGGCGGTGTCGGACACTCCCATGATGAATCTGCTGCGGGACATCGGCTTCGCGGCCATGGAGACCGACAGTCTGCTGTGCGTGGGACTGCGGCATTCGGAGGGGATTCATGGCGTGCTCTGCTTCGAGCGCACCGGTCCGGAGCGCGCCTGGTCCAAGGAGGACCGGCAGTTCGCCGTCTGTCTGGCCAGCTACGGGGTGCTGGCGCTGCAGACCCGCGGGCGGCGCGAGACCATGGCCCGGCTGGAGCTCAGCGAAAAACGCATGACGGCGGAACTGGAGGAGGCCAACCGCTACGTTCACCGCATTCTTCCCGAACCCATCACCGAGGGTCCCATCACCGCCGAGTGGCATATGGTGCCCTCGGAGGCGCTGGGCGGCGATTCCTTTGGTTATCACTGGGTTGGCGATCTGTTCGTGATGTATATTCTCGACGTGGTCGGCCACGGCACCGGCATGGCCCTGCTGTCGATCTCCGTGCTGAACAATGTGCGCGCCCGGCTGCTCCAGGGGGAAGCCGCCATGGCCAACCCGGCCGGAGTGCTGGCGGATCTGAACGCCGCTTTTCCCATGGAGAACCAGAACAACATGCTTTTCAGCATGTGGTACGGGGTTTACGACCGCCGGACCGGCCTCCTGACGTATGCCAGCGCGGGCCATCCGCCGGCGGTGCTGCTTTTCGGCGAGGTGCCGGAGGACGGGGCGGACTACGCCGCCCTGGGCACCGAGGGGCCGTCCGTGGGCGCGCTGGAGGGCGTGGAGTTCATCAACGGCAGCATTCATGTGGATGCCGGGGCCAAGCTTTACATCTACACGGACGGCGCTTTTGAAATCCCGGTCGGCCCGGACCGCGAATGGTCATTCGAGGAGTTCACCGCCGTGGTCCGCGGCACCCGCTACATGTCCGGCGGAGAACCCGCTTATCTGCGCAAACGCATCGGCGCCCTGTGCGCTCTGGAGCGCTTTCCGGATGATTTCACCATCGTCCGTCTTTCATTTTCCCCATAATCGCTTAATATTCCCGGTCCGCGTCCGGCTGATCCGCCATTCCCTGTTCTGACAAAATGAGTGCGCCATTCTCTTATCTGATTCACGGCTATCCCACGTCCCTTCAAAGCTGCCTGCGCGCGCTGGAGGAAAGCGCCGTTTATCAGGAAATGCCCATGCCGCTTCAGTTTGTCGCGGAATTGATTCTGGATGAGCTGGCGTCCAACACCCTGAAATACGGCGGACGGGAGAACCCGGAGGTGCGCCTGGAAATTGAATACCGCAACGGCTCCATGCGCGTGGAGATCATTGACAATGCCCGGCCTTTCGACCCCTGGAGCCAGGCTCCGGCGGTGGATGACTCTGAAGTTAAGGATATCGACGATCTGGAAATCGGCGGGCGCGGCATCCATATGCTTCTGCAGGCCACCGACACCCGGCATTACGAGCGCCGGGAAGGCAGAAACATCAACATCATGACCCGCAGTGTCCAGCGCGCGCCGCAAAGCGCCGCCGCCTGACCCCGTTTCTCTTTTCCTCCTGACCGGAAAACCCCCTATTCATGGAAATCACCAAAGCAGTCAAAGACGGGATCAATGTGCTCACCGTGGCCGGTAAGCTCGACTCCAACAACGCCTCCGAGTTCGACGCGCGTTTGCGGGAATATGTGGATGAGGACACAGGCAAAGCCGTGGTGCTGGAATTCTCCGGCGTGCAGACTCTGACCAGTGCCCCGCTGCGGGCGATTCTCTCTCTGGCCAAGCGGATGCAGCGTCACGGTTCCGCGCTGATTCTCGCCGCCCCGAGTGAGAATGCGCTGGAGTCCCTGCGCATCAGCGGGTTTCTGAAGCTCAAGCTTTTCGAACTGACCGACACTCTGGACGCCGGCCTGCAGGTTGCCCGCCATGCCGTGCCGCGCGCTCCGCGAGCCCCCGGCACCGCCGCGCCGCCCCTCGCGTCGCTTCCGCCGATGGCTGCCCCGCCTTTGCCACCCGTGGTTCCGTCCGCGCCGCCCGTGGTTCCATCCGCGCCGCCCGTGGCTCCATCCGCGCCGCCCGTGGTTCCGTCCGCGCCGCCCGTCGTTCCGT
>JAZKFB010000061.1:7181-14492 GCA_040386695.1 Verrucomicrobiota bacterium
CCGCGCCACCCGTCGTTCCATCCGCGCCACCCGTCGTTCCATCCGCGCCACCCGTCGTTCCATCCGCGCCACCCGTGGTTCCGTCCGCGCCGCCCGTGGTTCCGTCCGCGCCGCCCGTGGTTCCGTCCGCGCCGCCCGTCGTTCCGTCCGCGCCGCCCGTGGTTCCGTCCGCGCCGCCCGTTGCCGCGCCCAAACCGAAACCAGCCGCTATTCCATTGGTGTTTCCGAAAGGCCCGGCAGTTTCTCCAGTTCCCGCCGCTCCATCACCTGCCGCCGTTACTCCCGTCAGCCCACCTCCATCCGTCCCGGCGGCGGCACCGCCCGCCCGGACTGCGGCCGCTAAAACTTCGCCTACGCCCCCCGCTCCGCCGCCGCCTGTCAGCGCCCCGCCTGCGGTTCCCGCCCCACCGCCTCCGATTTCCTCACCGGAGCCTCAGCGTGAAAAAATGGGATGGTTCACTTATTGGGCCTGCGAAGTTCAGAATGCCCTCGACTACTGGACACGCATGTTCCGCCGCAAGTGAGCGGACTGCGGTCCGGCGTAAATTTTCAAAATGGAATAACTCCCTCAGGGAGAAGCTTGCGCAGGGGCATTCCCTGTGACAGCTTCGTCACACGAAACCGCATTGTCGGAGCGGCCACAGTCCTTAACTTCCGCCACACATGCACACCATACTGGTCGTTGATGACGAGACGGATATTCTCGATTTGGTCACCTTCAATCTGAAGCGTCAGGACTTCACCGTCCTGTCCGCCGAAAACGGCGTGGCCGCCGTCCGCATCGCCAAGGAAAAACTCCCGGACCTCATCGTCCTGGATCTCATGCTGCCCGGCAAGGACGGCTTTACGGTTTACAAGGAACTCCGCGCCGACGCCCGCACCCGGGGCATTCCCGTGATCATGCTCACGGCCAAAGGCGAACTCAACGACCGCATCGCCGGTCTGGAGCTGGGGGCGGACGATTATGTCACTAAGCCCTTCAGCCCCAAGGAGCTGGTTCTCCGCGTGAAGGCGCTGCTGAAGCGCACCCGCAAGGTGACGGTGGACGCCACGCTGAAGGCCGGCGCGTTCCACCTGGAGCGGAATTCCCTGAAACTCTTCCTCGCCGGCGAGCCCGTGGACCTCACGGCCACGGAGTTCAAACTCCTCCGTCTGCTGGTGGAGGCCAACGGCGAGGTTCAGGAGCGCGACGCCCTGCTGCGCGAGGTCTGGGGCTACTCCGACACCACCCTCACCCGCACTCTCGACACCCACGTGAAGCGTCTGCGCGAGAAACTGGGCAAATACGCCGACGCCATTCAGACCGTGCGCGGGGTCGGTTACCATTTTGTCACCGCCGGCCAGACCCCGGCCCCGGCGCTGCCGGAGGAAAAAGCGGTGGAAGCCTGACGTGAGCCGTCGGGATTGTTCTCCGGTCAACTTCGCGGTGTCTCCCCGCATGATCAATAATTGACCATGCGGCGCAGCTTGATTTCTTGTCAACGGATCCGCCATTCAACAGCATGTCCGGTATCCTCAGAAATTCAGCGGAACTGGCGGCGCGTGAAATCACGGGACTGCATGAATTTTTCCAGAGCTGGTTCCGTGGCGAAGTGGCGGGGACGGAGGCCGTTTTCTCACGGGTCGGGACGGTATGGGGGCCGTCGTTTGAACTCATTGGTCCGGACAGCCGGCTGCGGAATGCCGGCGAGTTGATCCGCGCCACTTTCGATGAATATGGCCGCTATCCCGGTCTTTCCATCCATATCAGAAACCTCGTGCTCCGTGAAGTGGCCGCCGGTTCCGTCGTGATCGCCTGTTACGAGGAATGGCATATTGACGGCGAAACGGTGGATGCGCGGCTGTGTTCGGCCACTCTTCTCCGGCCGCACCCCGGTCTTGAGCGCCTGATCTGGATGCAAATCCATGAGTCCCCCCTTGCCGGCGGCATGACCGCTGACCTTATTCCAGCATGATCCGCCATCTCTTTTTGACCGTCAGACTTTCATGCTGAATCCCCTGATCACCGCCATTTCGATCTGTGCGGGGCTGGCGGCGCTGGCCGGCTGGCTGGCCTGGCGTCTGCATCAGGCGGGTGTTCCCTGGACGGATTCCGCCTCCGCGCTGCGGCAGCGCAACAACGTGCTGGAAAGTGTGCTCGAAGGCCTCGGCGACTCCTGTCTCCTTGTGAACCAAAAACAGGAGATCGTCTTCGCCAACCACGAGACCCACGACCTTTTCCACACCAGCCGGAAACTGGACGGGCATCCCATCGGCGATCTGATCCATGACGCCGGCATTCTTTCCTTTTTGAGCCGCGTGGCTCTTGGGAACCGCTGGCAGGAGGAGGAATTCCGCCTCGGCCTGCTCCGGAGCGGGGGCATGGAGGAGCGGCATCTGGTGGTGAGCGCGGCTCCCGTCCGGCTGTTTGGTCAGGACAAGCCGGACCATCTCCGTGTGGTCATCCGCGACGAGACCGACCGCCACGAGACCGAGCAGATCCGCAAGGACTTCGTGGCCAACGCCTCCCACGAGCTGCGGACACCGCTTTCCATCATCAACGGTTATCTTGAAAACCTCCTCGACGGCATGATCGATGAGCCCGTGATGCTGCGCAAAAGTCTCCAGACCATGCAGAAGCACGGCCAGCGCATCGCCCGGATTGTCGAGGACATGCTGACCCTGTCCAAATTTGAGTCCGCATCCGACGGCGGCGTTTCCGCCCTGCGGCATTCGCTGTTTTCCTGCCGCGAGTGCATTGAGGACGTGGTGGACCGCCTGGCGCCGCTCATTGAGGAGAAAAAAGCCCGGGTGGATCTCCAGTTTCCGGCCACCGGCGACGATCTCGCCGGCGACCGCTTTTACTGGGATCAGGTGTTTTTCAATCTTATCGAAAACGCCCTCAAGGAAAATCTTGCCGACGGCCGGCTGGTCATCACTGTCAGTCTGGACCGCACCCCGGAGGAGGCCGTCATCCGCATCTGCGACAACGGCGTGGGCATTCCGCGGGCGGATCTTCCATTCATTTTCAAGCGCTTCTACCGTGTCGCCAAACACCACAGTCAGCAGATCAAAGGCACCGGCCTCGGCCTCTCCATCGTCCGCCGGGCCATTGAATCCCACGGTGGCGCCATCACCGTCGAAAGCACTCTCGGCGTGGAGACGGTCTTCACCATCCGCCTCCCGGAGCCGGAAAACACGGTGGTTTGAAAGAGAGGCCGCAGCCCGGCAAAGGAATTTGAACAGAAGGGCGCGAAGGAAACGAAGGGAAAAGCTGGAAATGATATCACCGGTTACCGGGCTTGGGCGACTGCCCGGTCCGCCGCGCCGGAACGAATGCCTTTCCTTGTCCTCCTTCGTTTCCTTCGCGCCCTTCTGTTCAAATTCCCCCTCCTCCCGCCCCTCTGTTCAACTGAAACCCCGGAATTTCCCTTGCGCCGCGCGCCAAATATGACAAAATGCGCGCCTTCCCGAGGGGCGGGAAGGGGAGGCTTCGCTGTCAGCGGGCTTCCGGAACCATACGGCTAACCACGAAATGAGCAGCATTACAGTAAACAAAGACATCAATCTGAAGGATTACCAACTTCACGATAAGGACACCGGCAGCGCGGATTATCAAGTCGCCGCTCTGACCATGCGCATCCTGCACCTCACGGCGCACCTTGTGATCCACAAGAAGGATTTCTCCTCCCGCCGCGGTCTTCTCCGCGCCGTGGCCGAGCGCCGCCGCCACCTCGACTACGTGCGCAACACGGCCGAGGAACGCTACCAGAAGCTCATCAAGAGCCTCGGCCTGCGCCGCTAATCCGGGTTTCCCGCCCGGATCGACCGACCGACATGAGTTAATCTTTCGTGATCCCGCCCGGACGCAAGTTCGCGGCGGGATCAATTTTTTCAGATATTAATCCGGAACAGCGGCGCTCATCGGGTTTCCATGGCGGAATATTTCCGCGCAGCCTTCCTTTCAGCCGCCAATTCCTCTCAACTCCGACAAACCGAACGAAGCGGTTTCCGTGCCGCTTCCTCCAGGATCCCGTCAGCCCCGGCTTTTCTTTCCGGTGATTTTCCCGGAAAAGTAAAACGCATCGGCCGCCTGACTGATACGGATCCCGTCCGCGCTTTCCGCGCCCCTTTCCCTACAAGAAGCAACAAAAACATAATATGAGTATCCATACCACCACGAGCCAGGTCGGCTCCACCCCCATCATCATTGAAACCGGCAAAATGGGCCGTCTCGCTGATGGTGCCGTCACCGTCCAGATGGGCGAGACGGTTGTGATCGTCACCGCCGTGTCCTCCACCGCCCTCAAGGACGGTCAGGACTTTTTCCCGCTTTCCGTCGAATATAAAGAAAAGGCCGCCGCCGCCGGCAAATTCCCCGGCGGTTACTTCAAACGCGAGGGCCGCCCCACCGAGAAGGAAATCCTCACCTGCCGCATGACGGACCGCCCGCTGCGTCCGCTGTTCCCCAAAGGTTATTTTTACGACACCCAGATCGTCGCCCTTCTTCTCGCCGCTGACGGCGAAAACGACTCCGACGTCCTCGCCATGAACGGCGCCTCCGCCGCCTGCTACATTTCCGATCTCCCTATGGCCAAGCCTTTCGGCGCGGTCCGCGTGGGCCGGATCGACGGACAGTTTGTGGCCAACCCCACGAATTCCGACCGCGAGGTCAGCGATCTGGACCTGATCTACGTCGGCTCCGAATCCGAAGTCATCATGATCGAGGGCGCCGCCAACGAGCTGCCCGATGAGGAGTTCATCAAGGCCCTGCACTTCGCCCACGAGGCCGTCCAGCCCCTGATCAGCGCCCAGAAACAGCTCCGTCAGCTCTGCGGCAAACCCGTCCGCCAGTATAAACTTCTCAGCGCCCGCGAGGAACTCCTCGAAGTCGCCTACGAAGTGGCCGGCGGCCGCATTGAAGGCGCCATCTACACCCCCGGCAAGGTCGCCCGCGGCAATGCCGTCGGTGCTTTGAAAAACGAGGTGAGGGAGGCCATTCTCGCCAAGTATCCGGACGCCGGATCCTTCGAAATCAGCCAGGCCTTCGACTACCTCCAGAAGAAAGCCTTCCGCATTTCCATCCTCGACAAGCAGGTCCGCGCCGACGGCCGCGGCCTGGATGAAATCCGTGAACTCAGCGGCGAAGTGGACGTGCTCCCCCGCGTGCACGGCTCCGCCCTCTTCGCCCGCGGCGAAACCCAGGCCCTCGCCCTCGCCACCCTGGCCCCTCTCGACGAAGGCCAGAACATGGACAACTACACCGGTGGTGTGGATTCCAAGCGCTTCATCCTGCACTACAATTTCCCTCCCTTCTCCGTGGGGGAAACCGGCCGTTTCGGCGGTCAGAACCGCCGCGAAATCGGACACGGCGCTCTCGCCGAGCGCTCCATCGAGCCAGTGATCCCCGCCATTGAGGACTTCCCCTACGCCGTCCGTATCAGCAGCGAAGTCATGGAATCCAACGGTTCCACCTCCATGGCCTCCGTCTGCGGCGGCGTCCTCTCCCTCTACGCCGCCGGCGTGCCTCTGAAGCGCCCCGTGGCCGGGATTTCCGTCGGTCTCGTCAGCGAGCACGATGAGAATGACAACATGACCCGTTTCCTCACGATGATGGACATCATCGGCTCCGAGGACCACTTCGGCGACATGGACTTCAAATTGTGCGGAACCGACCGCGGCGTCACCGGCTACCAGCTTGACCTGAAGCTCCCCGGCATTCCCCTGAGCATTCTGGAGGAGGCGATCCATAAAGCCCGCAAAGGCCGTCTGGACATCATCAACTTCATGAACTCGGTGATCAGCTCGCCGAAAGCCATCAGCCAGTACGCTCCCCGCATCGAGTCCACCAAGATCCCGCCGGACCGTATCGGTGAACTCATTGGCCCTGGCGGCAAAGTCATCAAAGGCATCCAGGCCGAAACCGGAGCCAAGATCGATATCGAGGACGACGGCACCGTGCACGTCTATGCCATCAAAAAAGAGGGTCTGGACGCGGCCATGCGCCTCATCCGCAACATTTTCGCGGAAGCCGAGGTGGGCGCGCTCTACACCGGCCGCGTGGTCAGCACCACCGCCTTCGGAGCCTTCATGGAACTCTTCCCCGGCCGCGACGGTCTCATCCACGTTTCCGAACTGGCTGACTTCCGCGTCAACAAGGTCGAGGACGTGGTCAAAACCGGAGACATCGTCACCGCCAAGTGCATCGGCATCGATGAAAAAGGCCGCGTGAAAATGAGCCGCCGCGCCGTCCTCAAGGACAAGGAGCGCGAACTCGCCGCCGCCGAAGCCGCCGCCAAGGCCCCGGAAGCCCCAGCTCCCGCTCCAGTCGAGGCCGAAGCTCCGGCCAACTGAGGCGGCGCGCGGTTTCATCCGCGCTGTCTCCAGTTTAAACACCAAATTCGAAGGGGCACCCGGCAACGGGTGCCCCTTTTTGTCAGTTGTTTATAAAAGAAAGAGTGGCCAGCATTCGCGGTTTCCAGCCCGTATTCCGAAAAGGCCGCGGATGGCGCGGTCCGGTTCCGGGAAAAAATGCGGCAGGCGTTTGATGCGTGCCCCAAGTCCGGGCTGCGGATATCCCGGCAGACCGTTGCTTCGGTGCTCAGGCGGTCGGCGGGATTTGGCCCCGCACGGCAGTGGCGAGGGCGGCGCAGACTGCGGGCGTCAGAGTGTGACCGTGTGGCTGTGGCGGAGAGCCGGTTCCACACCCGGCTGCCCAAACTGGAAACGCTCTGTCCCCTGCGCGGGCTGACGCGGGCGATGCTCAACGAGCTCATCCTGCCCACCCCGCGAAACCTCCAGCATCCGCCTGTGAAAAGCCTCAGCCAGCGCCAGCCGGGAGAGGGGCGCGGCGTGTGGCGTGCGGCTGATCGTGCGGGCGAGCCTCAAGTCCCATCTGTTGAGGCTTCAGAGGGAGCAGGCGTCGTGAGTCCGGGGCTGCCGGTTTCGTTGCACTCCGCCATTTTTGGCTGATTGGCCTTTTTCGTAACCCGTTGATATTCAACGGTAAAAAATGATGGCGGACAGGGAGGGATTCGAACCCTCGTTTCGATTTAACAGCCCGCTGTGACTCATTCATCGGGGATAATTCGCCGCAAATGATGTCTTTGACATCCTTGGATGTTGCCACTACTGTTGCCATATTATGGCCTCACTGCGCAAAAAAGCCACCAGCACTTATTGGTTTGCCTGCTTTGCTCTCCCGGACGGTCGACGCGCCCAGCGGTCAACCAAGACGGCGGACCGGCGTCTTGCCCAGAAGCTTGCAGATCAGTTTGAAAGTGCCGCACGGGATAAAATTACAGCAACGCAGGCCCGAAAAATTATTTCGGA
>JAZKFB010000062.1:0-118336 GCA_040386695.1 Verrucomicrobiota bacterium
GGCGGGACAACCAGAAGCCGGGATGCTCTGATCACTATTCCGCTTCCCTCCTACAATGTGTGGAAAAGCGCTGTCTTTACATCGCAGGAGTTGACAGCGAACGATCCAGCTATTCTCGGCCAAAACGCCATCGTCAGTCCTGACGGTGCCTCAAACCTGATGCATTTCGCTTTCGGTTCTCGTTCGCGGTTCGTATTGCCCGAGACCCCCTTCAGGATCAGTAACGCCGCCGATTCCCCTTTATCCGGAATTTTTGAATACAACCGGCTCATAGGCGGCGGTGGACTGGGCTACAAGGTCCTGATCTCGGGCAATCTTCAAAACTGGGACGAAACGGAGGGCCGCATCGAACCCGCTTACGCTCCGATCCCCAACCCGGACGGGTTTACTCAGCGTGTGGGCGTGCGCCTCAAAGAGCCTGAACGCACCAATCAAAGAAAGGCTTTTTTCAAACTCAATGTTGCTCAAGCCGTTTTCGCTTTGAGCGCAATCGATGATTACAACTACTTCGACAGTGGAAGCGTGAGTGGGAGTGCCCCGGAGATTCGTTCTGAAGTCCCGATGGGGGGACGTTTCGAAGCGGTGCCCGGAGGCATTCAAGCAAAGGCAGGCCGCACCCACGGAGGTGGAACACTCATCACGAAACAGACCTTTATTCCGGATGGTAAAGTGGCGGAATATCTCTGGAGCGGCAGCGGAGGGACGCTTTTTATGCAAGTGGTATGGGGTGCGATCACGGAGCAGTGGATCACCTCTCCCGGCAATATTGAGCTTTCCGCCCCTGTCTGCACCTTCAATGGCACCTACGAAGGGTCGTGGGTCGCCAAGGAAGGAGTGATTTACAAAACTAGCATCACTTTCACGTCCAATACTGCGACGTTCATTACCGTGGATTCCATCTCCGGTGTTGAATATGGCAGGGGTAAAATCAATAGCGCAGATTTCTCACGCCCGATGCGGCTGTATATCCGTGGCGGGGACACACACGACAATGCAAAAGCCTTTGTCCTCCTGAAGTCCCTCACGCTCAAACCCGTCCAGTATCCCTGACCCACAGGAGTGCCTTGGTGGCTTGCTGATCAGTTTCCGACATGAAAACTAAAAGTAATCCGCAATTCGGGCTGCCCACCGGAGCGATGAAAACATTCGCGACACTTTGGACGTATCCTGAGCCAGCGGGATTGCTTTGCGGTCTCTTGTTCTTCCTCGGGAAAGGCTGGCTTCAGTCCTATCAGGAGGAGCCCCGCACCGCATTGCTGGCGCTGAGCTGCCTTGCAGTGGTGGCCGGAGGGTTGACCGGGTTCTCCGCTGGATGGATGGGTGTCCGCCCAGATTTGGCGGCCCGCCGGGGCGCACGGGCGGCGGCGTGGGCGGGCCTGACGGCTGTTTGCTGCTTTCTTCTGATGGCACGCGTTGCTGGCGGCGCTGAGGCCTCGCGGCGCGCGGCGATGATCAGCACAGGGTCGCTGCTTCCGGCTCTTTTTGCGGGCTCCATAGCCGCCACGCTGGGAATGATGCTTCTTCGCCGGGACGAGGATTTTCTGGAGTTCCGTGAACTGCCGAAAGTTGCCCGCTGGGGTCTCCGGGGAATGCTTGGTTTGGGACTCGCCGCGTCTCTCCTCACTCTTTGGAGTCCTCTCAAGCCGCCTGACACCTCAGTTGCCGGCAAACCATTCAGTTACACCGTTCCCGAAGGGCTGAAAACGGGATCACCGGCGGCTTGGGAAATCACCGCCAGACGTTCCCTTGGAAGCCTCGATCCGGATATTATTGTGGCCTCATCCGATCAGACCCTGCTGGCGGGGATGTCCGGAGATCGGACTATCGTGATACACCATCTTGAGAAGGAATATACCCGGCGGTTTCCTTCCCTGCCTTATCCGGCCCGCTGGCTTGCGTTCAGCCCCGACGCCCGGAGGCTTTTTGTGGTGATGAACGGCGATCCCCGACGTCTGGCGGTGGTGGTTATTGAGACGGGTGAAATCATTGAGCTGCCCCAGCCCAAGATGCACGCCGTGCCGAAGGAGCCGGTGCTGTGGGCGGAGGAAAACAAGGTCCTGTTTTTCTCTCCGGGCCGGGAATCCAAGGTCTATAATCTCAAATCGCTGGAGCTTGATCCGGCCACTCCTGAAGAGGAGAAACTGAAACTCCTGTGGCATCCCCTTTTACCGACTCCGCAGAATGCCGTCTGGAGCTTTGAAATTAACCGGCTGCGCGTGTCGGCGGAACTGCCGGAGACGATGGGCACGGCGGACTGGCCATCGCCCGGCCTGACGGTGCTGAGTCTGAAAGACCGGAAATATGCCGAGTCGCGGTTTTTCCCGGAAATCAGCGTCCTCGACACGGACAAACTCCTTGGCACCAGCGACGGTTCCAAAACGCTCCAGTTCCGGAACGGAAATGTGGAGGTGTTTTATTTCGGCCTTCAGACTGTTCCGCCGCTGCGGTGGAAAATTCAATTTCCGCATGGCACCGAAAAAATGCCACGGCAGCGGGACGTTCAGGCAGCGCTGGAGCTTAACCATTTGAAGCTCCACCTTTATCCCCCGCTTATCAATCCCCTCACCAAGGAGACAGTGGGACCTGATCGGTCCAGGCTCAAGTCCGTGCTGGGGGTCAGCCGGTGGGAGGGGCGGGAGGCTGAGGTCTGGATAGAGCGCCTTAACGAATCCTGCGCCTCAGGAGATGTGCTGGCGGATGTGTTCATTGAGGGGGACGCCACACAGCTTGTGTCCTTCGATCAGCCGCACCGCTGGTGGACGGTGGTGCCCGAACCGCCACCCGATGCCACCAGCACCGACAAATTCCCCACTTGGAAGGAGATTTGGGACAAAAGACTGGCCGCATCCGCAAAGCCATTGGCTGATGCCCGGAGCAGGACTCCGGAACCGGCGTCTCCCGCCGCTCAAGCTGCAACTAAATCCTCCACAGACGCTTCTTTTTCCTCCGAGTCCCCCGTTCCAGAGGGCGCTGCTTTGCCCACACGGGACAGCGGGAGCCGCGATCTGAGGAGTATCGAAATCTTTGTGGTCAATCACCACTCGCGAATGTCAGAAAACCAGCTGGCTCCCGCAGTGGAGGATTACGCGGACAAAGTGGATTTTTTCGATACGGCAAATGCGGACCGACAATTCATCCTCAACAGCGAGCGGGACTATCATGGAAAATACGAATACGTCCGGGAAACCGTCGATATAAAGGATATCGTGTCGCGTGCCCTCGGCCCCGACCGGTTCCAGGTCCAATATCAGATGCGGAGCGAATACAAGGCGCTCGACGGGAAAACGGGCGGAGGAAAGCACACCATCACGCTGATCCTCCGGCGGAAAAACTCCGGCGGCTGGGAAATTGTCAGTCATAAAATGCCCAAACCCTAGCCAACTGTCCCCATGCTTTTTGGACTCGTCCGCCGCCGCAGGCCCTATATTCATTCCCAGTGGTATGTTGCCCTCGCGGATTTCCGCAGTGAGCCGGAAACATTCTATCAGGCCGTGGAGGACGAACTGAGGGAACAGGAGGTGCCTGATATGACAGCCGAACGGATCGTCCTTAAACAGGGCAGCCTTCTCAGTTCGGGCCGGAGATATCTGAGGTTGAGACGTGAACGGTTTGTGATCGACATCTGCTCCGCCCCCTTCGGCAAAGCGTGGTGGTTCTCCGTGAGGGCCGCGACTCTCGGGCGCAGCCTGAAGGGCTGGGAGGTGATTCTGGCGGTGCTGGGCCTGCTGGGATTCGCCCTCCTGGAATGGCAGCTTTTCGGACCACAGCTCGGCGGCATCCTGTTCGGCTCCTCCATTCTTTTTCTTCTGCTCGTTTTTCTGACAGGCAATCTGTGGTCGGGCCTGGATGAGTTTCTGGTTTATCTTCCGGTGGTGGGGGCTTTTTACGAGGGGTTCCGGCGTGACACCTACTACCGGCAGGATCAGCGTCTCATGTTCGGCGAGGTCGTGAACGGCCTCGTGAAGGACAAGGTCCGGGAGTTCTGCATGGCCGGAGGTGTGGACGAGCCGCAGTTCGTCAGGGTCTCCTCCCCTGAGCAGATTCTCACGGAAAGGGAGATGGAAAAATATTTCGGGATCAAAAAAGACAAGTGAACGGTTTTCAGGATTCCATCCCTCCGCATGAATCTCCACCAGCGAATTGCCGAAAATTTCCACTCCTGGGAGCGGCGGGGCCGGGGTGCCGAACTGTATTGCGCTCCGGTGGAGCTGGAGCCTCCCTTTGTTCCTTTCCCGGGTCACAGACTGCGGCCGGCGGATCCGGATGCGGACACCGGCAAAGTGCCCGGTCTGTTTGATCGGCTGTCGGACAGAATTTTCCGCGCGCTCCAGCCGCCCCGGCCCGGGCCCGCAAGGGAGGAGGAGTCGGAATCCATGGAGGAGGAACCGTGTTTCCTGGAGGATGACGAGCCTCTGGTGGAGCTGAGGCTTCTCCTTCCGCCGGATCTGTCCCCGTCCCCGGCGGAAATGGCGAATTTCCTCACCAGCCTCTCGCACCTTTCTGGGCCTTTGGCGCTTGAACTCACCGCCACCGGCCATGAGCTTGCCGTGCAGCTCACGGTCCGTGAAAGTGACGCCCCTATCGTGACCGCCCAGTTCGGCGGTCATTTTCCGGAGATCATGGTGCAGGCTTCGGATTCCCTGCTTGCGGGCATCTGGGAGGAGGACGCGGACATGGAGCGGATGGTGATCGAGTTCGGCCTGGGCCGTGAATTCATGTATCCGCTCGCTCCGGATGCCCGGAACGATCCCTTTGTGGGACTGCTGAGCGCCATGGGAAATCTGGAGGACGGCGAGGCGGCGGTCTATCAGGTGCTTTTCACGCCGCTCTCCGGGCCCTGGGATGATCAGCTGATCCCCTCTGTTTCGAGGGCGGACGGAAAACCGCTGTTTGATGACGGCGCGGCTCTTCTCAAAGGGGCGCAGCGGAAAGTGTCCTCACCTCTTTTCGGATGCGTGACGCGGCTTGCCGCGCGGTCCCCTGACACGGACCGGATGTGGGATGTGCTTCGCCACATGGCCGCCCCCCTGCGTCTTTTCGCCGACCGGGACGGCAACCATCTGCGGCCGCTCCCCAATGATGGCTACGATATCCGGGAGCACTGCGGGGATCTGCTCCTGCGCCGCAGCCGCCGCTGCGGCATGATCCTCAACCGGGAGGAACTGCTGGGCTTTGTGCGCTTTCCCTCCAGAACCGTGAAATCCCCCAAACTCCGGCGGCTCTCCGGAAACACCCGCGAGGCTCCACCGCTTCCGAAGGATGAGCACAGTGTGTTCCTGGGGCTCAATGAGCACGCGGGAAAAACCAGGGAGGTGTGGCTCACGCGCGAGCAGCGGGTGCGGCATTTTCATATCCTCGGCGGAACCGGAACCGGAAAGAGCACCCTTCTTTTTGACATGATGCGGCAGGATCTGGAGAACGGCCGGGGGTTCGCGCTGCTTGATCCTCATGGAGATCTCGCCGACCGGGTCATGGGCGCGGTTCCCGCCGGCCGCGTCGGGGACGTGGTGGTCCTTGATCCCTCCGATGAGGAGTATTCAGTCCCCTTCAATATTCTCTCGGCCCATTCCGACAGTGAGAAGACCCTGCTGTCCTCCGATCTGGTCAGCGTGTTCCAGCGCCTCTCCACGAGCTGGGGCGATCAGATGAATTCAGTGTTCAGAAATGCGGTTCTGGCGTTTCTGGAGAGTTCGGAGGGAGGCACCATGGCGGGTCTGCGCCGGTTTCTTCTGGAGCCGAAATGGCGGAACCGCTTTCTGGAGACGGTCACCGATCCGGATGTCGTCTATTACTGGAAACAGGCCTTTCCCCAGCTGGGGAGCAACAAAAGCATCGGCCCGGTAATCACGAGGCTGGAGACCTTCCTGTCACCGAAACCGATCCGCTATATGGTCTCGCAGAAGGAGAACCGGGTGGATCTGGGCGAGATCATGGACGGCGGAAAAATTCTCATCGCCCGGCTGCCGCAGGGGCAGATGGGCGCGGAGAACAGCTTTCTGATGGGCAGCCTGGTGGTGTCCAAACTCCAGCAGATGACCATGCGCCGCCAGCGCCAGGAGGCGGCCGGAAGAAGGGATTTTTTCTGCTACATCGACGAGGCGCATCATTTTCTGACGCCCAGCATGAAGGAGATTCTCTCCGGAGCCCGCAAATACCGGCTGGGGCTGGTGATGGCCCATCAGGAGCTGCGGCAGCTGGAGCGTGACCGGGAGGTGGCCAGCGCGGTCTCCAACGCCGGCACCCGCATCGTTTTCCGGGTCGGCGACGCGGACGCCCGCGCCCTCGCCGAGGGCTTTGTCCACTTCGGCGCGGCGGACATCCAGAATCTGCGGACCGGTCAGGCCATCTGCCGGGTGGAGGGCGCGTCCAGTGATTTCAATCTGGTCATTCCCGCCCCGCAGGAGCCCGAAAAAGAGGAGATGGACCGCAGACGGGAGGAGGTTCTGGCCCGGTCCCGGGAGACCTATGGCACACCGAGGGCGGAGGTGGAGGCCTCCCTTCGGGAATGGATGACGGAGGAGGGGGCAGGGCGGGCAAAAGAGGGACCGGCACCGGTAAAAACCGGCAGCCCGCCGCCGCCTGCCGAAGCCGCCGGGTCCCCTGTCCCGCCGCCCGCTGTTCCATCCGCCTCTGAAAATGCCGCTCCGCCTGCCACTGAGGGTCCTGCGGCCGAGGCTCCCCCGCCGGCACCGGAGCCGGAACCATCCCCCGGGCGGGGCGGGCCCGTCCACAAGGCGCTGCAGCGCCAGGTGGTTGCCGCCGCCAATGCCGCCGGACTCAAAGCCTTTCCGGAGTGTGACATTCTTGAGGGAAAATACCGGCTGGATGTGTCCGTGGAGGGAACAGATTTCAAAACCGCCTGCGAGGTCGTGGTCACCTCGCGCACGCGCAAGGAGATCGAAACCCTACGGGCCTGCCTGTCCTCCGGATACCAAAGCGCCCTGCTTGTCTGCTCCGATCCCGCGAAGCTCGCCTCCGCCGAAGCGGAAACCGCCGCCTCCCTTCCTGATCATGATGTGCAGTGCATCCTTCCCGTTCAGATCGCCGGATTTCTCAAAAATCTCGCCCGCGCGGCCGGGCGGGGCACGGCCCCGGCGGCCGAACCTGAGCGCTTCGCCAATCATGACATCACCCGCTCCGCTCCGAAGCTGACGCCTGCGGAGCGCAGGCGGCGCGAGCATGAGATGCTCAAAATCATCGCCGAGGCCATCCGTGGCGACATCCCCCATGATCAGAGCTGATGGCCGCCCGCAGCACAGGACGGGCACCGTTCGGATTCCGCTGGAGCGGCGGGGCTCTTGCGGTTGATGAGGAGAAGGCCGCCGTGCGGCGGCTGATGTTTGATCTTTTTCTTGAGCACCGGACCCGGGGAGCGGTGGCGGGGACGCTCAATGAAATGGGGTATCCGTCCCCCACCGCCGGAAAATGGACCGATGTCACCGTCGCGAGGCTGCTCCGGTGCCGCTCGGCCATCGGCATTTACGAGGTGGACCGGACGGAGGCGGGGGCGGACGGAAAACGGACAGCGCGTCCGGAGGACACATGGAGGACCATCCCCTGTCCCCCGCTCATCAGCCGGGAGGTGTGGGATGACGTCCAGCGGGTGCTTTCGGAGCAGTCCTCCGGGGAATCCAAAGTGATCAGCCGGGGTGCCCATGCGCTTTCCGGCCTGGTGCACTGCGCGTGCGGGGAAACGATGACGATTCCCTCCGCTCTGAGCAAATTCACCTGCGCGAAATGCCGGACCCGGGTCGCGGTGGAGGATCTGGAAAGCATTTTTCTCCGCGATCTGGGGCAGTTTGAGCGGGAGCACCGGGAGGCGGTCAGCGCGCTTCTCTCCGCCGATCCGCGTGATGACGAACTTCACCGCGAACTGGACGGACTGCGGGCGGAGCGGAAAAAGGCGGAATCCGAGATTGCCAGAGGCCAGCAGCTGGTCCTCGACGGGAAATTCTCCTCCGCCGATTTCACGGTGTTCACCAGGCCGCTGGAGACGGCCCTGCGCTCCCTCCGGGCAAAAATCCGGAAGGCGGAAGCAAAAATCGCTGGACGGAAGGACGACCGTCCCCCGGAAACCGGGAAAGCGTCCTCCTCCCCCTTTGTGGAAAGCGTCTGGCCCGGACTTCCCCTTAAAACCCGGCAGCGAATCGCGCGGACTTTCGTGGAGCGATTCGTTGTCTCCCCCGGAAAGCTGGTGATTCATCACCGCTTCGCGCCGCAGACCGCTGCGGTTGACCGACACACGGAGGACCCGACAGACGAGGGACCGGAGGCGCTCCCCGGGGAGCCGGTCTACATCCGGCTGCCAAAACCGGGAACGCTCTGTCCCCTGAGCGGGCTGACGCGGGCGATGCTCAACGAGCTCATCCTGCCCACCCCGCGAAACCTCCAGCATCCGCCCGTGAAAAGCTTCAGCCAGCGCCAGCCGGGCAAGGGGCGCGGCGTGCGGCTGATCGTCTGGGCGAGTCTCAAATCCCACCTGCTGGGACTTCAGAAAGACAAAACGTCCTGAAGGGGATGTTGCCAGTTTCGTTGCCACTTGGCCTCTTCAGACGGCGGGCAATCTTTGTAACTCGTTGAAAATCAATGCCAATTTGATTTGGCGGACAGGGAGGGATTCGAACCCTCGTTACATTGCTGTAAACACGCTTTCCAGGCGTGCGCGTTCGACCACTCTGCCACCTGTCCTTGCACGCCGATCTCCGGCGAGGTGCGATTCTTAGCCTCATTAAGCCGCCGCGCAAGCAGGAAAACCAATGCCGTGAATAATTTTCCTAACCCCCGATGGCGGTCATGCGGCACCCGGGCTGCCAGGAGCTCCGGAAATCGTGTTCCATTGAGGCCGTTGGCATGGAATCCGGGAGCCGGGGTGCGCTTCAATCAGCCGACACGTGGTGGGCGGTCCACCGCCAGTCATGCGGAGCCTGCGGACGCCGGGACCGGCTTCCGCCCGGTGACACGGGTGATTTCCTCATGACCCGGCAAACCGGCACGGACAGCCGGGTCCGCAGCTCCTCGGACAGGCAACGGTGGTGGTGCTCATTGCACCGCTCGGGGGTGCTGAGCCGGCGGATAGGAAATTCGATGGCCAAACGGGTCTTCCACAGGTATAAAGTCAAAACCAGATGCGGCCCGGACTGCCGCCGGAAAAATTATTTCCCTCTCTGATTCATGAATATGAGACGATTACTGATTCTGATTCCGGTTATCACGGCCGGATTTTTTCTTTCCTCCTGCGCCACTCCGGGGCCGCCGGGCCGCATTGAGAAGTATCCGGGCATGTTCGCCACGCTTTCGGCCGCGGAACAGAAAGCTGTGCGGGAGGGCCGTATCGTGGAGGGCATGTCCAAGGATGCCGCTTATCTCGCCTGGGGCCGTGCGGACAGCGTCACCACCGGAAGTCAGAATGGCACTCCTTTTGAATTGTGGCGCTACACCGCCCTGCAGCCGATCTATTCCTCCAATCTGACACTCGGCTACGGTTTTGGTTATGGAAGATACGGGCGGCGCTATGACCCGGCCTTCATCGGCTTTGAAAGCGGCCCGGACTACGTGCCGGTGACGGCCGCAGTGGTGCGTTTCAAAAACGGCAAAGTCAGCGGATGGGAACGCGCACGGTGAGGTTCACGGGGATTTCAGCAACTTTGAGCTATCGCCCGGTTCCGGTTTGAAGCTGTCCGGCAGGCCTCACCGGAGCGGGCGGCGTATTGGGGTTGAGAAAGTAATTGCCGGGGATGGGGGATCCGGGCCGATTTCCAACCGGATTAACAATCAATCAACCATCCAACTCCTGTCACTTGGCGCATATCCGGGCGGAAAATCCAGCGCCTGGCCTTTTTTGAAAGCCCGGTCCTCAGCATGGGGCGCCTTCACCGCCACTGGCGGAGGGCCTGCACTTTTTTCGTGCCCCGGCCCCAGGTGAGGGAGTCGGCGATGGCGCGGGTGATGAAGCGTTTGGCGGCGCGGCAGGCGGGGCGCAGGGATTTGCCGAGGGCGAGCTGGGCGGCGATGGCGCTGGAGTAGGTGCAGCCGGTGCCGTGGGTGCTGACGCCTTTGATGTAAGGGGCGGAGAGCTTGAGAATTCCATCGTTGTCGTGGAGCAGGTCGATGGCTTTGGTCCCGCGCAGGTGGCCGCCTTTGAGCAGAACCGCGCAGCCGTGGCGGGCGTGGAGTTCGGCGGCGGCGGCGTGGAGATCGGTGAGTTTTTTCAGGGGGCGGCCGAGGAGGACGCCGGCTTCGTCAAGGTTGGGGGTGATGACGGTGGCGAGAGGGAAGAGGATTTCCTGATAGGCGGCGATGGCGTCGGGAGTGATGAGGGGATCGCCGCTGGTGGCGATCATCACGGGATCGACGACAAGCTTCGGGCGGCGGGCTGGGGGGACGGTCAGCAGGGCGTCGGCCGTGAGACGGATGATTTCGGCATTGTAAAGCATTCCCGTTTTCACCACGGCGACGGGGTAGGCGGCCAGCAGCAGCCGGAGCTGGTCCGCGATCACTTCCGGCGGGACGGGGTGGATGAGGCTGACGTGATGCGGGATTTCGCTGACCACGCAGGTGACGGCGGTGAGGCCGTGGACGCGGTGGGCGGAGAAAACTTTGAGATCGGCCTGCAGGCCCGCGCCGGAGCAGCAGTCGCTGCCGGCGATGGTGAGGGCGACGGGGGCTGTGGCCAGCTGGGCTTTCACGGGATTCTGAGCGGGGCGGAAATTGGTTTTCGGGATGGATTTTGGATTGGAATTGGTGGCCATGAGGGGAAACGGGAAGCTTTTGACAGGGAAGGGCATCTGGCCGTTGATGAGGGAGGAAGTTTGACCTTTTCCCCGCCATTGTGACTCAGCCTATCCCCGAACTGCCAGGACTGGAGGTGTCCGTGGATGACGTGATGTACATGCCCAGTCTGACGGCACCTGACGACCGGCCGTTTCCCTTCGTGTATTTCATCACCATCCGCAATGGCTCCGATATCGCGGTCACGGTAAAGGCGCGGAAGTGGGTGGTGCGTCAGCGGAACGGGGAGGTGATCGTGGTGGAGGGCGATGGCGTGGTGGGACAGTTCCCACGACTGGAGCCAGGCGGGGAATTTTCCTACAACAGCTGCCACACCGTCAGCCAGGACAGCGAGGCCGGGGGAGCTTATTTTGTCGAGGACGATGGGGGACGGCGATTTTGTGTCAGGATCCCGCCTTTCCGGCTGGATCTGCCGCAGTGGGTTTGAGTTTGCCGGAAATGGTATTGTCCTGATGGGCGAGCGCCGGATCGAAGGTGACGCCTTCGTTGTGATAACCGTCGCGGTTCCACACGCCGTCGCCGGTCAGGCCGTTGACGGGAGTGGCGTCGGAGGAGCTGGCGCTGGTATAGGAGAAGGTGGCACGCATGTCAAACATGGACACGCCGTGGGCGGATAGGGGAAAGTGTAAAGGTGGTGTTAAACCTGGCCCGCGACTGGCGTCAGGGTGGTCCGGCGGGACAAGTCCCGCGGAGGAAAGCGGTGACAAGTCACCGCAGTCCAAAGGCTGCGCCGATCATTGGAGGAACCGGTCCAGGCGGGACGGATCCTTTGACGGAGCTGTTCTCAAACAGACACCGGGATTTAAGGCAGGATCAGATCAGCGCGAAGCAGACCAGCAGGAGAACGCCGAGGCCGAAGAGGAAGGCGTAACCCTGAATGTTGCCGACCTGAAGGCGGCGCAGGAGGGAGCCGGTGCCGGAGGCGAGACTGGAGCCGCCGCGCACGACGAGGCCGTCGATGAGCAGGTTGTCGATGAGCTGGAGAGCTTTGGCGGGGCCGTCCTGGAGGATGGCGATCAGCTTGGCGTAAAACTCGTCGAAGTAGAATTTGTTGGCGAAGGGCCTGATGGAAATCGGGTCGCTGTCTTTACCGGCGTAGGTTTTCCAGCCGAAATACACGCCGCCCACGAGGGTGAGCAGGGAGACGAAGAAGGTGATGCCGATCATGCTGCCCTCGTGGTGCGGCATGTTTTCGCCGAGGATTTTGCCGCCGAAGAAGTGGAATCCGGCGATGATGGAGGGAATGGCGAGGAGGACCAGGGGAATGAGCATGCTCGGCGGGACCTCGTGGGCGTGGTCGGCTCCATGGGCGCGGGGCTTGCCGAGGAAGGCGACAACGACGAGACGCGTCATGTAGAAGGCGGTCAGGAAAGCGGTGCCGGCTCCGATGATGAAGAGCAGGATATTGTGATGCAGGGCGGCTTCCAGAATGGCTTCCTTGGAGTAGAAGCCGGAGGTCACGAAGGGCACGGCCATGAGGGCGGCGGTGCCGATGGCGAAGGTGGCGAAGGTGACGGGCATCCTCGACTTCAGGCCGCCCATTTTCCAGATGTCCTGCTCGTGGTGGCAGGCGTAAATCACCGCGCCGGAGCCAAGGAAGAGCAGGGCTTTGAAGAAGGCGTGGGTGAAGAGATGGAACATGGAGGCCTGGGCGGCTCCGAGGCCGACGGCCATGACCATGTAACCGAGCTGGGAAAGCGTGGAGTAGGCGAGGACGCGCTTGATGTCGTTCTGCTGGGTGGCCATCAGCGCGGCCATGAGGGCGGTGATGCCGCCGATCCAGGCGATCATGGTCCCGGCGGCGGCGGAGGCGGCGATGAGGAAGGACACACGCACCATGAGGTAAACGCCGGCGGCGACCATGGTGGCGGCGTGGATCAGGGCGGAGACGGGCGTGGGGCCCTCCATGGCGTCGGGCAGCCAGACGTGGAGGGGGAACTGGGCGCTTTTACCGATGGTGCCGCAGAAGATGCAGAGGGTGGCGGCGGTCAGCAGGCCACCGGTGATCATTCCGGACTCGACACCGGCTTTGACGCCGTCGAAGGAAAACTGTTTGGTCGCGGCCCAGAGCAGCAGGATGCCGATCATGAAGCCGAAGTCCCCGATGCGGTTGGTGAGAAACGCTTTTTTGGCGGCGTCGGCGGCGCTGTTTTTGGTGTACCAGTGGCCGATGAGAATGTAGGAGCTGACCCCGACCAGTTCCCAGAAGATGAACATCATCGGGAAGTTGTCGGCATACACGATCCCCGTCATGGAAAACAGGAAGAGCGAGAGGCCGGCAAAGTAGCGCGCTTTGCCCGGATCGTCCTTCATGTAGCCCAGGGAGAAAATATGCACCAGCAGGCCGATGGTGGTGACCACGATCATCATGCCCCGGCTCAGTGAGTCCAGTTTCAGCGCAATGTCGATGCTGAAGACGTCGCCGATTCGGATCCAGGAGCCGAGCAGCTCCGTGCTGTCCTGTCCTTTCATCAGCAGGCCGATGCTCAGCAGAAAAGTCACCAGCACCGAGCCGGTGGAGAGCAGGGCGCTCAGGGTGGCGCTGCGCTTCAGCCCGAGCAGGATGGCGGCGGCGCTGAGCAGCGGAAGGAAAAGGATGATCGAGGCGTGGCTCATGGGGAAAGTTTTCAGTATTTCAGTTTTCAGTTTTCAGTGTCTCATCTTCAGCAAACTGGGGGGCGACCGCCATGGCTGAAAACTGAAAACCGAAATACTGAAAACTTTGTGGATCAGTGCTTCATGGCGTCGATGTCGTCCACGTGGACAGTGCGGCGGGCGCGGAAGAGGGCGATGATGATGGCCAGACCGACGGCGACTTCAGCGGCGGCGACGGTGATGATGAAGAAGACCAGCATCTGGCCGTTGTAGTCCGGCAGGCCGTTGACGGTGTTGAACCGGGTGAACGCCACAAGGCTGAGGTTGGCGGCGCTGAGCATCATCTCCAGGCACATGAAGATGATGATGATGTTCCGGCGCAGGACCACGCCGGCGAGGCCGATGGCGAAAAGCAGGCCGCTGACGAGCAGGTAATCGTTGAGCGTGATCATGGGGGAAGGAGGTGAAAGGGTTCAGGTTTCAGGGTTCAGGCGGAAGCGGCAGAGGAGGATTTCAGGCAATCTCTGAACCCTGAACCCTTTCTGCTTGTCCCTCCCCGGCAGGGGCTGGTTTATCCTCGCGGCGGCTGATGACGATGACTCCGACGGTGGCGACCAGAAGGAGGACGCCGATGATCTGGAGGTGGAAATTGTAGCGGGTGAAGAGGGTCTCCCCGATCAGCTTCACGTCCGGCAGGTTCCCGGCGGCGAGATCGGCGTTGAGGCTCCGGGCCGGAGCATTGCTGGCGGCGCGGGTATCGGCGGCGATGGCGAGATTGAGTTCCACCTCATTCATGCGGCGCTTGCCGGGCTCGAATTGGCTCAGCACGGAGACCAGCTGGAGACCAAAGGCGGCGACCAGCACCATGCCTCCGGCGACGGCGGGCAGGTTCAGCTTGCGGCGCTGCTCCGCCTGGATGTCGAGGAGCATGATGATGAACAGGAAGAGCACCATCACCGCGCCGGCATAGACCAGAATCTGGATAATCCCGATGAAATAGGCATTCAGCGAAACAAACAGCGCCGCCAGGCCCAGAAAGGAGACCGCGAGGGCAAGGGCGTTGGAGACGGGATTGCGCAGCACCACCACCAGCAGGCCGAAGCCGAGCATGACAGCGGCGAAAATGTAGAAAAGGACGGAGGGCATTTTTGAAGGTGAAAGGGTTCAGGGTTCAGGTTTCAGAGAGGCGGCTTCAATCCTGAAACCTGAACCCTGAAACCTTTTACCTTCATCTTATTTAAGCGGATTCCATTTGTTCACGAGGCCCTCGCGGACGCCGCCGAGTTCGTAGAGGCGCTTTTTGTTGTGGACCATCTCCTCGCGGTTGGTGCCCACGATGGCGTAGTCCTTGCGGAGAAAGATGGCCTGCTCCGGACAGACTTCCTCGCACATGCCGCAGTAGATGCAGCGGATCATGTCGATATCGAACATCTTCGGCCGCTTCTCCACTTTGGCCCACTTGCTCTCGTCCGGGATTTCCTCCGGTTTGATGGTGATGGCGCGGGGCGGGCAGATGAATTCGCAGAGCTGGCAGGCCACACAACGTTCGCGGCCGTGCTCGTCGGTGACGAGGGTTGGCGCGCCCCGGTAGTGGGCGGGCAGGGAGGCATCCCACTTCTCCTCGGGATACTGCATGGTCACTTTCGACTTCCCCCTCACGAAGCGGATGAGGTGGCCGAGCGTGATTTTCAGCCCCGTGATGATGGAGGGAAAATACATGCGCTCAGCGAGAGTGAGCTTGGGGCGGGGAACAATATAGGCCATGGATGTGGGCGGAAAAATTTCAGAAGGCGGTTCTGCAAACCGCTGTGCAGTTCGAACGGGACGGCTTTAGGGTTGAGAAGCTGTCTCCGCAAGAACCTTGTCTTCACAAGGAGGAATCACCTCTGGCAAGGTGAGGGGGGATGAGGTATTTCGCCGCGTTTCTTTCCGCGCCCAGTCCAGATAACGTGCGCGGTCATACCCGAAATCCTTGGCAATGGAGGCCCGGATTTCTCTGATTTCCTGAACGATGAGGTCGGTCATGGCTGGGTGCGGGTGAGGGTTTCCGGTGTGCAGACGATGGGATAATGAAGACTGTGGTATTGGCAGTATTGGTGAAGGTCCTTTTGAAGGGTGGCATTGGCGAGATGCGTGCAGTTCCAGGTCAGAAGGTAGTCGATTCTATGAAGAATTGCCATCCCCAGATGGGAAGCGTCAGTGGCCGCTCTCGGGGGAAGCTGGAAGAGACGGATTAATTCAGCTTCCAGATCATCCAAGGCTTCCGGCACGTCCAGTTCCGGCAGGCCATGGAGAAATTGAAGTCTGCGCTGAGCCGCCCCGGAATCACCACACGAGGCCTCCTGCCGGACAAAAACGGAACTGTAAAGCAGGAAGCGGTGACGGTCATTTTTCCACCAGTCCTGAGTCAGACGCTGATGCGACGCCATAGGCTCCTGACTGCTCTCATAAGCGGCCAGGTAGCTGGGGATTGTCGTTTCCACGTAGACAGTCTGCATTACTTTACGAACATTAAAATCAACGCGGTCAGAAAGACGTTGAAGAGGGCGATTTCAAAAAAGAAGACCCAGCCGAGGCGCATGAGTTGGTCGAAGCGGAAGCGAGGGAGGGTCCAGCGCACCCACATGAAGAAGAAGATGAAGGCCACGACCTTGGTGAGAAAGCAGCCCACCTGCAGCAGGCCGACCCACCAGGTGTTGTGCGCGCCTTCCGCTCCGAGACCGATGTAGTGACCGAAGGGAATGGACCAGCCGCCGAGGAAGAGGGTGACGATGAGGCCGCTGCCGACGATCATGGCGGCGTATTCCCCCAGGAAAAAGAGGGCGAATTTCATGGAGCTGTACTCCGTGTGGTAGCCGGCCACGAGTTCCGTTTCGCACTCCGGAAGGTCGAAGGGCATGCGGTTGGTCTCCGCGAAAATGGAGACGGTGAAGACCACGAAGCTGATCACCAGCGGAATCAGCAGCAGCCAGCGCTGGAGACTGAGGCCCTGGCCCCAGAGGGGAGCGAGCAGCCAGCCGTTGGCGTCCTGGTAACGGACGATGGCTCCGAGATTCAGTTCGCCGAAGATCATGAGCACCGGGATGACGCTGAGGCCGAGGGCGATTTCGTAGGAAATCATCTGGCTGCTGGAGCGCACGCCGCCGAGGAAGGGATATTTCGAATTCGAGGCCCAGCCGGCGAGGACGATGCCGTAAACGCCGAGACTGGAGATGGCGAAAACGAAAAGTGGCCCGATATCCAGATTGGCGATGACCAGCGGGATCTGTTTGCCGAAGAGCTTGATCTCCGACCCGAAGGGAATGACTCCGACAGTCAGCAGGGCGGGCACGAGCACCAGAGCGGGGGCGAGCCAGAAGTAGAATTTCCGGACGTGCTTTGGCGTGAGATCCTCCTTCAGGATGAACTTCAGACCGTCCGCCATCGGCTGGATGAGACCGAAGAAAGGAATATCCTTCTTCGCGCCCAGCAGAGTCATGGGAATGCCCACGCGGTTGGGGCCGATACGGTCCTGGATGAAAGCGCTTACTTTCCGCTCCGCGAGCGAGGACAAAGCGACCAGCGGCAGGATAATCCCGAAGGTGATGACGGCGATTTTAATGCCGGAGGAGATGATGAGAAACCAGTCCATGAAAAAGGGGCGGAAAATTTAAACGGCGTCGCCGTCCAGCAGCATGGTGATCACTTCCCGAAGGTTGGCCTGAAGCTCAGCCAATGTTGATCCTTGGGAGTGAGCGCCGGGAAAATCAGGCACGTGACCAACATACAGCCGCGTGTCGGGGCAGCGTTCGATGATGGCCGTGTAACTTTTCATCTGAGTCAGGGATTCCGGTTTGCCGAAGTGAAGGCGGCCACGAAAAAGAAAATGGCCAGGCCCAGCGTGAAGAGCTGGAACATGGCTAGAAATCCGAGGCCGACTTTCTCGATTCTGTCCCAGGTGAGCATCCAGGCGGAGATACCGGCGAGACTGAAATGCGCGGCCAGGGCTCCTCCCACGCGTTGAAGACTGGGAGTGCGCGGAAATCCCGGCACTTTCCAGACCGCCACCACGATCAGTCCCACAAGGATCAGCGCGAAGCCGGGCGAATAAGCTCCGGTGGAACTGAAAAGACTCATCAGGTTTGGGAAATCAGGAGTGCTGTTCATGACGAACGGATCAGCCGACGATGATGCCCTTGGCTTTGCGCTCCTTTTCCCGCTCGATGAGCGGGATGGTTTCGCCGGTTTCAATGAGAGGAATACCAAGATCGCCGATTTTCCCAAGGCTGAGGCCGGCGAGCTGCGGGACGCTGGAGGCCATGAGTTTGAAGACGTCCTCGATGGAATAAAGCCCATTCTGGCCGCTGACGGCCAGCGTGAGATCGCGGAGGACTTCCCAGTCGTCGCGGGATTCGCCGACGGGCTCGACGGCTTTGTTCAGACGCTGGAGGCGGCCGGTGGCATTGATCAGGCTGCCGCGTTTTTCGGCGTAGCTGGCCAGTGGCAGGACGATGTTCGCGGCTTCGGCGGAGGGATTGGCGAGGACGTGGCCGACGATGAGGGTGGTCAGTTTCGCGAGCTGCGCCGGGGAGAAACCAGCTTCCTTGAGCAGGTTTTCCTGAAGAGCGATGACGGCGGTGATTTCGCCGGAATCGACTTTGGCGCGGATGGCTTCCAACTGGCTGCCGGGCTCGGTGCCGAGAATGAGTTTCGCTCCCTGGGTGTTGGGATTTTTGTCCGCGTGGCTGAGGTAGTTGTCGCCTTCGCCGATGCGGGGGACGATGTCGAGGAAGGCCGTGCCGAGCGCGGCGGCGAGGCGTTTGGTGAGGAAAAGCTCCTCATTCGTCATCCGGCCGGAGGCAATGATGGCAATTTGACTGCCCGCGTGCTGCTTGAGGGCGGCGGCGGCGGACTGCAGGGCTTCGAGCCAGGCGACCGGTTTGTGCGTCCCGCCTTCCTTGCGGAGCGGCTGGGTCAGACGGCCCTCGCCGTTGATGAAATGGAAGCTGTTGCGGCCGTCGTCGGTCATCCACGCGGAGTTGACGTCATTGTTCTCGCGGGGCGTCTGGCGGTGAATGATGTTGTTCCGGCTGCCGATGACCATGTTGCAGCCGCGGGCGCAGCCGTTGCAGATGCTCTTGGTTTCCTTGAGGAACCAGACGCGCATGGAGAAGCGGAAATCCGTGCTGGTCAGCGCGCCAACCGGGCAGATATCGACCGTGTTCAGACTGTAATTGTTGGCCAGTTCCTTGTCCGGATGCGTGGTCAGGACGGTGTAACTGCCCCGTTCCGTGAAGCCGAGGACCGGATCGTCGGCGATTTCCGAGGTGAAACGGATACAGCGGCTGCACATGATGCAGCGCTCGTCGTCCAGGGTGATGCGCGGGCCGATCTGGCGGTTTTTCGGCTTCTTGACCTTGTTTTCCAGGAAGCGCGACTCGCCCCGGCCGTGCTCGACGCTGAATTCCTGCAAGCGGCACTCGCCCGCCTGGTCGCAGATCGGACAGTCCAGCGGGTGATTGATCAGGAGAAACTCCATCACCCCCTTCCGGCATTCCTGCACCAGCTTGCTTTCGGTGCGGATGCCGATGCCCTCGGCGACGGTGTTCGCGCAGGCGATGGCCGCGCGCGGGCTCCACATGATTTTCGCAAACCCGTGCTCATCCTTCTCCACCTCCGTCTGGCCGGGGGCGGGACGGGAGGGCATCCCGGTCTCCACGAGGCACATGCGGCAATTGCCGGGGCTGCTGAGCTTGGGGTGATAACAGTAATGCGGCACCTCCTTGCCCGCTTGGCGCAGGGCCTCGATCATCCGCGTTCCCTTGGGGAATTGCATCCAGGTGCCGTTCACCTGCACGTTCACGAGATCCACAGGCGGGGCCGCAGGGCCGGAGGGTTGGGTCGCAGTGCTCACAGGAAAGGCGATGGGGTCAGATCAGTCGGAAAAATTCAGGGCGGTTTTAACCGGAATCTTCCGGAAAAACGCTCACACGCCGAACTATGAGCGCGAGCCAAACACCGGCAAGGCGAATTTGTGAAAAGTTTCACAAGCGCGGAGGCTTTACACCGGGAGGCGCTCTTTACGATTCCAATCAGCCTTGAGAATTCCTTTAAATTCCGAGGACAGGAAAGCTGTTCCTGCTGCGGGATCAGGCTGGAAGCCTGGCCTTGCTGGCTGGAAGGCCCGCATTTCTCCTTCCGCTCGGAAAATGCCGGATCATTAAGGCCGGTTCTGGGAGGAACACCCAAGAAATCGCTTCCGGCCTCCAATCCAGGAGCATCGGCGGTCAAGCTATTGAGACAAACATTCAGGAAATCGCCTCCGGCCTCCAATCCAAGAGCATCGGTGGTCAAGCTATTGAGACTGCGGCGGCGCTATTGCGACAAACATTCAGGAAATCGCCTCCGGCCTCCAATCCAGGAGCATCGGCGGTCAGGCTATTGAGACTGCGATGGCGCTATTGCGACAAACATTCAAAAAATCGCCTCCGGCATCCGCGCGGCCGTCGTCAATATCCCGCAGCTCAAGCCTCGCGGGAATAAATCGGCTTCCTATCCCCCAAAGGAGCGGGAAAAGGACAGCCGGAGACAAGGCCCCGAAAACCGGCCGGAACAAATCCTCACGGCGTGGCTGTAATTTTGAGGCGCAGAAAGGCTTTGGCCCCGGCGGCGACGGGCACTTGAGCGCTGCGCTGACCGGTGGGGCCGGTGACAATCTCCGCTTCCCGCACATCGACCCAGGTGCTGAGGTCGATGGAGGCCTGACAGGTGATGGCGCAGGCCGCATTGTCGGCGAAACGCGGCGTCCACGTGGCCCGGACCACGGGCACGGGACCGGTGGTGTCGAGAACGGCGGAAGTCATGGCGGTCGTGTCGGCGGCCGAGGGCGAGAAGCCGGCGAGCGCGTATTCCGTTATATTAGGCAGCCCGTCGTGGTCGGGATCGTCCAGCGCTCCCCGGGAGTCGGCGGGAACGCCGGCGGCGGTGAGGAATTCGGTGAAGCCGGTGGCGGGACTGAGGCCGAGCACCGTCAGAATTTCCCGTGTCTCCAGCGGCTGCACTGCTTCATAAGCAGCGGGAAAAGCGGTTTTCAGCCCGGAGGACACCGCTTTGGAGACCAGGGCCTGGAGGGCGGTGGTGGGGTGGAATCCGTCCACGGCAAAGAGGTAGTGGTTGTGCGCGGCGGCGGAATCGCCCGCGCCCAGGGGATCAGCTTCGGATTTAAAGGTGATTCCTCCGATATTCAGAGGAGTGGCGATGAGATCCTTGGTGATCGTGTAGGTTTCCGGCACCCAGACGCCCTTGGCGGTCGATTCCGTCCAGGTTTTCAGCTCGGCGTTCAGCGCCTCCAGAGCCGTGGTCACCCGGCCGGTGCGGGTGGCGTCGGTGGGGAAAGTGCTCATCACATCCGGGGTGCTGCCGATGTGGGGGACCGCGCAGATGGCCAGGGGAATGGTGGCGTTTCCGGCCCGGACATAGTTGGCGATTTCCTGAATGCTGGCCCGGATGGAATCCATGAGCGGCTGGGGATTTCCCGCGCCCGTGCCGTCTCCATTATAAATGGAGCCGTAGGTGACCGGCGTGCCGTTCACCGCCGCCGCCGGGTCCGTGCTGCCGGAGCGCAAATCGTTCGCGCCGACCCAGATCACCACTCCGCCCGCTCCGGACTGGAGCTGGGCGGTGATGCGCGTGCCGGACTGCTGCCACTCCGCCGCCAGATCCGTGAATTTTTTGAAACCGGCATCGTTGGTGATCTCGTCCAGATTCCGCATCAGGAGGAGGTCCCGGATCTGGCGGGCTTTGGCTCCCGGCACGGCCCAGTTGTATTCGTGACCCAGGAGCCGGAGGTCCTTCCATGGCGCGGCCAGGGAGGTCCTGTACTCCCCTGGATCAAACTGGCCGCCGGGCCGCGCGTTCAGAATCTCCACCCAGTTCCGCGCTGAGGGATTATCGGGATCGATCCCGGGGACACTGGCCAGCGGCACGCCGGGGAAGCTGATCTCATATTCCTTGGTCAGGCTGTCGCCGATGACCAGTAACGGGGCCGCTGCCGCTGCGGATGAAAGACAGACGGCGAGCAATAACGAAATCGGACGGGCGGAAATTGGCAGGGGGAGCATAACGCCGGGATTTACGCCTCACTACCCGTTCACGCAAAGGCGATTGCGCCCGCAGCGGCGGGGAGGCGGCGGATCAGGGGATCACGGAAAAGCGGACGCGGAGGAAGGAGGGCAAAGCGGGATTCACCGGCTGAGTGCCGCGGTAGAGGCGGGTGGCGGTGCCGTCGGGGTTCGGGGTTTCGGAAACGAGGGTGACGGCGGCGGGAGCCCAGGAGCCGGGAGCGAGGGTGGAGGAGCTTTCCACACTGGCGGTCAGATCGGCGGCGGCGGCGCGGAAGCGGAAGGAGAGGGTGGCGTGGGTTTTGGTGACGCCGTCCGTGGTGAGGGAAATCAGTCCGCCGACGGGAAGCATTTCCGATGCGGGCAATCCGGGGGCCGCGCCCAGGCCGTAGGCGGTCAAAGCGGGCAGGCCGAGGCGCCAGGGGTCGTCGGTTTCGCTGGTGATGCCGGCGGCGGCTTTCCAGGCGGCGTATCCACCCGGGGTGGATTTTTCAATGCCCGGCTGGCCGTCGGGCAGAGCGCTGGTCCGCCAGTTGGTGCCTTTGGTGTGGTCGGGATTCGATGCGGGATTCACCAGCACGAGGCTGTGCCCGCCGGTGGCGGCGGCGGCGGGCCAGGGAGCGGTGGGCCGCCAGGTGAACTCTTTAATGACGAAGCCGTCGGCGGCGGTGAGGCGGAGGAGCTCGCCGCTGTTGTTCAGTTTACCGGAAAAGGAGCCCGGCACCGGCTTCAGCAGGCTGCCGTAGCGGGCGGCGAAGGCGTCGGGATTGGGGGAAAAAACGACCCGGCCGCCGGGAGGGATCAGGGCGGTGGAGGGAGTGGCGGGAAGGGTGAAATCAACCGCCTGGCTGAAGGTGATCCCGGCGGGATTCACGGGGCGGTCACTGATGTTCTGGATTTCGATGAATTCAAAATCCGAGGCCTCGTAGCGGCTTTCGGCGGTGTTCCGGGGACCGGCGGGGGCGTAGCAGAATTCCGAAACCACCAGATTGCCCGCCGCCGCCGGGACCGCGCTGAAGGTGAATGTTCCCTCCTCCAGGGCGGACCAGATGTTGCCGTTGAGCACGCGGGCTTTCAGCGTCAGCGGGCGGCTGATGACGGCGGCGTCGGTGTAGGCCCGGGCGGCGGGGGAAGCGGCGGCCCCTCCTCCGGCGGGGCGGGGATCGCTGCCGTCGGTGGTGTAAAAGAGGGAGCCGGCGGTGTTGGGATTGGTCAGGGTGACGGACTGGCCGGGCGTGATTTCCCCGCCGCGCAGGCTGAGGGCCGGGGGCTCGATGGAGGGGTAAAAACCCCGGCTTTTGGCTTCCGAGAGGAAGACGGCGTTGCGGTTGGTGAACCAGTTGCGTGTGGCCGTGCGGGCGGCGCGCCAGTCGGCGGCGGTGCGCGTGGGGGAAGTCTGGGCGTCGCCCCAGCGGGCGGATTCGGCGATGACGGCGTTTTCAATCTGCGCGGAGCGGAGATCAAACCGCGCCTGATTATTGGCGGTGCCCAGGGCTCCGTTGTTGTGGAAATGCCGGTGCAGGCGGTCGGCGAAACGGATGCGGTATTCGCCGCTGGCCGAGAGGTCCTGGTGAAGATACTGCGGATTGCTGTAGTTGATATTGTTCCAGTAGGCGCCGGTGTCCGTCTGCCAGGGACCCCAGCGGTCGGCGGCTCCGGGGGCGTCGAGGGTGTGCTCGGCGTCGTGGCTGATGGAGAGAAAGCCGTCCATACCCAGCCGGTTCCGCAGGCAGAAAAAGTTGTTGGGCCGGGCGTTCTCGTAAAAGGCGGAGACGGAGGAATCCGAGTTTTTGGTGAAGAACAGGAGGACCATGTAGTCGATGAGATTGTCCATATCCGCCAGCGCGGCCCCGCCGGTGGGCGTGCGGCCGTCCGCCTGGAGGCCCTGGATTTTGTAATAAGCGGCCAGCTTTTCCTGCGGGGTGGAGACCAGCGTGGCGGCGGGCGTGGCGGGATTTTTGTCGCGGCAGATGAAGTAGGACGCGCGGCAGGCGGACCAGAGTTTTTTCCAGGCGGAATCGGTGCCGTCCGGCTGGGTGGTGAAATAACCGGCCGAGGCCTCCACCGTTTTGGCGGCGTCGAGGCCCGCGCTTTTGATGACATCGTAATCGTCCTTGTCCCCGCCCAGATACGAGGCTCCGAACGAGTCGTCGGCGCGCTCCTGGATCTGATGCAGGCCCCAGTAGATGCCGTTCAGGTAAAGATGCGCGAAGCGCCCGCGGGTGGCGGGCTGACCCATGGCCAGCTGGGTGTCGCGGCTCCAGATTTCCCGCAGGGCGTTGTAGGTGACGCCTCCGTCGCGGGACCAGGAATAGTTCTGCGCGCACTGGATGTCGAAGGCGTCGAATTCATCCGTGCCCGCGCCGCCGTAGATGGGATAGTGCAGTTTCCCGGCGCCGTATTCATTACGGAAAAACACGCGCCAGCCGTGTTTGGGATTGCTGTCCCGGCGGCTGACCCCGCCCCGCATCCGCAGGCCGCATCCGGACTGGAATCCGCCCTCCGGCGTGGTCGGATCGGCGATCAGCTCCATGGAGCCCGGGCGTTCCCAGGTGCTGCCGTGGGACTCGGCGTTGACGTAGATGCCGGTGGTGGGATCGAAGAGATCCGGCAGGGCCATGGTCACGCAGACGGCGGGCAGGGACTTCAGGGAGGCGATGGTGGAGGCCGCGCCGCCGAGGGTGGCGTTGGTGTGGTTCACTATGACCGGATTCATCCCGTAGTTGATGGCCTGCCCGTTCACGGTTCCGGCGGCGGGCCATTCGGCGGTGGGGCGCGAGGCTCCCTGGAGGAGGATATCGCTGAGAAAAAGATAGGTGTGGGTGGCCACGGGCGAGGTTTCGTAGCCGTCCAGAAACGCCGCCGCCCGCAGCACCGTGGTTTTGGAAACCGCCACCGGGCCCGTGTAAACCGTGCCGGTGGCGGCGGTGGGAGCGCTGCCGTTGGTGGTGTAGCGGATCCGGGCACCGGGCGTGGTGGTGGTCAGGGTGACGGAGGCGGGGGCTTCAAGGTATCCGCGCGGCGGACTGGCCGAGGGAAGTGCCGCGTGTCCCAGCACGCCGGGCGCGGTGTTGGGAAAACCGGGGGTCGTCTGACGGAAATACCGCCAGGCGCCCGGCACGCGGCGCGAGGCGCTGAGCTGCGGGGCGAGAAAAAGGGAAGGGTCCGCCGCCGAGGCGTTCAGGACCTGGAAGGCGAGGACATTTTCCCCCGCCGTCAGCCGGCCGCGGAAGGCGGACAGATCGAAATATTCCGGAAGCAGCGATTCCTGCACGGAACGCGCGGCGACGGCGGCGGACGCGGCGTCCACGGCTGCCGGGGCATTGCGGCGCGCGACTTCGGTTCCATTGAGCCAGGCCACAAATCCGTCGTTCCAGGCCAGGGAAAGCGCCAGCGTTTCCACCGCCGCCGGATCTGTCAGGCTGAAGGGGACCCGGATGTAGGCGGAACTTGCGGCATTGAGCATTCCGGCGGAAAGATCGGTGCTGACCGTGGACACGCCGCTGTCCGGCGGGGCCAGCGCCGGCAGGCCGCCATGGTCGGTGTCGCCGATCAGGGCGAAGGTGTCGGAGAAGCCGGTTTTGCTGCCCTGCACGGCGGAGAGCTCGACTTCGTTGCCGCCGGCGCCGCCAAAATAAATCAGCTTCAGCGCATGGGCGCCGGAGGGGATGGTGCGGGTGATGAAGCTGTCCGCCGGTTCCCTCGTTCCGGAAAACTGCATGAGCACCGCGCCGTCGAGATACAGTTTGAACCCGTCCGAGGAATTCACATGAAACGTCCACTGGCCCCCGGCGGGCAGGGTGATGGTGGCGGTGGCGCGGACGGCGATCTGTTCCGGCGCGCCGGAGTGCAGAAAAGGAATGCCGCCGCTGAACTGTCCGTCCTGGCCGCCCGAACTGACAAAATTCAGGACGGGCCGCAGGCCGCTTTTGGGATCCAGGCCATTGGTGCCGGTGAAAAGCGCCTCCGCCGCCGCGATGGTGGTGATGGGCGTGGGGGACAGCCGCTCCTCCACGAAAAATCCGAGGGCGGGCATTCCGAAACCGGCGCTCAGCGGAGCTTTCCGCCAGGAGGCGGCGGCGGGCGGCGTGAATTCCCGCTGTTCCCAGCCGGGCGAGGCCGCGGCCGGCGCGAGGATTTGAGCTTCGGCGTTGGCGGCGGTGAGGATGGTGGTCTCAAACGGCACGCCATAGGATTCGTCCTCCGGCAGGGCAGGGAAGGCGGGAGTGAATTCGCTGGCGGGCACGGTGCCGGACGGCGGGAGCAGGGCGAGGTATTCCCCATCGGCGCTGAGCGAGAAATTGGTGTGCAGTTTCGCGGGATCAGCCTGCCGGTTTTTGCCGGAGGCCCAGACGCGGAGAAATCCTCCCGGCGGCAGGGTGACGCCGGACGGGAAAATCCACTTGGCGGGTGTCCGGGCATCGTCCGTGAGCCGCCAGCCCGACAGGTCGGCGGGCGTGGCGTCGGGATTGAAAATCTCCAGCCAGTCCATGGCTTCGCCGTCCTCATCGAGGATGCCGGTTTTGTTGGAGGCCATGATCTCCGTGATCACCGGAGCGGCCCAGGTGCTGGTGAAAGAGTCGCAGAACAGAAAGACGGTGCAGGTGGCCAGCAGGGGGAGGCCGGCGGTTTTGAAAGGGAACATTCGTTTAAATGAAAGCGGACTCCTCCCGCCGGGGCTGGCGGGAGGAGTCAGGGGTTAAGAGGGGATGGACCGCAGCCTTCCTGAACGGCGGATCAGGCCGGGCCGGGTTACGGCGTGGAGGACACCTTGTAGAAGGCGCGGCCGGCGGGTGGCTGGGGATCGGTGAAGAGCGGAGTGGTCAGCTCGCCGGAAATATCCTGGAAAGGCGTGCTCAGGGAGGTGGAGCGCAGCACGCGGTATTTCGAGGTTCCCAGCGGCGTCCAGCCAAGGGTCACGCCCTGCGGGGTATGCTCGACGCGGGTGATGGTCACGGGGCCCGGAGGATTGACGGCGGCGGAGCCCGACAGAATCGTCAGCCAGCCGCCCCGGTTCTGAAGACTGGAGTCGGAAACAAGAAGGATGGAGCCGTCGGGACTGAATTTCAGGCCGGGATCATTGAAGGAAATCTGACGTTCAGGGCGGGTTTCGTCGATGAGGTTGAAACTGACTTCCCTGCGGTCGTCGCCCGGATTCACCGCCGCCGGGGAAACCGACCAGATTTCCGCCAGGTCGCGGTCCGCCAGCCACAGACGGCCGGTCTGCGGATCGGCGGCCGCACCCGCCAGATAGCTGAAGACGGTGGTGGGCGTGAGGGTGCGGATGGAGCCGTCGGCATTGGTCAGGGCGATGGTCTCGTCGTTGTTCACCGTCACCACCTCGCCGGTGGCCGGGAGGTAGGTGATGGCATTGAGGGCGGCGCTTCCCAGTTCCGTGGTCGGTCCCGTGAGAATGTCGGAAAAAGCCGTCTGATTCGGCGTGATGGCCGCGGGATCGAGGAAATACAGACCGCGCTGGCCGAGGGCGTCCATGTCGCGGTCCGCGACCACGATATTGCCGGGTTTGCCCAAAGCTCCGTTGAAGGCTGACCCGGTGAGCGTGAGGTCAATCGGATCATCGTCGGCGCTGGCGCCAAAACCGGAGATCATGGTTTCCTGGGTGTTGTCGCGCCAGGGAGCCTTGAGGCGGCGGAGGCTCTGGGTGAAATCGTGGGTCCACCAGAGGGTGCCCTCATTGTCGATCACGAGGCCGGAGGGATTGCTCAGGCCGTTCACCAGCGGAGTCGGATCCAGTTCCCAGGCTTTGGTGGAGGCGTTCTGTTTGACCTGATAGAGCGCTCCGTTGATGGAGTCGATGGTGGCCACGATGGTCGTGGGATCGCGCGGATCCACGGCGGCTCCCCCCACCGGACCGGGCATGTGAATGATCGTGGAGGAGGTGAAACGGGTGCCCTCCGCGGCGACGGTGTAGGGCACCACGGGTGGCTCCACCGTGCCCGCGCTGATGGACTTCACGGTGATGTCGTCCACATAAACCGGGGGATGCCCGGCTCCATTCGAGGAGCTGAAAGCCACCATGAACATCGGTCCCCAGGTGGCGGCGCTGCCGATGTAGCCCAGATTGTCCGCAATGGTCTCGGGAGTGGCGCTGCCCGGTCCTTTGACGATGGAGTAGGTTCCGGCGGCGTTGTTGGTCCGCAGGCGGTATTCCTCCCAGGTGTCCGGCGTGTAATTGATCTGCGAATCCCTCCACGCGGTGGTGAACACCGTGAGGGACGTGCCGTCGCCGATGGTGCCATCCCGCGAACCGTATCCCAGCAGGGCGGCGTCGCCCTGATCCGCCCGGCCGCCCTCGACGCCGTAGAGGGACATGCGCAGGTAGTTGGCGGTTGCCCCCTGGGTGGACTCGGGCACGCGCGCCCACCAGGTGATCTCCACATCCTGCTCCGGCCCGCTGCCCCAGGCGTAACTGACGCCGGCCTGCTGGCCGCCCTCCAGCTTCAGGCATTTGCTGCCGGAATGCGGCGCTACAACCGTGGAATCGACGACCTGGATTTTCAAAGGATCAAGCGCCATCCCGGATCCGCTGCCCGCCACTTCGGAAGTGACCCAGGAACCGCCCGGATCCGCATCGTCCGCAAAATTGACCACGGCCGGGTAACTCTCAAAACCCTCCGTGGTGGGCGTGGTCAGGTCCTTCGAGCCCTCCGCCTTCACCGAGATATCGTCGATGAGAAAGTGGCCGTCGTCCGCCGAATTCCCCTCGTTCCGCAGAATGATCGCTGTGGGCACCGGCGCTCCCGGCCGGGACAGCAGGGCTCCGGTGACAGCGGGGGTGATCAGATCGTCGATATAGAGATCATAGGTCTGAGTGACCATGTCGATGATGAAACGGTGGTGCTGCCAGCTCCCCTCGGTGCGCTCCTTCCCCTCCACAGCGGTCCAGATGGCCTGGCCGATGCCCTGAAAATAGAAAAGCTGCTTCGAATTCGCCCGGTCCGCGCGGTAGGCGAGGAAATCATCACCGTTGTTGTCCAGGCCCTCGCTGCGCAGGATAACGTAAAAATTCCGGTCGCCCGCGCCCATGGAGGAATTGATGTGAAAATCCACCTGATACTTCGTGCCGCTGCGGGGTTTCAGCAGTTGAAGAATGGCCTCCGATCCGCTGCGGACCAGCAGGGATTTGGTGCCGCTTTTTGCGGACCACCCCGCCACCTCCACCCCGGAACCCGCCGGGCTGCCCAGAGGATCATCGTCCGTCACCACCAGTGGAGCCACAGGATCCGCGTCGGCGGTGTCGGCCAGACTGGTGGTGGCGGCCGGCTGGGTTTCAAAGCCTTCGGAAATGACCTCCACCCACTCGGCGCGGGCCAGGGGAGCGCCCATCAGGGCACCGGCGAGAGCCAGAAGAAGCTGCCCGGGGGCCGGGCGGGGAAGGGAGCGGGCACCGTGATGCCGCGGGGATAAACGGGGACGGGGGGATTTCATAGGACCAGTCAGGGAGGGTTGAGGACATGAGGGCACCGCCAACTCCCGGCGGTGCCCGGTTGGTTTGAAAAAAGGGACAGGCGATGGCGGCGGAGTGCCGCCGGTTTCCGGTTTCAGTCCCGGCGGCGGCGGAGCGCCACTCCGGCCAGGCTGACACCCAGCAGCAGCGCGCTGCCCGGCTCCGGCACATTGACGGCGGAAAGATCATTCCACTGTGTGAAGACGCCCATGTTGTCGAACATGCCCCAGGAGGTCGGGTTGGCGGCCCCCGAGGCGCTCCAGCCGGAGCCGAAACGGATGCTGGTCACGGAGCCCATCTCCATGGGCGTGGTGGAGGCGTCCGCCGTTCCAGGCTCCGTGGCGGGGAGGTTATTGGGATCCAGCACATAAAGCCGGGCGGGATCCACGCCGGTGGAGCTGAAATCCACGCGCAGCACCAGCAGTTTGGGGCCGTTGAAGGCATCGGAGGTGACGGTGCTGAATTTATTGCCCCCGGAGGCGATGCCATAAATTCCCCAGTTCGCATCGTTGCCGCTGGCCCGGCCGAAATAAAGCCGCTCTGTAAGGGTGCCGCTCCCGGGCACCGCCTCCCCGAACAGGGACATAACCACGAAGCGCTTGCCCTCGTCACCATCCCCGAAAATCGGCGAGGCGGTGGGCACCGGCAGGGCGTCGATCAAAGTGCTGAAATAGACCGTTGAATTCGTGTGGGCCGAGAGGTCCACCGCATGCATGGCGCGGATGTTTCCCTCGCGCGGATCGCTCTGCACCCCGTTGCCGGTGCCCCAGCCGGCGGCCTTCACCGCGAAATTCGTTCCTGCGGCGGGCACTCCGTCGAGGGTCCAGACCCCGCCGCTGTTGGCCACCAGATCCCCCGCCGGGTAGTTGAAGGCGTCGGAAAACACCACCGCCGCCCGCGATGTGGCCGCTGTGATGCTGAGAGCCGCCGCCAGAGCGGATGATAACATAAAACGCTGTCTGTTTTTCATGATTTACTGGTGTGGTTAAAGTATTTGTTTTTGCGAAAAGAGAATGTTTTCGGGATTCTTACATTCCTGAGACTACCTTCCCCGTCCCGTGAGCGGGTTATATTGGCCGCCGGTGGTGGATTCAAATCACCAGCCAGTGATATTAAACCCGTTCCGCTTTTGTTTGAGTAAAATGCCTTAGGAACGTCTTAATTGACAAGGTTTTTCATTCGGAATAAATATTCGAATAAGCTGCGGCAATATCAGTTTAAAATGGAATAAAAATTACGGCGCCTGGAGCGGAGGGATTCAGAAAGGGGACGCGTTGCGGCCCATTATGGCCGCCGAACCTGTGCCGTCGTTCCAGGAATTGAAACGATCCCGTCAGATTCCGGAGGCTGCCGGCGGATTTCCCGGTTTCCCGATTTCCGGCGCGCGCTCCGTGCGGCCGGGCATTTGATGGCATCAAAAAGCCCGGCGCTCCAGGAGGAGTGCCGGGCTGCCGCGGGTATAAACCCGGGAACCGGTGAAAGCCTGACAGGCAATTTTCTAAAACCGCCGCACACGGTAGAAGTATTTCTCCTCGGACCGCGCCGCGCCGATGATTTTGACCGTGAAATTGGGCGGATCGCCCGTGATGGTGTACTGCGCCGGAGCCGGGGTGAGCGTCAGATTGGTCCACGCGGCCTCATTGCCAAGGTCCGGGGAGCTCTGCACGCCCAGAGTGGAGGCGAGGCCGAGACGGGAGAACACATTGAGGGTGTAGTCCGCTCCGGTTTGAGTGATGGAGGTCACCACCGGCTGCAGCTCCATCACCGGAGCCGGGGCGGAGGGAGTCACCTCAGTGATGGCGAAGGTGCCGTTGGAGGAGGTGGTGGCCCGGGTATGGCCTCCCGGCGCGAACACCCGCAGCAGCGCCTGGCCGGAGCTGATGGTGTAAAGATTCCCGGCGGCATCAAACGCAACGTCGCGCCCGATGACAGTGGTGGGTTTGGGGTAAAGCAGGATGTGGGAGCTCCAGTCAAAAACTCCGGCGGCCACTTTCACAAAATGAAGGGCGTTGTCATTGCGGATGAGCGCCAGCCAGCCGTCGTCCGAAACATCACAGCCGCGGGTTTCAAGAAAAGGGTCCACGACTGTGGACACTCCGGAATAAAATTGAAAAGCGCCCCGCGACCCGTATGCCGTCACGCCCGGATCCTCATCGGGATTTGCGGGCGGTGGTATGGTGTTCAGGGAATTTCCGTCCGCATCCAGCGAGAAAACACCACTTTCATTTCCGGCGGAACGGCGCTGCGTTTTATAAAAGGTGCCATCCCTGGCCTGAGCCAGATCGGCGACCTGGCCGGCGAAATTGATTCCCACATTGGCGGTGCTGGTGTTGAAGCGGAACGGGGGATTCACCATCGGCAGGGAAGCCCCGCCCATGTCCCAGGCCCAGATGCTGTTGACGGTGGTCAGGCCTGCTGTGGTTTTGTCATCCTGAAGGTCCTCGTCAATCACCCACAGCCTCAAATCCCCTCCCTGCTCGGATCCCGACGTGACCATTCCCGAGATGCTGCCGTGCAGGCGGTCCTCAGCGAGCGGAGGATTGGGGGCTCCGGCGGGGCCGCCGAGCACATTTTTGCCGTTGGCCACGTTTCCGTCCGTTTTATAGACCGAGCCGGTCGCGTCCGACCAGTCGCAGATGAAAAGATCGCCCTTGTCCCCCACCGTCAGCCGGAAAGGACTGGCTCCATCAGTGCCGGTGGCCGGATTGCTGAAGGTCAGCCCTCCCAGCAGAGCGCCGGTGCCCAGGTCCGTGGCGGACAGATTGGCGTTGAGCACATAGATTCCCTCGCTGGTGGCCCGGCTGGGGGAAACAGGGCTCGTCACCGGGGCTGCGGTGCCGTTCTGCGAGGAGGAGACATACACGCGGCCGAAAAATTTTCCCGTATCCGGCTTTTTATTGACCGCCACCCCCAGTCCGTTGGCGAATTTCACAAGCTCCCCGGTGTCGTCGGAAATCTGCTGCAGCACGCCGGATTTCCAGCCGGGACCGGCATTTTTCTCCACCTGGATCTGGTAACTGGTGGCCGTCCCTTTGGGGAAATTGTGGGCTCCCGCCGAAAGTGTTCCCAGTTCCAGAGCGGGCAGAGGGTCGTTGAAAACAATTTTCACGGAATCCGCGGACTCATTGAGAATGAAACTGACAGTGCCGGCACTTTCCACAACGGCGGAGGCGTAGGGAGCCGCCTGAGCAGCCAGCGGCGGCAGCAGAAGCAGCAGCGCGGGAAGAATGAAAGGGAAGGGGTGAAATTTCATAAAGCCATTAGCGTTAGCTGATTAAGTGCCTGGCTGGAAGGATTTTCGATGTGCAAATTTATTCATTGCGGGACACTGCGTCTCCAGCTTGACGAAGCATGAAATCACGGGTGGATGGGGATGGCGGCGGCCACATTCAGCCCGGGCAGTCCGTTTCAATTCCAATTTTTCCTTTATGACCGCTTTCACCCTTCATCCCCGTCTCGCCTCCGGTTCACATTTTCTCGGGCGGACGGCGGGCTGTCAGGTTCTGCTGAAGGACAATGCCTGTTTCCCGTGGCTGCTGATCGTGCCCGAAGTCCCTGAGGATGTGGAGGATCTGCATCAGCTGGAGCCGGAGGCATTCGCGCGGGTGACGGCGCTGATCCGGCGGGTTTCGCTGTTTGTTTCCGGGTATTTCAAGCCGGACAAGCTCAATGTGGCCTGCATCGGCAATCAGGTCCGCCGGATGCATATCCACATCGTGGGCCGCCATGAGGGCGATGCCGCCTGGCCGGGAACGGTCTGGGCCTCCGACGCGAAAACCCTTTGGGCTCCCGGGAAAGTGGACGATATCCGCGCCGCTGCCCGGGAGATGTTGAGTCTGGAGTGACCCTTATGCAGGCAGGACGCGTTTGAAGGAAAAAGCCTCAAAGCCTCCGCACCAAGGTGCCGGGCTTCAGTCTTTGGATGTGGACCGCTTTTTCCTGGTGGCCGGACGTTTGGTGGGCGTGGATGATTTTTTGGAATCCGAAGCTTTGCGTGAACCGGAGCGTTTAGCGCTGGAGGGAGTTTTCTCCGGAGTCTTCCCGCCGTCATTTTCCCTGGAGTCATCTTCATCCCCGCCATCATTTTCCTTGGGGGATTTTGAGGGAGGTGTGGCACCGGATTCCTTTTTCGGGCTGGAAGCCGGCGTTTTGTCCGAAGTTCCGCCTTTGCCGTAATCGGCAGGCCGGCCCTGGGTGGGCGGCTGCGGAGGAATATTGCTGACATCAAAACCGGGAATGGGACCGTAGCCGACAAACCGCGCTTTTTTTTCAGCTTTGGGCATGCGGAAATCGAAGACGCTGACGCCGTTCTGCCGTTTGCCCCGGTAGGGACGCCCATCGCTGGCTCCGAACATCACAGGCTCGCCCGCAGTGGTTTTGCCGATATACATCATCACATGGCTGATGGGCGTCGCCCGTGAGCCGGTGTCATAAGTGCCCGTCCAGAAAAGCAGATCGCCGGGCCGCATCCGTGCCAGAATGGGATCATCCTGCTCCGGAGTGCCGCTGACCGCGTTGAGAAGGCCGGCCTCCTTGACCCAGTTGAACATGCCATCGGACGCGCGGGGCACTTTTTTGACACCTTCATGCCGCATCACATGATAAAGCGTGCCCGAGCAGTCCATTCCGCCGGCGTCGGGCTCGCTGGAGCCGAACTGGTAGCCCAGTCCGCGCGGAGTGAGGCTCAGGGCGTAGGTGATCAGGGAACGGAGATGCTCCGGCCAGAATTTCGAGCCCGCGAGGTCGTCAATTTCCAGACTGGAGGTGATGGCGCTGTCTGTGCCCGGGTCCGTGCGGGCCGCCTCCGTATTTCCACAGCCGACGCCCAGTGCCGCCCCCGCCAGCAGGGCCAGAAAACTCCGGCGTCCAATCGCGGGAACAAACGGAGAATCAGGGAGTTCCAGCGTGTTCACTGTAAAATGAAACGGCGCCGCCCCGGAGGAGCGACGCCGTTGAATTCAGGAAACCACGCGGGCCTCCGCCGGAATCACGGAGTGGGCACGGTGGCGATGGTCGCCAGAATGCGGGAGGCGATCTGGTAGGGGTCGCCCTGGGAGTTCGGGCGGCGGTCCTCAAGATAACCCTTGTATCCGTTGTTCACGAAGCTGTGGGGCACGCGGATGGAGGCTCCGCGGTTGGCCACGCCGTAGTTGAACTTGTCGATGCTCTGGGTCTCATGCAGGCCGGTGAGGCGCAGATGGTTGTCCGGACCATAGACGGCGATGTGCTCGTCCTTGTACTTGTCGAAGGCGGCCATGAGGGCTTCGAAGTATTCCTTGCCGCCGGTCTCACGGAGGTAATCGGTGGAGAAGTTGGCGTGCATGCCGGAGCCGTTCCAGTCGGTGTCGCCGAGGGGCTTGCAGTGATATTCCACGTCGATGGCGTATTTCTCGGTCAGGCGCTGCAGGATGTAGCGGGCCACCCACATTTCGTCGGCGCACTTTTTGGAGCCTTTGCCGAAGATCTGGAATTCCCACTGGCCTTTGGCCACTTCGGCGTTGATGCCCTCGTGGTTGATGCCGGCGTCGAGGCAGAGATCGAGGTGCTCCTCGACGATCTGGCGGGCGATTTCACCCACGTTTTTGTAACCCACACCGGTGTAGTAAGGGCCCTGGGGGGCGGGATAGCCGTTTTCGGGAAATCCGAGAGGGCGGCCGTCCTGATAGAAGAAATATTCCTGCTCGAAGCCGAACCAGGCGCCCGGATCGTCGAGAATGGTGGCGCGGGCGTTGGTCGGATGGGGAGTGACACCGTCGGGCATCATGACCTCGCACATGACCAGAGCGCCGTTTTTGCGGGTGGTGTCCGGGTAGATGGCCACGGGCTTGAGCACGCAGTCCGAACTCCTGCCTTCCGCCTGGCGGGTGGAGCTGCCGTCAAAGCCCCACAGGGGAAGTTCCTCAAGCTTCGGGAAACTGGCGTATTCCTTGATCTGAGTCTTGCCGCGGATGTTCGGCACCGGGGTGTATCCGTCGAGCCAGAGGTATTCGAGTTTATATTTGGCCATGGTGGGATGCTGTTTTTACTAGCGGTGGTTTGGTTGGAGTTCGGTCCGGGGTGACAAAAAACGGGCGCTTCCGGGGGGTCCTTTCCCCCTTCCATGCACGGTTTTGCTCTGCGTCGAAAGTAGCAACTGGAATGCCGGATTGGGGCCGAAATGATGAAGTTGCGTGAATTTTTTTCACAGTGCGGGGACCGTGACACCTGATTTGCTCGCAAATTAAACAGCGTCCAGTCATTTTTCAGGATAACATGACCACCCCCGCTGAAAAACTCCCCGAAAAACTGTCTGTTCCTCCCTCCGCCGTGGCCGAGCAGGAGCGGTATCAGCTGACCCTGCCGGACCGCCAATTCCTGTCGGGGCCGAACAGCCGGTGGGAGGAGGTGAAAACGCTGGGGCTGATCGTGCTGGATTTCCTGCGCGGCCTGCGGACGTTCCATTTTGTCGGTCCCTGCGTGACGGTCTTCGGCTCCGCCCGTCTCAGGGAAGGACATCCGCAGTACGAACTGACGCGCCGGATCGCCGGGGAAATCGCCAGACTGGGATTCACGGTCATGACCGGCGGCGGGCCCGGCATCATGGAAGCCGCCAACCGGGGCGCGCGGGAGGCCGGCGGGCGCAGTGTGGGCATCAATATTGTGCTGCCGCACGAGCAGCACGTGAATCCCTATCTCGACGCCAGCGTGGACATGCGGTATTTCTTCACGAGGAAGACGCTGCTGATCAAATACAGCTACGCCTTCGTGGTCATGCCCGGCGGTGTCGGCACCATGGATGAGCTGTTCGAGGCTCTGACCCTGATCCAGACCAAAAAAATCCGCAATTTCCCCGTCATTCTCATCGGCGTGGACTACTGGGCTCCCATGATGAGCGCCATCCTGCGGATGAGGGACGACGGCCTGATCAGTCCGGAGGATCTCCATCTCCTGACGGTCACGGACTCCATCCCCGAAGCCATGGGCGTGCTTCAGGAGAAAGCCATCGTGCAGTTCAACCTGAAGCGCGTGAAAATTCCTCAATGCCAGCCCCTGCTGGGGGAGAGGAAACTGATGTGAATCCCGGGGATACAAGATTGGAACTCCCTGCCGGAACGGGACCCGGCACCTGAGGCCGGCTGGATTTCCTGATCCTGAAACCCCGGAAAATCTGTTATTCCGGATTCCCCGCCTCCACCGGACCGATGCCCTCCAGCACGAGGATGGGCCGGCCGGCGGCGCGGGCGGCGGGGAGATTGACGCGGAAGGTGGCCTGCCAGTCGTTGAGGGCTTCGGGATCGACGAAAATCTGGTCGATGCGCCAGGACTGGCCGTCCTCCGGGATTTTGATATAGGTGTGGCGGGAATTGCGGGCTTCCGGGTCCAGGGTGACGCGTTCGTGGCCGGCGTAGTAAGGCTCCATGAGAGCCGCGAGCGCATCCGGAGACCAGGGCGGCGCGGCGGTGGGCAGGGCGTCGGGCGGAACCAGCGCGGCGGCGGCGGCGGTGAGGCGCTCCTCGGCCAGAGGGCGCAGGAACTGGAAAATAGCGGTCCGGATGAGAGCGGTGAATTCCCGTTTGTTGCGGGTGATGTCCGTTTTTTCCGGAGTGTTGGCGCTTTCGTCCGTGGTGGTTTCGGCGGGGCGGTAGTTGGGATCGCGGATGCGTTCCCATTCGTCCAGGAGGCTGGAGTCGGTGCCGCGCAGGAGTCCGCCGAGCCAGTCCTCCATCTCCGTCACGGCCTCGTTTTTGAAATTCGGCGGGACAGTCTGGGCGAGGACTTTGTAGACGCTGGAAATGTGCCGCAGCAGCACGCCCTCCTGACGCTGCAGTTCGTAGCGGTGGATGTAGCCGGAAAAACTTTCATATTCCTCATACATCTCGCGGACGATGCTTTTGGGCCGGATGTTGTCCTGACCGACCCAGGGATGGGCGGCGGCGAAGGCGTTGAAGGTGTTGTAGATGAAATCGCGGCCGGGTTTGGGATATTCCAGTTTTTCCAGTTCGGCGATGCGCTCGTCGTATTCCACGCCGGCGGCTTTGAGCTCGGCCATTTTTTCCGTCTTCAGCTTGTCGAGCTGGCGGCGCAGGACGATCTCGGGATTCTCCACGATGGCCTCCACCAGGGACATGACCTCCAGCGGATACAGCGGGCCGTTCTGATCCAGCAGGGCGAGGGTATCGATGAGGTAAAGCGACAGCGCGTGGTTCAGCGAAAAATCCTCCTGCAGGTCGATGCCCAGCCGCAGCTTCGGCCCGTCGCCCCGGTATTCCTTGGGGATGATCTGGATGATTTTCCGCTCCACCAGCGAGCGGAAAAGCTGCCAGGCGCGTTTGCGGTGCTGCTTCTTCACGCCTTCGGTCTCGTGACTCACGGAAATCAGCTCCCGCATGGCGCGGCAGCCGTCGCCGGGACGGCTGAGCACCTGGAGCAGCATGCCGTGGGTGACCTGGAACTTCGAGCCCAGGGCTTCAGGCGCCGCACCCTGGAGTTTTTTGAAAGTGTCCTCGCTCCAGCCGACGAAACCTTCCGGCGGCTTGCGTTTGACCAGCTTTTTCATTTTCTTGGGATCGCCCGCCGCCTTGGCCTCCTGCTTGGCGTTGTCGATCGTGTGCTCGGGAGCCATGGCCACGACATAGCCGACATCGTCAAAACCCTTGCGGCCCGCGCGGCCGGAGATCTGATGGAAATCCCGGGCGCTCAGAGTGCTGGTTTTCACGCCGCCGAATTTGGTCAGACGCGTCAGCAGAACGGTGCGGATGGGCACATTGATGCCCACGCCGAGGGTGTCGGTGCCGCAGATGATTTTGAGAAGTCCACGCTGCGCCAGCTGTTCCATGAGCACGCGGTAGCGCGGCAGCAGCCCGGCGTGATGCAGCCCGATGCCGTGGCGCAGGCAGCGTTTCACTTCCTTGCCGTAAGGACTGTTGAAGGGCACATCCACGATGGCCTCGGCGATGGCGGCTTTTTCCGCCGCGGTGCAGTAGTTCGCGCAGAGCAGCGTCTGCGCGGTTTCCGCGACGTCGTTCTGAGTGAAGTGGACGATGTAAACCGGCGTCTGCCTGGCCTCCACCAGCTCCTGCACCATCATGTCCAGAGAGGTGTCATCCACGTATCGGAACTCCAGCGGCACCGGCCGGATGACGGAGGAGATGACGGTGGATTCCGCGCCCGTGAGTTTTGTCATTTCCTTCCGGAAAAACTCCGTCGCGCCCAGCGTGGCCGACATCAGGAGAAACCGCGACTTTGACATCGTCAGCAGCGGAATCTGCCAGGCGACCCCGCGCGAGGCGTCGGAGTAGTAATGAAACTCGTCCATGATCACGTCCCGGAACGGCGCGTCGGCCCCGAGACTGAGGGCGTGATTGGCCAGAATCTCCGCCGTGCAGCAGAGGATCGGGGCGTCGCGGTTCACGGTGGCGTCGCCGGTGGCGAGGCCGACATTCTCCGCTCCGAAATCGCGGCACAGCGCGAGGAATTTCTCATTCACCAGGGCCTTGATGGGGCAGGTGTAAACCGAGCGTTTCCCCTGGGCCATGGACTTGAAATGCAGGGCCGTGGCCACCATCGATTTGCCGGAGCCGGTGGGGGTGTTGAGGATGACGTTCTTGTCGTCGTAAAGCTCCAGAATGGCCTCCTCCTGCGCGGGGTAAAGCTCCAGCTTTTTCTCCGCGCAATAGTCCAGAAACAAATCAAGAAGGTCCGCGCCGGGAACATCAGGGGAAGCCGGCAGACGCCGGAGCAGGGGATTTTCGGTCATGGGAAAATTAAACGGACGCGGTGCTCATGACAGCGGCATGCGGCCATCAGGCTTTAAGAAGCTTCAGTGAATAGCTCAGGATATGCTCGTCCCTGGTGATAAAAACAAGATCCTCCTCCAGAGCCTGGGCGACCAGCATGCGGTCAAAGGGATCCTGATGCAGCGGGGGCAGCTCCAGCGCTCTTACGGCGTGGGGCGTGGTGACAGGAAGGGAGGCAAACCCTTCCGCCTCCAGCAGCGTGGGGAAACTCATAGGCATCCGCAGCTTCCCTTTGGCTATTTTCAGCCCGAGTTCCCAGACCGAGGCCGCACTGAAACAAACCTGATGAGCCGGATCGGAGATGGCGGCCCGCGCCGCCTGGGTCAGGCGCGCGGGATCCGACAGCCACCAGACAATCACATGGGAATCGATCAGATAACGCCTCATGCGGGAGGATCGGGTGCCGGGCCGGGCAGGGAGTGACGGGTTTCAAAAAGCTTCTGATCCTCATCCGATGTTCCGAGCGGGTCATCCTCCTCATTCCAGCAATCCCTGGATTCCCAGATTTGCCCGGCCAGCTGACCTCCCACGCGGGCGGCGGAGGCGGGACACCAGGGCGTTAAAACCACCATGGGACGCCCCGCTTTGCCAATCACGATCTCCTTCCCGGCGGCAGCTTCCTCCACCAGACGGGAAAGCTGGGTTTTTGCGGCTTGTATATTGATAACGCTCATGGTTGCTCAGTATTTATGATAAGTAAACCAGGTCTGGTCTGGTTCAAGCTGATTTTCCGATTCGCGGAAGGAACCCTTACGTCCGCTGCCGGCGGACGACGAGGGCGGCGACCAGCAGGCCGAGGAGGACACCGGCGCCGATGATGATCCAGAAATAATGGGAATGATCCTCCAGACCGCTGTGGATATCCATGCCGAAGACGCTGCACAGGGCGGTGAGCGGCAGGAAGAGAGCGGCGAGAATATTCAGCCGGTGGGCACTGGCGGCCATCTGCTCGGCGCTGTCAGCCTGAGCTTCGGACTGGCGGGCGGCAATGAAGTTCAGACCAAACTGGGCGTCCTGCATGAGCAGTTCCGCGCTCCGTTCAATGCCGGCGGCGGTGTCGCGGAAGTTGATGATGTCGCGGTCATCCCGCACCATTTCCCGCGCCTGCTGGAGCGCCCGGTGCAACCCGCGCGAGGCCCGCAGGACCGGGGCTGCGGCTTCCAGAAGATTGTGATACTGGGTGGCGGTGGTGGCCCTGGTCTCCTCGTCCTCCAGCTGGTGAATACGCGATTCCCATGAGGCAAGGAACTCGCGGAGTGCGGTGGGCCCGGCGGCACGGCTTTCACTGCCCCGCCAGCCGCCTTCCGGAGTGCGGTGGAAAAAGACCGGCACCCGCTCCCGGTCATCGGGCCCCGGCATCCGGTGGAGAATGATGAGAAGATGCCGTTCCTCCAGCATGGACCGCTGCGGACCGGCATCCCGGCCAAGGCGGTTCAGAATGGAGACCGGGATTTCCCAGCTTCTGGGCAACGTCGGAGGCAGAACGAAGTTTGTCGGGCTCATGATTGGTTTGTGACGGAATCATCCGTGGCATTTAATTCCTGGTAATACAGTATAAATTACGCGGATTCATGTAGAGACGGACCTGCGGCCAGCGGCACGGAAGCTGCCTGCGGCGCTCCGCGGAGGCCATCCACACCCGAGTGAAGGAGATGACCGGATCAGCCGCGCCGGGCGCGCCGGCAGCGGAAAATCCATCGGAACTGAAGCACGAAGCACGGCTATTTCCCAGGTTGCGCGCGGACGGGAGCATCATATCATTCCTTCGAACCCCAATAATTTCACTTTTAAATACCATGAGCCAACCAGCCCCCCAAATCACGGCCTACGTCAAAACCTTCTGCGGTTGGAGCGAGGGCATCCGGGCCATCCTGCGGAAATACGATCTCGCCTTCGAGGAGAAGGACATCATCAAAAATCCGGCTTTCCGCTGGGAAATGGAGCAGAAAAGCGGTCAGCCGCTGAGCCCCTGCGTAATGGTGAACGGCAGGATGCTGGCGGATATCAGCGGCGAGGAGCTGGAGCAGTATCTGGTCAGTGAAAGCCTGGTCGGCAACTCCGAGCGCGAGGCGGACGCGCCGATCAATTCCGCGTGCAGCGACGAGGCCCATGCGGCCATGGCCCGCGGCGAGGTCCCGGCGGCGGCGAAGATCCGGTTTGTGTGAGACTGTTTTGAACAGAAGGGCGCGAAGGAAACGAAGGATTTTTGGATGGCCGGGGTTGCGCGCCGGGCTGGGGATGGATGGCGGTCGATTCCCGCAGGGAGTTTTGTTTCCGGCTGCCTGTGGGGTTGAGGGCTCCGGCTTGCCGGTCTCATGCCGGAATGGATTGGATGACTTTCCCCTCCACGTCTGTCAGGCGCTCGTCGCGTCCGTGGTGGCGGAAGGTCATGAGTTCGTGATCCATGCCGAGCAGGTGCAGAATGGGGGCATGGAGATCCTGAGGTGGGACAGCGCCACCGTCCCAAACCCGCCACCCGCGCGCAGGAGGAACCGGCGACGGTTGGCGGGCAGGGGGAAATGGGAGGCGCCAGGAGTCATTTTCTTTCTTTCGCCCGGAAATAACGCGTCCGGGCGGCGGCTTTCCACATGTAAAATGAATCCGCGCCCGCGGAGAAGGGGGGGGCGACGGCACCCCGCCCGCGTTCCTGCGGCGGCCTGAGACCGGGAGCCGGGCAGCCGGAGGACCTGTCCGTGAAAGGTGCCGGTCACTCCGGCGGTTGCCCGGCGGAGGCGATCACCAGTGGAATTCCATGCCGATCACCGGGCCGTGCGTGACCGTGTCCGTGGCGAAGGTGTCCTTGCTGTAATCAATGCCCAGCCCGCGGTAGCCGAGGGCGACGCTGCAGTGTTCGCTGACGTTATAGCCGAAGCCGGCGAAGGCCTGCCAGACGAGATCCGAGCTGACGCCGAATCCGCCGATGTCGCCGTTGTAGCGGAAGAACCACTGCGGATTGAAATTCGCCTGTCCGCGGAGGCCGATGATGGGATCCACCCACGCGGTGTCTTTGCTGGTGGAGGTTTCACCAGGACCCCGGAAGCGCCCGGTGAGTTCCGCCTCCAGCGCCGTGACGCGGGCCCCGGCGGTGATGTCCATGTGATAGGAACCGGTGTCCACCACGCGGTAGCCCAGAGTGGGGGTGATGATCCACTGCTTCTGCTCAAAGCGGAAACTGTCAAAGATCAGTCCCCGGGTCTCGGTGTCCGAGGAGGTCTTGCCGTAGATGGTGTCCACGCCAAAGGACCATTTGCCGTAGGACACCTCAAACATCCCCATGAAAGCCATCTCCAGGGTGTCCAGAGTGTCGTGCATGCTGATATCCACCGGCGCGCTCAGCCGGCCGAGGGAGATGTCGCCGTTGACAGCGGTGATCCAGCCGTAGGGAGCGATCCGGAAATTCCACAGGCTGTCCTGCGCGGGCGGGGGCAGGACAGGCGTGTAGGGGATCGCGGGAGCGGAGGTGCCGGCGTGCAGGACGGAGGTCAGCGCCAGGAAGGCGGAAAGGCAGATGGATCTCATATGGGTGATGGTGTGTTATTTTCTGTTTACTTGGAGGGGAAAATCCGGCTCCAGTCGTCCTTCATACTGACGACTGTCCACCTCTTAACCTCTGCGGCGTCAAGGGCTTTGTCGAGTTTTCCGATGTGGGATTCGCGGTCGTAGGCGGTTTCGCGGGCGGCGTCGGTGTGATGGACGATGAGGCCGAAGCGCGCGCCTTTGCCGCTGGTGGTCCATTCGAGCATCTGGAAGTCGCCGTCGGAATTGCCGAAGGCGGCGATGGGGCGGCGGCCGATGTGGCGCTGGATGCCGACGGGTTTGCCCTCCTTGTCGTCATTGAGGACGAGTTCGGCGGTTTTCACAATGACGGGGACTCCGTCGCGGAGCTCATATTTCAGCCCGCCGCTGCTGCCGACGACCTGCTCCGGGGGGATGCCGTAGGTTTTCTCGGCCCAGGGGCGCATGAATTCGATGCCGCCGCCGGAGACGATGAAGGTTTTGAAGCCGTTGGCGCGGAGGTAGGTCAGGAGTTCGAGCATGGGCTGATAGACCATTTCGGTGTAAAGCCGGCCGGTCTTCGGGTGCTTGGCGGTGGTGATCCAGTCGTTGACGGATTTCTCGAATTCGTCAGTGGTCATGCCGGTGTGGGTGGCGGCCAGCAGGGCCAGAATCCCCTTTTCCCCTCCCGCGAGCACGCTTTTCATGTCGCCTTTGAGCAGGGAGGCGAAGGGTTCGGTTGTTTTCCACTCCGGGTGCTGAGGAGCGAGGATTTTGATGCGGTCGAAAACGAAGAGGGCCTGGAAATACATCGGCTGCTCCGACCAGAGGGTGCCATCGTTGTCGAAGGTGGCGATGCGTTCCGGAAGCGGCACGAAGTCCGGGGAGCCCTCCGCGGTCACCTTTTCCACAAAACGCACAATGGCCTTTTTCGGCGCGGTGTCGTTCCATGAGGGCAGGGGGTCGGCGGAGAGGGCGCTGAGATTTAAAGTCAGCAGGATCAGGGTGACCCCGCCAAGAGAGCGGATGAGAGTATTGAGTTTCATAAGGGTGATGGGCGGCGTTCAGGCCGGATGGGTTTGCGGATTAAGTGGCTGCAGGTGGATGGGGTAAAATGGGGCGGCGATCCGGCGGACGGCTTTCAGAATCCGGATCCTGACCGGCTTCAGCGTGAATGCGGCCAGCAGAGCGGCGGTGACGAGCCCGCCCCGGACGAATGGCATCACCGACCGGGGGGCGGAGGGCGTGGATTCAGCGGCGGCGGGAGCGGCGGAGGCCAGCGCCGGATTCGCGGCGACATCCAGGGTCCGGGCGGGAAAATCGATGGTTTTGAGTTGCTTCGAATCGAGATCGAACCACGTGAGCCGGGTGGCCGGAATGGTGAACTGTCCCGCCCGCTGGCAGAGGTAGGTCACGGTGTCCACGCGCTTGCCGGTCAGTTCCCCGCGTTCGCTGTGGTCGAGCACTTCCGGGGCTTTCGGGTAAATGCCGAGACCGTCGATTTTCCCGGCGGGGAATGGCGGAAAGGCCATCGCGGGCACTTCCGGGGCCGTGAAAGTGATGGTGCGGGTGAAGGCGTCGCCGGCTTTGGCTTTGCCGGGCTCCGGCTTCCAGGACTCCACGGCTTCCAGGTTCCGGGCGCTGATGAGACTGCCGAGGTGCTCCGCGCCGGGAGGAAGGCTGGCCGTGAAGGTGATGGCCTCCGTGCTCATTTTGGCCGGCACGCTGATTTTGTCGAGGGGCTGGCGCTTGAAGGCGAACCTGACGGGAAAGGGCGGAATCGTCCGCTCCCCAGCACGGCGGGAAAAAACGGACAGTTCGTGCCGCTGCACGGTGTAGTTGACGCCGCCAATCTCCTCGCTGCTCACCACCGGATTGCCGACCGGCGGGATCAGCAGCAGGCCCCCGGGAGCCGGCAGATCGAAGGCCGCGCTGCCGGAAAAATAGCCAGGAACCAGCAGTTCGACAATGAAACTGACCCGCTGCCCCACCCGGAGTTCGCCCTGGTCAGGCAATGAGGTGCGCACCCTGGGATCCTGCGCGGTGGCTGTGCCGCAGAGAAGGCACAGCAGGATGGACACAGAAGAAAGTGAGGGAAGCAAAGATTTCATTGGGCTGGTTCCTCCTTTGCTCCCTTCGCTTCCTTCTGTTCCAAATGCGCGGCCTGGTAGGCGAACTTGGCTTTCAGAAAATCGCCGGGAGTGGTCTGCACCCGCCGCAGCCAGGTGGCGCGGAGCTGCTCGTCGGAGACTTCCCCGCCGGCCAGTTCGGTGGGCTCGCCTTTGTGATTGGCCCCTTTCTGGTCGAAAACAATTTCGTCAGGCTTGTCGGTGTCGCCTCCGGACTTGTCCCGGTCCTTGCCCGAGGCCTCCATCATGGCCTGCCGGGCGGCGGCCAGCGTCTTGTTCTCCTGCGCCTCCTTCCATCCGGGCTGGAAGCCGAGCGCCCGGTCGTAGCTGGCGATGGCGGCGGCATACTGCCCGTGCATCAGCCAGGCGTTGCCCTGGTCAAACGCGCCCCTCGCGCCGGGGACGCGGGCGAAGGTTTTCGTGGCCAGCTCAAAATCACCGTTGCGGTATTGCGCCACGCCGATGCGCCAGGGATCGCTGTAAACCTTGGCGGCCTCCGCGAATTTCCGGGTGCGGAACAGAGCCTCGCCCCGCTGGTCCGGGGAACTCCAGAAATCGGGATTCCGGAGACTACCGGTGATCAGGACGCACAGAAGCACTAAAGCTGCGGAGATTTGAACAGAAGGAAGCAAAGACAGCAAAGGTTTGGGAAATCCGGCTTTTCCAGATTCCCCCTCTCTTCGCTTCCTTTGCTTCCTTCTGTTCAAATTCATCTGTTTCCAGCGGTTGAAGTCATCCAGCCCCGGCGGAAGAAGGGCAGGGTCAGGGCGGCGAGGAGCGGGGTCAGCCAGTAGCCGCTTTCCTGCCAGCGGTCGCTCAGTTCCCCTCCGGCGGCGGTGGCGAATTTGGCGGCTTTGGCCAGTTCGCTGACGTCGGAGCCGTCGGCGGCGAGTCTGACAAGGGAGGCATCGGCGGCGGCGGCGGTTTTGGTCAGGGCGTCCAGTTCGCTCCCGGGGAGAAGCGGCGGGAGGAGGCGGACCGTGGTCCGGGATTGTTTGCGCCAGGCGGCCAGGGCGCCGTTTTGCTCCGGGGAAAGGCTGTCGGTGATCCAGAGGATGGAGCCGCCGCCCGATTCTGTCAGGGCCTGATCCGCGAGACGCAGGGCCGCCGCCGCGTCATCCCCGTCGCCGGGCATGATTTTGGGATCCAGGGCCTGGGCGAAGGTGTTGATGATGCCCGCGTCGGTGGTCGCCGGCATCACCAGATGAGCGCTGCCGGCGTAGGCGATGAGGGCGGTTTTCGCGCCCCGCCGTAGCGCCAGGAGATCGTGGATTTTCTGCACTCCGCGCGCCAGGCGGCCCGGCTGCACGTCCTCGGTCATCATGGAGGGCGAGACTTTGACCACAATGGCCAGCGCGGCGGTGTCCTCGGCAAAAGGCGCGGGTTCACGCCGCCAGGCCGGACCGGCGATGGCGAGCACGGCCACCAGCCAGCCCGTGCCGATGAGCAGCAGCGGCGTGAAGCGTTTGTGGCGGGCCTCACTGCCGCTGAGCAGAAAGGGCAGCAGGTGCGGGGCGACAATCCCGCGCCAGGCCTGCGCCGCATCCTGCCGCCGCCGGATGCTCCAGACGAGCAGGCCCAGCGGCAGCAGCGCGAGCAGCCACCAGGGGCGGATGAAATGAAAGTCGGAGATCACGCTGTCACCTCCTCCCGGGCTGGCGGTTTTTGGCTGGCGGATTCCGCCGGGGCACGCGGGGTTTCCCGGGCTCCGGTGTCAGCGGGCGTGGCCGGTGGTTTGTTTCCATGCCCGGCGGAGAGCAGCCGCAGGGCGTGCAGCAGGGCGGAAACCGCCAGCGCCAGAGCCAGTGGCCACCAATAGACATCGCGGCGCGGGCGGTGGCTGACGGTTTCCGCCTGATGGGTTTCCAGGGCGTCGAGCTTCCGGTAAATGCTCTCCAGCTGCGCGCGGTCCCCGGCGTGGGCGAAGGTGCCGCCGGTGGTGGCGGCCACGGTTTTGAGCGCCTCCACATCCAGAGCCTCCTCACCGGCCGCCTGGGGATCGCCCACGGCGACGGTGTGGATGACGATGCCTTTGTCTTTGGCGATTTCAGCGGCCTTGGCGGGAGGGACTTTGCTGGCGGTGTCGTTGCCGTCGGTGAGGGCGATGAGCACGCGGCTCTTCATTTTGCTGCGCTCAAAGGTGTTGATGGCCAGACCGAGAGCGTCCCCGAAAGCCGTCTGCGGCCCGGCCATTCTCACCTGGGCCTCGTCCAGCAGCTCGCGGCAGACATGCAGATCCTCCGTGAAAGGAGCCTGCACAAAGGGCGCGGTGCCAAAGAAAATGAGACCCACGCGGTCCCCCTGGCGTTTGGCCAGGAAGTCATCCAGAACCTCCTTCACGGCGGCCAGACGGTCCACGGTTTTGCCGGCCGCGTTTTTAAAATCCTGCGTCTCCATGGAGCCGGAAAGATCCACAGCCAGCAGCAGATCGCGGACGGGAATCTGTTTGGTGATGGCCTGCTCGATGACCTGCGGCCGCGCCAGAGCCAGGATGACGCAGGCCCAGACGATGAGCAGCGAACCCATGCGCCACCAGCTCCCGCGCATGACCACCGCGCCCGCGGACGGAGTCTGGCCGCTGTGGGCCGCGATGCGCTCCAGGAAAGGAACCACCAGCGCCTGCCGGGGCTCGCGGTGCGGCGGCGCCAGCCAGCGCGCCAGCAGGGGCAGGGGCAGCAGGAGCAGAAGCCAGGGATGGGCGAGAGTGAGCATCAGACGGTTCCTCCCGCGCGGTGATGTTTCAGCCAGTGCCGGACCAGCACGGCGGTTTCCCGGATCATGGATTCCTCCAGAGCGGTGGCGCTCCGCGGATCGTAAGCGGCGTTTTCCAGAAGCGCCCCATGGCCGGACGAGAAGCCGGTGGTGGCCCCGGTTTTATCCAGAAAAGCCAGCCAGTCCGCGCCGGTCAGCGAAGCCACCCGGGGACGCGGCCAGGCGGAAAGGGCGGTGCGTTTCAATAATTCCGCCAGCCCCGCCAGAGCGGCGGCGCGGCCCGCGGGATCGCCCAGCGAGGCTTCATGACGCCGCCATTCGGCCAGGGCCTCGCGGCGGTAACGGTTGTGCTGCCAGCGCAGGAAAAGGCGGATGGCGGCCACGGCCGCCACCACCGCCAGAGTTCCCAAAACCCAATACCAGCCCGGCGCGGGCGGCCACCAGGGCACGGGCGGCGGCACGACGAGGTCGTGGAGCCGGTCGAGACTGGTGGGATCAGGGTTCATGGAGGTTGAACAGAAGGAAGCAAAGAGAGCAAAGGATGGGATAGGTTTCAGGGCATTTCTTCGCTGTCTTTGCTTCCTTCTGTTGAATTATTATCTTCTGCCAAAAGCCTGCCCCAGCTGCCGGCGCAGTTGTTCGCTGACGCTTTCCGCGGTGCTCAGCGGAATTACGGGAGTTTCCCGGTGCAGGAGAAATTTGCGCCCGGCGGCGCGCTGTTGGGCGAAGTCGTCGCGGAAGTCGCCGCGCAGTTTCCGGCTGCCGGTGTCCACTTCCATCTGGCCCGCGCCGTCGCCGAAAACCAGCGGCCCGGCGTCGGGAAGATCGGCTTCCAAAGGGTCGTGGATGAAGGCGGACAGCACATCGTTGTGCTGCGCGATGCGGGTCAGCAGCTGGCGCGATTCCTCGTTCTGTCCATGGCCGTCGCTGATGATGCAGATCAGACAGTCATGTTTCGCCAGGCGCCCGCAGCGGCGGAGCGCCTCGTTGAACATCCCGGCGTTCGGGGAAATACCCGCCTCCACCGAGAGCGCGCGGTTCCGCTCCACCACCGCCTGGAGGATCCGCATGACCGTCGTCCGGCTGCGCTGCGGGCGGATTTCGGTGACGGCGGAGTCGTTGAAAACCAGAGCTCCGATCCGGTCCTGCTGCGCCAGCACCCGCCACGCGGCGAGGGCGGCGGCTTCCGCCGCCGTGACCGATTTCATGTTTTTCACGCTCCCGAAAAACATGGTGATCCGCTGATCCACCAGCAGCAGCACGCTGCGCTCCCGCTCCTCGGTGTAAACGCGGCTGTGGGTCCGGCGCGTGCGGACGGTGACTTTCCAGTCAATCTGCCGGATATCATCGCCGGGCTGATAGCGCCGGATTTCCTCAAAATTCAGCCCGCGCCCGCGCAGGCGGGAGGCGTGGCGTCCTGACAGAAGGGAATGAATGGGCTGGCGGGGCAGAAAGCTGAAACCTTTGGCGCGGAACTGAAGAGCGGTCAGTTCGGCGAGGGAGGTGTAAACGCCGGGCTGTGGCTGCCGTATCGCATTCATACTCTTCCTCCTCGTTCTCCTCCTCGTCCCTCGTCCCCGCTCCGTTCTTTTTTCGAGGGCGAAGCGAAGGAGAACGAAGGACGGGGAGGACAATCCCGTCCAGCAAGGTTATCGCCTTCGCGATGGCGATCGGCGCTTTCGTCAAAACGGGCCACCAGCCGTGTCAGCATTCCCACAACGCGCAACAGCATCGTTTTTCCCTCCGCCACGCGCTCCATCCGGGCCAATCCCTTTGCCACCAGCGCATCAAGACAGGCCGCGCACTCCACCGCCGATCCTCTGGCATCGTCAAAGAACTTCGCCCGTTGCTTGCCCTGCCGTTTCCCATTGCCTTCGGCGGTATTGAGCAAAGCCGAGAGACTTGCCCGGTCAAGTTGATCGCAGACCTCACGGTGAAAGCCACCCGCCACTGATTTGATTTCATGCAGCAGCAGAGTGACCCAGCCGAGAAAGGCCAACTCCACTTGGTAGACGTCGAGTTTCTCGTGGTCGAAGATGGGTTGGTCCTTCATGGTGGGATTATGCCCTGCTTCTGCTCGTTCGTCCTCCTTGAAATGTCGGCGAAGAATCGAGGACGAGGGACGAGGACGAGAACGAGGAGGAGGAGGAGGAGGAGGAACGACGATGAGTGGGACGTTCACGGCACGGCAACCAGTTTAAGAACCTCATCCAGCACTTTTTCCTTGGTGATGCCCTCGGCTTCGGCTTCGTAGCTGAGCATGACGCGATGCCGCAGGCAGGCATGGGCCACGGCCTGCACATCGGCCGGGGTGGCGGTGTCGCGGCCCTGGAGCCAGGCGCGGGCGCGGGCGGCGCGGTCGAGGGCGAGGGTGCCCCGCGGACTGGCGCCGACCTTGATCCATTTCGCGAGATCGCTCTGGCTGTAGTCCCCGGGGCGGCGGGTGGCGGCGATGAGGGCCACGATGTATTTTTCGACGGCTTCGGAAATCCGCACCGCGAGCACCGCCTTGCGGGCATCGGTGACGGCCTGGGCGGGCACCTGGCCGGCTTCCGTGGTGGCGGTGCCGGCGTCCTCGCCGCGGACCAGGCGGAGGATTTTCCGCTCATCCTCGTCGCTGGAATAGCCCACAAAAACATGCAGGAGAAAGCGGTCCATCTGAGCTTCGGGAAGGGGATAGGTGCCCTCCTGCTCGATGGGATTCTGGGTCGCGAGAACCAGGAAAAGATCCGGCAGCTTATGCGTCTTGCCGGCGACGGTGACCTGCCGCTCCTCCATGGCTTCGAGAAGCGCGGCCTGGGCTTTGGCGGGAGCGCGGTTGATTTCATCCGCCAGAATGAGGTTTCCAAAAATAGGTCCCTGCTGGAAAGAGAAAATCCCGCCCGCGCCTTCGCCGGTGTAGATTTCGGTGCCCGTGATGTCGCTGGGCAGGAGATCGGGCGTGAACTGGATGCGGGAGAACTGCGATTCCAGGTTTTTTGCCAGGGTCTTGATGGTCCGCGTTTTGGCCAGACCGGGCAGGCCCTCCATGAGAATGTGCCCGTCCGCGAGCAGCGCGATGAGCAGCTGATCGACAACGGCGTCCTGACCGATGACGGCGGCGGAGATGCGTTTTTTAAGATCCAGAATTTGCTCAAGGACGGTCATGAATTTAAGCGGACGTGGAAACTTGGGAATCAGGGCTCCCCCGGCCTTTGCCGGCCGGGGGAGCGAATGTGTTTTTTGGAGTCGGAGGGAAACGGTCAGTTTGGTTTCAGCCGGTCCAGTTCACCCAGACGTTTCATGGCTTCCTGCTGTTTCAGCATTCCGTAGCCGACGCCGCTGGGATTGAGCGTGGACCCTGCCTGATAGGGGTAATCGTTGAAGTCCGCGAAGAAGCTCTTGATCTGAGCCTGGATGGGCACCAGCAGCCACATATTGCGGCCGACAAAGTCCAGGTATCCACCGGACTCTTTCTGGGCTTTCTCGTAAGGATCCATGCGCAGATTGGTGATCATCGCCCAGGCCGTGAGTTCGCGGGTGGCCGTGGCAATGTTTCCTTCGCTGTTCTGGGCGAAGGCCACTTTCCAGTCCTGCCAGCGGATGGCGTTGAGATTGCCGGCCTGGTCGAAGTAGAAGATCGACTCGCGGGGCCCCTGCTTCTCCTTGCCCTCGAAGTAAGGCAGGAAGTTGTAGCCGTCGAGATGCACTTTGAAGTCGCGGCCGTTGGCGGTGAAGCCTTTGGCCATCTTTTCCTTGACGTCCGGCAGACCGGCGGCGGCGCTGAGGGTGGGGAACCAGTCGATGAGGGAGATGATGTCGTTATACACCGTGCCGGGCTTGATCACGCCGGGCCAGCGGACCATCATGGGATTGCGGAATCCGCCCTCCCAGGTGGTGCCTTTCTCGCCGTGGAACATGGTCATGGCGCCGTCCGGCCAGAGGGCGAGTTCCGCCCCGTTGTCCGTGGTGTAGAGAACGATGGTGTTGTCCGCGATCTTCAGCTCATCCAGCAGGTTCAGCAGTTCGCCGACCATGCCGTCGTGCTCCACCATGCCGTCGGCGTGGATGCCTTTGCCGGTCTTCCCCATGGACTCTTTTTTCAGATGGGTGAAGATGTGCATGCGGGTCGAGTTGAACCACATGAAGAACGGTTTGTCAGCCTTGGCCTGACGGGTGATGAAGTCCTTGCCGGCGGCGAGGAATTCCTCGTCCACGGTGGGCATGCGGGCGGTGTTCAGAGGACCGGTGTCCTCGATTTTGCCGTCCGCGAAGGAATGGATCACCCCGCGGGGGCCGAATTTTTTCTTAAACTCGGGATCCTTGGGATAGAAATAACCTTCGGGCTCCTCCTCGGCGTTGAGGTGATAGAGATTGCCGAAAAACTCATCAAAACCGTGCTTCGTCGGCAGGTGCTCATCGCGGTCGCCGAGGTGATTTTTGCCGAACTGCCCCGTGGCGTAGCCCTGCTGCTTCATCACATCGGCGATGGTGGGTGTCCATGAGGGAATCCCGTGGGGATCGCCGGGCATGCCGATGGTCAGGAGGCCGGTGCGGAAGGGTTCCTGCCCCAGGATGAACGAGGCCCGGCCGGCGGTGCAGCTCTGCTGGGAGTAGGAGTCCGTGAAGAGCGCGCCCTCCTTGGCGATGCGGTCAATGTTGGGCGTTCTGTAGCCCATCAGCCCCTGAGTGTAGGCGCTGATCTGCGGAATCCCGATATCGTCACCGAAGATGACGAGAATATTGGGTTTTTTGCCGGCGGTCTGCGCCGTGGCCGTGGCCGCCGCCGCCACGAGGACGAGGGTGGTGAGGGCCGACACTCCGACGGTCAGCAGCGACCGGCCGAGAGTGAATAAGTTTGGTTTCGGTTTCATGTGCTTGTTTTTGGGTTTTCCTGTCGGGTTTATGACTGCGGTTGGGAGCAAAGGTTAAACTGCCAAATGACGAACAGGGGCCGGGAGGGCCCCGGACGCAGGATTATTTCTCGATTCCGCGGGCCTTGAAGGATTCGTCGATCTTTTTGTTCACGTTTTTGCGGACCTGATCGATGCTGAAGCTCGCGGGGCGCTGGCTCGGAGGATAGGTGGCGAAGGTCCCGAGAAAGGCGGTGGCCTTGAGCATGCCGCCGGTGATGATGTAGTCATTTTTCACCAGCCAGTCGTAATATTGATCGGAGGTGATATCCGCGCGCTCGAAGGGATCCATGCGCAGGTTGAACATTTTGGGAACGCGCAGCGCGGTGAAGGGTTCCGACCAGATGTTGAAGTTCCCTTTGGCCCGCTGCTCCATGAAGACCAGCTTCCAGTCACCGAAACGCATGGAGACCAGATCACCGTCATCGTTGAAGTAATAAAACTCATCCCGTGCGCCCTTCTCCGCTTTGCCGGTCAGGTAATCGAGCTGATTATATCCGTCGAGGTGGTTCTTGAAAGTCGTCGGCCCGCCGGGATTCCAGCCCTGGAGCAGACGGTCCTTCACCGTGGTGTCCCCCGCGGCGGCGAGCAGGGTGGGGAACCAGTCGAGTCCCGAGAACATCTGCCGCGAAATCTCGCCGGCCTTGATTTTACCGGGCCAGCGGACCACGCAGGGCACGCGGAAGGCGCCTTCCCAGTTCGAGTTTTTCTCGCTGCGGAAAGGCGTGGTCGCCGCGTCCGGCCAGGAGAACTGGTTGGGACCGTTGTCCGTGGTGAAGACGACGATGGTGTTGTCCGTGATTTTCAGATCGTCCAGCGCTTTGAGCAGCTTGCCCACATTGCCGTCCATCTCGATCATCCCGTCCGCGTACTCATTGCCCTGCATGCCGCTCTGTCCGCGCATGGATTCGCGCACATGGGTGAACACATGCATGCGGGTGAAGTTCATCCACGTGAAGAAGGGCTTGTCCGCCTTCACCTGCCGCTGGATGAAGTCAATGCAGGCTCCGGTGGTCTCGTCGTCCACGGTTTCCATCCGTTTCCGGTTCAGAGGGCCGGTGTCCTCGATTTTGCCGTCCGCGAAGGAGTGCAGCACGCCGCGCGGCGTGAAGTGCTTGCGGATCGGATCGTTCGGATCCTTGGGCCAGTAAGGCTGCTCCGGCTCCTCCTCGGCGTTCAGGTGGTAGAGATTTCCGTAAAACTCATCAAAGCCGTGCGCGGTCGGCAGATACTCATCCTTGTCGCCCAGGTGGTTTTTCCCGAACTGCCCGGTGGCATAGCCGTGGGATTTGATGGCCTGGGCGATGGTGATGTCCACTTTCTGAAGACCCACATCCACGCCCGGCAGTCCCACCTTGGAAAGGCCGGTGCGCAGCGGGCTCTGGCCCGTGATGAAGGTGGAGCGCCCCGCCGTGCAGCTGTTCTCCGCGTAGTAGTCGGTGAACAGCATGCCCTCCTTCGAGATGCGGTCAATATTCGGAGTGGTGTAGCCCACCACCCCCTGGCCGTAAGCACTGATGTTGGTCTGCCCCACGTCATCGCCGAAGATGACGAGGATATTGGGCTTTTTGCCGGGAGCCTGCGCGGAGGCGGACACAGCGGAGGCGGCCACGGCCACAAAGGCCACAGCGAAGATCCGCGCGGCGTGCGCCGTTCGGGAAAACCAGCGCGGCGGGTCAAAGACCGGCGGCATCGGGAATGAGTTTGGTTGCATCATAGGATTTTATGTTGGTTTCAGAGAGAAATGGCGGGATTTTCCGGGAGGAATGGCTCTTCATTCCGGAATCACAAAAGTCACGGCGAACCGCAGACCCCAGTCCGGACCTCCATCCGGCTTGTCGAGGTAATAGCGGCCGCCCAGCTGGAAGTTGACAGGCAGCTTGCCGAACCGCACCAGCTGGGAGACCATCAGGTTCACGGGCACGGTCCACTCCTCGGGCGTCCAGTCGTAGGTGGATTCAAGATTGAGCCCGAAGCTGGTGTGCGACGGGGTGGTGTAGTTGAGAAAGGGCTGAATGGAGGTCAGGCTGACATCATCCCGCTCCTCCTCCCCCGCGAAGGACCACAGCTGGCTCGCCAGCAAACCAGCGGTCCAGCCTTTGGATTGCTTCAGGAGCAGCACCGTGGGCCCCAGGCCCCACTTTTCCGTGCCCAGAAGATCATCCGAGGCGGAGGGGAACAGGAAAACCGGACCAACTCCCCAGACCGGCGCGCCCTCGTTCTCATTCTCAGGAGAGAAAAACAGGCTGGCGGTGATATCCCCCAGCCCGGACTGGCTGGATTCCCCGATGCGGTCCTCCTGGTAAATATACGGGATGATCGTGCGGGAGATGATTTTCCAGTCGTCATTGAGGCGGATGGGCACCACCGGCTGAAAGTTCAATTTGTACTGGAATCCGTCATCCCCGGGGCCTCCTCCGAAATCGAAATTGCTCTGGAACGGCAGATTGATCAGAGAGGCGACGGGGTTGTTCAGCTTTTTGGCAATATCCGCCATGTTCCCGGTCTCATCCTCCGCAACGGGAGTCAGACCGGGGGCGGCGGCGGTGAAAAGCAGCAGCCAGAGCGCGGCAGCGGATGGGAGGCGCCGGAAAGAAAATTCGGGATTCATGGATGGATGGATGGTGGGCCGGGATCAGGGGAAAGGGCGCGGTCAGGCGGCGGGCAGGTGCCTGCGGACGGCCTGAATCAGGTCCTGTCCGGCAAAAGGTTTGGTGAGACAGGCGGCGGCCCCGGATTTGCGCACCAGCTCGCGGGTGCCGGGCCGGTCCTGGGCGGTGATAATGATGACCGGCGGCACAGGACCTCCGGCGGCCAGCCGGGCGATGAGTTCCAGCCCGGTCATGCCGGGAAGCTGAAGATCGACAATCAGAAGCGTGGCCCCGGCGGCCATTCCCGACATCAGAAGCTCCTCGGCGGAGGCAAACGACCGCGCCCTCCAGCCGGCGGCGGCCAGCAGGCGCTCAATGGCCTGACTCATGCTTGAATCATCATCCACCACAAGGATGATGATTTCCTGCCGTCCGGATATCATGCGGAGGACTCTGGAGGTTCCTTATAAAAATCGATATTGATTCAGAGGGCAAATTAATTGCCCTTTGGGGCAATGTTCAAAATTAAAAAAATGGCCGGTCGGGCACCGGACGGTCCTCCGCGGCATGCCTGGCGTCCTGCGGCGGCAGCCGGAATAACCCGGTTTTTCCGGGAGACATGGCGTCAAACGGGAGCCCCGGCCAGAGCCTCCGACAAATGCACCAGCTCCGCCAGGGATGAGGCCTCCATTTTGAGCATCACCTGGGCGCGGTGGGCTTTCACGGTGCGTTCGCAGCAGCCGAGTTCGGCGGCGATCTGTTTGTTCGGCTGTCCGTCCACCACGCGGCGGAACACCTGGCGTTCCGCCGGGGTCAGACGGCCCGCGCGGGTCCCGAGATCATGCCGTTTCAGTGCCGCGCTCCGGATATCCTCCCCGCGCGCCAGAGCCGCCCGGACCGAGGTCAGCAGGGCCGTGCGCCCCACAGGTTTGGTCAGAAAATCAAAGGCCCCGCTCTTGATGGCCTGCACGCTCATGGGGATATCGCCGTGCCCCGTCAGGAAGATCACGGGCACCGTTTCCCCCTGTCTGATGAGCGATTTCTGCAGTTCCAGGCCGCCGGGACCGCCGGGCAGGCGCACATCCAGCAGCAGACAGCCCCGCAGCGGACCCTGACGGGCCAGCAGGAATTCGGCGACCGAGGAATAGGCGCGGACCTCGTGACCCGCCGCTCTGAGCAGCCGGGTGAGCGCGGTCCGCAGCGGGTCGTCGTCGTCAATCAGGTGAACGACCGGGATTTCAGCAAAGGAGGCGGTCATGGGCGGCATGAGGATTGAGAGGCAGAATAAAGTGAAAGGTGGCTCCCGAGGCGGAGTTGTTTTCCGCTGAAAGTGAGCCTCCGTGCGCCTCGGCGATGGACCGGGCCAGGGCCAGTCCCAGGCCCATGCCGTCGTCCCTGGTGGTGAAAAACGAATCGAAAACCCGCGCGAGTTTTCCCGGCGGAATGCCGTGGCCGCGGTCCTCCACGCTGATGGCCACGGTATCCCGGCATTTCCGGGAGGAGCGCACAACCACCCGGCGGGTGGACACGGGCGTGTCCCTCATGGCGTCCATCGCGTTCAGCAGCAGATTGAGCACCACCTGTTCGACCTGCACGGCATCCGCATGCACCTCCGGAAGACCGGCGGTGAACTCATCGCTCAGGGTGACGCCCCGGCGGTGGGCGTCGTGCCGTGCCAGACGGAGGGTTTCCCGCAGCACCGCGTTCAGATCCAGCGGCACCCGCACCATCTCCTGGCGGCCGATGAAGGCCCGCACTCGTTTAATCACCGCGCTGGCCCGGAGATCATCCCGGCGGATGTCGGCGAGGATCCGCCGCACCTCATCCAGCGGCGGCACCGGCAGCTCCAGGAGCATTTCGGCGGCATCGGCGTTGCTGAGAATCGCGCCCAGAGGCTGATTGACCTCGTGGGCGATGGAGGCGGTCATTTCCCCCAGCAGAGCCAGCCGGGAGGTCCGGGCCAGCTGCTGCCGGGCCTCCTCGGCCTCGCGGGGCTCCGTCACATCCTTGGCCACCACGACAAAGCAGGGTTCGTCCCGGAGGGTGAGCAGCTCCGTGGAAAGACTCAGCCAGCGCGTGCTCCCGTCCCGGGTGTGCAGGGCGTGCTCGTGATCCTGAAGCGGTTTTCCGGATTCCAGAAACTGCCGGAAGCGGCCTTCCGCGTCCCCGCCGGCTATCATGCCGGTCTCCACCGGAGTCCGGCCGATGGCCTCCGCGCGGGACCGGCCGGTGATGGCCTCCCAGCCGGCATTCACATCCATGATCCGGCCGTCCGACTGCCGGATAATGCTCATGGCGGCGGGCGTGGCCCGGAAGATGCGCGAGAACCGGTCCTCGGAAAGAAGCAGCTTTTTTTCCGCCCGGTGCTGCCGGCTGCGGGCCACGCCGAGCCAGACAGCCAGCAGACCCGTCATGGCCAGAAGAGTGCTGCCGGCGATGGCTCCGGCGTGGCGCTCCCCGCGCGGCTCCCTGCCCGGAGGAAGTCCGTCCGGCCCGGCGGGCGCGGAGAGGATCGCCGGGCTGTGGCCCGTCATCCGGCCGGCGGTGGCGTCGGGCGGTGGTCCGGCCTCCGCCGGGGAGGCCAGCATTCCGATACCGAGCAGCACCGCACGGAAGGGGGCCGGCGCACCCGGCGGTTGGCGCGGAAAACCTGACAGGAGCTGGGTCCGGGCGGCGGGCACGGGATCAGCGTAAGTTGTGAGCACCTATGGATCAAGGCATTATAAAACAATGTGGTGCTCCGGGGCGGAGGATTTTTCCGCGCCGCCGGGCGCACTGAAACGGAATTGTGATGATATATTGGTGGGAATCTCTAAAAACCTCAATTTCGAGAGCGCTCCATCAGGGGAATCCGGGCCGATTTCCGGGATTTCGAGAGGTTCCCGGATGTGAACCGGCATTTAAAATTAAAAAATTGATGTCCTCACGGCGGCGCGGCACAGGTTATGTGCGCATAATGCGGAAATGGGATTAACGGAATCCATTCACCGGAATCCGTCCGGACTTCCCATTCCGGCCGGGGCCGCACCCGGGCTTCAAAATCAGTTTTCCCAGGATTCCCGCCCATCCCCGGGAAACCGGTCAGGCCGGTTCAGGCCTCCCCGGCGCAGGCCTCGACGCATTCCCGGACCAGGGCCGGGCCACGGTAGATCAGACCGGAGTAAAGCTGCACGAGAACGGCTCCGGCCCGGAGTTTCTCCACGGCGTCGTGACCGCTCATGATGCCGCCCGCGCCGATGACCGGCAGGGCGCCGTCGAGTTCCTTCGCCAGGGCCGCGATCAGCGCGGTGGCGCGTTCGGTGAGAGGCGCGCCGCTCAGGCCGCCACTTTCCCCGCTGTGTTTCAGGTCCTCGGTGTGGGTGCGGCTCAGAGTGGTGTTGGTGGCGATCACGCCCTCCAGTTTCTCCTCCGCAAAAACCCGCGACAGGCTCCGCAGATGGTCCGGCTCCAGATCGGGCGAAATTTTGATGAAAACCGGCACGTGGCGCTGATGCCGCTGGGCCAGGACCTTCTGCTCCGCGTGCAGCGCCCGCAGCAGGGCGCGGCAGGCGTCGTCCTGCTGAAGGTCGCGCAGGCCCTTGGTGTTCGGCGAGGAAAGATTCACGGTCACATAGTCCGCCCAGCTCCACGCCCCGCGCAGCCCCAGCACATAATCACCGGCGGCGCTGGCGTTCGGGGTGTCGAAATTTTTCCCGATATTCACCCCCAGCACGCCCTGCCAGCGCCGGCCGGAGGCGTTGGCCCGGCCCTGGTCAATGCCCGGGTTGTTGAAGCCCATGCGGTTCACGATGGCCTCGCGCTCCACGATCCGGAACAGCCGCGGCTGCGGATTCCCCGGCTGCGGGCGCGGGGTCAGGGTGCCGATCTCCACAAATCCGAAGCCCAGGGCCCCGAATCCGTCCACACAGGTCCCGGCTTTGTCCAGACCCGCCGCCAGGCCCACGCGGTTGGGAAAACGCAGGCCGGCCACCGTGACCGGATTCGCCTCCGTGACCCCGGGCAGCAGCCTCAGCGCCCCAAGTTTCGAAGCCGCCGACAGCCCGCGCAGGGTGACGTGATGGGCGGTCTCGGCATCCAGCATGAAAAGCCCCGCTTTCAGCAGGGGCCAGGAGGATTCCAGAACAAAACGGGCGGCACGTTGACGGGTCGGGGGCAGGGACAGGGAAGCGGTCATCTCGCCTTGACTCATGGCACGCGGGGGCCTAGTGACAAGGCTTTCTCCACTCCCGACCCCAATTTACGCATGGCACTGATTTACGAAGGCAAGGCCAAAAAGCTCTTCACCACGGAGGATCCGAATGAACTCCTTATGGAGTTCAAGGACGACGCCACGGCCTTTAACGGCGTCAAAAAGGAGAGCTTCGCCCTCAAAGGCGCGCTGAACAAACGCCTCAGCCTGCACCTTTACCAGCTGCTGGAGAAGGACAGTGTGGCCACCCATTTCATCCGTGATGACAAGGAGACCACTCTCATCGTCAAACGCGTGGAGATCATCCCCATCGAGGTCGTCATCCGCAACGTCGTCGCCGGCAGCCTCGCCAAACGCACCGGCCTGCCGGAGGGCCACAAGCTGCGCCAGCCGATCATCGAGTGCTATTATAAAAGCGACGAGCTCGGCGATCCCATGATCAATGACGAGCACATCCGCGAACTGGCTCTCGCCCGGGGCGACGAGATGGAGAAAATCAAACGCGCGGCCCTCAAAATTAACCGCACCCTGAGTGTTTTCTTCGCCAAAGCCCGCCTGACCCTGGTGGATTTCAAACTGGAGTTCGGCCGTCTCTATCCGAACCGCCACAACATTGTGCTGGCCGACGAGATCAGTCCCGACACCTGCCGTCTGTGGGATTCCGAAACCGGCGAGAAGATGGACAAGGACCGTTTCCGCCAGGATCTGGGCGGTTTCATTGAAGGTTACACCGAAGTACTCAACCGTGTCGAACATGCGCTTGCAAGCTGAAGTCATCGGCCTCTTTGAGCACGCGGGCGACGCCAACCGCCTGCTTTACACCCCGCTCGCCCGCCCTCTCACCGTGCGCGGCACCCGCCGCTACATGGTGGATTTCACCGGCGATGAGCAGGCGCTGAAGGAATTCCTCGCCAAAGTGCTCGCCGACCCTGTCAGTCACGAACTCCGGACCGGGGAGGAGCCGGCGCTCAGCGGTCAGGCGTTTTTCCTGGACTACGGCATGAAGGCCGGAGCCCTCGACCACGAGAAGGAAACTATTCTGAAGCTCCACCGGAGCACGCCCGCCGCCGGATTTGAAATCCAGAACCTGCGGATCAATCACCGGCTTTACCTCTTCGACGCCGCCCGGTCCCCGGACACCCCGGAACTGGCCGACCGCTTTGTCAAGGACATCGTCAATCCCGCCATCCACACCTGGCAGGTCACGGCGGCGTAAAGGCGGAGCCGGGGCATTTGAACAGAAGGGCGCGAAGATCACAAAGGTCACAACGTCAGCACCAAGGCCGGGGAAAACGCTGATTTTCCTCCGGACAGGAAAAGAGTGAAACTCCCGGCTTGAGCGCCGTGTTCCCTTGTTTCCCGGATCATCCTGGTTACAGCACCGGGATGTATGACCTGACCCTTGCCCCCTCCACCGACCCCGCTCCGATCTACCGGCTGCGGGACGCGCTGTACGCCACGGATTTATTCATCGCGGCGCTCACGCAGCTCGATTTTTTCACGTGGATCGGCCGTAATCCGGCGGATGTGGCGGAGATCTGCGGGCATTTTGGATTTCATGTCCGGCCGGTGGTGGCCATGACCACGCTTTTTATCGCCCAGGGCCATCTGACACGCGGTGCGGACGGGAAATTCCACCTGACCGAAGCCGCCCGCGAGCATTTGAGCAAGGACTCACCCTGGTGTGTGGAGCCCTATTTCCCCCGGCTGAAGGACCGGCCGATCGCCCGGGATTATCTGGAAATTCTCAAAACCGGCCATCCGGCCCGGTTTGCCAGCCGGGACCACGAGGTGGACTGGCACAACGCCATGAAAACCGAGGCTTTTGCGGAGGAATTCACCGCCATGATGGACAGCCGGGGCGTGCTTCTGGGGCAGGCCGTGGCCAAAACCGTCGATCTCACCGGTCGGCGGCGGCTGCTCGACATCGCGGGCGGATCCGGCATTTACGCCTGCGCCCTCTGCGCCCGGTGGCCGGAGCTGACGGCCACCGTTTTTGAAAAAGCCCCCGTGGACCGCATCGCCGCCCGGGCTGTCGATAAGCGCGGCTGCTCCGCCAAAGTCGGCACCGTGGCCGGTGACATGCTGGCGGAACCGCTGCCGGAAGGCTACGATGTCCACCTGTTCTCGAACGTGCTCCACGACTGGGATATTCCCGTCGTGAAACAGCTGCTCGCCGCCTCCTTCGCCGCTCTGCCGCCCGGCGGCCTGCTGATTCTGCACGATGCCTGGCTGAACGAGGACCTCACCGGCCCGCTGCACATGGCGGAATACTCCGTTCTTCTCGTCCACGTCACCCAGGGCCGCTGCTACGGTCTGGCGGAAATGCGGGCGTTTCTGGAGGAGACAGGCTTCAGCCAGTTCCAATACCAGCCCATCCCCGGCGGCCGGGGCGTGGTCACGGCGGTGAAACGGTAGTTCCCCCCGGTCCGGATTCCGGTCCCGCTTTCGGGCCAGGACCTGGTTATGCAAGTTGGTGAAGCTCCGGAGACAGCCACTGGATGACATCCGCCGTTGAGAGCGTGTTCAGGTCACCATCCGCTGCGCGCAGGATCCGGGTGCGGGGCGTGGCCGGAGCCCAGATGGCGGGATCGGTCGGGCCGAAAAGCAGGAAACAGGGCAGGCCGCAGGCGGAGGCCAGATGGCTGACTCCGCTGTCGTGGCCGAGCAGGGCGGCGCATGGCCTCAGCCGTTCCGTCAGGGAAATGAGATCCAGGGCGTGCGCGGATTCCCAGGGGAGTCCCGCCGCGTCCAGGGCGGCGCGCATGGCTGGTAGTCGCTCCTGCTCAACTTCGCCCGTGACCACCAGCCAGCGGGTGGCTGGGCGGATTTTCTGAATGGCCGTCATCACCTCGATCCAGCGCGCGAACGGCCAGTTTTTGCGCGGGCTTCCACTGCCGGGATGCAGGGCGAGAAGGCCGGCTCCCGCTTCCATTTCCATTCCGCTTTCCGCATTTCCGGACGGCAGCAGGACGTGACTGACGGCGGAAATTTCCGGCATTCCCGGAATCGCTCCAAACTGCCGCGCCGCAGGACCGGAGCCGTCCGCCAGCCACGGGGCCTGGTGAAAATTTTCCGCGCCGCACGCCGCCAATTGACGCTGAAACACCTCATCGCGGTCCGGCAGCCAGGAGATGATTTCATCAAATCCCGCGAGCCATCGGGCCCACTCCTCCTCCAGTGCCGCGTCTTCACGGAAAAGCGCCGCCGCCGGAGCCGCGTCCAGTGAGCGCCAGCCGTCCGCGAACCCGAAATGCACGGCGAACACCCCGTAAGCGGCCAGCGTCAGCAGATGGATTTCCGCGCCGGGCCGTGATTCCCGCAGCGCCCGCAGAGCTGGAAGAGTCAGGATAAAATCCCCCAGCGCCCCCCGCCGCACGGCCAGAAGGCGGGCCTGTGAGGAGGAGAACGGCTGAATCTGAAAATTGAAAAACGGGCTGAGGATTTCACGGATAATTACCATTTTGATGAAGGATCAGACGAATTTTCAAAGTGGACAGTCTCTGCCGGAGAGTGTTTTTACGCCAACGGCGTTATGCGCTTCAGCCTGGGGTTGCCGACGAAGGAGGCTACCCCAGGTCCGTTTTCCACAAAATTCCTGAACCACAACGTGGTTCCGGCCTTTTGGTCCTGAACTTTCGCATGATTTCCGGTGATCCGGACCTTGAAAGGCCGGAACCGCGTTGCGGCTCAAAAATCGAACTGGAATTCCTGGGGTAGCCTCCTTCGTCGGCAACTCCAGGCTTGTTGGGCGCAACGCCGTTGGCGTAAAGGAATGCCTGATTTTAAGTATAAGAGGGAAGGAGCGGCGACGCGGTGTCAGGCCTGGAAATGATCCCACCCGCCCGCCAGCGCCGGGCGTTTCACACGGCGTGCGGTGATGCGGCCGATTTGCGTCAGCGGCACACGCGGGAACTGCTTTTTCCAGGCGGCGGCAAGATCCTGCCAAACTTCAGGCCGGAAAGTCATCAGCAGCTCATAATCCTCCCCGTCGCCCAGCGCGGCCGCCGTGTCCGCGCCTTTCCGCAGCGGCAGGGCGGTGACCTCCAGATCCCAGCCGCAGCGGCTGGCGGCGGCGAGGCGCGGCAGGTCCTTGGCCAGGCCGTCGCTCAGATCCATCATGGCGGTGGGTGGAAAATGGAGCATCAGCCACTGGGCCTCCCGCAGCCGGGGGGTGAAATTCAGATGCCAGCCGCTGGCGAAGGAATTTCCCAGCCGTCCGGTCACCGCAATCACCTCGCCGGGTCTCGCTCCGGAGCGCCGGACAGCGGCGGAATTTAAACCGGAGCCGGAGCCGGAGCCGGCATCGGCATCGGAAGGAAGTTCACCCGTCAGGCAGACGGAAATCACCACCGGCGATCCGGCGGCGGCGGACGAGGTTTCCCCGCCCGCGATGCCCACGCCCCAGCGGCGGGCGGCTTTGTTGAGGCCGGCATAAACGCCTTTGACCCATGTGAGGGAAATATCCGGGGGCAGCACGAGGGTGATCAGGGCCTCGCAGGGCGCGCCGCCCATGGCCGCGATGTCGCTCACCGCCCGGCAGAGCGCTTTATTCCCCACGGCGGCGGCGGGCATGGCGCGGGTGAAATGGACATTTTCCACCACGGCGTCCGCTTTCAGAAGCTGACGGGATTTCCCGCCGGGAAGCTGAATCACCGCACAGTCATCGCCGGGTCCCGTGATGGTCCGCGCGGACTGCGCCAGGCCGCGCGTGAGGAGGCGCACCAGCACGTCCTCCGGGGGCAGCGGGTCATCCGGCATGAGGGATGAGTTCAGGCCCGAAGAACAGATAACTCAACTGCAGGAGATTGAATAAGGCGTGCATGATCACCGGCACCACCAGACTGCCGGTGTATTCGTAAGCCGCCACAAACAGCAGTCCCAGCAGCATCAGCGGGAGAAAACTGCCCACATTGGCATGAATCACGGCGAACATCAGCGCGCTGCAGACCGCCGCGTAGGAGGAATGGGTGAAACGTTTGGCGACGCCGTAAAGAAACCCCCGGAAGATGATCTCCTCCATCAGCGGCGCGCCGATGCAGGCGGAAATGGCGATCAGAACCTTGGTCCAGGGGTCCTGAATATCCTGGATGGCGGAGACAATCCCCTGCGGCGAGGCTTTCGGCAGATCCAGCAGCCGGAGCAGTGGCGGCGTGACCATCACCGCGATCAGAAAAATGCCGACCATTCCGGGAATAATCCACGCCAGCGCCCGGGAAAGATGCTCCACCGGGCGCAGACGCCTCAATCCGAAAAGTTTCACGAGGTCCAGGTGCCGGATCTGGCTCAGGTAAAACAGCACCAGTCCCGCGAATCCGATCTGAAACGCCAGCTGCACGGTCCACTGCTCCGTCGAAAACGGGGCGCTCTCCGTTTTGCCCGGAGTGCTCAGCAGCGGTCCCATGAGCACTCCCAGCACCGCCACCAGCAGCAGCGCCATCCAGCCATCCACCCGTTTCCACTGCCGCACCGGCACTCCTTTCTCCTCCGGCAGCGGCAGGGCGGGCGGGGGCAGGGCCACATCCAGAAACGATCCGGCGGGCGATTCATCCTCGTGCGGGATCACCGGCTGCGGGGCCGGGGAGGGGGCAGGTTTGCGGAACCAGACCTGAAAGGCCAGCAGCGCCAGGGGAATGGAGCCCAGAATGAAAATCTGGACCATCATCAGCAGATGGTGTTCGGCGGGAGTCATGCGGGAAAATCAGTGGGCCATGGATTCGGGAAGCAGATAACAGCGGCCCGGCTGGAGGCGCGGAAGCAGGCGGTCGGAAATGTCGATTTCCAGCCGCTGGGTGCCGCCGGCCGAGGCCTGGCCCAGCAGGCCGGGAAGCTGGAAGAGCGGCTTGGGCCGGGTGTAGCGCACCACGGCGGCGTCCGGCGCGCCGGCAAGATCGCGGGCCTCCTGCCAGGCGTCCTCAATGTAGCCGGTGCGGTCCACGAGCTTCAGACCCACGGCATCCGCCCCGCTGATCACGCGGCCGTCGGCGATGCCGTTTTTCAAAGTCTCCACCGGCACCCCGCGCGCGGCGGAGACGATGCCGACGAAGCGCTCGTAAGTCTGCATGACCATGGCCTGCACATACGCCTCCTCTTCGGGAGTCATATCACGCTGGCCGTAAAGGGTGTCCTTGAAGGCGCCGCTGCGGAAGACGCGCATTTTCAGCCCTGTTTTATCCAAAAGTCCACCGTAACCCAGAGTCTGCACCACCACCCCGATGCTGCCCGTCCAGGTGTTGGGATTGGCGACCACTTTTTTGGCTCCGCAGGCGACGTAATACCCGCCGCTGGCGGCCACGCTGTCCATGAAGACGACCACCGGCTTGCGGTCGTTCGCCAGTTTCACGGCGTTGTAAATCGTGTCCGAGGCCGTGACCTCGCCGCCGGGGGAATCAATGCGCAGGACGATGGCCTTCACGTTGGAATCGGCAATCGCCTGATTCAGAGCGGTTTTCATCTCCGTCACCACGCTGTCCCCGCCGCTGTCGGTGGAGTTGCTGATGATGCCCGTGAGGTCGATCTGCGCAATGCGCGGGCCATTCTCCGCTCCGCTGGCCGAACGCTGGGCCAGGGTCTGCTGAAACGGCTGCGGCTCCTGCACGCCGATGGTTCCGCGCTGGAACAGCATGCCGGTGAGCAGCACATTTCCCATCAGACTCGCGGTCAGCACCACGAGTGCGCCCACGCCCAGACAGCCCAAAACCTGTTTTCTCATAAGGCCGCCACCGTATCAGCCCGGTCCCGCCCCACAAGCAGGAACACATTCCACCCACAGCCATCCCGCACGCCGTCGGAGGAAGCGGTTTCCCGGCAGATTCCACTTCACCGGACCGTCCGCCGGATTCAGCATGGATTCCGCCGTCTGAACCACTGAAGCCGATAAATCCGGCACTCCCCGCGCCTTCAGCCATCCCGCGAGCACTTCCCGCCGCAGCGCCGGGGAAAGCGCCAGCACCTCCCGCACCGGCAGCTTTTCCTGAACCGTCCACGGCGCGGCGCTGTCCCGCAGAAATGCCCGCGCCCCCGCCGCCCAGTCCGCCGCCCGGCCCAGCGCGGGCCGCACATCGCGGCGGAAGATTTCCTCCAGCAAAGGCAGAACCTCATTCCGGACCCGGTTCCGGACAAAGTCGGCGGAGGCATTGGAGGCGTCCTCCCGGAACTTCCAGCCCCGCGCCGTTGCCGCCGCCAGCAGCGTTTTCTTCGGAACCGCCAGCAGTGGCCGGATCAGTAAAAGCGGCAAACGCCCGCGTGTCCGGCTTCCGCCGCCCGGCACGGGTTCCGGCAAATTCAAAACCGTCTCTGCCGCCATGCCCGCCAGTCCCGCCGAACCACGGCACAAATTCATCAGCACTGTCTCCGCCTGATCATCGGCATGATGCGCCAGCATCATCCGGCGGCAGCGCCGCCGCCCCGCGACCTCCGCGAAAAACGCGTGCCGCGCCGCCCGGCCCGCCGTCTCCAGCGACTGGCCGTTTTCCTTCGCCAAGCGAACCACATCGTGAACTCCGGATTCAAACTCCAATCCCAGCTCCACCGCCAAGCGCTTCACAAAAGCCGCGTCCCCCGCTGACACCCGCCCCCGCAGCCGGTGATTCAAATGACACACCACCAGCTTCCGGTAACCCACCCCTACCAGCCCCCGCAGCAGCGCCACCGAATCCACCCCGCCGCTCACTCCCACCAGATACCGCTGCCCCACCGGCCAGCGATCGGGGCAGTGCTGAAGGCATTTCAAAAACTCATCCACGCCCTGCGGTAGCACAGGAGGAATCAGGGGTCGCCCGCTTTTCAGTTCCCGTCTGGAGCTGAATGGGCCGCTCCGGACGTCAATCCAGCCAATTTGATGTTGGAATTACGGGAAATCACCGAAGAAAAGTAAAGAGTCGCAGCGGTTGTCCAGCCGCGCTTTGTTCGGCCTTGGTGCTGCGGTTGTCGGCTAGGAAATCCATAAGTTCTCTGCCCGTTGAAAAATGCCAGCTCCCAAATGGTATCGCGTGCCGCAGCCATGAAGCCCTGCAAACTGCCACTCGAAATAGTAGTCCTCCGTCCCGAGTATGCCTGCGAATGCGGACAAGGCAAATTCGTGGGCACCCGTGTCAAAAAGTGGAGATGGCGGAGGCAAATCTGCAGATGACCAAACACGATCACCCTGCACGACGTAAAACCGCAGAAATTCTGAAATGGAGCGCTCCTCAATGTGGCCGTCTGTGAGGAACCATGCACCGAGGACAGGAGAGGGAATCCGATGGACGTCGGATCGATAATCGAACGGCGCATGCTGCCGTAGCCAGACGTGTGGGGGTCGAGACGTCGGCGGGACGGAATGCCATGCAGCCAATAACTCGGCACAGAAGAAATCCGCAGCACTCAAGCTGCCTACGAAGGACGTTGTGGATGCCGGGTCTGACATAGTCGGGGAAGCTACCGGGAGGCCGAACATCCGGCTACTTTCCTTCCTCGTTCGCCTCTGCCCGCCATTCAGCGCCCAGCCGGGCGGCTTCGCGCAGCAGATCATCATCCTTTGACCAGCCGATCAGCTGCTCCCACGAACCCTTGGGCTTGCGTTCAAAAGTTGGAGCGGATTGTGCGGCAGATTCCCCTTGAGGGCGGTTCTGAAGTGCCGTCACCGCTTCCACCGCCGCCAGACGGCGCTCCAGTTCCGCGAGTTTCTGCTCCATCATTTCCGTGCTCATGATCAGGCAATCTGCCGCACCCGGCGGATCTCCGCAAATGAATCCCGCACCGCCGGATGGTTCCGACCCACTCAGTTTTCCCCCTTCCAGCGATGGACTTCCCAGCTGACCCCTGCCATCACTGACGGCGGCTCCCAGCCTCTCTTTCCGACCTCTGACTCCTGAATTCTGACTCCTTTCCCTGAATGACCTCCTACCAGAACCTCCGCACCCGATTCCGTGACGCCGCCCTTCTGCGCTCCACCGAGAGTGTGCTCGGCTGGGACCAGGAAACCGGCCTGCCGTCCAAAGCCGTGGACTGGCGCGCGGAGCAGATGTCGTATTTGTCCGGGCAGGTTCATCGTCTGACCACCGCGCCGGAGGTCGGGGACTTGCTGGCGGAATGCGAGCAGGCCGGGTTCAACCCGCAGTCGGCCGAGGGCGTGAACGTGCGCGGCTGGCGCCGCGATTACGACCGCGAGGCCAAACTCCCCGCTGCTCTCGTCGAGGAATTCTCCCTGACCACCTCGCAGGGCATGCATGCCTGGGCCGCCGCGCGGAAAGCCTCGGATTTCGCCTCCTTCCAGCCAGTGCTGGAAAAACTGGTCCGTCTTTGCCAGGAGAAAGCGGACCATCTCGGCTGGACCACCTGCCGTTATGATGCCCTGATGGACATGTACGAGCCCGGTGCCCGCAGCGCGGACATCGCCGCGCTTTTCGCCAAACTGGGCCCGGACGTCTCCGCCCTCATCGGCCCCGCAATGGAGGCCGCCAAAGCCACGCCGGAGGGGCTGCTCGCCGGACATTACCCCATCGCCGCCCAGCAGGCCTTCAACCGCGAGGTCGCGGAAGCTGTGGGGTTTGATTTTGAAGCCGGGCGCATTGACACCACCACCCATCCCTTCTGCACCAGCCTCGGCCCCGGCGACATCCGCCTGACCACGCGGTATGACGAGGGTGATTTCCTCAGTTCCCTCTACGGCGTCCTCCACGAAGCCGGCCACGGACTTTATGAGCAGGGCCTGAACCCCGCCGAATGGGGCCTGCCCGCCGGCGAGGCCGTGTCCCTCGGCATTCACGAAAGCCAGTCGCGTCTCTGGGAAAATCACATCGGCGGCAGCGTCGCCTTCTGGGCGCACTGGCATCCCCGCGCCTGCCACCATTTTCCGGAACTGAAACGCTTCACTCCGGAGCAGGTCGCCGCCGCCGCCCGCCACGTCGCGCCGTCGTTCATCCGTGTGGAGGCCGATGAGGTGACTTACGACCTGCACATCATCCTGCGTTTTGAACTCGAACGCGCCCTCATCAACGGCGACCTCGCCGTGAAGGACGTGCCCGAAGCCTGGAACGCCCGCTTCAGGGAACTCCTCGGCCTCACCGTCCCTGGCGATGCCCAGGGCTGCCTTCAGGACATTCACTGGAGCATGGGAAGCCTCGGCTACTTCGCCACCTACACCCTCGGCAACCTCAACGCCGCCCAGCTCATGCGCGCCGCCAAACGCGACCTTCCGTCCCTCGAAAACGAGCTCGCCTCCGGCCAGTACGCCTCCCTCCTGACTTGGCTCCGGGCCAAAATCCACAGCCCCGGCCGCACCCACGATCCCCAGGACCTCATGCGCCTCGCCACCGGCGAAACCACCCAGGCCCACTACCACCTGGAGCACCTCCGCGCCAAGTTTCTGTAAACAGGCCGGGAAGCGGAGTCCGGACAGTTGAGCCATGGAGGGCTCAGCCTCCTTCGGTCCGGCGCTTCGGTGATTCTGGATATTTCGTGAAGCTCCCTTGCCTCCCGACTTGCGTTAAGTCCCGGAAGCCAGCCAGCCCGTGGCCACCCGCCGCCTTTCTTCAGCATTTCATATTTTTCATCTTCCGGAAAACCCGGGGGCGGTGTAGATCCGTGATTATCCGTTTCATCCGGATGACAGGTCCCGGGCTGTGACCGCGGTGGGCGGGCGGGGTCCGGGCTTCCGGCTTCCGGGGCTGACTCAACCAGACAGGTTCCATCCATGAAAACTGAATCAGTCTCCGAATTTCTTCCGCCGGGAGTGGCGGACCGGCTGACCCGCATCGGGGCCGCGGCGCGGCGGTCGGTGCTGATGGAATACGGGGCGCGGGTGGCCGGGATTTTTGTGCTGCTGGCGGTGGCGGCGATGGCGGCGGATGCGGGGTTCCGGCTGTTTCATCCGGTGGCGCGGTGGCTGGTGTCACTGGCGGTTTTCAGCGGGCTGGCGGTGGCGGGAATCCGGTGGTGGCGGCGGGTGGCGGCGCGGAATTCCCCGGCGGCGGCGAGGATGTCGGCGGCGCGGGAGTCGGAGGAATCGGTGCCGGGTCTGGAGGAGCGGTGGTCCACGCTGGCTTCACTGGAGGCGGAGGGCAATCCGCGGCTGCGCGGCTCGGCGGAACTGATCGCGAGGGTGCGGGAGGAGGCGGCGGAGTTTGAGGCTTTGGTGCCGATGCGGACGCCGTCGGTCCGGAAAGGGAGAGTCAGAACGCTGGCGTGGGCGGCGGGAGGAATGACGGTGCTGGCGCTGTTTCACGCGGCGGATCCGGGACGGGCGGGGGTGCTGTGGCACCGGCTGATGGCACCGTGGAGCGACGCCAGTCTGACCAGGGTGGCGGTTGTTTCGCATCCCGTGGAGGCGGTGGTGCCCCGGCATGAGCTTTGTGAGCTGCGGGCGGCGGTCTCCGGGCGGGCGGTGCGGAAAGCGGTGCTGTTTCTGAAGCAGAATGGAACCGTGAGTGAAATTCCCCTGGAGGCGGATCAGCTGGAGGCGGTTCCCTTTAAATACACGCTGCGGGATCCGGTGGATGATTTTTCCTTCCGCTTCCGCGCCGGGGACGGGCAGACGGCGTGGCATCAGGTGCGGGTGGCGGACCGGCCGGTGATTCAGGCGGCTTCGGTGACGGTGACGCCGCCGGCCTACACCGGGCAGGAGCCGGAAAAGCACCCCGGCATTCCGCCCCGGCTGCAGGTGCTGGAGGGCAGTGAGCTGACCATGCGGGTGGCACCGGGCCGTACGAGCGATGAGGTGTGGATGCAGCTGGACGCGGCGGGCGGGCGGCGTCTGCCCGCCGCAGCCGGGGACGGGCAGTATGCCGCCGTCACCCTGACGGTGACGGAATCCACCCGGTTTTTCCCGCTGATTCTGAGTTCGGAGGGCTTGGAGAACCGGATGCCGCCCGTGTGCGCGCTGGAAATGATCCCGGACCGCCCGCCGGTGATCACCCTGGCGGAGGACAGCGCGGTGGAGGCCATCACTCCGGCGGACACGATCGAGGTGGCTTTTTCAGCCAGCGACGATGTGGGCATCCAGGGGGCGGAGGTGGTGGTCACAGTGGAAAAGAAAGGCGCTCCGCCGCGGGAGATCACGGTGCCCATTGATCTGGGGGACCGCAAAGGCAGCCGGGAGATCAACCGGCGGATTCCCCTGGATCTGAGCAAACTGCCGCTGGAACCGGAGGCGAAAATCTCATATGCGGTGAGGGTGAGTGACGGGAAGGCGGGAGCGGCGGCGGCCGGGCGGAAGGGGGAGGAGAAAGAAAAGGAGAGCGGGAGCGGGAGTGAAAATCTGGCGGAGAATGGGAAGAACGGGGATGGCGGACCGGATTCCAGGGAGGGGAAGAACGATAAGGCGGGGAAAAGCGGGGCTCCGCCGGTGGCTATGGGGAAGCGGGCGCTCGACTTGGCGGGACAGTGCTCGTGCTCGGCTTCCAAAAAGCTGGAAATTGAAGGCTACACGGGGGATTCGCCGGGTTTCCGCGATAAGAAATCCCTGCCGGTGCTGCCGGTGCTGCAAAAAATCAAAGAAGCGGCGGAGGCGGCGCTGCAGCTGGCGGACGGCGCGCGCGGCCGGATGAAAAACGGGAAAGCGGAGGCGGCGGCGCTTTCCCCGATCCGGGAGGCCGGAGACAAAACCGGACTGGCGGACCAGCAGGCGGCGGCTTTCACGGCGATGACCAGGGACACGCCGTATGCCCTGATCGGGCTGGATGTGGAAAACCTGCGGCTGCGCGATCTGGTTCCGCCCCGGACGGCGCTGGCGGCCGTGCCCGGATCGGCGGACGCCGTGCGGGAGACGGATAAAGCGGTGATGCATCTGCGCTCGGCGGTGGCGTGGCTGGAGCGGCTGATGGCCAAAGCGGAGCAGGCCGCGCGGGAGGCGGCGGCGGCGGAGCTGGCTCAGACTATCAAGGAGATGCACCGCATTTTCCTGGAGGACACGCTGAAACTGCTCAATCTGTCCAAGGGCAAAAATGCGGCGGTGCCGGGCCTGCCGCTGATCGAGGTCAGCCGTGAATTTGCGGAACTGGTGGAGAAAAAGGAAAAGGCCAGGGCGGAGCTGATGAGAAAACTGGCCGCGCTGCTGGCGAAGGATCCGGAGCTGCTGGCGAAATTCAACCTCAACCGGGCCAAAGGCGCGGATGATCTTCAGACCCAGGCGGCCTCCATGGCCATGGAGCAGGAGAAGCTGAACCGCCAGACCACCACGCTGGCGGCTCTGGCCGAGGCCACCGCCCCGGTTTCCGCCAGAGTGGCGGCGGCCGCGGGCCTGAAGGCTCAGGCGTCGTCGCGGCAACGCCTGCTGGTGGAGGAGCTGGGCAGTCTGATGCGCGGCGCGGTGGCGTGGTTTCCCAAAAAAATTTCCCGGGACACGCCGGAGGCCGGGGCTTTTTTTGACGCCATGCTGCACGCCGCCAGTCTGCCTCCGGACGCGGATGAGGCGCGGCTGACGGCCGTGGATCAGGTGCTGAAGGCGCTGACGGACATCGGCCGTCTGAATGGCGGCGCCTCCTGGGCGGCCAAACAGCGCGCCGGGCTGACCGGCATCCGCCAGGAGCAGGAATGGCTTAAGGCCTTCTCGTACGCCGCCGCCGCCGAAAACACGGTGCTGGCGGCGGGACTGCTCCAGCGGGATCTGGAAAGACGCACCCGGATTCTGGGGGCGAAGGTGGACCTCAGGCTGAGGCCGTTCATGGACATCTCGCCGGAGATTCAGCGGACTGCGGCGGCCATCCGCAGGGCTTTCGCGGAGGCCTCCATCCCCCCGCAGGCGGCGGCGGCGGCATCCCTTCAGAAAGGAGCCTGGAAACCGGCGGCTCCGGCGCAGGAGAAGGCTCTGGAAGGCCTGACCGCGGTTTCGCGCGGATGCTCGGAACTGGTCCGGCTGATGGCGGAGGAGATGCGCAAAAATCCGCCGCCACCGCCGCTGGCCGGTGAAATAAAGGAGGCTCCCTCGTTGAAATCACTACTGGCAATGCTGGAGCAGGAGGAGAAAGAGGATGAGGATTTCAGCCTGTCGAAGTGGCAACTGAACATTCAGCTGATGAATGACTGGCTTTCCCCGGGCAAAAACAGTCCCGGAGCCGGTGAAGGCCCGCCTTCCGAAAAACCCGGCGAGAAGCCGGGTGAGAAGCCGGGCGGCAGGCCTGGAGAGAAACCAGGTGAAAAGCCGGATCCCGCGATGGAGGAAAAACTCCGCGCCGCCGCCGAGCAGTCCCGCAGTCTGGCCGCCGCCGCCGCCAAAGTGCAGCAGGAGGCCAACGAAAAAGCCAAAGCCATCGCCACCGCCGGCAAAACGGACGGGGAGGGGCCGTCTCCGCCCGCCGCCCTGACGCAGGCGCGCCGCGATGGCTGGAACAAGCTGCCGTCGCAGCTCAACAAGGACATCCGCCAGCAGCAGGACGCGCCGCCGCCGGAGGAATACCGGCACGCGGTGGAGACTTATTTCCGGCGCATCGGCGCGGGACAGGGCGGGGAGGATGTGAAGTGATCCGCAATGACATTGGTGACCCGCCCATCCGGAAAGCAGAACCCTTTGGAATGCGGAGACTTGTCTCCGCTTTGGGAAAGGAGACTTGTCTCCGTCGCGTAAATCGCCGTTAAAATCGGCAGGCAACACCCTGGGACGCCGGGCGCGGGACAAGTCCCGCTGGAGAAAGCGGTGACGAGTCACCGCAGTCCAAAGTTCCCCCATGCTGAGGGGATGGGTTTACTTCCGGCGCGTGGGGTGGGTGCCGGGGGGCGGAGGATCGGTGGCGGGAGGTTTGATGGATTTGAGTTCGGCGAAAATGAGGCGGCCGGCGCTGGTCTGGAGGGATGAGCTGACGGTGGCGATGGCGGTGCTGCCGAGTTTTCCCCGGGCGTGATTGACGACAATCATGGTGCCGTCGGGCAGGTAGCCGACCGCCTGGTGATCGTCCTTGCCCTCCTTCACGAGCACGATCTCCACCTCGTCCCCGACGTTCAGGGGCGGGCGCATGGCATGGGCCAACTGATTGAGATTGAGCACCGCCAGTCCCTGAAGGAGGGCCACCCGGCCGAGATTGGCGTCATTGGTGAGGAGGCGGGCGTCGAGGGATTTGCCGAGCTGGATGAGCTTGGTGTCCACCAGCTTTTCCTGTGACTGGTAGTCGTCGTGAATGGTGACGCTGAGCGTGGGCGTGCGTTTCAACTGCTCCAGGCACTCCAGCCCGCGGCGGCCGCGGTCGCGTTTCACGGGATCGTTGGCGTCGGCGAGGACGTGGAGTTCATCCAGCACAAAGCGGGGGATAATCAGCGTTCCGCCCAGAAAACCGGTGGCGCAGATGCCGGGAATGCGGCCGTCGATGATGATGTTCGTGTCCACCAGCAGGGGCTGCTGGATGACGCCCTCGTTCCGGAACCGGACGTAGGGGATGATCAGGGAGAATTCCTGGCGGTTGCTGCGCAGGGCGAGGACGATGCCGAGGTAGCCGAGCGTCAGGTAAATGATCAGATTCAGGATGCGGTCAAAAGCCTCCGCATTGTCCCACTGGGGCGGAAAGAGGCTCTGCGCCCAGGGCACCCGCGTGAGCAGCCACGCGCAGAGCACGCCGGTCATGAGCCCGAAAGTGCCGGAGCCGAAGCTGCGGAAGCTGAGGTTTTTCAGCAGAATGTCCGCGCCCACGATCAGCCCGCCGAAAAGAGCCCCGAGCACGCCGCCCGTGATTTTGTGCATTCCTCCTGAGCTGCCTCCCGAACTGGCCACGCTCAGCACCACGCCCAGCAGCACGCAGCAGACCAGAAACAGGGCACGGACAATGGGAATGGCGGAACGGGCGGGCATGTGGGCGGAATCAGCGGGCGGGAAAATGAACGGACGGGCCACGGATGGCACGGATGGAGCGGATAATCACGGATTTATGATAAAAATGGTCTCCCGGGCAAGGGATGCCAGCATTTTTCATGTCTCCGCAGGGCGGTAAAATCCCGCGCGGTCTGTTTTGAGTGCTTCCGCCCCGGCGCGTTCCGAAGATGGATTTAACGTTTTCCGTAGGGTTTCGGCGGAGTGGCTCTGACCGGTTTCGGGGTTTCACCGGTCCGGCCATCGCCCCCTCCCGCCGCTCCGGCCACGGGTTTGTCCTTGTAAAAGAGCAGGCCGCGGTGGCGCAGGTTGGTCACCAGGGCAATAACGTCCTCCCGCAGCGCCTTGTTGTTGAGCATCGCGTTCAGCAGGCCGTCCCCGGAGCGGGCGTCGCTGAGAAGTCCCTTCAGGGCGGTGGCGGCCTCCTTCAGGCTGAGGGTGGCGCCCTCCGCGCCCTTCATGGCGGGTCCAAAGCCGTCCATGCCCTTGTCGAACTTGGCGATGGCGCTGTTGGCCCGGGCGGCGGCGGCGTCCACGTTCTCCATGGCGGTGCGGAATTTGGTGATGGACTCCTTCAGCGCGTTGGTGTTGGCGTCGCTGAGAACCTCGTGGTCCACTTTGGCGATGGCCTCCTTCAGCGACCGCAGACTGGCGGCCACGTTGTTCAGGTTCTCGTCGCTGAGGACGCCCTCGTTCAGGCGGATCACCGTTTTATTCAGATCCGCCAGGCCGGTGCGGAGGTCGCGCATGACGACCATGATCTCGTCGGTGATGCGGTTGGCGGTGGCCGTGAGGTCGGGGCTGCCGGAGCCCGTGACAGTGTCGCCGGGGTGGATGAATTCCCCGATCACCGCGTCCGCCGGCTGGCCGACATCAATGACGCTGTCGCCCATAAGTCCGACGGAATTGATGCGCAGCGGGCTGGTGGTGGGGATCCGGAATTCCGGGTAAATTTCCAGAGTGACCTGCACGCCTTTGAGCCCGTCCACCAGTTTCGGGGAGGTGACCACCTGGCCGATGGTGGCGCCGGCGCGTTTCACGGGCGCGCCCTTGATCAGGTTCTGGGAGTCCAGGAAGTTGGCGTAAATCTGATACGGCTGGCGCATCCGGTGCCGCAGGGTGCCGAACTGAAAGATCAGCCCGCCCAGCAGGGAGAGCCCGCAGAGCACAAAAATTCCCGCAATCAGCGTGGTGCGGTTGGATTGATCATTCATGAGACAAAAGAGGAGTTGGTGGACGGGCTCCGGCCGGGGCGCTGGCGGCGGCGGCTGGAAGGGTAGGGGACAACAGGGGCGGATCAGCTGGACTCGCCGGACCTGCCTTCGACAAATTGACGGATCACGGGATCCTGGCTGGACATGAGTTCGGCGGGGGTGCCGGAGAAATAGACCACACCCTCGCGCAGGTAAATCACCTGATCCGCAATGACCGGCACGCTTTTCATGTCGTGCGTGACGACGATGGAGGTGATGCAATGCTGGCGCTGGGTGCGGCGGATGAGGTGATCAATACTGTCGGCGACCACGGGATCCAGACCGCTGGTGGGCTCGTCGTAAAGCACGCACTGGGGTTCGGTGATGATGGCGCGGGCGAGGGCGGCGCGTTTTCTCATGCCGCCGCTGAGGTCGCTCGGAAGTTTGTGCAGATGTTCGCCGAGGTCCACGGACTCCAGCGTTTCCCGGACCTTCTCCTTCAACTTTTTCCGGTCTTTCCAGCCGGCGACGACGAGCGGAAACCCCACGTTCTCCTCCACGTCCAGACTGTCAAAAAGCGCCCCGTCCTGGAAAAGCAGGCCAATTTTCCGGCGGTGCGGGGCCAGTTTGCGTTCGCTCAGGCCGGTGATTTCCGTGCCGTCCACGACGATGGAGCCGCTGGTGGCCGGGATCAGGCCCATCACCAGTTTCAGAAACACACTCTTCCCTGTGCCGCTGCCGCCGATGATGGCCACGCCGCTGCCGCGCTGGATATCAAGGGTCACGCCCCGCAGGATGTGCTGCCCGCCGATGCGTTTGTGCAGATCCCGCACGCGGATGAAGCTGGGGTCTTTCTGATCGGAGGGGGATGGCATGGACAATCGGGAAATCAGATACGGGCCACCGGCCAGATGAAGTTGAGGACAATGGTCAGAAAGAAATTCACCACCAGAATCGCCAGCGACGTGTAAACCACCGCCGCCGTCGTGCCCTTGCCCACGCCCACCGCCCCGCGCGAGGCGCTCAGCCCCTGATGGCAGGAGATCAGGACGATGAGAATGCCGAAAATGAGGCCCTTGGTCATGCCGAACCAGAGGTCGGTCAAATCCGTGTTTTTGTCCAGCTGATCATCGTAAAACGCCGCCGGGACCTTGTAGAGGCCGACCACGATCAGTTTGGACGCCCCCATGCCGAACATCAGGGATTCCGCGATCAGGATGGGCATGGAGAAAAGCATGGCCAGCACCCGCGGGCTCACGAGGTAGTCCACCGGATGCACCCCCAGGGAGCGCAGGGCGTCCACCTGCTCCGTCACCTTCATGGTTCCGATCTCCGCCGCCATGGCTGCCCCGACGCGGCTGGTGAGCATCAGCCCGGTGAGCACCGGCCCCAGTTCCCGGCACATCGCGAGGGCCACGATGCCGCCGACGACGGATTCAAATCCGAGCTGGTTGAATTTGTAATAGACCTGCGCGGCGAACACCGCGCCGGTGAACGCCCCGGTCACGATCACCTGGAGCTGGGAGCCGAATCCGATGGTGACCAGCTGCCGGAACATCAGGTTCCACCACACTTTGTGACGGAAAACGGACAGGAAAACCTCCTTCACCAGCTCCGCCAGCTCGCCCAGATAACGGAGCAGCTCCACCACCGGCCGGCCCAGCTTTTGTAAAAATCCCGTCATGCAGCCCCCACAGTGCCCATAACCCCCGCAACGGCAAGGGGCGGGGCGGGAAAAGACCACCGATTCCGCTCCGGACGGAATGTGATGGGAATCAAAGGATTAACGACGAATTTCCAGTTACGGGAAGGTCATTGGGCGGGATCGCTTTTGGGGAGGGGCCGCATTCTGCCGGCCAAGTGGACAGAATGTCCACCCTCCATCAGCTTGGATCCTCGCTGGAAACCTGGAGGGAGGCCGCGACGTGGTCGAGCTTTTTGACGACGGCGTCCACATTGATGACGTGGTCGATGACGATGGGTTCGGCCTCATTGGGGAAGCGCAGGACGAGGCGCGCGGAGCGGACGAAGGGCAGGTAGTATTCAAAGACGTCGATGACCTCCTTGGTGTACTGCATGCGCATGGTGGAATAACGGCGGCGCTTGTCGAGCACGCCGCCGACCACGATGACCTCGTTGGATTCGATCTTTACATAGTGGAAGCGGGCGTAAATCATGGCGGCGATCATCAGAATCACCCAGATGCCGAAGATGCAGAAGTAGAAATGGGAATTGGCGTAAGGCATGAAGCCGCTGATGAAATCAAAGATTCCCGCCAGAATGTGGTAATAAATATTGGCGATGAACAGCGCCATGCCGGCAATGGTCGCCAGCGCCACTCCCAGAAGCGCCCAGGTCAGGATGATGTCGGTGCAGACCACCACGAGGGTGTAGGTGAACACCGCCAGAAAGACGAGGGCGATGACCTGCTCGTTGCGGACCTTCCGCTCAATGAGATCGTGATCGATCGTGACGTTGTAAATTTTGTTGTCCTGCGCGGCGGCGGTGGTGGTGCCATCCGTGCTGACCGTGGCCAATGCGACAGGCTTGGTGGCGATGCGCTTCAATTCGCTGTCGATCCCGAACATGAAGCTCATAATGCCGCACACGAGGGCGGCGATGGCCATGGGGTAGAGAATCGGAATGCTTGGCCAGATCCGGATGATCAGCGTGCGGGGTTTGTTCCCCTCATCCCGCAGGGAGAGAGAGGGAACGACGGTAACCGGAACAGGATCAGAGTAAGAGGGATCAGGCATGGCGGAAGTCTTCAGGTTGACGCGCCGCATCACTGACACAGCCACCGGGCCGCCGCCAGGGAAGTTTTTAAGATTGGACGGCGCTTCCGGAATTGAAACGTCGCCGGCAGCCTCCGCGGAGACGGCAATCCGTCATTCCCCGCCGGAAAGGTGAAGTGCCCGCCGGAGGAAATCCCATTTGTCCGCGCCTGTGAACTTATCTCTTATGCCTCACTGCACCACCAGCTTCGGGCGCAGGCTGGCGCGGACCGTGGAAATGGGCAGATCCACGCGCTTCCGGTTCAGGAAATGGGAGACTTCGGTGTAGCCCGCCTCCTCAATGGCATCGAGGGCGTCTTCAAAGTCCGAGCCCACGCGGCGCGGGGTGTGGCTGTCGCTGCCGATGACGACCGGGATGTTCCGTTCGCGCATCATGGTCAGGATTTCAGGACCGGGATTGAACTGGGACACCGCTTTCAGGCGGCCGGAGGTGTTCAGCTCCATGGCCACGCCGGTTTTCGCCACCCGGCCCAGACTGGCGGCCACGTGTTCCCGCAGATCCTCGAAGGCATACAGATCCGGATCCAGATTTTTCACCAGATCCGGATGCGCCAGGGTGTCGAACAGACCCGTCTCCGCGCTTTCCGCGAGGTGGGTGAAATACTGGCGGTGAAAAACCGCCGTGTCCCCCTGCCAGTAATGTTTCCGGTATTCCGGCGCGAAATAATGCACCGATCCCAGCACGTGATGGAAATCGCACCTGTCACTCAGTTTTTGAACCCAGTCCTCCAGACCGGGGAAAAAATCCATCTCCATGCCCACCCGGATATCCAGCCGCCCGGCATACGTTTTGGCCGCGCGGTCCACGAGGGCCAGATACTCGTCAAGCTGATTCAGATGCATGCGCACCGTCGGCCACCAGTCCTCGGGCATGGGGCTGTGGCAGGTGAAAATGATTCCCTTCAGTCCCCGTGCCAGAGCGGTTTCCGCATATTCCTCCGGTTCGCCCACCGCGTGTTTGCACAGCGGGGTGTGCATGTGGTTGTCGTAATAAACGGGTGTCTGCGGATCAGTGCTCATGAGGGGCGGGGAAGGCCAGGGGGAGGAATGACGGGAAACAGTCATCCTCCCCCTCTTCCCGGGCTCCGTCCACCCGAAAGACGAAAGGCGCCACGGAGGGTTCCAGGCCGGAAATTTTGAAGACGGCCCCGGTCTCCTGTCTCCGGTCAAACAGTGGTACCCGCCGGTTTGGGCGGAGTGGGGGTGTCTTTCGCGTCCCCGGCTTTCTCCTGCTCCACCGGAACATCCTGTTTCTGAGCTGGTGCCGCCGGTTGGCCGTTCGGTTCCTTTTGCTGTTTTTCGATCTGCTGCTGGAGATCGTGGAACTGGCGGCGCTTATCCTCCACCTCCGTCCGCAGAGGTTCCGGGAAATCGTCGGGAATGGGCGCGTGCAGAAACAGATGAACGACCACAGCCATCCAGCCGAATCCGGTGAGCGCCACCGCGAGGACTCCCATCACCGGCACTCCCACGTGCTGAATCCGCGATCCCGCGCCCCGGTCCCACAGGGTGGACCCGGCGCGCCGGTAAAACATCCAGGACATGGACCATTGAAGAACGGGGAGCAGCATGGCGATCGGCAGTCCCAGGCCGTTGCCGGTGACGTGCGCGAGGGCGGTGCGCTTCATGGCGGCGGGCCAGGCGAGCTTCTGGCCCAGATCATCGGTGACGCGGATGCCGAGAAACCATTTGCCCGGCGTGGTGCCCAGCCAGGCGATGAGCGTGGCCTCCACCGGCAGCCACAGCAGCGGCGGCAGCAGGGCGACCAGAAGTCCGCCCAGATCGGGCATCCAGGCCCAGACACTCAGCCAGCCGGCCTTCACGCCGATGGTCCAGATCAGCGCATGCCAGAGAGTGCCGTCCGTCAGCCGGGCCGCCCAGCGCTGAAACGCCCGCAGCGGCCGGCTTTGGCCGACGGCGTCATCCGCGGGGGCGGACGGTTTGGTTTTGGCCAGCTTCTCCGCCCATTCCTCCGCTGTGGGCAGGGGGGGCGGGCTGCCCGGCTTCCGGGGCATCCAGCCCGCGAGGGAATCCATGGACTCCAGGGGAGCCCAGGCCTCCATGCCTTCCTGCCAGCCGAGGTCCGCCGGGGAAATTTCCCCGTCCTCCAGCATTTCGCGGATTTTGAAAGGCACGAACGGACCCAGCCGCCGGCCTGCTTTGAGCACATACACATCCATGCCCGGACTGAGGCGTGCCAGGACTGGCCACTGCAACCGCTTTCTCGACGGAACAGCCTCTCCATTCCGGGCGAAAAAGATCGGTCAGTCCCGTGACGCGGGGATGCCGGCAGTCAGGTGACCCATCCGGGAACAGTGGCCGAGAGGCGTCACTTTCCGGCCGGAGGGGCAGGATTGAGCGCCGGGGGCGCGGTATCGGTGCCGTCACCGCTTTCAGAGTTTTCGAACGGATTCAGAACCGGGGCCGGGGCCGGCGTCGGTGCCGGCGCCGTATTCCGGGCGGCTGCCGGACCGGGGACGGATCCGGCCGCCGGAGTCCGGGAAGCGGGAATCCCGGGAGTGGGAATCCCGGCCTCGGCGCGTTCCTTTTTGTCGCGCAGCAGCTCCGTCATTTCGGAAATCCACCCGCTGGTCTGCCGGATGCCCAGATTCCCTTTGATCAGTCCCAGCATGGCGGCCATGCCGGTGTCCTCCTGTCCGGCGTCATACATTTCACGGGCCATGCCCCATTTCAGGACCGGAAGACGCTCTTTGGTGAAGGTTTCGACTTTTTCCGGCACCTTTCCGGCCTCCACCATCACCGTTTCCTGATTGATCAGTTTCTGCCACGCGGCCAGAAGGCTGGCTGTCTGGCCCTTTTCCCGGTAATACGGAAAAATGGCCTTCTCGTAAATCTCATGGACATTGCCCGGCCGGGAGGCGTCGTTTTTGGATTTGGGAATGCTGGTGTCCAGCTTGAGGTGCCTGGCGATCACGCCCTCCAGGGCATTTCCGTTCAGCGGCTCCATCTGCCCGTTGAGCTTTCTCGCGCTGGAGGCCAGATCCTCCAGATAGGCCACCGCGGCGGTGATGGCCTCGCCTTTCGCGGCATCCGTCAGGGCGTTGGAGTAAACGATGAGCACGGAAAGATACCGCACCTGCAGCCGGAGGCCGGTCATGAAAGCCGGATTGTGCAGTTCCTTCCCTTTGGTGCGTTTCCACTCCGCGAATTCCGTGGCCGTCTTCCCGTTTTCATCAAAATCGAACTCCTTGGTGCCGTCGAGCCAGAGCTGGAAGGATTTCTCCTCGGAATTCGCGGCCTCCTTCAACTGCGCCAGCAGGCTGTTGTTGTAGCTGGAGCGCTTCCCCTGGAGCGCGGCCTCGATTTCCGCCAGCTGCCGGAGAAGCCGGTCCATGTCCTCGTCCTTCAGCGGACGTCCCGGAACCGGCGGAACCACTGGTCCTGAAGGCGCGGCCGGAGTGGCGGGAGGCGTCACCGGAGAGGATGGCGCGGCGGGCGCGGGAGCCGGTTTGCGGGGGATCAGCTGCGCGGGCAGCGGACTCAGGGAAATAAGGGCCAGGCAGACAGTGACGGGAAAAGGAGGAATGCGGCGCATGGGGATTTGAGGAGCAGGGCGGTAAGGAAATTTTTCGGGCGACTTATAGAAGCGGCTGGCGGGGTGACAAGAGAATCGCCGTGAAAAAGACGAAATCCGCATTGCTGTTCCCCGGGCGGCACGCGTAGATCGGGATAATTATGAGCCTTATTATTGGAGTTGATGATGAAGAAATGCCGAAAGTGGACCTCGGCGATAAAATTCGTGAGCTTTGTGAAGCGCTGGTCGCGGACGAGAATGTGATCGCCGCCCGTCAGCGGGTGGAGCGTTTTCTGGGCGATCCCGCCGCCACTGCCAGCTACGCCAGACTGGTGGAGAAGAGCGAGGAGCTTCAGCGCAAGGAAATGGGCGGCACGGCCATCAGCGAGGAGGAGGGCAAAGCCTTTGAGGACCTGCGCCGCAGCACTCTCACCGAACCCGCCGTCCAGTCCTTCATGGAGGCCCGGGGCATGCTTCAGGAAATGGAAAGCTTCATCATGGCCTACGTCAGCCGCACCCTCGAACTCGGCCGCATCCCGCGCGAGAACGAGCTGACCTCCGGTGGCGGAGGAGGTGGCGGCGGCGGTTGCGGCGAAGGCTGCGGATGCCACTGACCGACGGCCGGAAACTCCGGTGACCGGCCAGCCAGAGATCATTTTTCCCTTTCAGAAGGCGGAGCCCGGCGCTCCGCCTTCTTTTTGTTTTGAGGGAACGGAGGGAATGAAAAGAGAAGGGCGGTGAGTGCCGCCACTCCCGCCCTTCTCCCGTTTAAAGTTGCAATGCCATCACCCTGTTTCCGGGGAAAACGGCCCGGGACTGATCCTGTCCCGGGCCAATGCCGGAGCCGGATGGCCGGATCCGGCGTCAGGCGAGCTTCCAGCCGTTCTGATAGGAATATTTCAGCCACGCGGGATCGCCGGCGGGGTCGGCGAACGTGAAGTTGGCGGGATTCCAGCCGATGGGTTTGCCGTGCTCGTAAACGAGATTCATCAGATTGCAGACGGTGGCGCTGCGGGCTCCGATGATTTCGTGGGTGCAGGGTTTCTGCCGGGTGCGCACGCTGGTGAGGAAGTCCACGAGATGGTTGCCTTTCTCGGTGCGGTAGAGTTTCACTTTGGGATCCTTCAGTAAAGTGCTGTCGAGCTTGGCGACCTCGCGGTCCAGGGAGGTGCCGGAGGTTTTGTCCACGAACGAGGCCAGGGTCTGGCCTTTGACAATGACCTCGATTTTACCCCGGTCCACGCGGACGGAGCCCTCGCTGCCCTGAATCTCCACGCCCAGGCCTTTGGCCGAGTGGGTGATGGCCACCCCATTGGCGTAAACCAGCTGCGCGCCGTGAGTGGCTTTGGAGTCGGAGGGCGGCAGGACTTTCACCGGCCCGCTTTCATCCATGCCCAGCGCCCATTGGGCGATGTCCAGGTGGTGCGCGCCCCAGTCGGTGACGTAACCGCCGCCGTACTCGCGGTAGAGACGCCAGAGCGGGAAGTGGTCGTGCAGGCCGCGCGGGCTGAGGATGGAATTGTAGGCGCGGTGAGCCGCCGGGCCCTGCCACAGAGCCCAGTCCAGCCCGGGTTCGGCGGATTCCCCGGGAAGATCGCAGGCCACCGCCGGCACCCCGAAGCTGCAGCTCACGGATTTCACCTCGCCGATATAACCGTTGCGCACGATTTCGCAGGCGGCGCGGAATTCCTTCATGGAACGCTGCATGGAGCCGGTCTGGAGAATGCGCTGGTTGCGCTTCACGGCGTCGATCACGGCCACGGCCTCCTCCACGGAGTGCACCAGCGGCTTTTCACAATAGACGTCCTTGCCGGAATCCAGCGCGGCGATGGTGATGATCGCGTGCCAGTGGTCGGGCGTGGCCACGCACACGGCGTCGATGTCCTTCCGGGCCATGATTTCACGGAAATCGTTGTAGGCGTCCACCTTTTCGGTGCGGTTTTTGGACTTGTAATAGTCCTGCACGACTTTCAGCGCGTTTTCGCGGCGGGTGGTGTCCACATCGCAGACGGCGGCGACGGTCACGCCCTCATTGCTCATGAAGGTGCTCATCAGCCCGCCGTTCTGCTTGCCGGTGCCGATGAAGGCCATGCGCAGTCTGGAGCCGGGAGTGGTGTCGGCGGCCCAGACCCTGCCGGGCAGGAGAAAAGGAGCGGCCCCGGCGGCAAGGGTGGCTTTAAGAAAGGACCGGCGGGCGGTGCGGGTGAGGATTGGTTTCATGCGGATGGTGATGGCGCCGGCGGGAAGTTGGAAAGCTGCGGCTGCCTGTTCCCGGTCACGGGAAAGGCGGCGGCGGCGGCCGGCGGGGACTGGTAAGGGGCGCGGGGGGTGGATTTATCATCATTGATCGCGGGAAAATGCGGAGCTTCGGCCGGGATGGAATTCGGAGTGGCAACCGCCTGGCGGCTGCGGATGGTGCGCCATGGAACAAATCCGCAATGGACTGGGGAAGGCCGGGAAATTTCTCCTGGGAATGGTGCTGGCCGCCCTGCATCTCTGGGCGCTGCTGGCGCTTTATTTCTGGTTCATGGGGCCATCCGTGCCCGCTTTGATGGTGACGGTGCTGTATGCCCTGGGGGTCTGGGGCAGCTTCCGGCTGGCGAAAACCCGCAGCCACGGCGCGCTGGTGGGGCTGGTGCTTTTTGTGGTGGTCGCCGTCTGGTGGACGCGCCGCGAGCCCGGCAGGGATCTGCTTTACCCCGTCGAAACCGCCGAGGCCGCCCGGATTGAGACGGAGCTGAACATGCTCACGGTTTCCGGCATGAGGGAATTTCATTACCGCGCCACGGACAGTTTTGACGAGCGCTGGACCACGCGCAGCTTTGATCTGGAGAAGCTGCAGTACGTGGACCTGTATTTTATCCGTTGGGGCCTGCCGGGCGTGGCCCACATCATCACCAGTTTTGTCTTTGAGGATTCCCCGCCGCTGGCGGTCTCCATTGAACTGCGGCGGGAAAAAGACGAGCCGCACACCCTGCTGCGGGGATTTTTCAAGCAGTACGAGCTGCATTACGTCTGGGCCGACGAGCGGGACGTGATCCGGCTGCGGACGAATTTCCGGAAGGAGGACGTGTATCTGCACCGCACGGATCTGACTCCGGCCCAGGCGAAAAAGATGCTTCAGGACATGGCCTCGAGATCCAACCGGCTCAGTGAGCATCCGGAATTCTACGACACCCTGACGGACAGTTGCGCCAATGCCGTCAGCCAGCACCTCATGCGGGCGCGGGGCAAAACAGTGCCCTTTTTCCGCCAGCCGCTGAGCCCCGCCGCTTATGAGAAGCTCGGTTGGGACGAGGGCTGGCTGCTTCATTCCAAACCTGAATGGACCGCCGACCGCGAGGCCTCGCACGTGAATGCCCGGGCGGAACAGAGTCCGGACGACGGTGGTTTCTACACCCGCATCCGCACCCACCTGCCCACGCCGGAGGTGGAGCGGAGTTACGGGTCCGGCGCGCCATGATCATTTCAGAATCCGGCGTCCGGCGGTTTTCCCTCCACCGGCGGCGTTGAGCCCCTGATGCCGGGGCTGCCGGAGGATAATGGGGAGAGAATCAGCCTGATGAGGATTTCGGCCGTGCCGATGCGGCCGCTTCAGGGGAATCACCGCCTTTGTCTTTACTTCATCACCCGCGCGCCCTCAAAAACCACGCCCGCCGCCGTGCTGCCGGGGAAGGGGCCGGTGCTGATGACGGCTTCACCGAGCATGATCATGGTCGCGGCGTGACCGGCGGCTTCGGCGGACGCGATGTCAGCGGCGACGGCGGGGCTTTGCAGGAGATGGGAGCCGGTGGCGAACTGGTGGGAGATTCTGAAAAGTTGTTCCAGAGTCAGCGCGGCGCCGGCTTCGCGGATTTCGGCCATGGCGGCGTGGCCGGCGCGGTTGATGTGGAGGAGTTTTTCCCGGCTGTTGATGACCTCGGCGGTGGAGATGGGGCCGTGAATCCGGTAATGCAGCGTTTTCGCGGTCAGCGGGAGGTTTTCGACAAGGAGCGGTTCGTGGCGGCGGGTTTTGATCATGATGCCGCCGTTGAACTGCCCGCCGACATCGCCCAGGCCGGTGGCGTTGTCCACTTCCGCGCGGTGGGCGGTCATGCCGAGGGTGTGGCGGTCGAGATGGAGACCGAGCAGGGAATCGGCCGCGAAAGCCGTGGCCAGGGCGCTGGCGCCGCTCATGCCGAAGCCGCAGCCGAAGGGGAACGCGGCGTCGAGTTCGACACGCAGCGGTTCGGTGGTGAGTCCGGCGAGGACGCTGCGGACGGTGGGGAATTCCCAGTGCTTCCCGGCGACAATGATTTCCGACTTCGCCGCCGCCGCTGCTCCTGCCCCTGTTCCCTTTTCCGTTCCTGCGTCCGCTTCCGCTTCCGCCGACAGCCGCGAAACCCGCGCGGTGACGCCCTTGTCGAAGGTGATGCCCACGCCCAGGGAACCCCGGCCGTGCGGGGGCTCGGCGTCGTAGGTTTCGAAAATCAGGGAAATGTTGGCGGGGCAAAAAGCGGTCGCGTGGGGCATCAGTCAGTGCCATACCGCCGGAATCCGGGCGGGCGCAATCCTTCTTTCCAAACCCCTTGCCGCCGCTTATGTCCGCCCGCACAACCCCATGAGAACATTCGATTTCCTCGTCGTCGGCAGCGGTATTGCCGGGCTCAGTTTTGCCCTGCGCGCGGCCGCCAGCGGCTCCGTGGCCATCCTGACCAAGCGCGGGGCCGAGGCCTCCAACACGGCCTGGGCGCAGGGCGGCATCGCCACCGTGATGAGCCCCGACGACTCCATGGACCTGCACGTGGCCGACACCCTGGACGCCGGAGCGGGGCTTTGCAATGAGGAGGTGGTGCGCGCCATTGTCACGGAAGGCCCCGGCTGCATTGAGGAACTGATCGCGCGCGGCGTGCAGTTCGACACCCACGAGAGCAACGGCGTGGAGGAAATCGACCTCGGGCGCGAGGGCGGGCACACGCGGCGGCGGATTCTCCATCACGGCGACACCACCGGCAAGGAAATCGCCACCCGCCTGCTGGAGGCCTGCCGCCGCACGCCGGGGATCACGTTTTTCGAGAACCACTTCGCCATCGACCTCATCACCACCGCCCGCCTCGGTCTCGCGACCGGCGACCGTTGCCTGGGGCTGTATGTGCTGGATGAATCCACAGGCAATGTGGACACGTTCCGCAGCGACCGGGTGGTGCTCGCCAGCGGCGGCTGCGGGCGCGTCTATTTATATACCACGAACCCCTCCATCGCCACCGGCGACGGCGTGGCCATGGCCTGGCGGGCGGGGGCGACGCTGGCGAACATGGAGTTCATCCAGTTTCACCCGACCTGTCTGTATCATCCGACGATCAAGAGTTTCCTGATCACCGAGGCCATCCGGGGCGAGGGCGGGGTGCTCATCGGCGCGGACGGGAAGGAGTTCATGCAGAAATATGATGTCCGGAAATCGTTGGCCCCGCGCGACATCGTGGCCCGGGCCATTGACCGCGAGATCAAAAAAACGGGGCATCCCTGCGTGTATCTCGATATCACCTCCAAGTCCCGCGAGTTCCTCAGCGAGCGTTTTCCCAATATTTACGAGACCCTGCGCCAGGCGGGCATCGACATGGCCACCCAGCCGATTCCCGTGGTCCCGGCCGCGCATTATCAGTGCGGCGGCATCCGCACCGACGTGAACGGCGCGACCAGCCTGCGCGGGCTCTACGCCGTCGGCGAGGTTGGCTGCACCGGCCTGCACGGCGCCAACCGTCTGGCCAGCAACAGTTTGCTGGAAGCGGCGGTCGTTGCCCGCCGGGCGGCGGTGGACATTCTGCGCCGGAGCCCGATGGGGCAGACGGTGCTGGAGGAATACAAGGTCCCGCCCTGGAAAAGCGGCAATGTCACCGATGTGGACGAACTGGTGGTCATTTACCACAACTGGGACGAAATCCGCCGCCTGATGTGGGATTACGTCAGCATCGTCCGCACCGGCAAGCGCCTCCAGCGCGCCGCCACCCGCCTGCGGAATCTCCAGCGCGAGGTGCAGGATTTTTACTGGAACTTCAAGATCACCACCGAGCTCCTGGAGCTGCGGAATCTCGCCCAGGTCGCGGCCCTCATCGTGGACAGCGCCAGCCACCGCCACGAAAGCCGCGGCCTGCACTACACCCTCGATTACCCGGAATCCGACCCCCGCGAGGCCCAGGACACGCTGCTGCGGCGGGTGCTTTAGACGGACGAACGGACCTTGCGCGTGGCCACGGATTTCTGGCGCCAGCTTTCCAGCAGAATGGCGAGGTCACGGGCTTTCATGCCGTAGGTGTCCGGCAGGGCGGCTTCAAAGCCTGACAGGGATTTTACGGCACTCCGTGATTTTTTATGGTCAGGATAACCTGAGGTGTAATTCCAAGCCACCCTGCGGTTCACGCCAACATGAGGCATGCCGAATTCCTGAACCACCGCCCAGGGAACGGTGTGGGAACGGAACAGAGCGCAGAAGGTGAATCCCTTCTCATCAAGCCGCAGAAAAGTGCCCCGTGGATGAAGCTGAATGGCGGAAAACAGGAGGCCGAGCGCGAAAAGGCCCGCACAGTAATAGCCTATGGGCCGGCCATCGCGGACCATCAGAATGCCGGTGATCACAATAGCCAGTGAGAGCAGGAGCATCAGAACGATTTTCGTCCGGCTGGACCGCAGGGTGATTGGAATATGGATATTTGGTGTCACAGCAGCGGAATTTATAGCGAAAATTACAACTGTTCAATCATTTTTTAATCCAAAAGGTGGATTTCCAGTGCCTGAGATGGATTTGAAAGCGCCCGCAGCAATGACAGCAGGATGGAAATATGGCTTCAGCCCGATAACTGATTTAACCCGGCGGCCGGTCTCACTTCTGCTTGCTGGCGCGGTCGGGATGCCGTCCCCTTTCCGGGGGATTCGTCGTTGCGGATCTTCCGGCCTCCGGCGTCCTGTCCCTTTTAACCCTCCCCTTTAAACCCCAATTTCATGAGCAATCCCGGTTTTCAGTATGCGGTGTGCAATCTCAGTGTGGCCCCGGTGCGGCGGGGAGCGGATGTGACGGGGGAGATGACGACGCAGGTGCGGTGCGGGGAAGGGGTGGGGATTCTGGAGGAGCGGCGCGGGCTGTGGCGGGTGCGGCTGCTGGCGGACGGGTATGAGGGCTGGGTGGACAGCCGGCAGTTCACGGTGCCGCAGTCGGAAAAACCGGCGGCGGGGGGGGCGCTGACGGATGAGGTTTCCGCCTGGGCGCGCTGCGGGGACCGGACTCTGCTGCTGCCGCCGGGAACTCCATTGCCGGAGTTTTCGGAAACGGACCGCACTTTCCGTCTGGGCGCGGAAATCTGGACCTGGGAGGGCCGGGTTCACTTTCCTCCGCCGGTGCCGGACTGGCCGGCGCTGCTGGCGGAATCGCGGCTGTATCTGGGCGCGCCTTATCTGTGGGGCGGGAGAACGCTGTGGGGGATTGACTGCTCGGGGCTGATGCAGACGCTGCTGGGGCATCAGGGAATTCCGCTGCTGCGGGATTGTGTGGACCAGATTGATCAGGGGGAGGCCATCGCCTGCCTGGATGACGCCCGGCCCGGCGATCTGGCGTTTTTTGACTCCACCCGCGATGGCGGACGGCATGTGGGGCTGGTGCTGGGCGGGGGGGAAGTGCTGCATTCCAGCGCCTTTGTGCGCATTGATGAGCTGTCGGAGCGCGGCATCACCGCCCGCAGCAACGGAGCCCATTCGCATCACCTCACGGCCATCCGCCGGGTGTGGCCGTAAAAACGGCGGATTTTCTCCGAATGGGTCAGCCATGTCTCTTGCGCGAAAAGGACTCAGGCGCATCACCGTCAATGGTGACCGGTTTCGCTGGCGTGTTGCTCCCGATGACGAGCCCGGCATGGCTATCGTGGTGGAAAGTGAGACTCCGCATGGTCAGCGCATGGTCACTTGGGTTGAACATGGAAATATCATCTCCCCATGGCTGGTAAGATTCGCCATTCTTAACGCTCTTCAGTCCGGGTGGCGCTATGACCAGCCTGGTCCTGAGTTGATTTTACGGTTGGAGGGGATGCGGAGGCGGGAGGAATTCGGCTGAGGACCGCAAAGCGTTTGAGTCGCCGCCTTTTCCCCCATCTATTGCCTCTTCGCCTGAATCCCTTCAAACCCAATGTCCGATCCCCACTTCCCGCCCCGGGTTTCCTGGACGCGCCGCCTGAGCCAGAGGTGGCGGGGATTGCTGCGGGAGCCGCTGTCATCCGCAGGGGCTGTCTGCGCGCGTCCGGTCCGCCAGGCGCGGGCATTCGCCGGACAGGCGTGGGGGCTGGGCGTGACGGCGCGGGTGTGCCTGCTGATTCTTCTGGCCCTGACGACGGTCACGGCCGGGGTGATGCCGCGCAACGGCGGCGGTTTTCCGCTGCTCCAGCCGGCATCCGGCATTCTGGTGACGGGACTGGCCGGACTGGTCTGGGCGGCGGCCTGCGCGGCGGCGGCCTCGCTGCCGCTGTGGGGATTCGGCCTCGCGGGTTTCTGGCTGGCGTATCACGGTCTGCTGCTGATGGCCTCCTGGGCGGGCACGCCGGTGATGCCGCTGCCGGTGCTGTGGGTGCTGGCGGTGGGTCTGGCGGTGGGCTCGCGGCGCGGAACGCCGCGGGGGTGGCCGGAATTTTTAACCTGGCTGGGGCTTTGCCTGGGAGCGGGGTATTTCATGTCCGGCCCGCTGGGGCTGAATGCGCTGCCGGGAGTGAAAGGGGCGTTCAGGGACTGGGCGGGCGCGGTTCTGCTGGCGGCGGTGTTCGCTCCGGCCTGGCGGCTGCGGCCGTGGTTCCGGCGGCGCCGCTGGGCGGAGCCGTCCTTCGGCCGCGTGCTGGCGGGGAGCGCGGCGGTCATCGGTCTCGGCCTGACGGCTTCAGGTTTCCGCAGTTTCGAGGGCACCATGGGCTGGGCGGCGGCTGTGATGGACACCTGTGGTTACGCGGCCATGCTCGCCTGGTTCTGGCTGGCTGGCGGTTTTGCCGTGAGTCTGCTGAATCTGATGGAATGCGGCACCCGGCTGGCCGTGCGCGGACTGACTCTGCGGGTGGTGCGGCGGATTTTTCCATTTATCTGGGCGGTGGTCACGATTGTCGAATGGCTCGGCAGTCACGAAAGCGCGGTGCCGTGGATGGACCGCATCGGTCCCGGGCGCCTGGATCACTGGATGGCCTCCTGGCCATGGGAAATCCGGGTCGCCGCCTGGGGGCACGCCTGGGCGGGGGTCGCGGCGCTGACCGCCGGCGCGGGATTCCTCTGGCAGGGCCGGGAGGGCGTGCGGCTGATGCCGAGGCTCCATTCCCTGTGGATCTCCTCGTTTTTCTGCATCCTCGCCATCAGTCCGGTGCTGGCCGCCTATATTTCCCCCGTGCCGGAGCACGCGGGCCGGATCTGGTGGTGGGCGCCGCTGCTGCTGCTGGGAGGGATTTTTCAGGATATGGTCCAGGCGGGCAGGAACTGGCATGGCGAGACCGGTGAGGGACTGCCCGCGCGGCTGGGCTGGCGCATGGTCATGCTCGGAGTGCTGCTGGCCATGGAATGCCGGAATGCGCTGCCCTGGCCGGGAGCGGGAGGCGCTGCGGCCCTGCTGGGCATGCTGCACCTCGCTTTGCCCCGTGCCCTGCATCACTGGTGGACGCGCGGGCGGACGGCGGCGGGGCTGCTGCCGGTCTCCTCCCAGATCTGGATTTCGGCGGCGGGCATGGTGTCCGTGCTGCCCATGCTGAATCACAATCCTCAAAGCACCGGCGTCCTCGCGTTCGCTCCCGTGCTGTGGCTGCCGGTGCTGCTGTGGCTGCGCTGCCGCCGGCCGGGACTGGCGGCCTCCTCGGGGGCTCTGGCGGGCGCGCTGCTGGGCTCCAGCACTGTCGCCGCCTGGTGCCGGCCTGGCCTGCTGCTGCCGGATGTGCCTCTTCTGTCCTTCCTCAATGCGCCATTGGCCGCCACTTCCGGGGCGGAGGCTCTCGCCAACCGCCCGTTTCTGGACGCCACGCACTTCAGCCTGCTGCTGCTGCTCACGTCCACCGGCGCGGTGCTGGGAGCCATCGTTTTCCGCTGCCGGCCTCCGGCGGGCGAAATTCCTATTGCAATTGCGGAGCCGGCGGCTTAGCTCCCCGTTCGCTTTTAGAAATACCCTAACTTTCCGAATACCATGTCCCAGCATCCCAGTCTCAAATCCGGTGGCGGTGCCGTCGGCGCCAAACGCAGCGTCCTCAAGCGTTTCGAACGCGTGAAGCTCCTCAAAAAACGCGGTCTCTGGAAAGAGGGCCAGAGCGCCCTCAATCTGCCGAAGACCACTCCGGACATCTGATCTTTTCCGCTTCCCGGCGCTCCGCTTTTCCCGTGGAGTTCCGGTGAAACACCGCTTTCGTGACCCGGGCTGGGCGCTTCGCCGTCCAGCCCGGTTTTCGTTTTTCCACACCCTCCATTTTCCGTCTTTCCTCCATCCGCCGTGGCCGAAGAAACCCTGCGTCTTAACCGCTACCTCGCCCTCGCGGGTCTGGGATCCCGCCGCGCCTGCGATGTCCTCATCGCCAATGGCGAGGTGGAGATCAACGGCCGCATCGTCACCAATCTGGGCACCCAGGTGCAGTCGTCCGATGACGTCTGGGTCGGCGGCAAACAGGTCAGCGCCTCGCGCCTGCAGACCATCGTGCTGCACAAGCCGCCCGGCGTCCACTGCACCCGTCACGACCCCAAAGGCCGTCCCACGGTTTACAGTCTCGTGGCTCCGCAGCATAAAAAACTGCACTACGTCGGCCGTCTGGACGCTGACAGCGAGGGCCTGCTGGTCATGACCAATGACGGCGATCTCACGCAGCAGCTCACGCATCCCAGTCACAAGGTGGAGAAGGAATATGTGGTCACCGTGGACCGCCCCTGCCGCAGCGAGCGCATCGCGGAGCTGCTGGCCGGCATCCCCCTGGAGGAGGGGCTGGCCAAAGCGGAGGCCATCCATGTCATTTCCCCCCGCCGTCTGGTCATGGTTCTGCAGCAGGGCATGAACCGCCAGATCCGCCGCATGTTCCAGCACATGGACTACGAGGTCGAGCGCCTGATCCGCGTGCGCATCGGCAACCTGGTCCTGCCGGACCTGAAGATGGGCAAATGGCGCGTGCTGGAGCCGAAGGAAATCGCCAAACTCACGGAAACCTACAGTCGGCGGAAAAGCCCTCCTCCCGCCGACAACCGCAGGGAAAAGTAGGATTTACGGAACTTGCCCGTCCCTTGGAGCCCGGGCTCTCCTCCCGCCGCGCGCCCGGCCGCCGCCTGATTTTCTTTCCTCCTCCGGATGCCGTGTCCGACGACCTTTTTGCCAGTTCTGAAATCTGTCAGGCTGTCCTGATGGATTATTACCGCCACCCGCGCTGCGCCGGGGTCTGCGATCCCCGCACGCATGGCGCGGAGGCGGACAATCCCGCCTGCGGTGACATCGTGAGATTCAGTTTCCAGGTCACCGGCGGCATTATAGCCCAGGCCCGGACCACCGGGGCCGGCTGCGCCGTCAGTCAGGCCGCCGCCTCGCTTCTGGCCGAGCGTCTGGACGGGAAACCGCTGGCCGGGGCCGCCGCCGTTTTCGAAGAACTGGAAAAGCTGCTGGCCGGTCAGGCCGCCGATGCCGCCCTCCTCGGCAATCTGGCGGCCCTGCGCATGATCACGGCCAACCCCGCCCGCGTCCGCTGCGCCCGCACGGCTCTGAAGGCGGCGAGGACGGCGCTGCCTCCGGCAGCGGAGTGTCCGTGAAATAACGGCGGATCACCATTTGCCGCCGAGGGCCTTGATCAGGCGGACGGTGGCGATGAGGCGCTGGGCGCTGAGCTGGGCGGACTGGCGCTCGACGAGGAGGCGGGTGCGTTCGGATTCCAGGAGGTCCAGCTGGCCGACGGTGCCGCCCTCATACTGGGTGCGGATGAGGTCGGCGGCGGTGGTGGAGGATTCGAGCGCGGCGTTCTGGGCAACTTCCTGTTCCCGGCGGTAACGGATCTGCGCGAGGGAGGTCTCGACATCCTTCACGGCGGTGAGCACCGCCTGGCGGTAATTGGCGATAGCCTCCTCGCGGGCGGCTTTGGTGCGGCGGACGTTGGCGCCGATGAGGGCGTAGCCGGTGACGGGCAGGCTGAGGCTGGGGCCGATGGACCAGACTTTGCTGTCGGCGCTGAAAAGATCGCCGCTTTCCTTGCTCAGCGTGCCACCGTTGCCGGTGAGGCGGATGGAGGGAAAATAGGCGGCTTTGGCCACGCCGATGTCGGCATTCCTCGCGGCGACTTCGCGTTCGGCGGAGGCGATGTCCGGTCGGCGCTCCAGCAGGTCGGCGGGAATGCCGGCGGGGATCGCGGGCGGGGTGAGATTCAGCGGACGTTCGGGAAGATTGAAGTTCGTGGCCGGCTCGCCGCAGAGAAGCGCGAGGGTGTCGGCGGTTTCGCGGCGCTGGCGCAGGACGTCGGCGAGTTCCGCTTTGGCGGTGGAGACTTCGGTTTTGCTGCGGGCGAGATCAATCTGGCCGACGGTGCCGGCGTTGAATTTCTGATTCGTGATGTCGAAAGCCCGTTCCCGGATGGTGATGGTGCGGCGCAGGGCCGCGAGTTCAGCGTCGGCGGCGCGCAGAGCGAAATAGTTCACGGCCACGTCCCCCGTCAGGGTGAGCAGCATGCTGTGGAAGTCCGCTTCGGAGGCGGCGGCGGTGGCTTTGGCGGACTCCCATTTGCGGCGGACCTTTCCCCAGAAGTCGATTTCATAACTGAGATCGAAACCGGAGTTGAAGGTGTTGTAGCGCGACTCCGGAATGGTCACCGGCACGGGCGAGGGCAGATTGCCGGAAGTCTGCTCGCGTTTGACTCCGCCATTCAGCCGGATGTCGGGAGCAAACTCCGCCGCCACTCCCCGGGCATTGGCGCGGGCCTGATCGACGCGGGCGATGCCGGCTTTCAGATTCTGATTTCCGGCCAGGGCGCGGGCTTCCAGATGGTTGAGGTCGGCATCGCGGAAGACGGTCCACCATTCGCCGCGCGGAGCGGCATCGCGGGGCGCGGCGGTCTGCCAGCGCCAGGCGGCGGGGGTGATTTCCGTGGTGTCCGGTTTTTCGTAATTTGGCCCCACGGCGCAGCCGGAGAGGAAAACAGCCGCAGCCAGAGCGATGGCGGGGGAGGAGCGGGAAAGGGTCATTCTCACAGGATTCACGCGTGGGTATGGGCGGTGGCGGGTTCCGGCCTGGCCCCGGTTTCCAGCTCCGGTTCGTCCTCGGGATCCACGCGGTCGGGATGTTTCGCGGCCCATTTGGCTTTGCGGCGCTGACGCCACTGGATGACGTCGTCGAAGAGGGTGTAAAATACCGGCGTGGCCAGCAGGGTGAGCAGCAGCGACAGAGTCTGCCCGCCCAGAATAACCCCGGCGGTGGCGTTGTTGAAGGACGCTCCGACCCCTTTGGCGAACATCATGGGCACCATGCCCGCGACAAAGGCGAGGGTGGTCATGAGGATCGGCCGCAGACGGTCACGGTTGGCCTGCAAAGTCGCGGCTTCCCGGTCCATGCCGCGTGCCCGGAGCTGGATGGTGTGGTCAATTTGCAGAATGCCGTTCTTCTTCACCATGCCGAAAAGCACCATGATGCCGAGCATGGAGAAGAGGTTCAGCGACTGGTTGAAAATGATCAGCGACAGAATCGCGAAGGGCAGGGTGAGCGGCAGGGAAATCAGAATCGTGAAGGGATGCAGCCAGCTTTCAAACTGGGCGGCCAGAATGAGATACATGAAGATGAAGGCCATCAGGAAAGCCATCATGAAGGCCTTGCCGGTGCGGGCCATCTCCTTCGACCGGCCGGCGACGCCGCTGCGGTATTGGGAGGGCAGATTCTGCTTTTTCACAATGGCGTCGAAGGCGTCCACGATGGTGGATTCGCCGACGCTGGGCGCATTGTTGGCGCTCAGGGTGACCTGCCGCTGGCGGTTGAGGCGGTTGATCTGGGAAGGGCCGTCGGTGTTCTCCAGCTTGATCACATTCTCCATGGCCACGGGCGCGCCGCTGAGGGAGGGGACGGACAGCAGGCTCATGGCCTCGCGGCTGTTGCGGTAGTTGGCCTCGGCGCGGAGATGAATGTCATACTGCTCGCCGCCTTCATCGTAAGTCGAGACATCCAGCCCGCCGACCAGCAGACGCAGGGTGGTGGAAAGGTCGGCGATATTGACCCCCAGCTGCCCGGCCTTGCTGCGGTCCACGGTGGCGGTGATTTCCGGTTTGCCGGCGATGAGGGTGGAGTCGAGGTCGCGGATACCTGGAATATGTTTGGCCTCCTTCATCACGGCGTCGGTGGTGGCCGTGAGTTTGTCGAGATCCGGCCCCGCGATGAAGAACTGGATGTTGGCGCTGGACATGCCGGTGTTGAAAGGCGGCACCGCCAGCACGGTGATGCGCCATTCCTCCGGATAGTTCGGCACAATCCGCTGCCGCACCTGATCCATGATGTCCTGCTGGGTGTCCCTGCGGTTTTCAGGGTCGGTGAGCCTGACGAAAATTCCCGCCAGGTTCGGCGTGCGCTGGTCATTGTCACCGATGGTCAGCAGCGTGGACTCCACGCCCGGCAGATCGCGGATATCCCGCGCCACCCGTTCCGCGAGGAGGTCCGTGGCCGCGAGGGTGCTGCCTTCCGGAGCGCGCAGGTTCACGACGAATTCCGCCTCCTCCGTGGGCGGCATGAAGCTCTTCTGCACGATTTTCATCAGCACCGGCACGCAGGCCAGAGCTCCCACGCAGGCCAGCACCACCACCCAGCGGTGGCGCAGGGAGAAGCGCAGCATGACCATGTAAAGCCGCTCGATGGGCTTGTAGAAAAGATCCACCAGCCGCGCCAGACCGCGCTCCAGCCGGCCCTTGCGGGTGCGGCGCAGCATTCTGGCGGCCAGCGCGGGGACGAGCGTGAAGCTGACCAGCAGGGACACCGCGATGGCGAAGGCCATGGTGAGCCCGAAGCTCTTCAGGAACATCCCGACGATGCCGCTCAGGAAGGCCACGGGCACAAACACCGCCAGCAGGGAAAGGGTGGTCGCCATGACCGCCAGACCGATTTCCCGCGTGCCGCTGACCGCCGCCTGACGGGCGGTTTCCTTCCGCGACTCCATGTGATGGACGATGTTCTCCAGCACGATGATGGCGTCATCGATCACAATCCCCACCGCCAGGGCGAGGGCGATGAGGCTGATCTGATTTAAAGTGACATCCTGCGCCCACATCACGCCAAAAGCCGCGATGATGGAGGTCGGAATGGACAGGGCGGCGATGAGCGTGGCCCGTGAGTTTCCAAGGAAAAGCAGCACGATCACCGACGCGAAGATGGCGCCGAGAATGAGGTGCTCCTGCACGGCATGAGTGCTGGTGCGGACCACGAGGGAGTTGTCGCGGACCACATTCACGGAATAGCCGGGAGGCAGAGTCTGCTCATTTTCCTTCAGCCGTTCGCGCACCGCATCCACCACCGCCACGGTGTTGCCTCCGGACTGTTTGCGCAGGGAGAGGACCACGGTGGGCACGCCGTCGCGGCGGGCGGAAGTCTGCGGCTCCTCCTCCCCGTCCTCCACGCGGGCGACATCGCTGAGGCGCACCAGGCCGCCGTCCTTCTGGCGGACCACAATGCGTCCCAGCTCCTCCACCGAGCCGGCTTTGCCCAGCACCCGCAAGCCGGCCTGGCTGGCGGCATTCTTGACGGTGCCGGCGGGAATCTGCACATTCTGCGAACGCAGCGCCTGTCTCACTTCGAGAGCGGTGATGCCGAAGGACCGCAGTTTCACGGGGTCCATCCACACATTGATCTGCCGCTTCCGGCCGCCCAGCAGGGTCACCTGGCCAACGCCGGGAACGCTTTCCAGCTGGCGGCGCAGGACCTTGTCGGCATACTCCGTGATCTCCCTCTGCGGTTTGTCGGCGGTGAGCGCGATGTTCACAATCGGCGACGCGTCAGGGTCCAGCTTCTCAATGATGGGAGGGTCCGCGTCGTCCGGGAGTTCGGAAATAATGCGGTTCACGCGGTCGCGCACCTCCTGGGAAGCGACGTCCACATTCTTCTCCAGCAGGAAGGTGATGAGCACCTGCGAGATGCCCTCGCTGGAGGTGGAACGGAGTTCATCGATGCCGCTGACGGTGTTCACGGCCTCCTCGATTTTGTCCGTGATCTGGGTCTCCATCTCCTTCGGCGTCGCGCCATCGAGCCGGGTGGTCACGGCCACGGTGGGGAAATCCACTTTGGGAAAACGGTCGACCGGAAGCCGGGAATAGCCCAGCGATCCGACAACCACAAACACCAGCACGATCACGCTGGCGAGCACGGGACGCCGCACACAGATTTCAGCAAGCCACTGCATATTTTTAAAAGATCAGGGTTGCACGGTGACGCGGCCGCCGTCGGCGACATTCACGCCGGGGGAAAGAACGACCTGTTCTCCGGCGGTCACGCCGCGGCGGATTTCCAGAAGGCCGTCGCGTTTGCCGCCGGTTTCCACCAGGCGCTCGTTGAGCCGACCGTCCGCCACCACCCAGAGGCGGTGCTGCACGCCGTCCTCACGCACGGCGGATTCAGGGACTGTCACCCCCGGCTGATCCGGAAGAATCAGCCTGGCCTCAGCAAAAAGTCCCGGGCGCAGGCGGCCGTCGGCGTTCGGTGCTTCGACTTCCACGAGAAGATCGCGGGAGCCCTGGCGGACGGCGGCGCCGATGAATTTCACGGTGCCTTTGAAAATCGAACCGGCATAAGCGAAGACCGTGAAGTCCACCGGCTGGCCGACTTTGACTTTGCCGATATCCGGCTCGGCCACGTTCACCACCAGCCGCAGATTGGTCAGGTCCACGAGGCGCACCACCTGCGTGTCCGGCTTCACATACTCGCCAACGGCGACCAGCCGTTCGGCCACGGTTCCGGCAAAGGGCGCGAGCACCGCCGTGTCCTCCTGACTTTTCCGGGCGGTGTCGCGGCGGGCCTCGGCGGCGGCGACCGTGGCGGCCTGGCCGTCGTGATCGGCTTTCAGGCGGGCGTATTCCATTTCGGGAATGGCCTTGGATTTCGCCAGGGGCTCGTTGCGTTTCAGGTCGCCGGCGGCCAGGGCCAGTTTGGATTTGGCCAGCAGGAGATTGGCCTCCGCCTCCGCCAGATTCAGGGAAGTCGTGCGGTCATCCAGCCGGATGAGCACCTCCCCGGCCTTCACCTCCGAGCCGCGCTCGACGGGTGTTCCGGACACCTTGCCCGTGGTGTCGGCGGCCACGGCGGAATCCTGGGCGGAGGTCAGCTCGCCGGTGAGCTGAAGGAAACGCGGCATCGGTTTCTCCGCGGCGGCGGCCACTTTGACCGGGACGGGCGCGGCTTCGGCGGCGGATTTGGCCTGAGCCTCGGCGGAGGCGGCGGGTTTGCGGCATCCGGGAAACGCGCCGGCGGCGAGCAGCGCCAGGCAGGAGACGACGAGCGGTCGGGTCATGGAGGGGTGGGAAAAGCAATCCGGCGGCGGCTCCACCGTAAGGGCGGATGAGGATTGAATTGACAACCGATGTCCAAGTTGTAAACCTTGTCAATCATGAAACGTGTTGAGAATGAGGGTTCCGCAACGATTGCGGCAGAACAGCGGCGGCGGGGAATTTTCACCGCCGCCCTGGCGATTTTCGCGCGCTACGGTTTCCGCAAAACCTCCATGGATGAGGTGGCGCGGGCGGCGGAGATTTCACGGCAGGGGCTTTACCTGCATTTCGCGACCAAGGAGGAGCTGTTCCGCGCCCTCGTGGCCCACGTGCTGGAAACCTCCTTCACCGCCGCCGAGGCGGTGTTGAAGGATTCCTCCCTGACTCTGTCCCAAAAACTGGCGGGGGCTTTCGATGAATGGGTCGGGCGGCATGTGGGCATGGTGGGCGTGGAGGCGGCGGACCTCATCCAGGCCGCGCATTCCCTGATGGGGAATGAGGTTAAAGCTTACGAGAAACGCTTCTCCGACGCCGTGACCGCAGCCCTGAAAAAAACGGACCTGTCGGCCGCCTTTGCCGCCTCCGGAGTCACCGCCCTCCAGCTGGCGGGTCATCTTCTGGCCGTGGCCCGCGGGTTTAAATGCCAGTGCGGCAGCCGCGCGGAGTTCACCCAGGAATTCGCGGTGGCGCTCCGCGTCCTGTTTGCCGTGCTGCCAAAAGCGGGGACGGAAACGGTGCCCGCCTCCGGAATCACGGAAAAAAGCTGAAACCGGACTTCGCCGTGATGCCGGGCAGGCTGAGCGATTCTCAAGCCCGCACCGCGTCAGTTCCGTGCCTTGAGGCCGATCAGGTTCCGCTTTCCGCTTTCGTTTTGGAGAGGAGGCGGATGCCTTCGATGGACATGGTCTTGTCCACAGCCTTGCACATGTCGTAGAGGGTCAGCGTGGTCGCGGAGACGGCGGTGAGAGCCTCCATCTCCACTCCGGTGCGCGCGGTGGTGCGCACGGTGGCGGTGACCGTCAGACCTTCCGGATGATCGCTGAAAACGACCGTGATGCCGGTGAGGGGCAGGGGATGGCAGAGGGGAATCCAGTCCGCGGTGCGTTTGGCGGCTTGGATGCCGGCGATGCGGGCGGTGGCCAGGACTTCGCCTTTGGGCATTTTTCCCGCCCGGATCAGATCCAGAGTCACGGGCTGAAGGCGGATATGGCCCTCGGCCACGGCTTCGCGGGCCACGACCGGTTTGGCCGAGACATCGACCATGCGGGCGGCACCGGTGGAGTCAAGGTGGGAGAGGCTGGACATGAAGGAATAACGGCTTTCAGTCAGCGGTGGTGGACAGGTGTGACGTCTGTTTCGCGCGCGGGCGCGGGGCAGGGCGCTTCGGGACCAGGGAAATGGGTTCAGCCACGCTTGGCCGCTTTCTTGGCCGGGGCTTTTTTGGCGACGGCGTTGAAGTCACGGCGGGGCGGGCCGGTGCGTTTGCGGGGGGCTTCGCCTTCTTTGACTTCGCGTTCGGGGAATTCCCAGTCCAGCATGCGGGCGCCATCGGTTTTACAGACGAGGCGGGCGGTGAAGGGGCGTCCTTTTTTGGAGACGAATTTGTCGATGAGGTCGGTTTTGCCCTCGGTGAAATACTTGACCGCCTGGGCCGCCGGGATCTGATACTGGCACATCTCCTTGGACAGCTTGGCCTTGGGTTTGCAGGCGTCGGCGTCGTTGCGGATCTGGGTTTCGCAGATGTAGGCGGTCTCGGTGTCAAAAATCATCCGGTCGCGCCCGGCGAGTTTGCAGACAGGGCAGGGGCACAGGGCGTTGCTGCGGTCCTCCAGGGCTTCGGCCTGCTTTTCCTGGACCTCCGTCCTGGTGAACTGGAACTCGACTTTGAGTTCGTCGGTGAGGACGAGGCCGGCGTTGAATTCCTGGCCGAAGCGGTTCCGGAAACCCTCCAGAGGGCCGATGTAACGTTCCGTGATCAGTTTGGCGACCTCGTCCTCGTTGAGCACGCGGCCGGCGACGGTTTTGAAGACGCGGAACCCGCACTCCGGGTTCCCGCACTGGAAGGCTTTGTCGGTCTGTTTGAGAGACTTTTCCCCGCAGTTCGGGCAATGCACCGGGAGATCGTCGTACTCGCGGGTTTTGGCGACGAGGGCGTATTGTTTGGTGCGGTCCACCACATCCGTCGTCAGGCGGCGGATCTGGTTCATGAAGGTGCTGCGGTCGAGCTTGCCGGCCTCCATCTGCTTGAGTTTGAACTCCCAGTCGCCCGTCATTTCGGGTGAAGTCAGCACATCCACGCCGATTTCCCCGAGCTGGTCAATGAGGTTGATGCCCTTGGGCGTGGCCACCAGCTCGCGGCCGTTGCGGACGAGGTATTGCTCGAAAATCAGGCCTTCGATGGTGGCCGCGCGGGTGGCGGGAGTGCCCAGGCCGCGTTCGCTCATGGCTTCGCGCAGCTCGTCGTCGTCCACAAATTTCCCCGCGCCCTCCATGGTGGAGAGGAGCGTCGCTTCCGTGAAATGGGGCGGTGGTTTGGTGGTGTTCTCCTCAACGGTGACCGCAACCGGCCTGGCGGACTCGCCGGGCTGGGCGGCGACGATGGACTGCTCACCTTCGGAAGCGGCCTGTTTGCCGTAAACCTCCAGCCAGCCGGGCACGCGCATGACTTTGCCGTTGGTTTGGAAAGCATCACCGCCCACGCGGGTGATGCGGGTGGTGATCTCAAACTCCGCCGCCGGGAAAAACACCGCGATGAAGCGGCGGGTGACCATATCGAAGATCTTGCCCTCCTCGGGGCTCAGTTTCTTGGGAATCTGGCCGGTGGGGATGATGGCGAAGTGGTCACTGACCTTGCTGGTGTCGAAGATGCGCTTGTTGGCGTAAACGTAGTTTTTGCTCAGGGCGGTGCCCGCGTGCCTGCCGAGATCGTCGGCCACGGCGTCGCTGTCGGAGGGCCTCATGCCCGCGAGAGTGGACATCACGCCTTTCACCGTGGGCAGGTAATCCTCAGGGAGATAACGGGAATCCGTCCGGGGATAGGTCAGGACTTTATGGGCCTCGTAAAGCGCCTGCGCCAGCTGAAGGGTGCGGCGGGCGCTGAAACCGAATCGGTTGCTGGCCTCGCGCTGGAGGCTGGTGAGATCGTAAAGCTGCGGCGGCGCCTGCTTGGCGGGTTTGCGGGTTTCCTCAATGACACCCGGTTTGCCCTCGGTGCGGAGGCGGATGGCGTCGGCGTCCGGGAAATTCCACAGGCGTTCGGGCCGGGCGTGGGCGTCGTTTTCGTCCTTTTTGAAGCCCTCATTGAACCAGCGGCCCCGGTACTCCCCGGCGGAAACGCGGAAATCCCCGAAAACCTCCCAATAATCGCGGGGCACAAAAGCGGCGATTTCCTTGGCCCGGCTGGCGAGAATGGCCAGAGTCGGCGTCTGCACGCGGCCCACGGGGGTTTTCAGGAAGCCGCCGTTGCGGGAATTGAAGGCGGTGAGGGCGCGGGTGCTGTTGATGCCCACCAGCCAGTCGCTCTCGCTGCGGCAGACGGCGGCGTCGGCCAGCGGCTGCATGTCGTGATCCGTGCGCAGGTGCTTGAAGGCCTCGGTGATGGCCCCGGTGGTCATGCTCTGCATCCAGAGGCGCTGAACCGGCTTTTTGCTGCCCGCCGCCTGGATAATATAGCGGAAAATCAGCTCCCCCTCGCGGCCGGCGTCGCAGGCGTTGATGATGTCCGTGACATCCGGCCGTTTGATCAGGCGTTTGAGGACGGCCAGACGGTCCGCGCTTTTCTCAATGGGGTTCAGCGCGAAGTGGTCCGGCAGGATCGGCAGGCTCTCAAAGTTCCATTTCGGCTTCTTGCCGTCCTTGGATTCCGGCAGAGCCAGTTCCAGAAGGTGGCCGACGGCCGAGGAAATGACGTGGGTCTCGTTTTCGAAAAAGTCCTTCTCCTTCTCAAATTTGGTCATGCCCGGAAGCTTGCCCAGAACACGGGCAAGGTCGGTGGCGACACTGGGTTTTTCAGCGATGATCAGAGTTTTTCCCATGAAGAAGGAGGTGGTGAATGGACGGAGCCGGGCCGCCCACCCTGGAGGGGTTTTTCACAAAATGCAAATGCCGTGCTTTTAGTATTGATGCAATGCGCTCGTAATGAACGACAAATGATGAAAAGTTTATAGCCGGAGCGCTCTCCGGAGCGTCCGCGAAGTCCTGTTCACGGCAAAAATCCGCCGTGTGGATGAGCTTCCCTTCCGTGAAATCGTGGTTATAGGAATGTTCCGTGACCTCCCCCGCGCCCTCCATTGCCGCTGACCGCCTCTCCGACTTCACTGACCGTTGGTCGCCCATGCTGGTGAAGGAGCTGCGGCAGGGGCTGCGCGCGAAGTGGTTTGTGGTGCCGTTTCTGCTGCTGCATCTGTGCGTCCTGGGGGCGGTGGCCATGGAGTATCTGATCATGCGCGCCACCGCCACCGCAACGGCCACGGGTGGTGGCGGCGGGCTGTCCAACTGGGCGGGTTCCCAGCCGGGATTGTTCTGGGTCACGGTTTATATTATCGTCGCCGGAATCATGCCCATGCGCGGCATGGAGTCGCTGCGCGAGGAATCCACCCAGGGGAATGCCGAGATGCTGCTGCTGGGAGGGTTGTCCCGATGGCAGATTGTCCGGGGAAAATGGCTGGTGCAGGGCGTTCTGACGCTGCTGACCCTGCTGTCGCTGGTGCCCTACATGCTGGTGCGGTATTTTTTCGGCGGCGTGGAGCTGTGGCAGAATTTTTTCACGTTTTTCTCGGTCTGCGCGGCTGCGCTGGGCATGTCCGGCTGCGTGCTGGGGGCCAGCGGTTACCCCGGACTGGGGATGAGATTCTCCATTATTATCTTCTGCGGATTTTTCCTGCTGGCGGCGGCCACTTTCACGGAGGGCATGATCGCCAGCGCCAAAGGCAGAGCCAGAGTGAGTGATCTGCTCTGGTTCGGCTACCTGTTTTCCTACGCCATTCTGCTGCATCTGCTCTACGCCATCATCGGCATGCAGCTGGGCCGGGCGCATCTGAAGCTGTATCTGCTGCCTTTTGAGATCAGTCCGACCAGAAGTGTGGCCACGCTGATGTTCACCATGCCTTTTATTCTGGTGGCCGGGACCTTGGCCACCTGCGGGGGCGGGGCCATTCTGGTCCTGATCCTGCTGGTTTATATCATGGCCGTTTACGACCGGCCTTTGAATACCGCCGTCTGGAGAAATGCCCCCCTGACGGGGTATCCCCGTTTCTGACGGGTAAAATCCCCGGACGAAGCCCGGGCCGGTCAGGCTTTGCAGTTGTCGAGCAGGGAGTCGAGATAGTCCGTGATGCCGCTGAGCGCGGTGGTGTAGTCGTTTTCCGGCAGAATGGCCACCGCCTCGCGGGCTTCCTCGAGCATGTCGCGGGCGGTGCGGACCGAGCGCCGGATGGCTCCGGCATAACCCGCGATTCCCGCGATGACGCTGATATCGATGGGCTCCTGGCGCAGAATGAGGGTGTTCAGCTGGCTGCGCTGCTCCTCCGAGCTTTCCTCCAGCAGATACAGCACGGGAAGGGTGAGTTTGCCCTTCACGAGATCCGTGCCCAGGGTTTTGCCGGCCTGCTCCTCGTCTCCGGTGAGGTCGAGGCAGTCGTCGTAAATCTGATACGCGGTGCCCAGCAGATCGCCGTATTTCCGCATGTTCTCCTGCACTTCGGGGCTGGCCCCGCTCAGCCACGCGGAAAGCTCCGCCGCCGAGGAGAAAAGAGCCGCTGTTTTCATGCTGATGATCCGGAAATAATCCTGGATGGTCATGCTCAGGTCAAACCGGCGCTGGGTCTGGAGGATTTCCCCGGTGCAGACCTCGTTCGAGGAACGGGCGATTTTGCGGCTGATGTGCGTGCTGTCAAAACTGGCGGCCAGCTCCAGCGCGTGGGCGAACAGGCAGTCCCCTAGGAGCACGCTCAGACTGCTGCCCCATTTGGCGGCGGCGGTGGGCTGGGCGCGGCGCAGAGCGGCACCGTCCATGATGTCGTCATGCACCAGAGTCGCCAGGTGGATCAGCTCCAGCACGATGCCCAGCTTCTGATGATCAGCGGTCGGACCGCCGCAGGCTCCCCCGACGAGCAGGGACAGGGCGGGGCGGATGCGCTTGCCGCTGGTGCCGAGCACATAGGAAACATAACCCTCCACAGCGGGATCGAAGGCATTCGCTTCCGCTTTGATCTGGTCCTCGACCTCCCGCAACTGATCCGCGATCAGTTGGAATGGGAACTTAAGCGCGGCTGACGCGCGTGACTTTGTGAAAAATTTCACAAGGAGGTCATCGTGCGATGGAGAGGCGGTGTCAATGGCGTCGTTTTAAGCGATGCCATGGAAAAAAGGACCCCTGCGGATGTTCACCGATATAACTGATACGCACGAATTTTCACAGGGGATGCCATTCACCCTGGAATGCGGGGACTTGTCACCGCTTTCTCCAGCGGGACTTGTCCCGCGCCCGGCGTGCCAGGGCGTTGTCCGCGGATAAAGAGATGGTGGCGAGCTTCCTTTTCCAAACCGGGAGAGCTGACTTCCCCCGCTCCCATTCTCCAAGCTCTTCAGGGATAAGGAATTACTTAGCTCCGGGCTTGGGCTCCTCTTTGGGCGCCGCTTCCTTGGCTTCGGGTTTCTTCGCCTCGCCGGGCTTGGCGAAGAGTTTGGCGTATTCGCCGTAGCCGGATTTTTCGAGATCCTCCTTCGGGACAAATTTCAGAGCGGCGGAATTGATGCAGTAACGCAGGCCGCCCTTGTCGCGGGGACCGTCGTCAAAGACGTGGCCGAGGTGGGAATCCGCCGTTTTGCTGCGGACTTCCGTGCGGATCATGCCGTGGGTGGTGTCGGTTTTCTCGGCGACCTCGCTGCCGGTGAGGGGTTTGGTGAAGCTGGGCCAGCCGCAGCCGCTGTCGAATTTTTCGAGGGAGGAGAAGAGCGGCTTTCCGGAGACGATATCCACGTAAATCCCTTCGCGGTGGTTGTCCCAGAACTCGTTGCGGAACGCGGGCTCGGTGCCGCTGTTCTGGGTGACGTGCCGCTGGATGGGGGTGAGTTTTTTGAGATTTTCTTCAAACATGGCGGTTTTGGCGGAATCGCTTTTGGGGGCGCTGTCTTTTTTGGCCGCAGGAGCGGGAGGGGGAGCGGGAGCGGTGGCCGGAGCCGCAGGGGGTGTTTTGGTCTCCTCCGCCCGGCTGAAGGGGGCAAAACCTGCCTGCGCGAGGACAAAAACGCTCAGACAAAGCGCCGGGAGTCCCGGGCAAAGGCGGGTTTTGATCGGGAAAAGGGAGAGGATCGCGTTCATAAAGCTAAAACGGCAGCGTGGTCTGGAAACGTATTACGCCCGGCGGGCGGGTTTGGTTGTGGAGGATCAGGGACCGCCGGCGGATACGGCGCTCTTTAAAAAGACATTCAGATCATAGGTTTTCTTCCATTCCCCCGGAGGAATTTTCCAGTCCAGCAGTTTGGCGTAAGGGGAACGGGGGTTGCCGGTTTTGGCCAGCACCTTGATTCTCAAATCCGGAGGCCCCGCCTGACCCACGGGACTGGGCAGCGGGTAAACCGTGATTTTATTCACGCCCTTCCGCAGGCCGCCGATGATCACATGGTCGGCGGAGGTGTTTTCAATGGTTTCCTGATGCAGGCCGTCGTTCACCTCCACCGTCACCCGGCAGCCGTTGGCCAGCACGGAAATGGTCGCCACCTGATACGGAAACGGACAGGGCTTGGGCATCACCGGGGGAATGGAGTCCAGCACGAAATCCTCGCGGTTCAGCCATTCCTTGCCGCCGGCGCGGATGTCGCGCTTGAGCACATCGTCGCCTCCCAGATTGACATACTGGAGGGTGTTGAACTTCCAGTTTCCGTCCTCCTTCAGAAAATGGAGCATCAGGGGGTTTTCCGGCGTGATTTCCCCCTCCACAAATCCGAAATCCACCCGCCCGAAATAAATCAGCCGCCCCACCGCTCCGGAGGCCGAGGCATCGATGAATTTCAGCTGGTTGAGAGACGGCGCGCGGAAAAAGGAGCGGAAAATCGCCTGTGGCCAAGGCTGCTGGAGGGACACCACCTGATTCCGGAGGCACATCTGGCGGTAACGCGAGGTGACGGACCCCCAGCGCACCACGTCCTTCTGGCCGACAGCCTGGAGCCACTGGACATACACCTGGTCCAGCGCGGACCGCAGTGCGGATTCCTGCCCCCGCGCACGGAGGGCACCCGGCCCGGCCGCGCTCAAAGCAGCCAGGAGCGACCAGCGGAAAACCGCCCTGCGCGATGGATAATGAGTTTTCAGAATCGTCAGTCTGGCGTGCTCCAACACATCCGGCCAGCGAAAAATGCGGCTTCCAAGCCTGGGATCGCAGCAGGAGCAGCCGTCTGTTTTTCAGAGTTTGAACGGGGGATCTCAGGGAGCCGTGCCCGTAATCCGGTAAAAGCGGCGGGCGGGCAGGCTGGCGGTGGTGTCGGTGAAGGAGGTGACCGGCGCGGTGCCGGGCACGGTGCCGAGGGTTTGCCAACTGCCGGGGCTCATGTCGGTGCTGGCCTGAATGACATAAGTGGCGGTGGTGACTCCGGGCCAGGCGAGGACGGGCTGCCCGCCGGAGTTGGGAATGATGGAGATGATTCCGAAGAAGGAGGCGGGATTTTGGGGATCGGTGCCGAGGGCGGTTTCGGCGCGGTCGCTTTGACCGTCGTGATCGGAATCAGGATCCGGAGCGGTTCCGGCCGCCCGGCCGGGGGTGCCGCCGTTCTCAGCGCTGGCGCGCCAGTTCGCGGGGTCATTGTAGGAACCGGTCGGGAGAATCACCTCCAGCGAGGGGCCGCCGCCGTCCGGAGTCACGGGCCAGGGAAGACTGCTGCCGTAAGTGAAATCCTGGATGGTGTTGCCCTGCGCGTCGAGGAGCAGGATGCGCTCGCCGGAGTTGTTGAGCGATCCGGTGTACTGCCCGCCCAGAACCGGGGACGGCCCGTAAAGCGCCCGGAAGGCGGCGGTGTTCTGGGTGATGGTGATGAATCCCCCGGCGGGCACGGTGACGGCTCCAAAGGTGAAGCGGTCAAAGGGGCTGCCGTCATCGAAATAAACGCCGGTCAGATCCAGGGGTTCCGTGCCGATATTGCCCAGTTCGAGGAATTCCACGCCGCCATTCGCCGGTTTGAACATGAGTTCCGTGACTTTCAGATCCTCCACCAGGCGGCTGCGGTTCGTGGGGTCCGCGATCAGCAGGTAATCAAACGCCGTCCGCATGAACTGCGCGGTGGAGGTGGAGGCGAAAAGTCCCCCGGCGGAGGCGGTGCTGCCGGCGGGCAAAGCGACGGACTGCAGGGTGACCCACAGGCCATTCACACGCTGCTGGAAGTCGAGCGTGGCGCCGCCGCGCCGGATGCGGAGCGCGGGGGAGGCGTTTCCGGCCCAGGCCACGCTGCCCACGGAACTGTAGGCCGCGCCGGCCCCGCTGGCTTTCTGGACGGAAAGGCTGGTGCCGTCCTGGAGTCCGAAAACGTAGCGGACAGGCACGGCGGATTCCGTGGTTTCCAGATACAGACCGGTGAGGAAGCTCCCGAACTGCCGTCCGGCGGGAGTGAAATCCGTCTGGATCACAAAATCCGTGGCCGCCGGCAGAGGCCTGGTGATGCGGGGAAAGCCGGGGCTGGCGGTGGTCAGCGGGCGGGCGGCGCTGTCCGTGATCTGGATGACGAGGTTGTTGGAGATCTCGTGCAGCGAGACCCAGGTGTCCGGCGCGTAGTTGTCCAGCAGTTTCACATCCTGAAGGGTGTAGGCGCTCAGATAGTCCCCGTTGAAGGCGTCAAAATCGGGATCGCTGTAAGCGGTCAGGTCCAGGGAGGCGGTGGCGCTCTGCGTGGCGGCATCCGTGGCTTTCACGGTCACGGTGTAAGTCCCGGGCCGGCTGAAAAGCAGGGTGCGGGTGCTGTCGGTGGAGGCGGTGACCGTCCAGCCCGTGGCGGGAGCGATGGTCCAGGCGAAGGTCAGCGGCCCCGCGTTTTCCGGATCCGCCGTGCCGCCGGCGTCGAGCGTGATGGGCTGACCCAGGGCGATATTCTGCGAGGAAGGGTCGCTGACCAGCTTCATCGCGGGCGGGGAGTTGCCCGTTTTGGTGATCACCTGGGTGATGTCCGCGCCGACCTGGACGCCGTTGTCATCCAGCATGCGGAAGGTGAGGGTGTTCGTGCCCTCCGCCAGGCGGATGCCGGTGGCTTTCCAGGGCGTGGTGGCTGTGGTGGTGGTGCCCGACCAGGCGATCACCGCCTCCGGATGACCGACACAGATCACTTCAAAAGCCGCCGCCGGGGCGGTGCCGGTGAGGTCCACGGTGTCCGTGGTGGCGGTCGCGGGAGGCGTGGTCAGGGCGAAGGCGGCATTCAGGTTGCCGGTGCCGATGAAGGTGCGGATCACGGCGGGCCGGCCGCCGGTCGCGGGAGCCCAGGAGGTGTAAATGGAGGGAACACTGTAGGCGGTGCTCACGGCCTCCTCCGCCGCCATCCACGCTTTCAGCCGGGGGGCGGTGGGGGCGTAGTCGCCCAGCATCCTGGTGTAGTAATAATTCAGATAACGGCGCACCCAGGGGCGGGCGTAGAAGGTGCCGACATTCGTCAGACCGCCGATGGCGGCGTCGCCGACGTGCTCTGATTGAAAGGAAAGATCGCTGTCCCAGTGCATCGGCACCCACTTGTGGTCCGTGGAGCGGTTGTACATGAAGCCGTTTTTCCCCCGGCTCATGGTGATATTGTCCCAGTCGGCGCTGTAGCCCCGCACGGCGGCGTAGGCGGCCCATTGCCGGATGTCGATCATGCTCTCCATCTGCTGCCGGGTCATGGTGGTGGCGCGGGTCTCCATCTGCCGGAACCACTCGATGAGCTGGCTGAAGTCGTAGTCCGTCTCCCGGGATTTCGGGATAAAGTTGTTCTGATAGGACACGGGATTCTCCGCGCCGGGGCTGTCGGCGGGATTGTAATCCCAGGTGCCGTCCTGGCTGTCGAGACGTGTGTTGCCGTCGTCAGCAATCCAGAATTTGTCATCCATCTCGTAAAACCAGCCGCTGCTGCCGTCCTCCCAGAGCCGGTCCAGCATGTCCTTGTCGAAGACCTCGCTGCTTTCGCGGACGGTGTAGGCGGTGTTGTTTTTGGAAACCCGGCAGACCTCATTCTGCACGCCGTTCACACCGAAGAGATACAGCCAGTAGCGGTGAATGCGGTTGTGGAGCATGGTGCTGCCGTTGCCGTCATTGTCCCAGTACATCTTGGAGACTCCGCGGAAAGTGTGGTCGCCCGGCAGGTCCACGCGGGCCCGGTCGAGGGAGTTGTCCGTGCCCCGGGTCCAGGGGCTGCCGGTTTTGCGGACGGTGGCGCTGTAGTAGATTTCGCGGTCGTTGTGGATGAAGACGCAGGGGTAATAATGATTGGAGAGGCGCGGGAACTTGAAGTTGAATTTCGCGGTTCCGCCATTCGTGGCCAGGGCGTCGGCCCAGTAGGCGGAAATGATCACCTTCATCCGCCGGAGGTCCGTGGCGGCCGTCTGATTGTCCACCACCCACATGCCTGGCGTGGCCGCGCCGTCCCGGGGGAAGGTGGAGACGGCCCCGTTGTCCGCCGCCGCCTCCACGTAAAACTGCACAATCCTGCCGACGGTCGCGTATCCCAGAGTGACGAGCCCGGCGTTGGTGAACTGCGCGGTGTAAATGCCGTCGCCCGCGGCAGTGTCCCCCTGGGTGCCGTCATCGGTCATCGGGGTGGAGGCCCAGACGCCGGTGGCCGTGATGTTGTCCAGACGATGCTTCAGCACCACTCCGGTGAGGGGCGCGGAGGACACCACTCTGGCGGTGATGGTCACGGCATCCGAGTTCCGGGGCACCGGCGGACTGTGCAGGCCGGCGGTGACAATCGGCGGCGCGGCGGCGGCGGCGCGGGAGTTCACCGCTCCCGGCGTGCCGAGGTTCTGCGGGACCACCGCCTGGGTGATGCCGCCCCACGACATGTCGAAGGTCTGGGCGATGATGCGCGGCTTGCCGTACACCCAGCGCACCTCGCCGGTCAGGCGGTAGGCGTTGTTGATCAGCATGCCGGTGGCGCTTTTCTCAATGTGGTTGGCTTTGTTGTCCCCGTGGCCGTCGGCGATCATGTGGATGCCCTCGGCATCGCTGAAACTGGCGTAGTGGGTGCCCCGGCACTGCCAGCCGGAGGTGTTGTTGTTCTGAAGGGTGGTCACGTCGCCGTTTATCAGAAGATTCGGACCGCCGGCCACGGTCTGAAGCACCAGATTCCGCAGCACCAGATGCCCGTCGCCGACCATCCAGAGACGGATTTCGTCGTCATTCGCGCCCCGCGACAGATCGCGGTAGGTGCCGCCATTGATGGTGAAGGACTGCCACTGGCCCTTGGCGCTTTCATTGCTGTCGCGCCAGGCGCCGCCTTTGGAATTGTCCATGTCCGGATTCAGCAGTTCCAGGGAACTGCCGTTTCCTCCCGCCAGGTCCGGCCATTCCCCTCCAAAACGGTAATCCACCTCGTCGGCCAGATTCCCGTCCGCATCCTCCAGCCGGAGGCGCTCGCCGCCGTTGGAGAGACCGCCCGACCAGTTGCCCAGCGCGTTGAGACCCGTGTAGGTTCCATTCAGCCAGGCCGCGTTGCCGGCAATGACCAGATATCCTCCGGCGGGAATGCTGGTGCCGGCCGGGAAAACATAATCCACGGCGTCGTCCAGCTTCCAGCCGCTGAGACTGATGGGAGCGGCGGTGCGGTTGAAAAGCTCGATGTATTCCCCGTCCCGCTGATTGCTCGGGGTGTCGGCCATGATCTCATTGATCACCACGCCGGTCTGGCGGACGGGATTGTTGGCGGCGTCCCGGGAATCCGTCAGCGACTGATACCACTCGTTGGAGTCCGCGGGAAAACGCTGCCAGGAATTGCGGCCGTTTTTATGTTTGGCGTGAATGGTTTCCCGGACCCGGTTGGTGTTGTCGATCAGGTAAAGGGTCACTTCCCCGCTGCTGTCGGCGGCGAACGTGGCCGCCGCGCTGGTGTGGGCGCCGGCGGCAAGGCTGCCGGTCAGCGGGACTTTGTCGGAAAAATCCGTCTGCGAGGCCAGGAAAAACCCGTCAGCGGACACGGAGGCTCCCGAGGCGTTCCGCAGTTCAATCCAGTCCGTGGTGTTGTTGGCCGCGAAGTGCACCTCGCTCAGCGCCAGGGTCACGGCCGGAACGGCGGGATCCGGAAGGCCCGGGGAGCCCCCGTTTTCCGTGCTGGCGCGCCAGTAGCGCCAGTCATTGACATCACGGTTCTCATCCGCCAGCACCAGGGAATGCCCGGTGCCGTCCGCCGCGCGGGGCCAGGGGCCGCTGTCGCGGTATTCCAGGGTGCAGGCATGCACCTGGTTTTTGTCATCCAGGGTGACAATTTCCCCCGCATTGTTCAGACTGCCGGTCCAGGGGCCGAAAATTCTCACGGTCGCCGGAATCGCGGGATAAGCCGCGCGCGTCGCGGCCTCATCCACTGAACTGACCAGAATGCGCTCGTTGTGCTTCAGCAGGTGCGCGGCGGTGCTGGTGGCGCTGAAATCGGGGAAAGTGTAGGTGATGCCGTCCACGAAGGCCCATTTCGCGATGTCCAGCGGAGTCATGGAAATGTTCCAGACTTCGATGAACTCCGGTTTTCCCGGCGGCGGGGCATACATCACCTCACTGAAAACCACCTGTCCCGCCGGAGCGGCGGCGGTCAGGAGGCCAAGAAGAGCGGCGGCTCGGGCGGCAAGGGCACGGATCATAAAAAGCGGGGGATTGGGGGGAATCCGCAGTGTGCCCGAAGCCGCTTTCCAGTGTCAATCCCCGTTCTTCAGTCCGGGTTAAAATTGCGCCATCCACCGTGGACTGGCCTCCCTGGGCCTTGAACAACAGGGAGCAGCGTCTCCGGGAAAGCCCTGCGGCCGGAATCCCGGGGAGGCTCTCCGCCCGTTCCCGGAGGAGAAGAGTGCGGCCGTATTCAGAAAGACCGGCAAATTCATTTCACACCTTGCCACCCCCGCACAGGCCCCCTTACCGTGACACGTCATGACTTTCGTTTTCCGCATTTTCCCGGTCCTGCTGTTGCTGCTGGCTGGTTTTTCAACTTCCGTGCGCGCCGCCGAGGAGGTGAGGACTCCGGAGTTTGTCCTTCAGGCCCGGAATTTTCCCGCTCTGGAGCAGGCGCGGGGAATTACCGGCATGTGGGAAAAAATCCAGTACCGGGCTCACGAGGCTCCCTTTCTGGTCATCGCCACGGTCATTTTTATTCTCGCGATCCTCCACACGTTTCTGGCGGTGCGGATCACCAAAGTCGCCCACCGTGTGCAGCACGCCCATGATAAGAAAATCAGGCAGGAGGCCGAAGCCGCGCATCAGCGGCCGGAGGAGATCCGCATGGTGTCCTTCAAAGGCACGATGCTGCATTTTCTGGGGGAAGTGGAGGCTGTGTTCGGCATCTGGGCTCTGGTGCTGCTGGTGACCATGACGGGGTTTTACGGGCTGGACGCCATGAAGTCCTACATTTCCCACAGCGTGAATTTCACGGAGCCCATGTTTGTGGTGATCATCATGGCCCTGGCCTCCACGCGGCCGATTCTGCGGTTCGCGGAAAGCTGCCTGCGGTTCTTTGCCCGTTTCGGCGGGGAATCCCCCGCCGCCTGGTGGCTGTCGATTCTGATCGTCGCGCCCATCCTCGGGTCCTTCATCACCGAACCCGGCGCCATGACCATCGCCGCCATGCTGCTGGCCCGGAAATTCTACCCGCTCAAGCCGCGCCCGCTCTTCGCCTACGGCACTCTGGGCCTGCTGTTTGTGAATATTTCGGTCGGCGGCGTCCTCACGAATTTTGCCGCCCCTCCCGTGCTCATGGTGGCGGGAAAATGGCAGCTCAGCAGCCTGCACATGCTGCAGCATTACGGGGATAAAGCGATCCTGGCGATTCTGCTTTCGACTGTGGCTTATTACTTTTTCTTCCGGAAAGACCTGCGGACCATGGCCGGTCAGGTGCCGGATACCGACGGCGATGGCCGGGCCGACTGGAAGGAGCGGGATGACAGAATCCCGCTGTTTGTCACGGTCGTGCACCTGCTGTTCATGCTGCTGACGGTCCTGTTTGCTCACGATCCCGCGCTCTTCATCGGTGGTTATCTCTTCTTTCTCGCCTTCACGATGGCCACGAAGCATCACCAGAATCCCATCCTGCTGCGGGGGCCGATTCTGGTGGGGTTTTTCCTTGGGGGGCTCGTGGTTCACGGCGGTCTCCAGGGCTGGTGGCTGCAACCCATCATCACCAGCCTGTCGGAGTGGCCACTTTATCTCGGCGCCACCATTCTGACCTCGTTCAATGACAACGCCGCCATCACCTTCCTCGCCAGCCAGGTGGAGGGGCTTTCGCCCGCTTTAAAATACGCCGTTCTCGCCGGAGCCGTCAGCGGCGGCGGACTCACGGTCATCGCCAATGCCCCCAACCCCGCCGGACAGGCCATTCTCAGCCGCTTCTTCGGCGATGGCGTGTCGCCTTTAAAACTCGCGCTGGCCGCGATGGTGCCCACGTTCCTGGTCATGGTCTGCTTCATGGGCATCCCCGACCCGGAATCCCACGGGCATAACGCCTCACCTCCGCCAGCGCCTCCGGCGATACACGAGGAAACCACGCCTGCCGGAAAAGCCCCCGCCATCCCCGGGTAGAACAGCGTCCCGCCGGGCATCCTGCCCGGTGCCGGAGCATTGGCTGCTCCCAGTTCCCGTAAATAGGTCCTATAGGACTTATAAGACCTATAGGGGCCTATCTGCCCTGGGAAATAAACCACCCTCGCCGCGGCACACCATGGCAGCCGCACCGGGCAGGATGCCGGACCGGACAGGCGGGACGCTGTTCCACCTTGGCTATCCCGGCATTGAAACTACCGGAAAAGGGAATTATTTCGGCGCGGGCAGCGCCCGGACCTGGCCGACGGAAATCCCGCCGTCCACCAGGATGGTCTGCCCGGTGACATAGGCCCCGGCGTCCGAGGCCAGGAACAGCAGCGTGCCGTCCAAGTCGCCCGGCTGTCCGGGACGGCCGAGGGGAATGCGCTCGCAGAGGTAATCCACCCACTCGTGATTGTCGTAAAGCACCGCGTTCTGCGCGGTTTTGAACCAGCCCGGCGCGAGGCAGTTCACGGTGATGCCGTGCGGCCCCCAGTCGGACGCCAGGCTCATTGTCAGCTGTTTCACCCCGCCGCGGCTGGCTCCGTAAGGCGCGAGCCCGGCGTAACCCATCACGCAGGTCACGGAGCCGATGTTGATAATCCGCCCCCTGCCCGCGGCGATCATGTGCGGCGCGATGGCCTGGGACACAAAAAACGTGCCCCGCAGATTGGTGTCGAGCACCGTGTTCCAGTCGTCCCAGGTGACCTCCAGCGCCGGCTTGCGGCGGTTGCAGCCGGCATTGTTCACCAGAATGTCGATCTTCCCGAAATGCCCCGCCGCCTGGCCCGCCGCTGCCTGAATGCTGTCAAAATCCCGCACATCCAGGGCCACCGGCAGCACTTTCCGCCCCAAAGCCTCAATCTCCGCCACCGTCCCCGCCAGATCCTCCACCGACCGCGCCGTGATCGCCAGATCACATCCCGCTCTGGCCAAAGTCAGCGCGAACCCCTTGCCCAGCCCGCGGCTGGCTCCGGTGACAAAGGCGGTTTTTCCGGTGAGATCAAAGGCGGGTGGTGTCATGCGGGTGGCTGTGGAGAGAGGAATTTGAACAGAAGGAAGCGAAGAGAGCGAAGACTTTGATTTTCATTATGGCAGCGTGGAAAACTCAAAATCAAATCTGACCGGCAAAGTTTTGAGAAAGGTTCGAATTTCGTTTCGCTCCAAAATCGTGAGCCAAAGGCCCATCATAATGTAATAGGTCCCCTCCAGGTAGCGTTGTTCCGGACTGGAGAGCCGCTCGAATCCAAATTTGGCGTAAAATGGCTCGGTGAGCACAGAGGTTTCCAAACTAATGTGGGCAGGATCGTGATCATCATCAACCAATGCGAGTCGGGTTAACACCAGAAGAGTTCCAAGTCCTTGTCCGTGGAAATCACGAAGAACCAGTCCGAAATTGAAGCCTGCCGCATTGGCTTCCGCGAACAGATCCATTCCGCCACAGGCAATCACTGTCTCCTTAGTCTCAATCACTAAAAAATACGAGAACGGCTGAGACAGGTGATCAATCAGCAATCCAAGGTTGTTCGGAAGGAATTCCCTGATGTTTGATGTGTATATTTCCGAGCACTTTTGTAAGTCATCGGATTGATATTCCCGAAGGATTAAATCCGTCGGTAGGCGGGACAAAGCCCGATGCGCCATCTTCATCAGGCAAAAGGGATTTTTAGCAACCGCAGCCCTTGGACTCCGTGGACTGTCCTGTCACGGCTGGAGGATGACTTTGATCAGGTTCTCCTTGGCGTCGTAGAGGCGCTGGAACCAGTCGGGGCCTTCCTCAAGGGGGCGGATGGCGCTGGTGAGGGGTTCGACGCGGATGCGGCCAGCGGCGATTTCCTCAAGGGCGCGGGGGTATTCGCCGGCGGAGGCGCAGCAGCCGAAGACGGTGAGTTCGCGGGTGACGACGAGCTGGAGCGGAAAGTCGGTTTTGGGGGCCAGATTGCCGACCAGCGCGACGTGACCGCCTTTGCGCACGCACTCGATGGCGGTGGTGACGGTCGGGGAAATGCCCACGACCTCCATGGCCACGTCCACGCCCTGGCCGTTGGTGCGTTCGAGCATGGCCTCCTTCAGGCCGCCGGCTTTGGCGGGGAAAACCTCGTCGGCTCCGAGTTCGAGCGCGAGGTCCAGCCGGGCGTCGCTGAGGTCGGTGGCGTAAACTTTGGCGCAGCCCGCCGCTTTCAATGCCTGAATGATAAGCAGGCCGATGATGCCCGCGCCCACGACGAGGGCGCTTTGACCGGGCCCGGCCTGGGCGCGGTTCACGGCGTGGAGGGCGACGGCGGCGGGCTCGACAAAGGCGGCCTGCTCAAAGCTGACACCTTCCGGAATAGCGTAGAGCACCCGGGCGGGCACGGCGACATATTCGGCGAACGCGCCGTTCTGCCGGTAATCGCCGCAGGAAACGCCGAGCACCCGGCGGTTGTCGCAGAGATTCACAAAGCCGTCGGCGCAGTAGGCGCACTCGCCGCAGTAAAGCGTGCTGTCGAAGGTCACCCGCGCCCCGGTTTTCCAGTCTCCCGCCTTTTCCCCGGTCTCCACGATGACTCCGGCGGCCTCGTGACCCATGATGACCGGGGGAATGCGGCGTCCGGTGCTGCCGTCCATGCCGTGCACATCGCTGCCGCAGATGCCGCAGGCCGCGACTTTGACCAGCACCTCGTCGGGCTGGATGACGGGGCGGGGGGACTCGCCGAATTGAAATTCCTTGGAGGCAGTGAGGGTCAGCGCTTTCATCGGTTCCTTATGACGGGCGGCGCTTCCGCTGTCTATCGGAAAAGGCGGAGCTGCCTGAGTGAGCTTTCCTCCCGCCGGCTGAGCCTCCAGGCGCGGGGCAACAGGTTCAGGCGGTGCGGGAAAATTTTCATTCCGCGGAGGAGCTGTCCGGTTTTGGCAGGGATGAAAGGAAGCTCCGCCGGCACAAACTCCTTTTTGCCGCAAATGAGCCTCCGGCGCACGGAAATGAGTTCTGTTTGTGGCGGGAGCAAGTCATCCGCGCCCGGAGTGAATTGATTTTCCTGCCGGAACAATTGCTTTCTTCCTGGAAACAATTGCTTTCCGCGCGGGAACAATTGTTTTTTCTGCGGGATGAATTGTTGGCGCAACGGGAATAGCTGGGGGGTGGAGAAGCTGAAAAGTTGGGACTAAGTTCC
>JAZKFB010000063.1:0-16861 GCA_040386695.1 Verrucomicrobiota bacterium
AAAGGGTCGCGCGGCGCAAGGCTAAAGTCTTTTACAGAACAGATCTTACACCCCCGGGAATCCGGATCCCGTGAAAATGCAGCGCCCACAGGGCTGCAACTGACAACGAAACCATATGACCGACAGACTTGATGAGGAGATCGCCCGTGTGACCACCGAATTAAACAAGCTCAGACAGCAGAAAATGCAGGAGCTGATGCGAGAGATGTGGCAGCTGGACGGCGGAGCGGACACTGATTCCCCGGTCAGGCACACGCACCGGAGGTTCACGGACGCTGAGGCGGCTGATCTGCTGACGAAGGCGGTGGAGGAGGCGGGCGCTGACGGGATTTCCGCCCTGAAGGCGGCGGAGAAAACCTCCATTTCCTATCCCCGCGTGCGTCCCCTCATGCCGAAGCTCTTCAAAAAGACAGGGTCGGGAAGGGGCACCCTTTATGTTCTGAAGCCCAAAAGGAAGAGCTGAGGCCGGGCGCATCACAGGAGCTTTCAACGGGTGGACATGAGGCATCCACAGCCTCATTGATGGCATCAAATGATGCGGCGGTGAATCCCTGGCCGGGCGTAGCCTGCTTCGGAGAAATCCCAAAGCAGACCGGATTGTTTGGGGAGGGCGCGGAGAGTGGCGGTTATGGCATTTTTCTTGTCACCGATTCAAAAATCGGTCATATACGTCGGCTATGAAACCAAATTTGAAACTTTTGCCCCTCCTGGCATGGGTAGGATGCTGGTTGATCCTCCCTTCCTTTGCCAGGGGCGCGGTTGGGATGTGGATTTTCACCAGCTCAGGGCAGACCGGAATCACCACAGGCAGCGCATCGACGGGCACTGTGTACTCCGATGGTTCCGAGCCCGTGGGAATGGTTTTTTCCGTCATCATGCCCCCGGGCGTCACTGAATTTGATATTTCCGGGGGGCTGCATGGCATTCACGCTTCGAATCCCGAAAAAGCCGGATCAGCGGCGGCTCTTTCCATCGGGGATCAGGTTACAACCCGGTTAATCTTTAATCACGGCGTGGATTTTGGGAGCAATCAATTTTATTTCGCGCTGCCATACCGCGACAGCCAGTTGAATGGCCTGTTCCCGGCACTGACCACGGGCATGTCCCACACGGTCACTCTGACAGGCGGAAAGTTTACTCAGTTTTCCAATGAGAGTTCCCCTGAATGGGCCGGGGCGGTTATCAGTGGCGTGGGCGGCAGTCAGGTCACAATCACCAGCGACGCGTCCGCCCGGCCATCGATAGATATTTTCCGTGGGGTGCGGGTGGAGGGAAATATCACCGGCATCGAAATCATCTCCATCGCGAACCGCAGCTTCACAAACGGGGGGGAGACTTTGCCGGGATTCGTGCTTGGAGGGGAATCTGCGGCTGCTGTTGTCCCGGAGCCTTCCGCCAGCCTGCTCCTGCTGGCTGGAGCGGGGCTGACACTTTTGCGGCGGCGCGGGTGATGTGGATTGGCGGGATCCGCGCGGCCATTCAGTCCGGCAAACTGCTCGGAACCCGGAATTCCATTCGGCCTTCACGGGCTCATCGCTGCCCGGCCCGGGTTCTGGCCGCCGGCGGTTTATTCAGGCCGGGGCTCCTTCGTGGGGCTCCGGCTTTTTTGTGGTCAGCCACAATCTCCGCCGGCGGTGGGAACGAGGAGCGGGCTGCCCTTAAACACGTAGCCCTGAGAGGGTTACAGTCCGTCCCCGGCGTCTATTCTGGCGGCTCTCCACCTATGAAAAAGCTTCTTCTCCGCGCCTCCGCGATTGCCGCCCTTCTCTGTGCCACCGGTGCCAGCGCCTCCGCCCAGACCGTCCTGCGCATCGCATTCGAGGGCGTCTTCAGCCAAACTCTCGGGGCTGGTCATCCGAACATTGACACCGGCGACACCTTTTCCTTCTGGGTGGAATTTGACGACACAGACGTCACCGGCGGCGGCGGGAGCACTATGTATACCCGATCCATCCTGGGATCCGGGTTCACGGTGAATGGGGGACCTCACGCTTACCATCCGATCGCCAATATCCAGCTTTATCCGGATTTCACTGACCTGGCTTTCCCGGCAAGATTGGCGATGGCTGCGGATGGGAGCGCCCTCAACACAGTGATCATGAACCAATCGTCTTTGGGCGGCGGCACACCATCGGTGGCGGGCTCCACGGCGGAGTTCCTGGACCTGCTGGCTTTCGACGATATGCCGCCTGCCAATGTTGATTTTATTATCAGGGGAAATGCACCAAGCAACGCCATGCGGGCCACTGTGACATCCTTCAGTGTCACCCAGATTCCCGAGCCGGGCGGCGCGGTTCTCGGTGGAGTGGCCGTTGTCGGGATGCTGCTGCGCCGCCGCCGGTGACATGGCGAGGGCGCTTGCTTCAAAAAAATTGAAGTAAGTCCCACCGTCCGCCGAAAACGGCCCGCAGAGAAAGGGGGTCGCTACTACCGACGCCCTATGTTGAATATAGGGTGCGGCTTCAGGCTCTGCCTCCGGCACCCTGATTACTATTCAGGACGCGCGGTAGGGGACGCTGTAGCCGCTGACGACGAGGTCGAGTTCAAGTTTCGGGAGGTAGCAGCAGGGCTTTTCCCGGTCGTAGGCGTCTTTGTAGATGCCCCCAAACTTGGGGGCATCTATGTTAGCGGCCTCCAGCGTCGATTTAATGTCGCGGAGGACGTTCCGGTGCTCCTTGCCGGTGAGCTTGGCGATGTCCACGGACGACATGGCCGGGACGGATGGCAGTAGCCCTGAGATTTCAGGACTGGCCTCCAAGGCTGTCCACAGTATGGACGCCCTTTCGTCTCCCCGGAAAGGGCTGCTTTAAACGCACATCCCTGCGCCGGGGAGCCGCTTCAGAATTTTATGAGGCAGGCGAAGCCGTCAGCCCTTCCGTGGCCGGCTGTCCTTCTCCGGGAGATTATACCCGGCACGCACCATCCTTTGGCGCATCTGCCACACAGCCTGCTGGGAAACTCCGATGAGTTTGCTCACATGGAGGATTCCCTTTTTCCAGTCCTCGTCCGTGAGCATGCCCCACAGGGCCAGACTTGCGCGGTGAACGCCGTGAGGCCCCCGCCTGATGGAAATGCCCGCTTCCCGCCTCCACCGATAGACGGTCCTCATCGACACGCCGTGAAGATCAGCGGTCTTCCAGGCGGGCCCGGTCAGGTTACAGCCGGGCGGGGGTTGTTTTTTTGGCGACACGGGGGCAAAAGGATTGAGGTTTGGACTCCGGAGAATGCCCGCCGCCGCGCGCTCCGCACTTTGCATTTTGAGCCCCGCGCATGACCCGCCTTCAGGACTGCTGAACTCAGCCGGGGTGTATCCGGTGCAAACACCCTTGGGGCTGACTGTAGGACTGATACAAGGGCGGGACGACTCATCCCATCCCCTCACGGTGAACAGCTAGTTTCAATCTAGGGTGCGCCCGGCGGCCGAACAGGCCAATCAGGCAGTCCCGCCAATGGCCGCCAGCGCGTCCAGATCATCCGGGTGAAGATCAAGGCGGCTGGAGATTTCAGCGGCGGTTTTGCCGGGGATGCGGCGCAGGCTTCGGAGATGGCATTCAAGCGGACGCTGGATTGCCAGGGGAATATCCTTCAGGCGGCGGCGGCCCAACGGAAAACGCCCCGCCGGCGCGGGCGGATCGGGATACAGCTCAGGAGCGGCAGCGGGGACAGTGGAGGCTTCGGAGGCGGGGGAATCAGGAGTGGCCATGGTCGGGAATATCCGGAGCGCCTGGCCAAAACTGATGAGCGGCGCATTGCGGTGCCAACCCTACGGCCGCCGGACACGTCCGGGCGCATGAATCACGGGCGGTCAGGGTGTGGCAGTTGCCACATTTTCGTCCGCGATCATCCCGGCGGGCATGGTGTCGGCACTGGCTACAGCATCGGGACGACCTGAGCACTACTCAGGTCGTCGACCGCAGGGGTTATTCAGATTCCTCTGAAAAAGGTCATTCGGAGGTGATTTCAGTTATACTCAAATCTGAGTAAAAGGTCCCTGCGGCACGGCCGCTGCGGTTCCATCCGGGAAGTTACGCTCAAATTTGAGCGTTAGGGAGGCTGGCCCGGAACTGCCCGCATATCCGCATTGAGAGCGGCGCGCCGGAGCGCTTACGATAATCAGGGCGAAACAGACAGCCCGTCACGGATGAGCCCCGAACCTCTTTATCACTTCCGCCTGGACGGGAAAATCATGCCCGCGCGCACGCTGGAGGATTTCGTCTGTGACCTGTGGTTCACTCCGGAGGAGAACAGGCGCATGGAGGCGTGCCGGGAGGGAGCAACTGAGTGGGTTCCGCTCACAAGCCTGTTTCCGCGCGGCGGAGAGTCTGCCGTCCGGATCTGAGGATCCGGGTGGAGGGAGGTTATAAACAAATTTGGTGATAACTTCAGAAGGACTTGCTTCAGGAATTTTTGTCGCAAGTGGCCGGGGACCTGCCGCCCGGATTTGAGCGGTAGGTGGGGGAGGGACTTGATACTCAACTCTGAGTATCAAGTGGTGAACGACACCCGGGAGGAGCGCGCAGATTTGCGCTCACGTCCCGGCTTCAGGGATGTCACGATTCGTTACACCCTTTCCCGGTCCGCCGGCGATGGGCTGAGGACTGCTCAGGTCATCCGGGCGGGGGTATCATTTGAAATGACACCCTGATTACCGTCACCAGTCCTGAGGGTAATGCAGAACGGCCGCACCCGGTCAGCGCTCACTTCGCAGCCGCTTTGGCCTTCCCTCCCGCCCGGAACACCCAGGGAGCCACCGGGGACCGGTCGGCCCACAGTCCCCGCCGGGCCGCCCGCGCCTCCTGTTCGGCCTCCGCCAGTTCATGCTCCTTTTTGGCGTAGGCCACGTAATGCCAAGCCATCCCCGCCCGCACCATGGCCAGATTCACATTCCGGCCGCCGATGGTGACCGTCGCCACCGTGCGCCCGTAGCGGTCCTTGTTCGCCACCAGCAGGTCCACGGTTCTCTCAAAGACCATGGCCGACAGGGTCTGCTTCGCGGCCGCTCCAAACGCCTGCTTGAGCTCGGGGGCGTCGATTCCGAAAAGCCTCACTTTGATCTGCTCGCCCTTCCCGCTGTAAACCGTGATGGTGTCCCCGTCATGGACTCCCACCACCCTGTAGCCGGTCTCCTGGCGGCCGGTCTGCCCGGAATGCTCCAATTTCCGCTTTATCCTGTCCGGCAGGTCGAACTTGTAGCCGAGCAGTCCGAGCACGGCCAGAATCACTGCGGCCCACCGGATGCGGCCTCCTTTGAACAGAGCGGCCAGCCCGGGCATTTGTCCTTTGCGGGCGGATTTGGCGGGCTTCCGGGTGGTGCTGGTCTTTTTGGCTTTCACGCCGCCATCATTGGACGGGTTTACCGTTTGTCCATGGCGGGCGCTTTATCCTTGCTCTCCCCGGGCGCTCCGGGCAGAACCCCATTGGAAGCGGCCATCGGTGGTAGGTTGGCTGATTCCGGGCCCGGCGTATCTGAGCGTGCGCCGGGCCTTCTCATGTTCGGCAAACCCATGTCCCACGGTCCCGCGATCCGTCCACAGTTCTATCTCTGCGACTCGCGCTTTTCGCTCCGCTGACGACGTATAACTCTGATTCCGGGGTGGCTTAAGTTTCTCAAGACTGGCGCTCAAATCCGGGTGAAGCGCAGTTCAGCTTTCATGTTCATGTGCCTTTGCATGAACAACAGCATCACCCGCCCCTGTTCCGTGAGCCTTTGGCCCGTCCCGTGGCATTCACCGCAGGGCTTCCCGCCATCCCCTGCCCACAGGTCACCACGCCCATTGCAGGTTTCACAAAAGACTTCCAACACGGGCAATGTCGTTGAATGCTCCAAAATCAAAGTTTCCGATCTACCCGGACGATCAAATCATACCCCAAAGAAAAAGTCTTTTCAAGTAGCTCGTAAACCAACCGCCCCGTTAAAACGACCGGCTTACCCTTTTCGAGGGACGCGTAGCCGCCAAGCCAGGCGGGACTTTCCTGCAGGGAATCCAGAAATTCCTGATCGGCAATTGCGGCATTATGGGCCATGACATTCCGCAGGAGGGACAGCGCGCTGAATGCGGGGTCGTCCAGTATCCTGGAAATATCCACGTCCTTGAAGCGGATTCGAAAATTTTCTCTTATAGCCAACCGGCTCCTGTATCCTTTTTTTACCCCGTCCCTTCTGTCCTGCGGAGTAAATTCCGGAAATTTGAGGGATGCCACAGCGCCCTCGCTCAGTTGTTCTGTCAGCACCTCAAGACACCCCCAGGCTGCAACAATTGTCGCCCCGAGGAGATGTTGAGCGGATTTTGCTGTGCTGTATTCAAAATTTGGGCACATTTGCATAAGGTCGTTGCCGTAGCCAATGAGGGTTTCCGCCAAACGCTCAGGGGAAGTGGATTCGATGTGGTTCCGGGATTTTAGTACTTTATTCCGGACGTGATCCAAGGCCCGTGGAACAAGCTTATCCCAATACCCTTCCGTTTCCGGATGAACGCCGTGAAACTCCATCTCTCCGATATGCTGAAGAGCCAGTGACCATGACATGCCGATCATAAACGCGGCGGCAGGGAAGCCCGACAGGCTTACGCAGCGCTCGGCGTTCGCGTGGAATGTTCTCAAGGCGTCTTTTGCATATTTGCTCTGGAGCTTGGAGCCATCCGGGTCCGGGAGTTTAACGGCAATTACCTGAAATGTGTCCGGCATCGCCGCCGCTTTTCTCACGGTCCCTCAATTCTGGCAATGAGAATCCGGGCATTGGATGCGGGGAGGATGGCGGATAGGGGGGTGATTCATCCCTTCCTTTCGCGGATACCTGCACGGTTATGCTTGCCGCCGATTCCGGTTCCAGACAGAATAGCCGGCGGGAGCGGCCTCTGTGTGGGGGCGGCTTCCCGCCCGGCGGGTTTGACATGAGCCTGCCGGGCGCTTTTCTTCTTGCCGTTTCGGAGCGTTCCGGGCAGATTTTCCGCGAAACGGCTTTTGGGTGGAACTGGTTGTCGTTTCCGGGCCCGGCGCGTTCTAGGGGTATGCGCCGGGCCTTTCCGTCTGCGGGAACTTGTCTCGGCTGTGGTGCTGGAGCCCGTAGTCACATTGGAGGTGGTCCGCTGATGGTGGCGGCCGCCTCCGGCCGGTGCCCCCGATCATGAGCGCGGCGGGTCTCTCTTATGGGACGGCGAAGCTGGGGAACTAAAATTCATCGAATGGCGCTGGCCGCTCCAAGTTATCCGGAGGTGCGGTGGAGAACTCAATTGTGAGGTCATTCTTATTGATGATAAATTTCGCCGTCTCAGTATATTCATATCCGTGATCCGCATCAATACAGCCGTAGTGGGCCGATCCGGTAAACCACACTTCGATCTCTCCAGATTTACTATCATTTAAAAAAACGGATTGAACGTAAAACTCTCCGGAAAAAGTTTCGCGATCGTTCGTGCAGAATTCAGACAATAGTGCGGAAATACCCTCCTCATCAAGGCCTTCGAAAATTAATTGAATTTGCCTGCTCTTTTCCTCCTCGTTACCGGAGTCAATGGATTCCAATACATCTTCATCGAGTTCAATTGACACTACGGATTTCATATGGATCGCCCGTGATTTAAAATGGACCCAGCTCCAAGGGCACGCAAAATCCGCTCCCGGATGAAGATTTCCGAAACACAGCCACCTCAGCCCGCCCTTCTCCGAGAATACCGCTCAATCGCCTCCGAAAGCGCCTTCAGGTAAATCCCATGCAGGCTCTCAAGCTCCCGGTGCCCGAGCATCGGCCGGGGACCGTTCCAGTCAGCGTCAACCCTCCTCAGCACCCCGCTGAAGGTGTCCTTCAGGGGATCAAGGTTTTCGCACTCCCCGAGGAGCCGCTGCCTGCAGTCATCAAATTCCATTTCATGGGGGTTCGGAAACACAGTGGGAACGCTCGGAACGGGCTGGCAGGGTGCAAAAGAAGACATCCGGGGAGGGAACTTTCAGACTGCCGGAGAACGCAGGGAAATACGGCGGAAGGTCTGCGCCATCCGTGGCGACGGCGGAAGGGATTGAGCTTTACCCATGGCATTCAGGCCATCCGGGAAACGCCGAGAGAGGGGAAGGCTTTGGAGTTTTAGTTTTTGCCCTCAATCACGCGTCCTGCGATAAATCCCATGGCCGCACCGATCAGGGCGCAAATAACGATTGTTGAGGCGTATCCGGATGCAAGGCCGCCGGTCAGCCACTGGCCGAGGGTTGCACTCTCGCCCGGATACCGGGGGCGGAGGAGGAAGGATGCGAGCAAGCCCAAAATGCCCCCTGCCAGGGCCAGGGGGATTCTCCAGATTACGGGCGTGCCGCCGCCACATTCACGGTGTGGCGTCTGTTGAAGAGCTTCAAGCAGCGGCACGGGCTCGGCACCATCCCATTCAAGGCGCGCATCCTCCGTGATGGCCCCGGACCGCCACATGGTTTCAACCTCCTTCAGGAGGAATGGGCCGCGCCGCTCATTGCCTGCTAAAACGTAACAGTGAGTAGTGAGGGTGAGGGGGCTTGGCGGGCTGGAGAGTTTCACCAGGAGTTTGGAGGTAGTAATTGATCAGCGGGCGCTCCATGCCACAGGCCGTGACCCGCTAATCAATTACTCCTGATGCGCCGGGTCTTTTTCATTGGCAATGGATGAAAAAAGGCTTAAGCCGGCGGAACAGATATGAAACTTCACATACTCGCCGCCGCACTATTCCTTGGATCACTACAGGCGGGAGAAAAGCTGGCCTCGCTCAAGCTCAATGATGGCACGGTCTATTCCGCAGCCGAGATCACCGGAGTAAGCGCCAAGGGACTGCGCGTCCTTCACTCCTCCGGAGCGGCGAATGTCACCATGGAAAAGCTTCCGGCCGCTCTCCGCGCGAAGTATGAGCCCGCCTATCTGAAGGCAAAAGAGGAGGCAGATAAAGCCCCGGCGCCCGAGGTCCAGAAGGCACCGGAAATCAAAAAGGTCATGCCTCCGGCATTTCCAAAGCCGGACGAGAAAGCAAAGCCTCCAGCCGAACCCGCGGCGGCAGCGGACCCGCTTCCTGAAATTATCCGGGGGAAGGTTTACGGGATCGCTGAGGCCCAGGCCGATAAATTCAAGCTGGACGGCAAAATCATCCGTCTGGACGTGCTGGTGAACACGGCCAGTAAAATTGAAAGCGTCAGCAAGAATGAATACCGGATCTTTGTGGGAGACCCATTCACAAAACTGGACAGCGATTATGCGTTCCTGAGATTTCCGGAGGAGGGCATGAAGAAAATCAAATCCATGCTCTCCGGTGCCCGGGGGAGAATGACGCTTTACGTCATTGTGGAAGCGAACGAGCCAATCCCATTTGAAGCCGTCGGGCGCAGCACGAGCAGCGGATCACCAGGGACGCCGATCAAGGTTATCTGGTAAGTCCCTCCCCCTAAACCCTAGATGGATAAAGTAAGATATGAGTTTGCCTGTAATTGAATATTCGGAGAAACTGATTGCCTTCATTGACGTGATCGGATTTAGGGAAATGATCAACAATCTGGAAGCAGGCAGCCCAAGAGCCAGTGAGATCCATGAGGCCTTGGAAAGGATAAAGAATGTCGAACGGGCTTCCCAAATTCCGGATTCAGTTGCGAATGATTGCACGGTTAGTGTCTTCTCTGACTCGATAGTGATTACAACCAAGCTTGATCGAGTTGCCGAATTACTTTGGATTTGCGGTCTACTGCACTCCGACCTCCTTGCCTTGGGTGTTAGTCTGCGCGGTGGAATCACTTGCGGAAAAATATACCATTCCGACGGGATTGCGTACGGAGCGGGCCTCATCGCGGCGATTGATTTGGAAGCGGGCAGCGCTGTATTCCCCCGGATTGTTTTAAGCGACGAGGTTCGAAAGCTCGCGGGGGATAAACATCGCGATGAGATCTCGCGGGATTCTGGAGGCGTATGGTATATGAGACCTCTTGTCTTCATACCGCGCGTTAAAGGAGCGGACGGCGAGACAGCTTCAACAAAAGATGGGGCCGAGTTCTTCTTTGCACAAGTCTCTCGGCACATTAAACAAAATATCCGAACGGCCAAAAAGCCAAATCATGTCGCAAAGTGGATTTGGTTAGCTAATTGCTTCAATCACGCAGCGATAGGAAGTGACCGTTTGTGGGGAACCCTTATTCCGCAAATTGATCTGGAGGAAGGAGGGGTCCGAGGGAGGGCCGCGAAATCACCGCCGCCTTTCGATCTTTAATGACAAATCTGCCGCAGGCAATATCTTCACAGCCGATTCACGCGAAGATTTCCGAAAAAAGAGTTGCGGCATGTCGCCAGTTTGAGTATAGAGGAGCATTGAAGCCCGTGCTGCGGGTGGAAATGAAAGCGGCCCGGCGAAGAGGTAGGACTCTCCATCGGGCCTAGAAACCAAGTAGAGATACCCTACTCGATCCATGAAGACTCATCATGTCAGAAGACCTGTGCCGCAAGCTCAAAGCCGCTCGCGCAAAAACGGGATTATCCCAGTCTCAGTTCGCAAAGCGGATCAATATTCCAGTGCGCACCCTCCAGCGTTGGGAGCAAAATCAGTCCACTCCGCACAGCTTTGCATTGAATGCCCTCAACGAAAAACTCGACCAGATCCTCGCCGGGTAGCCAAGCGCCTCACCGTCCGGATCAGCTCTTGGACGGCTGCGGCGCTTCACAAGGCTGCGGAGCGCACGGGCATTGACGCCAGGGACCTTGCCCAGGCCGCCGTCCGCAGAATCGCGGAGGAATATAGGGAGACAGGGAAAATCACCATCAATGCCGGCCTTGGCCCAGCTGTCAGCTTAGCCGAAACAATTGCCGGAATTCCGGCGACGGAAAAACCACCGGTCGGCCCAGCCGAAATCCCGGCCCAGCCCTCCGAAGCCGCTCACCCGCCCGCCGATTACCGGAAAGCATGGCGTGTGGGCCTTGGATGGATGGAGGGGCACAATCCGCCCCCCACCCTTGACGACCTCCTGCCGCTGGAGATGCGGGAAAAGCCCCTTCAGGTGTGGCTGGCGACAGGGACGAACGTCCTTTACTCCCAGGCGCTGATGATCATCAGCACGATCGTGGATGGAGGTTCCGAAGCGGTCGCGCTCATCCGCCAGTCCATGGAGGCGGATTTAATGGACCGCATGGGTGATCTGGTGGCCAAATGGGAAGGAGGGTCCGCCGAATGAAACGACGCACTCCACCCCGCGCCCGCAGAGCGCCCCGCCGCCGACTGTCCGTCAGCGCCCTCCAGTCCCGCGAGCTGGTGAAATTCGCCGGCATTCTGGAGATCCGGCCGGGAGATTTCCTTGAATGGATTCTCTCCGATATGCTCAAGGACCTCCGCAACCCCGACAGCGGCCTGCTGCTCTCATGGGGAGAGGATATGGTCACCCGCGAGACGTCCGCGCAGGCCGAGCGGGTAAAGTCCCGCGTCAACGCATGGCTCGCCCGGCGGGAGGCCATCAACGCCCGCCGCGATGGAAAGGAGGACACCGTATCATGATCACCGCTGACCGCATTCTTGTGACCCTGCCGCCATCGGGCAGCGCCCGGGTTTCCTCCATGGCCGCCAGGGAGAAGCTCACCACCCCGGAGATGGCCGCCCGCCTTCTGGACGAGGCCTTGGACAGGGAGCCGCCCGTAACGCTCGACATTGCCCGCGCCCTCAGTCCGGAGGAGCGGCGGCGGCTGGACAGTCTGGCCCTCAGCCACGGCACCAGTCCGGAGGGGCAGCCGGTCCAGACCTTCCGGCTGAAAATGCCCGAGAAGGCGAAGCGGAAGCTGGAGGAGCACGCGGAGGCCCTGGGGTGCCGGGCCGGGGAGTTGGCAGCATTCCTGTTCTCGAAACAGGATTCCCGGCCGCAGGCCACGCTGGCCGGCGGGTGACGGGAAAACCGGAAACCATGAATGCCATGAAAAGAGAACTGCCACAGTCATCAGAAGGAGGTGCCGCATGAGCACGACCACCGACCCCATAGCGCCCGCGCCCGCGATGCCGGAGCCGGAATGGATCAGGGTGAAGCAGGCCGTGGCATGGAGCGGGATCAGCGAATCGACGCTCTATACCCTGATGGCCGCAAAACGGTTCAAATCCCTCACCCTCCGTGAGCGGGGACAGGCCCGGGGAACCCGCCTGATCAGCTTCCCGTCCCTCCGGGCGTTCCTGGAATCCAAAGCGGAAGGGGGAATGGAACCATAAGCTGCAACCCCTGAATCACTCCCGTGCCGTCACTTCCGGCGGCACGGGACCGGTGGGGCTGGTGTATCCACTGCATACACCACCGGCGGGGCGGAAACAGGTGAGCCCAAATTTGGGCGCAGCTCCCGCCGCCACCGGTGCCCTGAAATCTCAGGTGACCTCAAATCTGAGGGCACGTCGGAGGTAAAACCAAATTTGGTTTCACCTCACTGTCGGAGATCAGTCTAAATCTGGACCCATCTCCGGAGGACAAAGCAAATCCGCTGAGTCCGCCACCGCTGAAGCTCAGCTCAAATCTGAGCACAGCTCCGAATCCGGGGACTCCTGACATCTGAGGAGTCCGCCATAACATCGACGCCCGGAAATTTGCGGGCGTCTTCCCCCGAAGCGGCAGGCCCCAAACTTGGGGGCTGCCCACCGCCAGCATAGATGCCCTCAAATCTGAGGGCATCTCCCCCGCCAAAGTTTCACCCCTCAAATCTGAGGGCTGCTCCAGCCAATCCAAATCCGGATTGGCCGCCACCACCAAAGATGTCCCCAAATCCGGGGAGATCTCCAAAGGGTCTGCTTTCAACGCGGACCCTGTGGATTCAGAGACCTCCTGAAATCTCAGGGCGTCACCATCATCATGAATTCCCATCCCGGCACCACGGCGACCAAGGGCGGCAGCGTGCCCCAAATTCCAAGGGACCTTATTTGCAGGGGGGAGGGGAAGCATTGAAATCATAGGGAGGAGGCCTAAAGTGTTTAAATGAGCCAGATAACAAAGGATCAACATTATGTGCCGCAATTTCTGCTCAGAAAATTTACTGACAGAGGCCAATTAAACCGCTTCGACAAAATTACCGGCCGAACCAAGACAAATTCCCCAAAGGCATTCGGATATGAGGAATTCTTTTATGAAGATCCAGACATCACCCAGAAGGCCGGCTCAATGAATTCCGTGGAAAAAGAATTGGGCCGGCTTGAAGGCGTCTGGGGTGCTATCTTGAAGGATGTCCTGCTCCGGGTGCGAACTGGCGCTTCATCCATTCTTTCAAGCTATGAACAGCACGAGTTCGCAATCATGCTTGCGATCCAAGGGCTCAGGACACGGCAATTTCGAGATCAGGTTTTCCAAAACGCGCATCGGTTGAGGGACGAATTGCTTAAGCGAGGGTGGAACTCTGAGGCCAGTTTACCAAAACCAGACGGCGCGCATGCGCGCCGGGTGCAACTCTCAATGTTACTTGATCCAATGATGATTGACGAGCTGTGCGGCGTGCTTTTAAATCACATTTGGGTATATTTTCGCACCGTCGATTACCGGGTGCCAAAGTTCTACACCTCAGATAGCCCGCTGGTCAGGCGCGGTCACGAAACGACGCTCATGCGCGGGGGCGAGGGCCTTAACTCACGCGGTGTGGAGATTGCCTTTCCCCTGTCGCCTGACGTCATTCTGGTGCTATTCGAAAGGGCCCACCATGGTCACCAGCATGCGGCGTTCGAGGGGATGGTGAGGACCACCGATCAACAGCTCGTCGATTATTACAATTTTCTCCAAGTGGAACGGTCCCGGCAATGGCTGTTTTCACTCGATAAGGATTTTCAATTCGCGAAGGATTGCTGTGAAGTTTACCCTGAATTGCGAAATCCAAATCGGCCACGCGGGAAAATTGCGTAGTAAGGTCCTGCCTCCGAATTGAGCCAAGTAAAGGGTGCTACTTTACATCACCCACCCCGTGCTCTCCCGCTGGCCATGCCCCCCCCGCGACTTCGACCTTACCCTTCCCACGGCCCAGATTGCCGCTGAGGCCGGGGTCACCCTTCAGACCGTTCGCCAGTGGAAGAAGGCCGGCATCTCTACAGCGAGCCCAAACCGAAAACAGCAGTGGCAGAGCCTCAAACCCGAGGGCTGGCTCAGGTGCAAGCCACGTCGCCCGCCTGATGGGACTGACCCAAGGGGCGGCATGGAACCATGGCGCGCGGCACGGACTTCTTAATCCTTCAACACCGGGAGGACCCTCCTGATCCATGCACGAGCGGGCCAGCCATGGGGATCAAGAGGGAATGCCGGCCGCAAGCCGGTCCCCATTGCGCAGCCGGCCTACAGCGTCCGCCGCACCCGCGCCGGCTGGAGGTGGCTCAAGGCTCAGGCGAAGAGTGCGGGTGCGGCTAGCGTCGAGAAGTGGGCGGACGAGTAGGCTGAAAAAAGCGCTTTTTCCAATGGAGCCGGTGACAGGAAACTGAAATAGCCGGGGCGGCCACAGCCTGCTGGCTGCGGGAAGGGTTAATGAGGCCGGCGGCATTAAACGAACGATTCGCAGGCCTCCCATTCGGAAAATCAAACAGGGCAGGGGCACAAATTCCGTATCTGATCTGTATCTGATTTTTACCGTGAATTGCCGCCAACGGGCGCTATTTGCCGCCAATGCGGACCCAGCCAAGAGGGGCGGAATCGCTTTAATTCTCAGGCATTTGCCCCGATCAGCGGGCTTTCTCCGAAATCGAGCGTGAGTTGAGCAACGGGCTGAAACGACCGGCGATGGTGCGGAGAAGGTCCATGGTGCTGCAGGGCGGCGAGGTGGGCGGCGGTGCCGTAGCCCTTGTGGCTGGCGAAGCGGTATTGCGGAAACTCGGCGTCCAGCGCGCGCATCAGGCGGTCGCGCTCGACTTTGGCGATGATGCTGGCGGCGGCGATGCTCAGGCTCAGGCTGTCGCCTTTCACCACCGCCTGCTGCGGCCAGGCGAATCCGCGCACCGGCAGGCCATCGATGAGCACCATGTCCGGAGCCTCCGTCAGGGCCGCCAGCGCGGCGACGGCCCGCGACATCGCGAGGTGGGTGGCGCGCAGGATATTCAGGCGGTCGATCTCCTCCACTGTGGCCAGAGCGAAGGCGCAACGGATGCGGGCGTCTCCCGTGATTTCCTGATGCAGCTCCTCGCGCACAGCGGCGGACAATTTTTTGGAATCGTCCAGCTTCGCATGACAGTAGTCCGCCGGGAGAAACACCGCCGCCGCCACCACGGGGCCGGCCAGCGGGCCGCGTCCCGCCTCATCCACGCCGGCAATGCGCAGGCAGCCGTTCAGCCGGTGGCGGGATTCGATGGTGAGGTCGGGCATGGGAAAGGGGGGAGGAGGTCGGCGGGGTCAGTGGTCAGTGGTCAGTGGTCAGTGGTCAGTGGTCAGCGGTCAGCGGTCAGCGGTCAGCGGTCAGAAGGCAGTGGGGAAAAGCGGTGTTACAGCTTTATTTTAAGCTCCATTCTGTCCTTCATGGCCAGCAGAGCCTCCGCGTTGCCGATGGCATCATCAACAGGATGGTGGGTGTGGCGTGTTTTCCGCAGATGCTTGAAGGTCTGGAAGGTGTCCTTCACCAGCCCCTTGTAGAGACTGCCGAGATTGGTGGATGAAAAGCCGAAGGGATTCCCGCCGGTGAAGTGGTGGAAGTACCAGTTGATGAACTGCCAGTCGAATCCGTTGTTATCGGAGATGAACATCGGCCGGTCCTTCGATATGCCGCCAAGCCAGCCCGCAAACCGGGTCATTACGGTTGCCGGATCATCAAACTCCAGAACCTCTTCCCGTGTGAATCCGCTCACCGCCAGAGCTTCGGGGATGAACCGGTCGGAGACGGGGCGGAGCTTTCCATAAAAAGTCCGGCTCAGGCCGGGCTCCACCACGACCGCGCCAAAACAGATCATCGAATAATCCCCGGGAATCGGCCCGTCCGATTCAATATCGACCATAATGTAGCTCATGGGAGGGGAGGGCGCGCGCCGCGCGCCTGAGTGATGAAATCGTCAAGTCCGCCACTGCTGAGATCAGATTCGATCCGCGCATCCCAGTCAGACCAAAGCTCATCCGCGAACTCATGCAGCAAATTCCATCGCTCCTCCGCAGGAAGGCGACGAATGGCGGCTGAAATTCCTGTCGTGGTGCTCATTTGGCTGGGAGTATAGGTAAAAAGAGACCAGGCGCAAGGCCGCAGGGTCCGCATTCCGCCACACAAAAAAACCGTGCTTTCACGGGGAAAGCACGGTTTTGAAAGAGAATCAAAGAAAAGGGAGGCCGCTTACTTGCGGGGAGCTTCCTTCACGGTCACGGCGTCCTTGCCGATGCGGTTGCGCAGGTAATTCAGTTTGGCGCGGCGGACCTGGCCGCGTTTGGTGACTTCGATTTTGGAGATCAGGGGGCTGTGAATGGGATACACACGCTCCACACCTTCACCGTAGCTGATTTTGCGGACAGTGATGGACTGGCTTTTGCTGATGCCGCCCTTGCCGATGATCAGGCCGGCAAAAATCTGGATACGCTCCTTGCCGCCTTCGACGACTCGGTTATGGACCTTCACGGAGTCACCCACATTCAGGGCAACGGTGTCGGACTTCATCTGTTCACGGTGGATCTTCTCAAGGATGTTCATGGCGGTGGGCCGGTGGGGCAAAATAAAAATCCCGCCGTTGTGCCGGCAGGAGGTTCCAAAAAGGGAGGGAGAAGTAAGCGGGTCTCCTGGAGGACGCAATGGAAATCTTTCACTGGAAACACTTTCCGCCGGGCTGGCGGAATTGCCTCGGCAATCTTCCGTCATGAGATTGAAACTGGAGTCCCTGATTTTTGTCCCCAAAGAGGTTTGAAATTTTTGAACAGACCGGAACGGGCGCGATGACTCAGATTAAAATGACACCGGAGAGGTCCTGGGAGGCGGGGGTGG
>JAZKFB010000064.1:0-121757 GCA_040386695.1 Verrucomicrobiota bacterium
TCCAAGCCCGTCAAGGACACCAAGGAAATCGCCCAGGTCGCCACCGTTTCCGCCAACTGGGACAAGGAAATCGGCAAGATCATCGCCGACGCCATGGACAAGGTCGGCAAGGACGGCACCATCACCGTTGAGGAAGCCAAGAGCATCGAAACCACCCTCGACGTCGTCGAAGGCATGCAGTTCGACAAAGGCTACCTCAGCCCTTACTTCGTCACCGATGCCGAAGCGATGACCGCCACCCTGGACAACGCTTACATCCTCATCAACGAGAAGAAGATCAGCAACCTCAAGGACATGCTGCCCCTCCTCGAGAAGGTCGCCAAGTCCGGCAAGCCCCTCCTGATCATCGCCGAGGACATCGAAGGTGAAGCCCTCGCCACCCTCGTGGTGAACAAGCTCCGCGGCACCCTGAACACCGTGGCCGTCAAGGCTCCCGGCTTCGGCGACCGCCGCAAAGCCATGCTGGAGGACATCGCCATCCTCACCGGTGGCCGCGTCATCACCGACGATCTCGGCATCAAGCTTGAGAACGTGGGCCTCGAAGATCTCGGCAAGGCCAAGCGCCTCGTGATTGAAAAGGAAAACACCATCATCGTCGAAGGCGGCGGCAAGAAGGATGGCATCCAGGGCCGCGTGAGCCAGATCAAACGCCAGATCGACGAAACCACCTCCGACTACGACCGCGAGAAGCTCCAGGAGCGCCTCGCCAAGCTCGCCGGCGGTGTGGCCGTCATCCACGTGGGTGCCGCCACCGAGACTGAAATGAAGGAGAAGAAAGCCCGCGTCGAAGACGCCCTCCACGCGACCCGTGCGGCCGTTGAGGAAGGCATCGTTCCCGGCGGTGGCACCGCTCTCCTCCGCGCCCAGAAGGCCCTCGACACCCTCAAGCTGAAGGGTGACGAATCCACCGGTGCCGACATCGTCCGCCGCGCCATTGAGGCTCCTCTCCGCACTCTCGCCGCCAACGCCGGTGTGGAAGGCGCGCTCATCGTCGAGCACGTCAAGAACGCCAAAGGCAACGAAGGCTACAACGTCGCCACCGGCAAGTTCGAGGACCTCGTCGCCGCCGGCGTCGTGGACCCGACCAAGGTGACCCGCAGCGCCCTCCAGAACGCCGCCTCCATCGCCGGTCTCCTCCTGACCACCGAGTGCCTCATCACCGAACTGCCCGAGAAGAAGGAAGCCGCCGGCGGTGGCCACGGCCACGACCACGGCGGCATGGACGGCATGATGTAATCATCAAGCCTCCGGCTTGAAGGGGAAAGGGTTCAGGTTTCAGGGTTCAGACCCAGTGCCGGAACCGTAACTAAAGCTCTCTCCTCCAACAATCCCGCAAAACTCAGCCGCCCGGCCCGCAAGGACCGGGCGGCTTTTTTTGCCTCATTGGAGTGGCGCATGAAATAAGGGTCCGCCGCGCAGAGGAAAAGTTTTCAGAAATAAATTACAGGCAACCGAACGAATCCACTTTCCTTTTAAGGCATCCCGGATAGGAAAACCTGACTGGATCGCGCGTCCAGCAATCCACCATGGCCTCCGCAAAACCGCTTCCCACACCAGGCTTCTTTAAGAAAAATCTGCTCCCGTTTTTGTTGGTCGTCCTGGTGCCGGTGTTTACGCTCGCCTTTGTCCCTGACGCCGAAAAACGGATGGATGCGGCCGTGCTCCGGCAGATTGAGACCGATATCGCGGCCTCCAGCAACATGTCCCCCGAGGAAAAAGAGGCGGAATTGGAGTTTTTCCGCAGGATGCCAATATCGAGGATCATGGCTTCCTGGGATGCCCCACTGGCCCCGCTTCAGGAAATGTTCGCACCTATGCGGGCCACCTATGCGGTTTTCCAATGGATGGAGCGCATCGCCTGGAGCTGTCTCATCACCGTGGCCATAACTCTGCTGGTGGTGGGAGTCAGCGTCGCCCTGTCCCTGCGCTCCCAGATCGCTCAATATCGGGCATTGCGGATCGGCTGGCCGGTGCTGCGGACTTCGGCCGTCATTCAGGTGGTGGGACAGGCTGTTCTGATTGTTGCTTTGATGTATTGGGCGGGCGGCTTGTGGCTCAATTTTTATGTTCCCTACCTGATCCTTCTCCCCGTGATCATTGCCGGGTATGGTGTTCACGCATTGGTGAAAGCGATTTTGCGCAAAGTGGAGGATGATCATCCGATCCCGGGCGAAGTGGTCGCCAAAGCGGCCGCTCCGGAACTCTGGGAGCGTATTGAAAGTATCGCCAAGGCGTTGGGCACCGATCCCCCGGACCGCCTTGTGGCGGGTATCGAACCATCGTTTTTCGTCACGGAGCACCCTGTAACCGTTGCGGGAACCCGGCTGGAAGGGCGCACACTTTTTGTAAGCCTTCCAATGCTGAAAATCATGAGCGTGGAGGAGGCCGATGCCGTGCTGGGTCACGAACTCGCTCATTTCAGCGGTGAGGACACCTTATGGTCACGGCGGATTTCGCCGTTGCTCGGAAAATTCGAAATTTACCTGCAAGCTCTTTACAGCGGGCTTTTCGTCCCGGTGGCGCGGTTCATGCATTTTTTCTGGGACCTCTATTTTCTTTCCCTCCGCCGTCTCCGCCGTGTCCGGGAATTCCGCGCGGATGCGGTTGGGTCCACCGTGAATTCCCCGGCGGCCATGGCGAGGGCGCTGGTCAAAGTCTCATCCTACTGCGACTACCGGACCAAAACGGAACAGGGCATTATCGAAAAGCCCGCCGTCGAAAGCGATCTCCAACTGGCATCCCAACTGGAGCAGGGTTACCCCGGCTTTCTTTCCGCTTTTGCCAGTGACGGGGATTCCATGAAAAGTGGGATCATTCATCCCTTCGACGCCCATCCGCCGATGGCCGAGCGTATCCGGAAGCTTGGCTTCGGCACATTGGAGATCCTCCAGGATGCGGAGCTGCAGGCCCCGCCGCAACGCACGTGGTATGATGCCATTCAGCAGGCCGGCGAGCTGGAATCGGTTCTTTGGGCCAAACGGGAGGATGAACTGCAAAAATACCACGGACTGGCCATCGCCTACCGCGTCCTGCCGGAAACGGAGGACGAAATCGCTGCCGTGGAGCGGCATTTTCCCCGCCTGATTTTTCAGAATGCCAAGGGGGATACCGCCACTTTGGATTACCGCAGTCTCCGTCTGAGCACCTCGGAGCTGGAGGTTCCTTTTTCCGAAATTTCAGTTATGAGTTTGGAGAAAGTAAACGATAAACCACAGCTGAAGATTACTCACATGACGCCGGATCAGGAAAAAACGGTGACGGAAAAATTCTTTCCCTGCGAGTTCCTTTGTGAGGAGGGCAACCTGCTGCAACTCTTCGAAAAATACTACGGCAGGCACACGGCCGTGCGCCCGGGCGCATCCGGCAAGTAAACGATGAATTGGATCATGGGACATCCCCCGGCGTGAGGACGGATACCATTTTCCAGGGCGATTTGGAGAGCCGGGGAACAGCAGGACGCCCCCCTGTTTTCCACGTCATCGTGTTCGGCATCATCACTGCTGATCCTCAGTGGTTTGGATAATTCAGGGGGAAATACGGGAATCCGCCCAGCGTTTCACCACCCCGTCGGACAGCCGGAACATCCCGCGTTCCGTGGTGCCGGAGGAATTCTGATAACGGGCCGCGATTTCCTTGAGGCGGTCAAGGTTCCGCTGATAGGCCGCCAGCTTTTCCGCCGGCCAGTTGAGTCGCTGGGAGCGGGCTTTGAAAAAGGCGGGATCCAGCAGCGGGGAGGACCAGTACCAGTCAGCCTCGAAGTTGAAAATGCGCTGCAGCTCCAGCAGATCGGCCACCGCCTGCGGCGCGGACTGGCCCGGGAAAAAGGTGTCACTGAGAATCTGCTTAAACTTCCCGAACGGCAGGCCGGGTTCCCGGCTGAATTCGCGCACGGCCAGCCGCTGCACACGGCACAGCAGGGAGTTGTAAGGCATCCGGCCCTCTTTTTCCGGATCCAGACCCAGCGGCTGCCGCCGTCGGCCAATGAAAAAGGGCTCGCCGCCTTCGGCTCTGGTGACGGGATAACTGAAAGCCTCCAGCGAAGGCAGATAGCCGTTCACACCGTGCTTTTTGGCGGACTGGGCGGCGGCGGAGATCGTGGCCGGCGTGCCCAGCACGGCTTCGGGGCCGGAGAAAATGCTGCCTTTGGCCTGACGGATCAGATCCGAATCAAAATGCGCGCTGTGCGGCGTGAAGACCAGGCTCCACCGGGGATCAAACGGCTGGCGGACGGCGGCGGTTTCCAGACCGGGAACCTTGCGGCCCGTGAAATAATGCGGATAAACCAGGATCAGGGCTTCGGGATTCACCTTCCACATTTCGGAGGAGATTTCCCGCGTCAGCTTGAATTCCTCCTCGTAAGGCCGCGCGCGGCAGTCGGCGCACTGGCAGACGTTGTAGTCGGACGACTCCACCATGAGGCCGTCGGCGTTCAGATAAAAATCGAAGATCATTTCCCGCAGATACTCCCGCATGAAATCCCGGACCTCCGCCTGCGCCGGGCACAGACTCCAGCCCCAGGAGTGAATGCCGAACTCATCCACGGGCGAGCCATCCGCCTTCTCCGCCTTCCAGCCGGGATGCTCCAGCGGCATTTGATTCACGCCGTCATAACCAAACGGTGTGAAACCCAGCAGCACCCGGATTCCCCGGGTGTGCGCATAATCGATCAGCTCGCGCACGAAATCCTGTCGGACATTCGCGTGCTCCGCATTGTAGCCCCAGGTGAGCGGGAATTTTTTGGAGCGGAATCCGCCGGGCATCCATAGCACCAGAGTGTTGCTGCCGTCCTCCACAAAACAGTCCACTGCCCGCCTCCACTCCGGCAGCCCCATCACGGGCATGCGCATGAAAGTGATATAATAACCACGGATCCCGAATGCCGGCTCCGCCCGGGGAACCGGGGCGGCAACTGAGGCTGCAGCCGAAGCCGGAACTTCCGCTGCGGAACTTTGAAGGGGGAAAGCGGGAGCCGTGAGGCAGAGGCGAAGTGTTTGGCGTCGGGTCATGAGGGTTGCCGGTGGATGGTTTCAGGACAACCAATCACAAATGAGCCCGCCGCGCACGATTCAAATCAAAGTGAAACCCAACGCCAAAGCCAGCCTGCTGCAGGAGCAGCCGGACGGCGGCGGCTGGCTGGCAAAACTGAAATCGCCGCCGGTGGACGGGCGGGCCAACGAGGAACTGATCGCGCTGGTTGCGGAAACCTTCGGCTGCCGGAAAGCGGCCGTCTCTATCCGGTCCGGAGCCTCAGGGCGGCTGAAGCTGGTGCGGATTGAGGAAGGCTGACCTGTTTCCCGCTTCAGGGGCCATTTCTCCATTTTCTACTCCAGGCTCATTTCCCATCAGAAATCAGGAATGCTCCTGCTTCGTTATGGACCGGGGGATGCTGATTTCATCCGCCGGCTGAAGAATACGGATCTCCCATCCATCAGGGCGTCAGGGTTGCCGCAGTGGACGGCGGATTGCTGTAGGAGCGCACACGGAAGTAGGCGCGGGATTTCGAGGAGGCCACCGCCTGGCTCACCGGGCTGCCGCTTCCGAGAAGGATGGAACTGTTGTCCACCCAGGGACCGGTCAGCGACTGCGCCTCCTGGACAACATAATTCTGGCCTTTGCCTGTGGGGAACTGGATGAAGAACAGTCCCGGCACCAGGCGTCTGAAATCGGTCACCCGCAGGGGCTCAATGCTGACATCAGCGGTGACAGTGGAAGCCGGTCCGGCCACTGGCGCGAAATCCACATAAAAGCGGCGGGCCGTGTTGTCCGCCACCATCCCGGCGACGGTGACCGCGATCCACTCAGTGCCCCGCCCCGGCTGGAAAGTGAGCTTTTTGCCTCTGATGGGCGTGTAATGCACATCCGCCAGCGCCGTGTCATCGCGGGTGGTTATTTTGTAGGAAACGGGAAGTTCCACGCCCGACCCTCCATCACCCAGCTTCACCTCGATCCAGGCCTGGAAGGAACCACCGGCACTGGCGGTGACCACGGCGGAGGACACGCTGAGGGAGGGCTGGGCATCGTCATTCAGAATACTCCCGATCAGCGGAGCCGAACCCAGGGTGGCATTGACCGGACTGCTCAGGATCAGGCTGAAGGACTCATTTTCCTCATAAATGGTGTCCGCCGTGATGGAGACGGGGATCAGCGCCTCCGTGGCCCCCGCCGGGATCGTGGCCGTGCCGCTGGCAGCGGCATAATCGTGGCCCGCACGGGCGGTGCCGTCGGCAGTCTGGTAATGAACCGAAACCGGGACCTCCAGCGCTAATGGAATGGAGATACGGAAGGAGCCCTCGTTCGCCCCGCTGTCCCCCTCGTTCCGGGAAAACCCGCTGCCGGAAACCACGCGCTGGTCGTTATCGAGAACGGTGAGCACTGTCTGCTCGGCGTTTGTGATTCGCAAATTCACCGGATTGCTGAGCGTCAGCTTCACCACCCGGTCAGGCTGGGGAATGCGGTTGCCGGGAATGGTCAGATGAATGACCGCGCTGGAAGCGCCGGATTCAAAAACCGCCGTCCCGCTGGCCGCCATCGCTGCTGATCCCGGGTTGACCTGCCAGTCCACAGAACTTCGGGTGAACGCGGGTGTGGAAAGTGTGAGATTCACCGGAACAGTCTGTAGGCCTTCGTCCCCCTCCATGACGGTCCGGAAGGATGGAGCCGCAAGACTGGGGAAATCATCATCCCTGATCGTCACCACTCCGATGCCATCCGTGAAAGCAAAGGTTTCGGCGGCATCAACCTTGACGCCGAAGCTCAAATTGATGTTGAAGGTCTCCTCCGCCTCGGGCGTGGAATCGTTGATGATTGCCAGTGTCCCCGAAGCGGAAGTGGCTCCGGCCGGGAAATTGAACAGGCCGGTAGGTCCGCTGTTGGAGAAATCAGCGAACCAGGTGGCCGTTTCCTGAGACACGCTGTATCCCATGGAAACCGCAAACGGCGCGGGTTCATTGATCGTGGCGGTGAATGTTACGGTGCCTGCACCTTCGGAAACAGACACGTCGGCAATGGAGATCACCAGTCGGTCATCATTCAAAATCCGCCCGCTGGCCGACGCCTTACCCAGCTTCGCCGAGGATGGAGTGGGAGAGGACAGGGTCACACTGAAAGACTCCGTTCTCTCCACCGCCGTGTCTCCCGTGACAACGACAGGAATAAAAGTGGAAGTGCTGCCTGCCGGTATCGTGACCGTTCCTGAGGAACCCGTAAAGTCCGAACCCTCCACAGCAGTGCCACCGGCAGTGGTCCAATTAAAAGTGATATCCGCCGGGGCTACCTGATTGAGTGTCACGGGAAAATTGAGAACGGCGGGGCCACTGTTGCCCTCAGCCACCTCCGCATCGCCTACGCTGGCCTGATAAAAATCATTGTCCCGTAGAGTCAACTTAACCAGGGAACTGTAATCCGCCCCCGGAGTGACGCTGACGACATTGAAAGCAATAATTTCATCACCCTCTACCAAAGCGTCATTGACGGCTGTCACGCGGATTTGATTCTGCCCCTCGAGTTTCCCTCCACGCAGGTCCACATATTCCGGGGAAAAAGTAAAATCCTGCCCTGCCAAGGCTGTGGACTGCTCCGGATTCACCGAAATACGGAGCTTTAATTCGCCTGTTATAGAACGATCCAGCCTAAGAGTTAAATTCTCCTGATAAGACTCCTCCACACTACTTTCAAACGGCATCCCCTGCGCCACTCTCCCGAGCACCATTGCAGGCGGAGGATCATTGTCCGGAAACTGCACCTTAATTATTTTTGAAATGTCAGGCCCCAATGGAGGAGGATACACCTCATGAAATCTCAGCACGGAAGGTTTATTCAGAGGGTCCCAAGTGGAATCCTCATTGGCTGCCAAATAAAGAACGCGATGATCGTCATTGACTCCAAAAGGGATGAGCAATCCGGAATTTTCCGTGAAAGTTGACCAGGCATCAGCAACATTGAAGCGATACCGAATAGGGAGGACAGCGAGAGGATTGTCGTAAAAATTAGGAAAATCGACGGTGGGGTAAACCCTGGCATTGTAAGCTGTCGTCACCCCTGACTGACGTTCGATTGTGAAGGCGGCGCCGGTGGCCGCCTCATTTTCCGGGAGGGAAATACTAGCTTGCTCCGCCAGAACCGGAAATTCAGACTGCATCGCGGGGCAGATGGCGTCGTTGCTGAATTCGCTGGTTTCGCCGTCAGGCGAAGTGGCGGTGAGGGTCACTCTCCATCCGGCCTTACAGCCGGTGACAGGAAAGGAAAAAGCCACCTGGCCATCCGCATCCGTGGTCATGGTTCCCGAACCCAGCCATCGGCCAGTCCCCAGAGGCTCCGAGGCGAGGGCTTCGATCGTGTAAACTGTCGAAGGTTTAGAACTCAGGTTACCTCCCACCTGAAGAACACCGGCCGGGCGCGCCTCCAGCGAGAGAAGAACCGGTTTGTTCTGAAGCCCGTTCGGGCCGGAATCGGCATCCAGCGGATCATTGGGCGTTTCCGTGCCATCCGCCTCCCCGGTCGGCTGCAGATTGATCAGGAGCGCATTTGTGCTTTTTCGGCCCTGATTATTGATGAGATTTTCCGAAATACGCACCCGCGCCGCCGGATCCCGGACCACGATTCCACCCGCGCTGTTGCCTCTGATTCTATTGGAATACAGGGAGGAAGCATCCCGGCGGGTGCCGATCGTCACTTCCCCCATGCCTTTGGCGACAAGAATTCCCATCAGGCCGTCCTCAATAGTGTTATGGCGGATCAGCACCGGACCGGAGGGCGTATCCCCTCCTTCCAGACGGATGCCGGTCCCGCTCCATGGGAGATTAATTTGGCCATCCTCGATCACAATATCCTCCACGCCATTGCCCACAAAAACTCCCAGCACGCCCGTGGCATCAAAATTACGGACACGCACGTTGGAGGCCGGGCCGGATATGCCGATACAGGAGGTGTTGCCACCATCGACAAAGGGACCGTCGATCACAATGTTCTCCGCTCCACCGTCCACTTTGATGCCGGTTCCTCCACTGCCGCTTGCACGGCACTCATTCGCCAGGATCCGGTGACCACTGCCGCCTTCCACGTGAATGGCCATCAGACAATTGCCGGCTATGAGGTTCCTGTCCAACGGGGTGCCTGCGAACCGGGCCGCTTTTCCAGCAGCGCCAATTACATTTTCTGATCCGCCAATTAAATGAACACCTATTGCCGTTACATTGAGTACAGGCATAAACCCCAGGGGAAAGGCAATCCGGCATTCTTTCACGGTATTCCGGCTTCCCGTAATGCAGATGCCATCCCAGGTGATCAGTCCCTCAAACTTACATTTTTGAATCGTGTTGTCATTGGATTCGATGACAAAACCATCCCGCGCCCAAAATGCTCCGATGTCATTGGCAACGGGAGGGAAAGCGGGAGTGGCTCCCACTGAAAGCCCTTCCAGAAGGTTTCCATCCCCTCCCCGCACTGTCACCGCCACTGTATCCTCCGCAGCGCTCAGGAAGTGTAAATTTTTGATGCTGCAGCCGCCACCGCTGAGCGTCAGCAGGGATTCCCCGGGAGCCAAGCCGGAAAATTTCAGTTTCACCAGAGCCGCGCCCGGCTGGGAAGCGCCATCCATCGCCAGCGGCCCTGTGACTTCCGGCAGTTTTCCCGTTAAATTGAGAACCGGCGTGGTGCCCCCGCCAGGTATCGAGAACACCACCGTGTCGCCGCCGGCTGCCGCATTGGCATCCAGAATCGCCTGCCTCAGGGAGCCCGGGCCGCTGTCAGCGAAGGTGGTGACAGCAAACTGGGCAGCGGTGCTCCGGACAGGGGCGGCGGTCAACAGGGCGGTGCCGAGCAGCAATGCCAGCAGCAGGGGAAAGGCGGGAAATTTCACGGAAATCAGGCTTGGGCGGGGGAACGAAAAGCGCTCACCCATTCTTCGCCGCTTACAAAATGTCAAACAATTAAGCACTGAATTCTATCAACACCTATCCTCAAAATCGGTTTTCCCTTTTTTTGAAGAAGCATATCATCCTGATTATTATAAGCTTGAACGAATTCATCACTCCTCCGGCCTCGCGTAAAATATTTTGACTTCCCCACCGGTTCCTCAGCTGGGCGGGAACGGTTTTGGGCCGGAACTGATCAATGTAAGGGAACAGGCGCCAGGGCACGCCAGGAAAAATTTCCTCCTCCTTTTTCAGCCGCTGAAGTGCTTCGACGCCGCGCCGGAACCGCCGGGGTGTTCGAGGAAGCATTCGCGGAAGCGGGGGAGGATGGGCGAGTTGTCGTCGCGGCGCCAGACGAGGACGGTGGAGACGGCCGGGAGGCCCGGCGGGAAGTCGCGGAAGACGAGGCCGGGACGTTTGATCGTCGCCAGAGTGGCGGTGGTGGGGGCGATGCCGAAACCGGCGGAGATGAGCCACATTTTGGTGTGGATGTCCTTGGCGAACTGGGCGGCCAACGGGAAAGCGCCCGCCTTGGCACAGGCGGCGAGAAAGGGATCGTAATACCCGTGCTGGACGTTCGGCTCCAGCATTACCAGCGGTTCCTCATGAAAATCCTCCCAGAGCAATTCGCGCTTCCGGGCGAGGCGGTGACCGGCGGGAAGCGCGAGGATATACGGCGATTCCTCGACGAAGCGGTAATCGAGATCCGGAAATCCCACCGGAGGCCGCAGCAGGGCGACGTCGAGTTTGTCCTCGTGCAGCTGCCGGGCCAGCTCGGTGCTGGTGAGGTCGGAAAGCGAGAGCTGCACGCCGGGGTAACGTTTGCGGAAAACCTTGAGCACGCCAGCCAGCCATGAATTCGCGGAGGGAGCGACGAAGCCCAGACGCAGCGTGCCCTCCAGTCCGTGCCCGGCTTCCTGGACGCGCTGCCGGGCTTGGTCGGCGGCGGCGAGAACGTTGCGGGCCTCGTTGAGCAGAATGCGCCCGGCATGGGTGAGGCGGACGCTGCGGGTGGTGCGGGTGAAGAGCTTTTCACCCAGCTCCTCCTCCAGAGTGCGGATCCGCGCGCTCAGGGCGGGCTGGGCGATGTGCAGGGACTCCGCCGCGCCGCGGAAGCTGAGTTTACTGGCCACGGCGGTGAAATATCGCAGATGCCGCAGTTCCATGATTGATACCTGGATCTGATCAATGCCGCAATCCATCTTGTATTGGGCAAAGTCCGCGGACAGCCGCAGGGATACTCCGGTGAGGGTTTTCCCTTTTCCAAACCCCCATCCATCCAAACCCCTCCATGTGGATTGTCCGCCTGGCGCTGAGCCGTCCCTGCACCTTTGTGGTGTTGTCGTTGATCCTGATTTTAACGACGCCGCTGATGCTGCGCCGCACCCCGACGGACATTTTTCCGTCCATCGATGTCCCGGTGATTTCGGTCATCTGGCAATATCCGGGTCTCAATGCCCAGGAGATCGAGCAGCGGATGATCTACGTTCATGAACGCTCCCTGAGCGCCACCGTGAACGACATTGAGCACGTGGAGTCGAACTCCTATAACGGCACGGGGATCATCAAAGTTTTCCTCCAGCCGGGGGCGTCCGTGGATGCGGGCGTGGCTCAGACCATCCTGAAGCAGATGCCGCAGGGGCAAACCCCTCCCCTGGTCATCCGCTACAATGCGTCCACCGTCCCCATTCTCCAATACAGCCTGACGAGCAAAACGCTGTCGGAGCAGGAGATTTACGATCTTGCGCAGAATCAGTTCCGCGTGGGTCTGGCGGTGGTGCGCGGGGCTCAGCTGCCCTGGCCTTATGGCGGCAAGACGCGGGTGATTTCCGTGGACCTCGACCTGAATGCGCTGAAAGCCAAAAACCTCTCGCCGCAGGCTTCGACGATGGAAGTCGTGAACCGGGTGAAGGAGGAGCTGCCGAAAGTGATCGCCGCTTTGCCCAAGGAGATCGAAGTGAAGCAGTTCGTGGATGAGTCGGTCTTCGTGAAGGCGGCGGCGGACGGCGTGGTTCACAAGGGCAAAGTCGAGCTGCGCAGCGTGCAGCCCGGCCGCGACTTCGGCCCCATCACCGAAATCCTCGGCGGCGTATGCTCTGACGATCAGGTGATCCTGAACCCCGCCGACTCTTTGGTGACCGGACTCACGGTCCGCATCGCCGCCCCGAAAGAAGCTCCCGCGGCCTGACAGCCTCCCCCCTCTGTCAGGCCGCCGGGAGCCGACGGGCGGCTTTTCCTGTCCCGCCTTTTATTCCAATCGCTTTCAGATGAGTGCGATGACGGGCAACGGGCGGCATGCCTGCTCTGCCCGGGCCTGCTGTTTTGTCCGGCCGGCACTCCTCATTTCAGATCAAACCGGCCCCGCATCCCGCTTTCCGCTCCGGTCAGAATCCCGGAAGTTTGGGCCACAGGGATTGGAGATCGCGGTCGGAGCGGGCGTATTTCCGCAGGGAGGGGTCTATGCGGAAGGCGCGGCTGAGGTTGGGACCGGCTTCCGCGGGACGGCCCAGCACCGCGAGGTAACAGGCGATATTATAGTGGTAAAGAGCTTCCCGGTGAAGGGATTCAGGGCCGGAGGTGAGCAGCAGATGGGCTTCGGCGGTCCGGCCGAGTTCATGCAGGCAGAAAGCCGTGTGAATGAAAAATGCGGGCCCCTGCGGAGCGGCGGCGCAGCCCAGGAGGCCGGTCTCCACAGCCTCCGTCCAGCGCCGCGTCTGCATGAGCAGCGAAAGTCTCGCATCCAGCATCAGCGGATGACCGCTCACTCCCCGCGGCAGGGCATTGAGCTCCTCCTCCGCCAGCTCAGCCATCCCCAGTTCCAGATAGCCCTCAATTTCCGTGCGGATGCGCTGGAGAGTGGTGATGTCCGCGTGGTGATCATCCGTTTCCGGTTCGGAGGAAAAATCATCCTCAAACTCAAAATCGGAGCCGGGATCAGAGTTGGCTGGCATGGGGGAAGGAGTCAGCCGGAACTGCCGGGCGAGCTTACTTCCACAGTCTTAGCGCATTATCCCAAAAAAGAAAACCGGCGCAGGAATACTTTCCTGGCCGGTTGGAGCTGTCCATTTGCCTGCTGCGCCGGGAACCCTCAGCCGAGGGAGCCGCCCGGGCTGACCGCCGCCTCGCCGCGCTCGCCGGTGCGGATGCGGACGGCCTCCTCGACGGGCAGCACGAAAATCTTGCCGTCGCCGATCTTGCCGGTGTTGGCGGTTTTCATGATGGTCTGGACCACCTGCTCGTAAACCTCATTGTCCACGACGACCTCCAGCTTCACCTTGGGCAGGAAATCGACGGTGTATTCACTGCCGCGGTAAATCTCGGTGTGACCTTTCTGGCGGCCGAATCCCTTCACTTCCGTGATGGTCATGCCCTGGATGCCGATTTCGGACAGGGCGGCTTTGACTTCCTCCAATTTGAAGGGCTTGATGATGGCTTCGATTTTTTTCATTGGTGGAAGGCGCGTTAAGCGGTCACGTTATTTTTTGACGGGGGATTCCTCAAGCTGTTTCTCCAGCTTTGCGATCAGTTCCGAGGCCTTCTTCAGGCGGTCGGCGAGCACGCGGGAAATGAAACCGTAAAGGGCGGCGTAATAACTGGCGTTGTCCTCCTCGGGTTTGATCTCCCGCAGGAACTGCTGGTCGATCACCAGACACAGGGTATTGCTCCGGGCAATGACGGAGGCGGTGCGTTTCTCGTTGGTGACGGCCGAGAGCTCGCCGAAAATCTCGCCGGCGGTTTTGAGTTCGGCCAAAGGCTCGCCGTGCTTGCTGACCTCCAGTTTTCCCGTGAGGAGGATGAAAATGCGGGAATCCTCCTGCCCCTCGCGGATGACGGTGTCCCCCGGATCCGCCTGGATGAAATAGCTGGAATACAGGATGTCGTTGAGATGGCGACCCTGGAAGGACTCGAAAAACGGGATGCGGTCGAGCGGTTCCGGCAGGGTGCCCTCCTCGTGGATGTAGGCGAATTCTTTCATATCGGCGCGCCGGTCTAGCACACCCCGGCGGGGAATGCCATACCGATTCGACATTCATCGAAGATTCCTTGCCCGGAACCGCCCCCGGGTTCAGGCGGTTTCATCAGCCGCCGCCGGAAAAAGTCTTTTATTAAAATCAGATTCCTTTGCTCCCATGATCCCGCAGCGCGGTGCGGCAGAGGCCGATGAATGTTTCCTCCACCAGGCTGAGGCGGCGCTCGCGGTGGTGCAGCACCGCCCAGTGCCGCTCGATATGCAGTCCGGGAACCGGCAGGGCATGAATGGTGCCCTGGGCGATTTCCGAAGCCGCGATCCACGCCGGGGCAATGGCCACGCCGAGCCCGAGTTTGGCCATCTCCACCAGGGCGGCGGAGCTTCCCAGCTCCACAAAGGCATGGACCCGGACTCCCTGCCGCAGAAAATGCGTCTCCACCTCCTGAATGGCGGGCACGGCCCGGTGCTGGAGGAGGAATTGCTCGGCACCCAGCCGTTCCCGGTCCGGCGGCACGCCGTCCGTCCAGGGATGCCCCGTCCCCACCAGAAAAACCAGATGATCGGAAAACAGCCGCCCGCTGACCAGTCCGGCGGAATTTTCCGGCTCGATGCCCACCACCAGATCGGCCGCCTGCTCGTCCAGCAGGCGGGCCGGGTCCTGACCGTCGCCCGGATGCACCGTCAGGGTGTATTGCGGAAAACATTCCCGGAATTCCCGCAGCACCGGCGGCAGCAGGTGGGAGGCGGCGTCCGCCGGGCAGGCAATCCGGAGCTGTCCCTGAAATTCACTGCTTAAAGTGGTCAGATCCGCCCGCACCTTGGCCATCTGCTGGAGCACGGCGTCCGCGCACAGCAGCAGGCGCTGGCCGGCGGCGGTCAGGCCGAGATTCCGGCCGTTGCGGTTCAGCAGCTTGCTGCCCATATCCTGCTCCAGCTTGCGCAGCGCGTGGCTGACGGCGCTCTGGGTCAGGCTCATATGCCGGGCGGTCTCCGTGAAGCTGCCCGTCCGCGAGAGCGTGGAGAACATCCGGAGTTGCCACGAGTCGATCACATCGTCCATGACCGCGACTCCGTAGCAGGGGCTCTGCCACAGTATGAGTCGATTTCATTTCTTTGCGGGGATCGCCGCCGCCGGGGATTCCTGCTCCGGGGGTGGCACAGGCCATGCTGACGGCTTCCCGCAATTACATGCCCGCCCCCAGCAACCCGGCACGGCCCGCTGTCCGCCCGCTCCGGCCCGCCCCGCGTCCCTCGCGGGTCCGGGTGCGGCTGGGTTTTGTCCCGCTTTCCGACAGCGCGCCCTTCACGGTGGCGGAGGAACTGGGCATTTTCGCGCGGCACGGGCTGGATGTCACCCTGTCCTGCGAACTGGGCTGGGCCTCCATCCGCGACCGCATCTGTCACGGCACCCTCGACGCCGCGCAGGCACCCGCGCCTTTTGTATACCGTCTGCGCGCCGGCATGGACCGTCCGCCCTGCGGGGTGTTCAGCAGTTACATTCTGAATTCCGGCGGCAGCGCGGTCACGCTCGGCATCAGCCTGCACCGCCAGGGCATCCGCACGGCGGCCGATCTGAAGCGCCATCTGCGCGCCCGGCATCCGGAACGGCCGGTGTTCGCCCTGAGTTCCCTGCATTCCTGCCAGATGCTCCTGCTGCGGCAGTGGCTGGAGTCGGGGGAAATCGACCCTGCGGGGGACATCCGGATGGTGGTTCTCCCGGCACCGCAGATGCCCGGCGCTCTGACGGCCGGCCATATTGACGGTTTCTGCGTCAGTGAGCCATGGAACAGCGTGGCGGTCGCGGCCGGCAGCGGGTGGTGCCCGGTGACCAGCCTCAGCCTGCCGTCACTGTCGCCGGAAAAAATTCTGCTCACCCGCACGGCCTTCGCCGACCGCTCGCCGGAGGAGCACGCCGCCCTGCTGCGGGCCATGGATGAGGCCTGTCAGTGGTGCGAGGATCCCCGGAACCGCCCGGCTTTGACCGATCTGCTCTCGGCCTGCCCGTGGTTCCGCGATGTCCCGGCCTCCCTGCGTCCCGCGCTGCTTGGTCCTTTTGACTGCGGCGACGGCACCCGGCTGACCGCCCGCAGCCTGCTGCGTTTTCACGGGGACGGCCTGAATTTCCCCAGCGCGGAGAAAGCTGACTGGATTCTGTCGGGAATGCGCCAGTCCGGCCTGCTGCCGGTCACTCCCGCCCGCCACGAGGGTGCCTTCCGCCCTGACCTTTTTGAGGAAGCCCTCGGCCCGGCTCCGGTTCCGGCTCCCGCGTCCTTTTCCACCGACGCCGCCGACGACGCCCGCATCCGGCACGCGTGATATTATTTTCCCAGGGCATCCGGCCCCTTTGGACTGCGGGGACTTGTCACCGCTTTGGGAAAGGTGACTTGTCACCGTCGCGTGAATCGCCGCCAAATCCGCGAATGACGTTCCAGCGCGTCCGGGCGCGGGACAAGTCCCGCTGGGGAAAGCGGTGACAAGTCCCCGCAGTCCAAAGGGTCCTGTTTTCAGGTGGAAATGATATAACCCGGAAGCGCGCCCGCCGGCCATGCGCCCGGAGACCGGTCCGATGTTATTTTCCGCATTATGGGCTTTGGCCTGTTCGGTTTGCCCTCCCGGCGGGTTCTATGGGAAAAAGAAACCGCCAGACCGCCTGATGCCATGAACCCGCCGCTTTCCCCTCTCTCCGTCCCTGACGACGTCACTCCTGACCGCAGCCCTGACCGCGATGATGAGGACCTGCTGCGCGAATACCGCGCCAGCCGGGACGAACCCGCCTTCCGCGCCCTCGTCCAGCGGCACTTTCCGGCGGTGTGGTCCACCGCGCGGCGTCTGGTGAATGGTGATGCCGCCCTGGCCGAGGACGTCAGCCAGGAGGTTTTCACTCATCTGGCCACCCATGCCCAATCCCTGCCGCCCCGCGTGGTGCTCGGCGGCTGGCTGCACCGGCACACCTGTTTCACCGCCGCCAAAGCCGTGCGCGCCGCCTCCCGCCGCCGGTCCCGCGAGCAACTTGCCGCCGCCATGAACCACTCTCAGCAACAGCCCGATCCTCCGCCGTGGCCGGACATCGCCCCGCACCTTGATGCCGCCCTCAATGCTCTGCCCGCCGCTGACCGCGACGCCGTGATACTGCGGTTTTTTGAAAACCGCGGTTTCAGCGCCATCGCCCGCACCCTGAACACCAGCGAGGACGCCGTCCGCATGCGCACCAGCCGCGCCCTGGAAAAACTCCGCCGTCTTCTCGGCAAACACAGCAGTGCCCTGACCGCCGCCGCCCTCGCCGCCCTTCTGCGCGAAAACAGCATCGCCGCCTCCGCCCTTGCCGCCTCCACAGCCCCGGCCGGAGCCGCCGCCCGCATCGCCACCACCGCCTTGGCCCGCGCCGCCTCGCTTCCCGCCGCCGGGACCGGAGCCGCCGCTGAATTTGCCGCGCTCACCGCCGCGCTGCGCGGGGCCCGGCCCGCGCTGATTGGCGGGACGGCGCTCCTCCTCGCGGTCACGGCGGTCTGGAAATGGAACGCCGCCCTGAACTCCGCCACTGGTGCTTCGTCCGCGGCCTTGGCCGTTTCCGCCAGCCCCGCCGCTGTTCCGCCCAAAACCCTGACCTCCCGCGAAGTGGATGTCACCGTGCATTTCATCCTTGTTCCCGAAGCCGCAGCCCTGGCCATCATGAACCAGCGCTGGAACGCCGACGGCGACACCGATCTCCTCGCCAAACTCCTCAGGGAAGCCGGTCCCGCCGGCGGCGGCGCGGGCAGCGGCGGCGTGCGGGTGGCGCAGGTGCTCACCGGCACCTGGAAAAGCGAAACCACCGCCACCCTCCGGCAGGCCCGGGACGTTCCGGCACTGCCGAAATACGGACGGAAAAAACCGCCCGTTCCCCGGAAAGGCGAAACCGCTTTCATGCCGGTTGGCAGCACGGCGATGGTGGAGGTGATGCTGTCCGACGACGGCCAGTGGTGCGATCTGAATCTGAAAACCTCGCACCACTTCGCCGAGCCGGTGCCGCATTTCTGGCCGGACGACCCCGGCGGCTCCCGCGAGCCCGGCCCCTCCACCGTGGAAACCACGGAATTCCGGGAATCCTCCGCCAGCGCCCAGCTGCTGCTCCCCCTGGGCGGATCGACCCTCGTTCAGTGCAGTCAGCTCCCGGCCCTTTCGGATGCTGAAGCCGGCCGCCCGGCCCTGCGCCTTTTCACCTTTGTCACCGCCCAACCCGTCTCCCCGTCATGAAATTCCCCGTCATCACCACCGCTCCCGCGCTTCTGCTGCTGTTTTTGCCGGCTTTCTCGTCCGCCCAGGTCATCCCGCACGCCCACCTGCGCTACCTCAGCATCGGGAAAACCGGTGCCGCCACCGCCCTGGCCGCCGCCGCCAGCTCCAAGGACCCCGGGGGCCATGCGCTTTTCGCCCGGCTGATGACTGAGGTCGCGGAGGGCAAAGCCACGCTCCTCGCGGATCAGGAGATCATCGTCCGCAGCGGCCAGCGCAGCAAAGTGGCGGCGGTCCGCCATTTTCCGGTGCCCGTCGATTTCACCGGCCCGGGAACAGCCGGAGTGATTCTGCCCACCGATTTCACCACCGAAGGGTGCGGTCAGACGCTGGAGGCGGAGCTTACCATTTCCGGGGCCTTGATTCCCGGCGTTGACCGGCAGCTGCAGGACATCAACCTCGCGCCTGAACGGAAGGAGCTTCTGAGCCTCTACCCCTGGCCCGTGCCCGGCCTGCGCGGAACCGGGGAAAGCGGTGGCGGGCTGCCGCGCCTGCCGCTCATCGCCGTCCAGAAAACCGCCACCCAGCCACTGAGCTGGACGGGGAATACAGTGCTGCTTTCCATTTCCCCGTCGCCCACCACCGGCCTGACGGACGGGGAGCCGATGTTCTGTTATCAATTCATCCGGTCCGGTCTGAACGGCGAAACCCCGGCCCCGCCGGACGCCCGCCGCACCGGGACGGAACCCGGGGAGCGCCGCATCCACGCCGTCACCCTCCGCCTTCCCCGGCAGGAGGCGGCCGCGGTCATGCTTCAGACGGACGGGGACGACGCCGCTCTTTACGCCCGCCTCAGCGGCATGGTCACCGCCGGCACGGCCACGCTTTCCGGCCACTCCGCCGTGGTGTGCCGCGACGGACAGCGCTCCAAAGTCGAAAGCCTCGTCAATTTTCCTGTTCTGGACTGGTCACCGCAGCATCCGAATTTCAGCTATGAAACCCGGAATATCGGGGAAGCCCTGGAGGTGGAAACCGGCGGCATGACCGCCCACACCACCCGCACGGAGGATGGCCGGACCCAGGTGATCCCGGTTTTTGAAAACCACAACGGTGTCCAGAGCACGTGGAATATCGCTCTGGAACGGCAGAGCGGGCTCGAAATGGTCCCCTGGCACCCCGCCGCCTCCAAACCGGACGAGGCCGGAGCCCTGCCCGAATATCTGGAGCAGAACCTTTCCGCTGAATTCCGCATTCCGCCCTCAGGCATTCTCTGCGCCGGAACCATCTCCTCCTCCCCCGCCACCCAAAGCAGCGAACCGGACGCCGCCAGCGAAGGCACCACCGACATCACTTTCGTCACGCAAACCCCGCCCCCCGGCACTGCGGAGGAAGGCGCCAGGCCACAGGTCCATCTCCAGGCGTTCATGCTCAGCCTGCCCGCCGCTGACGGAGTGCCCCTCGCCGCCGCCCTGAAAGCCGCGTCCGGCGCGCCTCTTCCGGCGGAGCGCTGGGTTCAGCGGCTGCTTCGCGGCGAATTCCCCTGCGCCGCCCAAGCCTCCACGGTCGTTTTCCCCGGCCGGCGGTCCAAAATGCTCGGGGTCCGGAAAGTCCGGCTCCAGGAAACGCGGCCCCTTACGCTGCCCGTCACCGCCAACCGGCCGTCTCCAGTGACAACACAGAGCGTTTCATGGGAACAGAACGACTGCGGCGTCATTTTGACCGTCGAACACGGAGGGGCCGCCGCCGATCCGGTGACGGATATCACCTGGGAATGGGACACCGCCCCGGTGCTGGCTCCTGATGAAATGGATTCCCCCGACGCCGGCCTCGAAGCCCGCCGCTACCGTCAGAAAATCGAACTCCGGGACCTCAAACTCCCCCGCGCCCAGCCCGTCATCGCCGACGTCCGCGCCTCCAACGCCCGCGAAGGCGCCCCCGAGCACGGCCGCTGGCACGCTCTGGTGCTCCTTGCCCGGTGAACCGATCCCTGCCACCGCATGCGGACAGTCACCGCGCCGCAGAGGACCGGCATCCATCGGTCAGGAGGCGGAATGTCCGCCCTCCTTCGCTTCCTCCGCGCCCTTCTGTTCAGAACCCGTCACGGCGCGGTGATGCCGATCATCGGCCCGAGATCGTGGCTGGAGTCCCGGCGTTTGAGGGCGGGCGCGAACAGGCTGGAGATGGTGCCGTCGAGGAAAAGGGCGTCGGGGCATTTCAGGGTGTCGCGGAAGAGCGTGGCGAATTCGTGGAAATTCACGGGCTCATCGCTGATGGCGAACACCACTTTCTCCGGCGACATCACTCCGACGCCGTTCCGGATGAGCCGGGAAACGGACCCCGCATTGAAAGCCGGATGAAACTTTCCACCCCGCACCAGCAGCGGCCCTGACTGCGTGGCCAGCCGGACGGGACCGGGAAGTTTTGAAAATTCCGAAGTTTCAACCACCCGCGCGCCTTTGTCCGTGATGGCGAAAACTCCGTTCGGTTTCAGGAAAAAATTGCCTTTCCCGTCAGCGGCATTGAGCGGCGAAAGCGTTTTGCCATCGCTGACAAACAGTCCCACAGCCTCAAAACCGGGATGAAACATGCCCGCGTTCATCGCAAAAACGAGGTTCCGCCCCTGCGGCTGAAGCCAGGCCTCCAGCCGGTCAAAGCGGTTGAAAGGCTGCCCGGTCCCATCGCGGTGAAAAAGCTGAAGCTTCACCCTGGCCAGATCGGCGCGGCAGACGGTGAACGCTTTGCCTCCCGATCTGACGGTGCTGAACTCCACGCCCTCCGCCGCGCGCAAAGCCGGCGACGGCATGAAAAACACCGCCCCCGCCAGGACGGCGGTGAATGCGGGGAAAAAGACGCGTCTCGTTAGCAGGCAGGGCATCGGATTCGGCGGAAACAGTGTCTGATCAGCGGAACATAACACGATTTGCCTGCGGAGAATCAATTCAGAAATTACCCACTTCCCCTTTCTTTCCCGCTTCGCTTTCTTCGCTCCCTTCTGTTCAAATCCGCCCGCTCACGGCCCGGCGGCGTCCATCTGCCGGACAAACGGCGGCACCGGGCAGCCGATGGTGTCGGCGACGGCGCGGAGGAGTTCGGCCTCGCTGCTGGAAAGCTGCCCGTCGGCCAGAGCGGCGGCGGCGCAGGCCTGGAGGAGCTGCTTTTTGACCTCCGGAACCGCCAGGTCAAACCGGTCGAGCGCGGCTTCAATGCGGTCCAGGGCGGCGGCTTCGGGCACCAGGTCAAACCGGATGCCGTCAGCGCCCAGGCTGGCGGCGGCAGCCTCCATGGCTTGAGCGTGCTCCGGCGATCCCGCCGGACCATTGAGCGCGGCGAAGGCGGACAGGAGCGTGGAGGCTTCGGCGGCGGCTTCGCTGAAACTCCGCACTCCGGTCTTCGGCGGCGGCGGGCGGCGGAAGAAGTGATCAAGGTGCCGGCGCACGATTTTCTGAAGCATGAACTCGAACAGATCCAGCTGCCTGTCGGCCGCGATCAGCTGCTGGAGGACATGCGCGAACCGCCCGTATTCCGCCGGCGTCAGGCGGCGCAGGGACGGCAGGGCGAGGTCGATGACCGCGATGAGCCGCGAGGAATGCCAGCCGCTGAACTGTCCGGCGGTTTCAAGGACGGTGGCGGCGGTGGTTTCATCCGTGAGGTCCGCCAGCACCCGCCCGCCATGCTGACGGGCATCGGGGTTTTTGGAAAGCAGCGCCGCCATGATGACCGCCTGGGCTCCCGCCGGGTCGCGGAGCAGCGCCTGAATCTCCGGAGGGATGGACGCGCCCATGCGCCGGGCGGACTCGACCTCGTCCCCGGTCGGGCGGCCGATGCGCGCCAGCGCGGCGTGCGCGGTCGCGGTGGTGATGTTTTTTTGCAGGAAATCCTGGAGGCCGGAAAAACCGCTCATGCCCGCTGGCGGCGGTGGTTCCGGATCCGATGAGACACTGTCCGGCGCGGACCGCGCGCCGATTTCCGGCAGATCCACCTTCGGCCACGTGCCGTCCCAGTGCGGCAGCACGGCTCTGATGCGTTTTTCCAGCGGCGGATGCGAGGCCATGGCTCCCAGCAGGCCGCTGCTCATGGCGTTGCTGAACATGAGGTGGCTGGCCTCCTCGGCGCGCGGGGATTTCAGTTCCGATCCATAGGTGTAGCCGCCGATTTTCAGCAGCGCTCCGCCGATGCTGTCAGGATTCCGCGTGAACTGCACGGCGGCGGCGTCCGCCAGGTATTCGCGCTGCCGGGAAATGGCGGCCTTTATCAAATTGCCGAAAAACACTCCGAGATAACCCACGCCCAGCAGCGCGGCCCCGCCCAGCAGCAGGGCCAGGCGCGGGTCCATGCCCTTGCTGTCACTGCTGCCGCTGCGGCTGCCGCCCCGTATTTCGGCTCCGATCCGCAGGACAATGCGGCCGATGATGGCGATGATCAGCAGCCCGTGAACCACGCCGATGAGCCTCAGGTTCAGGCGCATGTCGCCATTCAGAATGTGGCTGAACTCGTGGGCGATCACCCCCTGCAGCTCATCCCGGCTCAAGGCGCGCAGGCAGCCCCGGGTCACGCCGACCACCGCGTCCGACGGCGTGTGCCCGGCGGCGAAGGCGTTGATGCCCTCCTCGGTGTCCATGATCCAGACCGCCGGCACCGGCAGTCCGGAGGCCAGGGCCATTTCCTCCACAATATTCAGCAGCCGCCGTTCGTCCGGCTGCGTGGTGTCCGGGGAAACCGCCCGTCCGCCCAGATCCCGCGCCACCACCGATCCTCCGGCGGAGAGCTGCAGCGTTTTAAATCCGCTGCCCAGCCCGATGACGCCGCCGGTTCCGGCCGCCACCAGGCCCAGGAGTTTCCAGTCCAGGAGCCCGCCATCCCACCGGGTGGCGAATCCCGCCACTATATAAAGAATGGCGATGATGGCCGCGACGGAGAGAAAAAACAGCACCAGCAGCCGCCGGGTGCGGCGGCGGGCATCCTCCTGGCTTTGAAAAAAATCCATATTTCGGGGCGGTCAGAGGGGAAAATTCAAACAGAAGCGCGCAAAGGAAACGAAGGGACCAGGAAAACGGCCGCTCCGGATGCCAGCGTCCCACTCTTTGTCCATCCCGTTGTCTTTGTCCATCCCGTCCATTTGCTCCATCCCGTCCCTCCCCCTTTCTCCGCCCTACCCCGCCAGCGCCAGCCGGGGCTTGGCCTTGAAATCCCGCCAGGGATAGGCCCGCCCGTCGTGAAGGCACTGCTGCACCCACGAGAAAAGGGCCTGAAACTCCGCATTCCCCTGCCGCACCTGCTCAATTTTCCGCCATTCCAGCGGGCGCGTGCGCGGGGAGGTCAGCCGCTGGCGCAAAAGCCGGCCCTGAAGCGCCTCAAATTCCCGGGCCGACATTTCAGGAATGCGTTCGCCGCACGGCAGATCATCCAGCGCCTCCTCCGTGAGATTATAAACGGTGATGCCGATACCGTATTCCGTGCCCAGCTGGCGCAGATCCTCGGCCAGCTGCTCATCGCGGATCGGCGCGCAGATCACCAGCTCGCCCGCATGTCCCCAGTGCGCATGGCTCACGGCCTGGAAAAAATCCTCGCGGAAATGGTCATAAGTGATGGAAACCGTGAGCTTCACACTGGAAATCCGGAACGGCATCACCCCCATTGAGCGTTTCCATTCCAGCAGCCGGGGACTGAGAACGAGCCCCTGTTCCGTCACTTCGCCGGTTTCCCAGTCGATAATGGCCGCATCCGGGCATTTCCAGACATTCTCGTAGGGAGCGCCGGGCCCGAACGAGGATTCGAACACAAACGGGAACCTCCCCGCGATCTCCATATCCCGGGCGTAAATGGCGCGGAATTTCAAAGCCCTGGCCACCGCGCGGTCCACCCGCTCCGGCGTCGTCTCAAAAAGCAGTCCCAGCCGCGCCTGCGCCAGCGTCGCGGACCCGGCGGGAGTTCCGCCGGCCGGTGCCCGCCGCAGATAATATCCCTGTCCCTGCTCCACCTTGGCGATGGGACTGCCGGGATCGCAGCACATGATGGAAAAGTGATACCGCAGAGTGGCGTCGCTGTATTCCTGCTGCAGCCGGAACTTCACCAGCCGGATCAGTTCGGTGCCTTTGATGGATTCCGCCGGGTTCGACGGCAGGATTTCCGGTAAAATTTCGCTGAGATGATCCCTCAAATTCATAAAAATAAAAAGCGGACCGCACCGTCGTGAGCGGCTGGTCCTTCGCGTGGAAGCCCGCCATCGTGGAGTCGCCCCCCGGCCCCGTCAAGCAGACCGGGCTTTTCTCCGGAAAAATTTAAAAAAGTTGGCCAATCCGCAGCCGGCTTGCCAAAACTCTTCCTTCAGGATGGCAGGCTCCGTTGCGAAATGGATAAAAATGGATACAGAAATGGGTATGATTCCCGATGATGTGCCCACTGACCTTTTTTCTGCGCTGCCTGGTGCGGCAGAAGGAGCGGCTGGAGGCCACAATGCAGGCCGCTCAGGTGCGTATGGAGAATCTTTCCCCCTTGGCGGCACGGCTGGTGGGCTTGCTGGAGGAAAGAGGCCGTTTGAGCGTGGCGGAGGCGGTGGCGGCTTTGAGTGCTGAGGGCGGCGTCAGCCGGAACACCTTGAAAGCCACTCTGCAAAGTTTGACCAAACGTGGCTGGCTGGTCCTCCAGGGCCGCGGGAGGGGAGCTTTTTACACCCGGCTCTGAAACGGCTCCCATTCACTGAATGGACCCCAGGCCCCAGCGTTCGCTCAGAGGCTCCAGGTCCTGGCGCATGGCCCATTCGTCGGGGCGGTCGCTGGTGGCGTGGCGGCGGCTGGCGCCTTTGAGGGTCATGCAGCCGGTGTTGTCGCCGATGCGGGCGATTTCGGCGAGGTCCTCAGCGGTCAGGGGATTCACTTCCGGCAGGGCGGCCATGTCGCGGATCTGGTCCTCGATGGGGCGGGCGTTCTCGCCGGCTTCCTGGATGAAGGTGGGGACCACGCTCTCCACGGAGGGATGCGCCAGATTCCACATACAGGCGAACTGGAGCAGGCTCAGGCCGTATTTGTCGGCGATGGGCCGCATCTTCTCCACTTTGTCCAGACCGCGCTCGATCCAGCCCGCCGGGCGGTAGTTGCGGTGATCGCCGGGGCGGAAGGTGTGGCCGGGTTTCATCTCGCCGTGGAAAAGACCGCCGTAATCGACGACGCGGGTCAGCAGTTTGACGCCGAACTCATCCGCCGCCGGCAGCACCAACGATCCCGGCCAGGGCTCCAGGGGATTGAGAATGATCATCGCCCAGTCGATCAGCTCGCAGTATTTCTCAAAACACTGGATGAGGTCATAGGTGAAACCGTTCGCCGGGCCCGGCGCGATGCCCAGCTGCCGGGTGAGGCCCTGGGTTTTCAGGCCGCGCAGCCCTTCCCAGACGGCGTCGCTGGTGTAGCCGCGCTCATCGGGATTGTGCAGCAGGAGCAGGTCAAAATGGCCCGCGCCGCAGCGGGCGAGGGATTTTTCCGCCGCCGATTTCAGGAAATCCGCATAACCCTCCGGCCCGCGCAGAGCGGGATCGGTGAAACGCGGGTAGCCTTTCGAGCCGTCGCGGATGCCTTCGTAAAAGTCGTGTCCCACACTGCCGACGAGGCTGTAGCTGGAGCGGTCAATTCCCGCCAGCGCCTGCCCCAGCAGCTCATCCGCCTTCCCGCTGCCATAAACATCGGCGGTCATGAAGGTCCGGATGCCCGATTCATAGGCCAGCTGGATGGCCTGGATGAAACGGGACTCCTCCAACACCTCGCCGAAGTGCATGAATCGTCCGCCGCTCCAGGTGCCGTAAACAGTGCGTGTGAGGTCCATAGGTCTAAAAATTCAGGGAATCGGGGAATGAGTCAGGGGGGAAACCGGGACGCTTTTTGGCGCGGCGTCCGGCATTGAATCCGCAACATGCCCAAACGATTCCCCCGCCGCAAGCGTTTCAGGCGGGGATGGGGAAACGGTGGGATCTGAAATTTGAAATCCCAAATTTGAAATCTGACATCCGGGATTTCAAATCTGACATCTGAGACTGAATCTCCGCTCACCTTCCCCTCACCGAAATCGCGATGCCCTCGGCAATCGCCAGGGCGACCCGCTGCTGGTAAGCGGGGGTGCAGAGCAGGCGGCGCTCGGATTTTGAGGAGAGAAACCCGCACTCCACCAGCGCGGACGGGCCTCTGGTCTGACAAAGCACGCTGAACCGGCAGGGTTTGAGACCGCGGTTGGGCGTGGAGGTGCGCATATCCAGGCGGCGGTGAATCTGCCGCGCCAGCCGTTTCCCCCCGCTGCCGGCGTAGTAAGTTTCAATGCCCCGCCCGCGCTGATACCGGTCGGAATTGCAGTGAATACTGACCAGCACGGACCGGCGGTACTGATTCGCCACCCGCGCCCGGTAGCTCAGGGAAAGGGCCACATCACTCCGGCGGGTCATCACGGTGGTGTAGCCGTGCGAGCGCAGGATGCCCTCCACCCGCCGGGCGATGCTGAGGTTGACGGTTTTTTCCCGCACGCCCCCCCAGACCGCGCCCGATTCGTGGCCGCCATGTCCGGGATCAATCACCACCACTGTCGAGGCCCCGGCGGACAACGCCGCAGCGGGAAAGCCGGTCATCAGCACCAGCCACACCAGCAGACGGACCAGAAAGCGTGGATGCAAAAAAGACGGCATGGAGCGTGTTTAACGCAAAACCGTTCCCATGAAAACAGGAATCGCCAGCTCTTGCTGTCCATTTCCGTCCGATATGCGGGCGTGTGCGCCCTGGCACCATCGGCAAAAGACTGGCTTTTCATCGGCGACGCTGGAGCCGGAGACCACGCCGCCGTCCTCCACATGCTGCCGGGCAACTGCCATCAGCACGGAGTGGTACCTGATTCTGTCTGAAGGACCGCTTCACCCGCCGGCCCACCATGACCAACCGTCAGGTCAAGGATATCCCCCCGCCGCATGGGCTGAAAAATTCGCGACAGCGGGCTCAATGGAATCGTGTCCAACAACTTCCGGCACGTGCCTTGTTTGGCGCTGCATTCCCGCTGCATTTACCGTACCCCGGAAACGCGGTGGCGGCGCGACAGCAGAGCCGTCAGGGCCAGAGCGCCAAGGAACGACGGAACCGGCTCCGGAACGGTGGTGAGCGTCACATTGTTCGCGTAAGCTCCCCCGTTCGCGCCAGGAACAGGATCAGCGTAGTTGATCTGCCAGTTGTTGCCGCCAAGAACAAAGTTGGAACCGTTTGGCCGACCGCTGAAGATGTCCCCGTCCCAAATGCCGCTGTAGCTCAGCAGGGTGAGCCGGGATCCCATGGGCAGGGTGCCGGGCGCGAGGTCGTTGAAGGCAAGCACCACCGTGCCGTCCAGGGAAAATGGACCGTTGGAGTTGATCAGATCGCCGCCCAGGGAGGTCGTGTTCAGGTTGTAGTCATAGGTGGACCCGTTCTCAAAGGAAATGGCCCGGGTGCCCAGGGTGCTGATGGTCGAGGGGGACGGACCGGGGGCGATGATGCCGCTGATGGTCGTCACGGCGGAGGCGGAGCTGATGTTGCCGCTGCCGCCGAGGGTGGTCCCGGAGGAGACGGTGACTCCGGAGGTGCCGGTCACTAGGCCGTTCACATACAGCGTCCCGCCGGTGACGGCGGTGGCGCCGGTGTAGGCGCTGTTGGCGTCGAGATCGGTGGTGCCGTTGGAGACGGTCACACTCACGGTGCCGGCGGAGCCGTTGGAGATGCCGACGGTGGACACCGTGCTGCGGCCGGGGCCGGTGAATTCCACATTCCGCGCGCCCGCGGCCACGGAGCTGATCCCGCCGGTGATGTTCAGCGCATGGGTGCCCGTGGTGGCGGCCTGGGAAATGTCCAGATCCCCGGAGAGGTTGATGGCGCCGGAGAAAGTGGAGGTGTTATCCGTGTTGCCGCCGAGGACATTGGAGCCACTGGCGGGGTTGGCAGCCACGTCCACTGGATTGGCGATGGTGAAGGTGCCGTTGGTGAGCACCCGGCCGCCGGTGGCGGAGATCACGCTGCTGAGCGTGGAGCCCAGTCTGATGGTGTCGTTGCCGAAGGCGGAGTTGTTGCCCGCCAGCACGGTGCCGTTTTGCACGGAGACGGGAAAGGTGTTGGTGTTCGCTCCGTTGAATGTCCATTTGCCCGCGCCCACCTTTTCCCAGCCCATTTCCAGCGTGGCGTCATTTTCGATGACGCCGTTGACGACGCCGTCGCCCGCTCCGGCGAACGTGTGGAAGCGGGGGGTGGACACGCCGGCCACGGCGGAACTGAGATTCCCGTCGATGGTGAGAATGCCGGCGTCGGACTGATAGAACAGGCCGTTGCCCCCGGCTGAGGTCATCATCTGGAGGCCGGAAAGGGTGTTGTTGCCGGAGATGTTTTCCACTTGCGCGGTCCCGCCGTTGGAGAACGCGTTCACCGAGCTGTAGTGCATGGTGTTGGCGAGGGTGATGCCACCCGTGAGCTGCAGAATGCCCGCCGCGTTGGTGCCCGCCTTCGCCAGGGTCACGGTGCCGGTGCCCAGAGCGGAGCCGTTGGAAATGGACAGGTTCCCGGCGCTGCTCAGGGTGGTGCCGCCGGAGTAGGTGTTGGCGTGGTTGATGCTCAGCGTGCCCGCGCCGTTGTGCTGCACCACGCCCGCCCCGGAGATCACGTTGCCCGCCGGCAGCGTGTGGGCGTTGCTGCGGTTGAAGATCAGCTTTGCGCCAGAGGCCACGGATACCGCCCCCGTGCCGAGAGTGCCGGTGGTGGAGGCGTTGCCCACCTGGAGATTGCCTGCGGTGATCGCCGTGACGCCGGAGTAGGTGTTGGCACCGGTCAAAATCAGAGTGCCGATCCCGTCCTTGGTGAGCCCGGCGGTCCCGGCCACCGTCGTGGAGATGGTCGCGGTTTTGCTCGTTCCCAGGGCGTTGACCGTGATGGTGGGAGTCGTCCCCGCCAGGGTGAGCACGCTGGAGCTGGCGGAGGAAAGGGTCCACGACCCGGCGGTTGCCGGCGTGGCATCCCCGAAAATGAGGCTTGTGAGGGTGCGGGAGGAGTCCAGGTCGATGGTCCGGTCCGCCGTGATGTTGTTGGTGAAGTTCGCCGTGAAACCGGAACCGTCGGCGATAGTGGTGGAACTCCAGTTGGAGGCGAGGCTCCAGGTTCCGTTGCTGTCCACATTCCAAAATCCGGTCGCCGAGCGCGACACTTGACCGGTCAACAGCAACAGTGCCCCGGTAAAGAACCGGTGGGGAAAGGGGAATCGGAATGCAGTCATGGGAGTTTCGCTCTAATTTATGGAATCTGGTTGATGGATGGGTTGCGCCGCAAGCCGCGTAACCCGTTAAAAATTAACGGATGCGTTATGCGCTCGGAGGATTTCGTTTTTATCATAAGCTCCTAAAAATGATCCGGTTATCATTGATAGTCTATTCTTTGGCCGATCTTCAGGGTTTTTACTGAAAATTTGTTCTGTCAGATTTGATTACAGGTTTATCCGGGGAATTTACCCTGATTGCAAGGAAAAACCGCTAAATCCAGTAACTTTTAAAAAAGACACATGGTTATATGGACAGCTTAAATGGATCGGTGATAAGTTCATATGAACATTTATGGCAATAATTATTTTCTCGTCCTGCGGTGCATGTGAAATAAATCAATATGTAAAAACCTTGAGAGATGTTTCGCGGTAAAATAACATCTTTCGTTCCGCCCGCCGACCGGCCGCGCGGCCTGCCCGGCAAGGCATGCGGAATTCATACAAATAACATATTAAGAGCGTGGAAAATCCCCTTTTCCCGGAGGTCAGGACCTGATAAGCGCGCACAAGGCCGCGAGTGGGAATGAGGGCCCATTGAATTCCGGTTTCTGGACAATGGGTGCGAGAATGCCGATTATTTGAACGGTTTATCCTGGACTGATTTCCGGTGAACGGCTGGCAAGTGGGTTGCCTGGCAAGCCTTCACCCGGCGCGGTCGCCCTCCGCAGGGAGCCTGGCGCTGTGATGGCGTATTTCGCCCGTGGCCTCCAGAGCGGCGTCATCGGACGGGAGGGGCTCCGAATGCTCTTGTCAGCGGGGCGGTGTCTGCTCCATTCAGACGGGGCAGCCCGCATAAAATCGGACCGCGTCCCGGCTCCTGACCCGCGCATGGCATCGCGGAGGATGCGCCCATGGACCCCGGTGCCGCCCCGATCTTTGCCTTTCCCTTCCCGGGGACCGCCGGAGGACATTGCGTCAGGTCCCGATGCCCTGGTTTCCAAAACAGGAGGGAAAACTGGGTTTGGCTCATGAGTGGGGAATGCCCGCAGTGTCATTATTTTTGAGTCAATGCGGCGCCCGCCTGCTGAAAGAAGGGTTGCAACGGCCGGGCGGCTCCGGTTTACTCGCCGGTTATAGACCGCATGGAGGCAAGTATTTTTATCCGAAAGGTGACAGTGGTGAGTCCGGGACAGGAGACCGCTGTCAGGAATGTTCTGATGACCGGGGGGCGCTGGGAATTTCCCGCAAGCCCGCCGGCGGACGCCGTCGTGATCGATGGAACCGGAAAAATCCTGCTGCCCGGTCTCTACGATCTCCACGCCCACCTCCGTGAACCCGGCCGCGAGGACAGCGAAACCATCGCCACCGGCACGGAAGCCGCACTGGCCGGCGGTTTCACCGGTCTGACGATGATGCCGGACACGATTCCTCCCGTGGACAACGGCGGCATGGTCCAGAGCCTGCTGGAAATCGCCGCCCGCACCGCGCATTTTCCCGTGCAGGTCGCCGGGTGCGTCACCAAAGCCCGCGATGGCAGGGAGCTGGCCGAAATCGGGGAAATGCGCTCCCGGGGAGCGGTGATGATCACCGACGATCCCGATCCCGTGGCCAATCCGCAGGTGCTCCGCCGCGCCCTGCAGTATTCCCGCGATCTCGGCGTCCTCATCGCCACCACCTGCGATGTGCGGGAACTTTCCGGCCAGGGAGCCATGCACGACGGCAGCATTTCCTACCGGCTGGGGCTGCCCGGCCTGCATCCGTGCGCGGAGGAAATCGGCATCGCCCGCGATATCCGCCTCGCCCAGAGCTGCGGAGCCCGTATCCACATCCGCGGCGTCAGCACCGCCCGCAGCGTGGAAACCATCCGCCGCTATAAAAGCGAGGGCGTCGCCGTGACCGCCGAAGCCGCCCCGCACCACCTCATTTTCACGGACGAATCCGTGGGCGACTACGACACCAGTTTCAAAGTAAAACCGCCCCTGCGCCCGGAAACCGACCGCCAGGCGCTGCTCCAGGCGGTCCGCGACGGCGTCATCGACATTCTCGCCACCGACCACACGCCGTGCACCTGGTTCGAAAAAACCCGCGACTTCGGCTCCGCCCCCTTCGGCATGACCGGCCTCGCCACCGCCCTGCCCGCGCTGCACGACCGGCTTATTTCCAAAGGCGAACTGACGTGGGAAGTCCTGGTGGAGCGCTTCTCCGCCGCCCCCCGCCGTCTTCTCGGACTGGAAGTCCCCGTCATTGAAGCGGGCGCACCGGTGAACGCCATTCTCTTCGATCCGGAAAAAGCCGTCACGTTCACCCCGGAAAACCTGAAATCCCCCTCGCTGAACACCCCATTCCTGAATCAAACCCTGACCGGCGCAGTCATCTGGGCGGCGCTCGGGGACCGGGTGCTGCTCAGTTTATAACGGCGGAATGCCCTGAGAATAATCCGCCGTGCCCATCGCCAAGGTCTCCAGTAGAAATCAGCGCCGCAAAGGATGCGCGGCGGCGCGGATCTTAAACACGTGGTTCTTTGCGCTGAGCCTGGGCCTTTGCATTTTTATGATTTTTTTGGGTTGGCGGAGTGAGGGATGGGGGGCGATTTACGTCGCCTTGTTCGCCAGCCCAACCGCCAACGCTGTTTTGATGGGCCTTGGTTTTCCCGCCGCCCTGATCATCCGGCGATTAAATCCCGGAACAGCGCTGGGATATATGCTCCCGTCGATTTTTGGCTTCCCTGCCATGGGAGCACTGATCACTGCGACGGCCATATTCATGATGCCGCTTCGCGGGTGTTGAACTCATGGTCCTCCTCAACCATCCCATCAGAATCAATGCTGGCCCCGCCGTCGCCGTGGTTCAGCCAAATTTTCAGGAACTGCCGCCAGCCGTGTGCAGCGCAGCAGTTGATTGCAATAACTAATAACCAATAACCGGCAATTTTCCCTCCCGTCCCCATGCGCTACACCGAAAAACTCGCCCGCCGCATCGCCCAGACCGGCAGCAACCTCTGCATCGGCCTCGATCCCCGGCCGGATCTCATCCAGGGCAGCGTGCGGGATTTTCTGCTGAACATCGTCAGCGAAACGGCGGAGCACGCCGCCTGTTTCAAACCCAACATCGCCTACTTCGAGGCCTTCGGCTCCGCCGGCATCGCCCTTTTTGAGGAAGTCCGCGCCGCCATTCCCGCCGAAATCCCGGTCCTTCTGGATGCCAAGCGCAGTGACATCGGCGAGACTCAGAAATATTACGCCCGGGCTTTTTTCGACCAGTGGAATGTGGACGCCGTCACTTTAAATCCCTTCCTCGGATTCGACTCCATCGAGCCTTTTCTCGATTATGAGGGACGCGGTCTTTACCTTCTGGCCGTGACCTCCAACGCCGGAGCCGCGGATATTGAAATGCGGCGTCTCGCCGACGGGCGGTTTGTTTTTGAACTCGTCCAGGACCTTGCCCGCCGGGCCCGGGGCCGGGCCGCCGATGTGGGTTATGTGCTCGGTCTGACCAATGCGGCGGCGGATGTGCTGTCGCGGATTGACGACGTTCCGCTGCTGATTCCCGGTCTGGGGGCGCAGGGCGGAGACCTGGCCGCTCTGAAAGCCTCACCGCGCCAGTCACCGCAACTGATCAACGTTTCCCGCGGTATTCTTTATCCGCCCGCCGGACAGACTCCCGCCCAGGCCGCCGCCGCCTATGCCGGGCAGATCCGGGCGGTTCTCGCGGAATAATCCCGCTGAAGGCTTCAGCCGGATTGAGAATGGCGTTTTGGAAGTAACCGCAGCTTCACCGCCGAATCTCAGATCAGCGCCGCTGATGACGGCCGGCAGTCCGCGCGTAAGCCGGAACGCGGCCGGCGGGAGTGAAAAGCGCGCTCAGAACGCCGGAGAGCGTGAGCTTGAATGGACGTGGCGCCTGCTGACGGTTGATGCGGGAAAAAAGAGTCATAGGAAAGAACCGAATAAGAATCTGAAATTAAACGAATTACTGAAGAAGGAACCGTGCCATTGACGGTGATTAATGGTTGTAGGCCAAAGCCGGCGGTTGAGGCGCGGGCTGATGAGATTTGACGTGAATGGCTGAAGCCCCGGCGGCGGAAGGCATCAGCACATCGGCCTCCGCCGGGGACCGGGCTCCGGTCAGAACAGCGCCAAAGAGGAGCAGCGCGCCGATTCCGGCGAGCAGGGAGGGAAGTTCACGGATCATAACGAGGGGGGTTTTTGGGGTTTTTTACTGCGGGGCAGCGGGGCCTCCGTGGGAGGCAGGGTGTTTTAAAAGGGAAGCGAAGTTCAGAACTCGGCCACTTTCATGCCCACCTGGCCGTCCGCCGCCTGCATTTTGCTCATGGCGGAGTTGGGATCATCGGAAAGAGGCCGGCGTTTCACGCCATCCGCTCTCTCATAGGGGTCAAGTCCGGTGGCGGTGGGGGAACTGGCGCAGGAGGCCAGCATCGGGAGGATGACGGCGGCGGAAGCGGAAATCAGTGCGGTTTGGATTTTCATGGACTTCACTGATAGCAAATCAGGATGCCGCTTTCTATGCTCATTTTATGCCAATATCGGAAGACATTACGCAAATCGTTGATTTTGAATGACTTGCGATGATATTCATTTTTCCCGAACGGAAGCTCCGGGGGCAATTTGCGGGCAATTTTCCGCGGACGCGTCGCAACTTGCAACGAAGCGCACGCTCCACCCCGGAATTAAGGAATCGCAACTCCTTCATTTTGAACGACATAATCCTAAAACACCAAAGCGGCACAGGGCCTGCATAGAGAAATAGGCGGCGGGAGCATCCACTTGAAACCTCCCGGATCAAACCATTGAAAACCTCATCCATCATGAAACGCGATCTTGCCTCCCTTCTTCGTAAACCCGTTCTGCTTTTGACCGGTGCCCTGCTGGCGTGTGGGGGGCTTAGCTCCTGCAGCACCACCGAGGGATTTGGTCAGGATGTCCAGAAAGTGGGCAACAAAATTGAAAACGAAGCCGCCCGGCACAGTTGACACAAATTCCCGCCTTCAGTCCGCTCTTAATTTCAGATAAATAAAAAACAAAAAACTCAACCGCTCCAATATTATGACAACCGCTATCGAAGCTCCGGATCAGGAACAGGTTCTTTCCACTCTGGAGGATCTCATTGAAATCAGCCGCGATGGCCAGGAGGGCTTTGCCCAGGCCGCCGAACATGCCGCGTCCTCCGACCTGAAAGCTCTTTTCACCGGCTACAGTTCCGAGCGGGCCCGCATGGTCAGCGAGCTGCAGGTCCTTGAGCGCCAGCATGGGAAGACAGAAGTGGACCACACCGGCACTCTCGCCGGCGGACTGCACCGCGCCTGGATCAATGTCCGGGCCGCAGTCGCCAGCCGCGAGGATCAGGCGATCCTTGAGGAAGCCGAGCGTGGCGAGGATGTGGCCGTGAAAGCCTACGAGGACGCGCTGACTCCGGGAAGCCGCATGCTGCCGGTCAGTGTGGCTTTTGTGCTGGAACGCCATCTGGCGTCCGTGCAGGCCGCCCATGATGAGGTGCGCAACCGCCGCGATTCCGGAAAATACCGGACGGAAACGGTCTGAATGGAAATGGCCGGCTTGCGCCGGTAATTCATTCGGGCGGGTCAAAGCCATTCATAAGCACTTTGCCTTGCCCGCCCTCCGGCAGGCGGAGCTTGGAAACCCCAGCGGTTTCCGGCTCCGCCTGTCTCTTTTTCCTCATGGGCGAAGGGAATTCCCCTTCCCCCCGGACGAAAACGTCCGCCTTTCCAATTCCCGCTTCCGGGCTCCAGTGGTAAACCATTTCCCGACAGAATCAGGAGCCCTGCTTTTTCCCGCTGCGGGAGAACCGGTTGGCCGCCTCATTCAGAACAGCGCGCTCCTCCTCCGTCAGACTGCCCATCCCATGGGCGTAAAGCTTATCCAGAACCGGATCCACCGCCTCCCGGAGGAATTCATCATTTGATTTTTCCGGAGGCATCTCCGGCAGAAACTCCATGGGCATCTCCGGCACCGACCGTCCACGCACATGCATGGGAAGAGCCTCCACCTCCTTCCGCCGCCGTCTCAGTCCCTGAGGGAAAAAATCCTCCCGCTGATACAGGGAATCCAGGCCCGGAGCCAGATGCCGCGCATAAAGCCAGCCGGTGATCAATCCGGTGGCGTGCGCCGCGTGCGCCACCCCGTGCAGCAGGGGAATATTCCAGCTTTTCTCCGTGGCGGTGGCGGCGGCCTCCAGAATGACCTCCGCGAAAAACACGCCGAAGAAAAAATTCCGCGCGCTGAGCCGGGGAAAAAACGCCCCCAGCCGCGCGGTGACCGACCGGTCCGGATGCAGGGCGGCGTAGGCGCCCATCACTCCCGCCACACAGCCCGAGGCTCCCAGCAGGGGAGACGCCGGATGGAGAAGCAGGGAGACCGCCGCCGCCAGCAGGCCGCTGCCGAAATAAAGGTGGAGAAAATGCCGGGGTCCGGTGTCCGCCAGCACCCGCCGTCCCGCCAGCCAGAGCAGAGCCAGATTGGAGATGAGATGAATGGGGTCGTTATGGATAAAAAGGTGCGTGAAAACCGTCCACCATTCCCCGCTCCGGAGTCCGGCCACACTGAGCATGCCGGCCGGCTCCGCCGGAGAGGCGCCCGCCAGTCCCGGGGCGGCAAAAGCCACCACATTCACCAGCAGCAGAATGAAAAGCAGCGACGGCCCCTCCTGCCGGGGCGAACGGGCTGCGGACTGGCGGCGGTGGTGATCTCGGTCTTCCGGCATGGGTAACAGCGGCTTTGAAGGCGGAACACGCGTTTATGTTCAAACCAAACGCAGGTTCAGAATTGATGAAATCACAGGCCGGATGGAATGTCACCCTTTGTTTGAGCATGAAAATCGGTCCGCAGGCGGGAAGCCACGGAGTATCAGGCCGTTATCCGGATTTCAAAATGTCCGCCTCCTCCGGCGTCCGGCGTTTCCCCGCTGCCGCGTTAATTCGGGATGGACGCCGTTTTCCGCCCGCTTAAATCTGTGCCATGCCTCCGTTTTCCGCCGAAACCCTCATTTCCACCCTGGAATGGCGCTACGCCGTCAAATCCTTTGATCCCGCCCGCCGGATTGAGGAGGAGACCTGGGCCGCACTGGAGCGGTCGCTGGTGCTGACGCCCTCCTCCTTCGGCCTGCAGCCCTGGAAGTTTCTGGTCGTCACCAGCCAGGAGCTGAAGGACCGGCTGCGGCCCCACTGCTGGAATCAGCGGCAGGTTTCGGAATGCTCCCACCTCGTCGTTCTGACCGCTCTTCAGGAAATTGACGAACCCTACGTGAACCGCTTCATCGCTCTGAATGAGGAGCGGCGCGGCATTCCGGCTGGAACGCTGGAGGGATACCGCAAAATGATCACCGGCAGCGTCGTGCATGGAGGCCTGGGCATTGCCCAGCCGGAATGGGCCGCCCGGCAGGCCTACATCGCGCTGGGGCAGTTCATGCTGGCCGCCGCCGGTCTGGGGGTGGACACCTGTCCCATGGAGGGTTTCGCCGCCGATGCGGTGGATGCGGAGCTGGGCCTGACGGAGCGCGGACTGAAAACCGTGGCCTTCTGCCCCGCCGGCTACCGCTCGCCGGAGGACAAATATGCCGCTTCCCCCAAAATCCGCTGGCCGCACCACGAGGTGATCGAACGCCTCTGAAGCGGGGACCCCGTGAAATCCAAAGCCCGTCCTGGCGGAATTCGGATTCAGCAAAAGATCCCGCCGGTTTCCCTTTCACTCAGAAGCCGTTTGGTTAAAGTATTTAAGAAATGCCGGGGCAGTCTGCAGGGTAAAGGCCTTAAACGGCCATGATATTTCGCAAAACGCTCTAATTCCACATTATTACAAAAATTGATAACTCGTTCAAAATCAATGAGTTGTCGATTCACTGAACGGTGACGGCCCTAATTCTATAACTCGTTGAGTATCAACGACCTAACCTTGAATTGCAAATGCCAATTTCCGGTGCTTTTCAGGATTTTTTGAATGCATGATCAGTGTTTTTCAGCTTAGCCAAACAGCTTCCAGGACGCGGCTACGGTATTTAGGGAAATGCTCTATATGTTTAAGCTTGTTTGTTTTAGCCGCTTTTGATAAATCAGATGCGCGTTATATCGCGCCTCTCCCGGCGTTGATACGCGCCATCCCTCACTCCCCCTCCTGTGAAAATCCTGCACTCCAAAATTCCCCTGATTCTTGTTTTCCTGCTGTCCGGCCTCCGGTCTGAGGCGGAAACCATCGCGGACAACCCCACAGTGAGTCTTGTTACCAGCGGTTCCTTCGGGCCCCAGACACGTTACACCCTGTCCAATTTCCGTGTCCTGAACTCCTCGGTGACCGGAACCGGGACGCTTTATGAAGCCGATGATTTGGGAGTGGGAATCTCCTCCGGGAGCGCCAATGTTTCACCAAGTATCCGCTATGATTACATCCAAGTGATATTTTACGAGGCTGCCGGGCAGGGCTTCAGCGGCGGTGGAGGCCGGGGCACCACATTCACTGTTGCCTACGATGTGGCGGTGGAGGCCGCAAACGGCGCCCCCGCCAGCCCCAACCGGCTTTCGTATACCACTGCCAACATGCAGAGCACGCAATTTGCCGGAGTGAGCCTGGCGCTGAGCGCCTCGGATGGATCCAATACGGCGACGCTCAAAACATATCCCGGTGCGGATATCAGCGGCTTCGCCCCCCAGTTCACGGTTACCAACACGGTAACCATCAGCGGCGGCGCGCCCCCATTCGACGGATTCGCCTCCTTTGACGCGCTTTATAACATGTTCATCGTTCCCGAAGCCCACTCCGCATCCCTTGTGCTGCTGTCTTTGGGCGCGCTCGCCTGCCGCCGCCGGCGCTGAGCCGGGGGATTTAATTCAGAGGCCTGGCTGAAACGCGCTCATCCTTACATCACCACCTCCCGCACCCCTCGGCTTCGCGGCCGGAAAGCTGTTTGGTTAAAGCTGGAAAACACTGATCATGCATTCAAAAAATCCTGAAAAAGCACCGGAAATTGGCATTTTGAGTCAGGTGTGGAGGCGATTTGAATCGCTGGGAGGTTTAAACAAACGGCTTTTCAGGGCTCCGGCGGCTTAACCAAACAGTTTTCTAATGTCCAGCCGCTCCATTCCCCTCATTGCGGCGCTGCTGACCCTGCTGGGGGCGGGATGGGTGTGGTTTTTTCAACCGCCGTGCCTGGTGCGGGCCGCGACCGGTCTGCGGTGCCCGGCCTGCGGCGTGAGCCGGGCGCTGCACGCCGCCGCCGGAGGGCGGTGGGGGGAGGTGTTTTACTGGCACGCGCTGCTGGTGCCGGGCCTGCTGCTGCTGGGTGCCGCCTGTGTGCGGCCAATCCGCTTCCGATGGTGGGTGGCGGCCGGATTTATCCTGCTGATTTTCACGGTCCTGCGGAACCTGCCAGTTTATCTTCTTTACTAGCTGCGGCGGCTGTGAATTAGTCCGTGATTCCCCCGCGAGAACATGCCGTTTCTTTCGTCCCTCCCTGCCGGCCCGGAATCCATGGGTCCATGGGCCATGCTGTTTGCGCTGATCATCGGTCACGCGGTGGCCGATTACCCCATGCAGGGGAAATTTCTCGCCATCCGCAAAAACCGGCACATCAAGCCCCTCGAATACGGCGGCGAGGTCCCGCCCACGCTCTGGATTTACTGCCTCTCCGCCCATTCGCTGGTCCACGCGGGGGCTGTCTGGATCATCACCGGCAGCGCGTTTTTCGGCCTGCTGGAGTTCGTCCTGCATTGGATCATCGACTTCGCCAAATGCGAGAAGTGGACCAATTTCCACCAGGATCAGGCCCTGCATATTCTTTCGAAGATCGTTTATGTGCTCCTCGCGCTCCGCCTCTGAATCCGGGAAATCCCCATCGGCGGTGTCAAAAGGAGACGGGTTCCCCGGTGGTTTTCCGGTTTTCCCGTCCCCCGTCCCCCGTCCCCCGTTCTCCCTGATCCGGTGCTGCCGGACGTCAGTTCACTTCAGGGCGCGACTTTCAGCACTCCGTTCATCAGCCGCCAGTGGCCGGGGAAGGTGCATAGATAAGGATAATCCCCCGGTTCCGACGGGGCGGTGAACTGAATGATTTCGCTCTGCCCGAGCCCGAGGAGTTTGGTGCTTCCGGCGAGAATGTCCGTTGAAACCGGCACATAGCTTTTGCCGAAAGCCTCCGGGTCCGTCAGCATTTTGTCCGCCAGCGCGCCCATGGCGTTCAGCCTGCCCGGCCTGATGAGCAGGAAGTTGTGCTGCAGCGGGCATTTCGCGTTCTGGAAAAGGAGCATGACCTGCTGTCCGGGCTTCACCGTCAGGGCCTTCTGATCAAACTGCATGACGGCGGGAACGACTCCCAGCTTCAGCTTCACGGTCTCCCCGGCGGCCGGAGCGGCGGCGGCGGTCTGGACCGGCACCGGCACGGTCACCGCCACGGGCGGCGGCGGACTGGAGGGGGAAGGCGCGGCCGGTGGCGCCGGAGAAGCCGGTGACGGCGCGGCGGCAACCTCCGCAGATCCCTGCGGAATGGCTGGAGGCGGCGGCGCGGCGGGGGCCGGCGGCGCTTTCAAAGTTCCGGCGGGAAACGGGGCTGCGGACGGCGCCGCGGAAACCGCCGCCTGATTCTGTTCCCGGGCCACCAGCATTTTCACGGGCACAAAAATCATCCCGCTCATGCCCAGCACCGCCGCCGCCTGTCCCCACCACGGCATGGAGGCCATGGCCGCCGCCAGCCCGGTGGCCGCAGCGGCGGGAGCGGCGTTCAGGGCACCGGCCGCCAGCGTCTGGGTCAGTCCGCTTGGAGCCTGCCGGCTGGAAGCCAGTCCCAGCGCCGCTCCCAGAGCCAGCGCCGTGCTGGCCAGCCCGCGCCGGTGCAGCACGGTGCGGAGTTTCTCCAGCGCCCGGTTCACCCGCATCCGGGCGGAGTTTTCGGAAAGCCCCAGCAGCCCGCCGACCTCCCGCAGCGCCCGGCCCTCCAGAAACCGCAGCACCAGGGCATCGCGGTCGTTGGCCGAAAGCCGGCCCAGAGCGTCATCCAGCAGGGGTGCCATGCGCCACCACAGGGCGGCGTCCTCTGAAGCGGCCGATGCCGGGGGTTCCGTGTGATTTGAGTTTTCCATAAAGGCGAGGTGTTCGCGCCGCCGCCGGCGCTGTTCGGAGCGGATCATTTTGGCGGCCACAAATCCCGTGTGCCGGTAAAGCCAGCCTGCCAGCACCACCGTCGGCGGCAGGTGCGCCGCCTTCCGCGCCAGGTCCGTGAAAACCGTCTGCGCCACATCCCGCGCCAGGGCGTCATCCCCGCCCGCCCGGCGCAGCGCCGCCTGGTAAACGAGGTCCACATGCCGCTCCACCAGTTCGCGGAAAGCGGTTTCCGATTGATCGGCCAGATAACGTTGCAGCAGAGCGCGGGAGGGATCCATAAGGCGGCGGAGTGGTGAAGGTTCAATAATAGAACCCGCCGCCACCGCCATACCGCACAGGGAATTTCCGGAAAATACCGGGACCTCCGCGGGATCATGGGAAAACGGGAGGCATGAGAGGAATCCTCCCATGCCTCCCGCAAAATCCCGCACCTCTTTCCGCACGCCGCGCGCCGCTCTCCGTCTCCTCTTCCTGCAAACCGCCGGTCAGCCCAGACGGTTCAGCGCGCTCAGGACCGCTTTGATGGAGGCCAGTTCAATGTTGGTGTCCACCCCCGCGCCCCAGCGTTTCTGACCGCTGGCGGATTTGATCTGAATATAGGCGATGGCGCTGGCGGCGGTGCCTTCGCCCAGGGCGTGCTGTTTGAAATCAATGACCTCAAACGCCGGAGCCTCCGCCTGGACCAGAGCCGCCGCGAAGGCCGCGATGGGTCCGTTTCCCCGGCCGGTGATGCGGATTTCCGCCCCGCCATGCAGCACGGAGGCCCGGCATTCGAAAACCCCGTCCACTCCGTCGGCGTGGAAATGCTTCAATTCCCACGGCAGGCGGCGGTCCACGTATTCGTGCTCAAACATGGCCTTCAGCTCCGCTCCGCTGACCTCCCGGCCCAGACGGTCCACGGCGTCGTTGGCGAGGGGACCGAACTCCCGCTGCAGGTCCTTCGGCAGGTCGATGCCGAATTCGCTCTCCAGCATCCAGGCCACGCCGCCCTTGCCGCTCTGGCTGTTGACGCGGATGACCTCGCGGTATTCGCGGCCCAGATCCGAGGGGTCGATGGTCAGGTAAGGCACATCCCAGTGTCCGGGGGCCGCGCCTTTCTCTCGCTCGGCCAGGCCTTTCTTGATGGCATCCTGGTGACTGCCGCTGAACGCCGTGAAGACCAATTCGCCGGCATACGGCTGGCGCGGCGCCACGGTCATGCCGGTGGTGCGGTGATACATTTCCGCCAGCCCGTTGATGTTGGAAAAATCCAGACCCGGCGCGATGCCGTGCATGTAGCAGTTCATGGCCACAGTGACGATATCCAGATTCCCCGTGCGCTCGCCATTCCCGAAGAGTGTGCCCTCCACCCGGTCCGCGCCCGCCAGCAGGCCCAGCTCCGTGGCGGCGACACCGGTGCCGCGGTCGTTGTGGGTGTGGAGGGAAATCACCAGGCTGTCGCGGTTTTTGATATTCCGGCACATCCACTCAATCTGGTCGGCATACACATTGGGCATGGCCACCTCCACGGTGTCCGGCAGATTGAGGATCATTTTCCGCTCCGGCGTCGGCTGCCAGACGTCCATGACGGCCTCGCTGATCTCCTTCGCGAACTCCACCTCCGTGGCGCTGAAACTTTCCGGAGAATACTGGAGCATCACCTCCGTGCCGGTGCTTTCCAGCCGCGACAGACGGTCTTTAATCAGCTGCGCGCCGTGCCGCGCCATGCCGATGATCTCCTCCTTCGTTTTGCCGAAAACCACGCGGCGCTGGGCGGGGGAGGTGCTGTTATACAGGTGAATGATCACCCGCCGCGCGCCCAGCAGGCTTTCGACGGTGCGCTCGATCAGATCCTCGCGGGCCTGCACCAGCACCTGGATGGTGACATCGGAGGGAATGCGTTTTTCCTCGATGAGACGGCGGTTGAAGGCGAATTCGGTGTTGGAGGCGGCGGGGAAACCGACCTCGATTTCCTTGAACCCGCACTTCACCAGAGCATCGAACATCTCCAGTTTCTGCGAGACATTCATGGGCACCGCGAGGGCCTGGTTGCCATCCCGCAGATCGACCGAGCACCAGACCGGCGCCTGGGTCAGAGTGCGGCCCGGCCACTGGCGGTCCGGCAGGGCGACGGGGGTGAAAGCGCGGTATTTTTGAGAGGGATCAGCGATCATGAGACGGAAAATAACAAATTGAATGAAAAGAGGAGGGAAGAGGAAACAGCCATACCGCCGGGCGCGCTTCCCTCCGAAAAATCATTCACGCTCCAGCCGGCTTAAACAAAACAGCAAAGCTCCGCCGCATCACAGCGGAGCCGGCTAAGTCGCAGGGGGAGGATGTATTTCATGTCGCGGGCCTTCACCAAGGCACGGCTGCGGCCGGTTGCAAGCGGGGCGGATGGGAAAGGGTTCAGAAGAAAGGGTTCAGGGTTCAGGGTTCAGGTTTCAGAAAACCCCCTCCCGGCTGAACCCTGAACCCTGAACCCTGAACTCTGAAAACTTCCCCTCCTACCGGTGCCACACCGCCCGTCCGCTCAGTTCCGCCATCAGCGCCGCGATGGCCGCGCTGATCAGCACCACCACCAGCACCAGCATCCACGGGCTGCGGCGGGGCGGCAGATGCACGCCGGGGAGACCGCCGGGGCCATTCATGAAATTCGACTGCTGACCGGCCGCCTCCATGAATCCCAGCGGCGCGCCTTCGGGAATTTCCAGCTTCTCCGGATCATAACCGGCGCCCTCCCCGCGGTCATGGCCATGGTTATCGTCATCGTGATCCTGTAAACCGGCGGCACCGCCAAACAGCCGATGAGCCCCGGCCGGCGGTTCCGGCCGGGCCGGGGACGCGCCGCCGAAAAGCGCCTCCGCAAAACCCATCGCCGGGGCCTCCGCTCCCTTATCCTGCTCCTCCACCACCGCAGCCTGACTGAAAAGCCCGCCGCCACCGCCGCTGTCACCGCTTCCGGCCTCCGCCGGAATCCTGGTTTCTGTCGAGGCTCCGACCCCGGTTTCCGCCAGCGCGGCCGCCGTTCCCGGAACGCCCAGCTGCCGGGGAGCGCCCCGCCGCGCGCGCTTTACGGCACGGCGGCCCGGGGGCGCGGCGGACAAAGCCGGCTGCTGCGGGCGGACCGGGGGCACCGGGCGCGGCGGGGTGACACCGGATTCCCCGCCTCCGGCAGCCTCTCCACCGGCGGCAGCGGCAGCGGCGGCAGGACCGGGACCCTTGTCAGGAGCATCCGCCTCCGGAACCGCCGGCGCGGCGGCCCCCGCCTCCACCCGCTGGCGGAAGCGCTCCAGAAACTCCCGGCGGGTTTCGCCGGCGGACAGTTTGGCGTGGAGGGTCTCGTAAATCAGCGGCTTCACCTGCTCCCGCAGATGCCCCGTGCCTCCCATCATCCACACCGCCAGCAGGGCAAAATCCCGGGCCGTCGGCGGGGTCAGGATGCCCGCGCGGATGGAGCCGGAATCCACCGGCAGCCCGGTTTCCCTCGGCATCAGGCGGTCGAGTTGAAACCGCTCCGGCTGGGTGAAATTCAGCATCAGCGGCCACGTGCGCACCTTCAGCCGGAAAGCCGGCCACTCCCCCATCGGCAGGCGCGCCAGCTTCCCGGCGGTCGCCAGGGACTCCTCGGAGCCCGGCGCGGTGAACTGCACGGGCACCAGCCGGGGCGAGCGCCAGTGCAGCGGCAGCTCCATCGCCGCCGCCGCGTCGGCGGCGGCGTCCAGCTGTTTCAGAAGAATCAGCACCTCCGCCGGCTCCAGCCGCTGGCGGAGCCGCACGATGCTGTCCAGCGTCCACTTGCCCGGCAGCTCCTCCACCAGCACCGGCGGCTGCGCCCCGGCGTTCCAGCCGCGCAGTTTCAGCAGGTGCGGGGAATCGCCACCCGTTCTGGCCGCCCACGCCTGATCGGCCAGCGGGGCGAAAAATTCCGCCGGCACCATCCCCGGCGGCGGCAGCACCTGCACCACCACCGGATGCCGCGTCGCCCGCTCAATGGCCCGGTGACGGTAAGGCTGCGCGGCGTCGCCCGGGCGCGTGTCCACGGCACAATCCTCGCCCGCGGCTTCCGCAACCGCCTCCCCGCCCGGCAGATACGCCGCCAGCGGCAGCAGCGGGCGCAGGGCGGCGGGGAGTTTGTCAGGATGGGCGGTGACCTCCTCCGGCAGATTGTGCAGGCAGCGCTCCACCAGCGTCCGCAGCTGCTCCAGAGTGCTCGGATGATGCGGCGCGGCGGCCTGGAAAATCGTGTCCAGCAGAAACCGGACCTCCTCCATGTCCGGATTCTCCGGCAGCAGCTCCGCCGTCACCGCGCCCTCCGGTAGCGATCCCGTGAGCATGAAAATCAGCAGCCGCCCGGCCTCGTGAATGGCCCGCGCCTCGACAAACTGCGGCTCCGTGCTCATGGGCCTGGCGCCCGCCAGACCGAGGTCGCAGATTTTCACCACCAGCTCGTCCACCCGGTCGCCCGTCAGCATGATTCCGGCGTGAAAAACCTCCACTCCGGCCAGCAGCCGGGGATGGCTCGCCAGCACCGCCAGCCCCTCCACCACCTGCAGCAGCACCGTCAGCGCCAGCCACGGCGGCAGGGGCGCCAGCCGCTTCAGCCAGGAGTCCAGCCGCTCGCCGTCCAGGAAATCCGTGATGTGATAATTCGCCCCGTCGTCCTCGCCGCCCTCGATGATTCCCAGCAGATGCCGGTGCCGCAGCGGGGCCGCGAGCTGCAGCAGGTTCTGAAATCCCTGGAGGTCGCGCTGCCGCTCCGCCGGGCCGGTGGCGACGTGCAGCTCCACCAGCACCTGCCGCCGGGTGTCAAAAGCCAGGCAGGCCACCTCCGCGTCACCGCGCCACAGTTCAAGGGTGCCGCCCTCGGCGTCCTGACAGATGCAGTAGTGGCGGAAAGCGGGCAGAACAGGCATGGGGGATGCGGGGAAGTCGGGCGGCCAGTATAGCACAGAGCGCCGGAACAACCGGCGGGATTCTCAAAAGTTGGCGGCAGCGGGAAAATCGCCGCCGGAGGTGGAAATCGCCCCGCTTGCGGGTATCGGTGCCGCCTTCCCGCCATGTCCGAATCCCTGCCCCGCCGCCTCCGTGACGCTTTTGCCGCCTCCCGCCGGGGCCTGCTGGGGGAGCGCGCGGCCGCCGGGCACTGGGAGGGACACCTCAGTTCCAGCGCCCTGTCCACGGCCACCGCCGTGCTGGCGCTGCTGAAATCGCCGGACGGCCCGCGGCTTCATGCCGCGCTGGCCGGCCGGGCTTTGGACTGGCTGGCGGCGACTCAAACGGCATCCGGCGGCTGGGGCGACACGCCCGTCAGCCGGCCGAACATCGCCACCACGCTGCTGTGCTGGGCGGCGTTCGGCCTGGCCGGGGAAACCGCCGCCGTCACCCACGCGGAAACTTTGCGCCGCTGTGAAATCCGGATTGCCGGGGAGGCCGGCAGTCTGTCACCGGATGACCTCGCCGCCGCTTTGACCAGACGTTACGGCCGGGATAAAACCTTTGCCGTCCCCATCCTCATGGCCTGCGCCATCGGAGGCCGGCTGGGACCGGAGCCGGAGTGCTGGAAACGGGTTTCCGCCCTGCCCTTCGAACTCGCGGCCCTGCCCCGCCAGTGGTTCGCGGCCCTGCGGCTGCCGGTCGTCAGCTACGCCCTGCCCGCGCTGATCGCCATCGGCCAGGTGCGGCACCATCATGCGCCTTCCCGGTGGTGGCCGTGGAGGCGGCTGCGGCGGGCGGCGGTGAAACGCACCCTGCGGCTGCTGGAGGATATCCAGCCGGAGGGCGGCGGGTTTCTGGAGGCCACGCCGCTCACCAGCTTTGTGAGCATGGCCCTCAGCTCCGCCGGTCAGGGCGGAAGTGAAACCGCGCGGGAGGCCCACGGATTTCTCCTGCGCTCGGTGCGGGCCGACGGCAGCTGGCCCATCGACACCAATCTCGCCACCTGGGGCACCACGCTGTCCATCAAGGCGCTGGGGGAAACGCTGCCGCCGGACGCCGTTCCCGCGTTGAGGACGTGGCTCGAAAATCAGCAGTACACCGTTCAGCATCCCTACTGCCTGAGCCCGCCCGGCGGCTGGGCGTGGACGGATCTGCCCGGCGGCGTGCCCGATGCCGACGACACCGCCGGCGCTCTGCTGGCCCTGCATTCCCTTTCCGGCGGGGAATCCCCGGGGGCCGGAGCCGCGCATTTCCCGGCCGGACCGACAAATGCCGCCGCAGCCGGAGCGCGCTGGCTGGCCGGTTTGCAGAACCGCGACGGCGGGATGCCCACGTTCTGCAAAGGCTGGGGCGCCCTGCCCTTTGACCGCAGCGCGCCGGACCTCACGGCGCACGCGCTGGCGGCCTGGCAGGCCTGGCGCGGCTCCCTCCCGGAAAATCCCGCGCCGTCCATGCGCCGGGCGGTGGATTTCCTCGCCCGCACGCAGCGTGCGGACGGCGCGTGGCTCCCGCTGTGGTTCGGCAATGAGTGGCAGCCGGACGAGAACAATCCCGTCTTCGGCACGGCCACGGTTTTGAAATACCTGGCGCCTCTGCCCGCCGGGGAATTCCCCCTCCTGCCCGCCGTCCGCGCCAAAGCCGCCGCTTTTCTGCTTCAGACCCAGCGTCCGGACGGATCCTGGGGCGGCGGGTCCGGCGGCGGCCCCTCCTCCATTGAGGAAACCGCCACCGCGCTGGAGGCCCTCACGCTTTTTGCCGCCGCCCGTCCTGATGCCGCCCTTCCATCCGCCCTCGAAAGAGGAGCCGAAGCCCTGCTGCGCCTCACGGAAAACGGCATCCGCTTCGATCCGGCTCCCATCGGGCTTTATTTCGCCCGGCTCTGGTATCACGAAAAACTTTATCCCGTCATCGCCGCCACCGCCGCTTTCCGGGCTTTGAGGGGATTTTTCCCGGTGACGGCGGAGGATTCCATCCCCTGACTTTTCCGAAGCCCCCAGAAACCACCGGTGCCTGAGGATAAACGCTGCAGGGATTTTTTGCGGAACTTGCAGGGGACGAAAAGGACCGTAAAAGACGCAGGGCATCCAAAAAAGGAGAGCCGGCGGCATTTTTGATTTCCCTCTTCCTGCCCTTCCTGCCCTTCTGTTCAAATTCCCCCGTCTGACCGCTGACCGCCGACTTCTTTTCCTCCCATGCCCCGCCGCCGTTCCTCATCCAAAACTCTCCGCCGCACCGTCATCGGCCTGCTGGTGGCCGGCGTGATCGCCTTTGCCCAGTGGAAAGGCTGGATGCCCAAAGACCAGCCCAAGAGTTCAGGGAGGAATCCGGGGCAAACCCAGTCCGGCTCCCGCCCGTCCCCCACTCCGCCAAGCGGCAAATGGCAGCAGCTGAACGGCTGCACGCTGGCCGATGACCGGTCCAATGACGGCGACAGTTTCGACGTGATGCATCAGGGCGCGCGTTACACCATCCGGCTCTATTTCGCGGACTCCCCGGAGAAATACCGCAGCCACCTCAACGCCACCCGCCTCGCCGAACAGGGACGGTATTTTGGCGGGCTCAGCGAGGCGGAAACCGTGAAAGCCGGCGAAGCCGCCCGGGATTTCACGCTTCCGCGCCTCGGCAGAACTCCGTTCACCCTTCTCACGCGCTGGGAAAAAGTCTTCGGCGGTCCCCGGGTTTACGCCTTTGTGACCGTGGCCGACGGTGATCTGGCGGAACTCCTTGTCCGTGAGGGCCTCGCCCGCATTTTCACCAAGGGTGCGGACCGCCCCGGAGGGGGAAGCATCCGGGATCAGAAGGAAAAACTTTACGCCCTGGAGCGCGCCGCGAAAAAAGCACGCCGCGGCGCCTGGGGAAAACGCTAGGCCCGGCGGGTGCCCCGGGACGGAAAGCGGACGGCGGACGGCGGAAAAATAGGTCCTATAGGACTTATAGGCCCTATAGGACCTATTTTCAGGGGTCGACCGGTGATTGATGCTGCGTAAATGCGCCGTTTTCAAAAATTCACTGTTCTATTGAAAGATTTTACTTGAGTCTCCCGTAAACTCGAAATACTTTCCGGCTCTGATTGCCTGAGGCTTCTGATTTGTTATCACATTTTGGAATCCAAGCCGATTTCACTGACATTTTACACACATAAAAATCATGGGAGCACCAACCAATCCGGAACAGTGGGCAGCGATGGAGCGGCTGCGGTTTATTGAGCGGTCGGCCTGGTGGCGGGGGATTGTCCGGCGGCAGGATGTGTGCGGGGTTTTCGGAGTGGGGGCGGCGCAGGTCAGCGCCGATTTCCAGAAATACCTGGAGATGAACCCGGGAGCGCTGGTTTACAGCCTGAACCGCAAACGCTATGAGGGATCGCAGGGCATGGTGCGCCTGCTGGACACGAGCACGCTGGAGCAGGCCATCACGCAGTTCATCGACCGGGCCGGACGGCTGCCGGTGGCGGGCCGGGTGGAGGCTCCGGAATCCCCGCAGGTGGACTGGCTGGTGATGCCGGAACGCCGGGTGGCCCCGGATGTGGAGCGCCGGGTGTTCCACGCGGTGCTGCACGGGATGCGGCTGGAGGTGATGTATGCCTCCCTGAATTCCCGGGGCTGGCGCTCGATCATGCCTCACGCGCTGGCGTGGAGCGGGCACCGGTGGCATGCGCGGGCGTGGTGTTTTGAAAAAGGGGAATACCGTGATTTTGTGCTCGGGCGGATGGAGGAGGCGCGCTGGCCGCAGGCGCCGGCGGAGCCGCTGCCGATCCGGGATGAGGCATGGGAGACAAAGGTGACGGTGGAGCTGCGGCCGCATCCGGATCTGAGTCCGGAGAAGCGGGCCATGGTGGCGGGCGAATTCCACATGGAGAAGGGCACGCTGAAAATCACCGCGAGAAAGGCCATGGTGCAGTATCTGGAGACCTTTCTGGGCCTGACGCCGACGGACGGCAAGCCCCAGCCGCCGAAGCTGGAGCGGGTGATGATTCATGGCGGCGGGCGGACCATGGGACTGATTGAGGTGATGCCGCGCCCGTTCTCCCGCCCGGCGGAGGCGGAGGCGTCCGGCGGGATTCTCTCGCTGGAGCAGTAGGCGTCCCCGCCCTCCGCGGCGCGGCGGTTTTAAGCCTGAAGCCGGTCCGCCTTATCGGCACGCTCCCTGAACCGGGCTGTTGCGTTCCCTCCGGGAGACGGTGAGGATTTTCGGAGTTTTTTCCGCATGACTGACCTCACCTCCGCCGCCTCCCTGCCGCCGCCCGCCGGTTTTACGGATTCCGGGGCGGAGGAGGGGGAATTTCCGGAGATGACCGCCGGGCGGCGGGAGCCTTTCCGCCCGGACTGGGCGTCGCTGTGGCGGCTGCTGGTGGTGCAGACGCAGAACGCGTTTCATGACAAAGTCGCGCAGTTCACGCTGCTGGGGCTGGCGAAAGTGCTGCTGGACCGGGCGACGAGCGACCGTTACGCCCACCTGGTTTCGGTGCTGCTGGTGGTGCCCCTGCTGTTTTTCGCGCCGGTGACGGGGTGGATGTCGGACCGTTTTTCAAAACGCCAGGTGGTGCTGTGGTGCAGCATTTCCCAGGTGGCGGTGCTGCTGGGCATTGCCCTGACGTTCTGGTTCGGCTGGTTCTGGGTGGCGACGGGGCTGTTTTTCCTGCTGGCCCTGCAGGCGGCGATTTTCCAGCCCGCGAAGGGCGGGATCGTGAAGGAATACGTCGGCGACAAATACCTGTCCATCGCCAGCGGCTGGGCGCAGATGACGGCCATCATGGCCTTTGTGGCCGGGCAGTGGATCGGCGGACGGGTGTTTGAAGTGTTTTATGAGAACGGGCCCAGCACGGGAAACGGGAATCTGGCGGCCTGCCTGACCACGCTCATTCTGGCGGCGCTGGCGGTGATTCCCGCCGTCCTGGCCTGGCAGATGACGCCCACGCCCTCCCATTGCGGGGAATCCTTCCGGCGCGGTATGCTGACGGAGCATTTTCACCATCTCGCGGGGCTGCTGCGGATCCGGAAGCTGCGGCTCACCGCGCTGGGGGTCTCGTTTTTCTGGTTCGCGGCCACGCTGCTGACGCTGATTCTGATCCAGCTGGCGACGGAGATCGAGCCCAACGAGGCCTCCCAGTCCGAGCGCAGCGGGATGCTGCTGGCCTATGTCGGCGCGGGGGTGGCCCTGGGCAGTCTGCTGGTGGCGTGGATTTCGGCCCACAAAATTGAGCTGGGTCTGGTGCCTCTGGGGGGCTTCGGCATGGCGGCGGCGAGTGTGGCCACGCTGGCGGTGGATCCGGCGGGCATGGCTTTCCGCTGGCTGATCCTGATCATCGGCGGGGCCAGCGCGGTGTTTCTGGTGCCGCTGAACGCCTATCTTCAGGACCAGGTGGAGCCGCAGGTGCGCGGGCGGATGCTGTCGGCGGCGGGGCTCCTGGATTCCCTCGCCATGCTGCTGAGCATCGGCGTGCAGCTGCTGTGGCTGAAGCTGGGCGTCAGCGTGGTCTGGCAGCTGGTGATGCTGGGGCTGCTCTGTCTGGCGACCTCCATTTATGTCCTGCGCATCATTCCGCAGAACTTCCTGCGCTTCACCGTCCTCGGGCTGATCCGGATCGTTTACCGCACCCGCGGTCTTCATGCGAAACGCCTGCCGGAGCGCGGCGGGGTGCTGCTGGTGTGCAATCACCTGAGTTATGTGGATGCCCTGATCCTGTCCGCCGCCTGCGAGCGCGAGGTGGTGTTCACGGTGTTCGAGGATTTTTTCAAAAACCCGCTGCTGAGCGGATTCATGCGGCTCTTCGGCGTCGTGCCCATCTCCAGCAAGCGGGCCAAGGACGCCATCGTGACCATGGCCGACACCCTGAAGGAGGGCCAAGTGGTCTGCATTTTCCCGGAGGGCCAGCTGACGCGCACGGGTTTCATGAACGAGGTCCGCAAAGGCTTTGAGCTCATCGCCCGCCGCGGCCAGGCGCCGGTGCTGCCGGTGTATCTGGACGCGCTGTGGGGTTCGATTTTCTCCTTCCAGGGCGGTAAATTTTTCGCCAAGCGCCCGCAGCGGTTCCCCGTGCATGTGACCGCCGTCTGGGGGGCGCCGATTCCCGCCGGGGAAGTCACCGCGCACGGCGCGAGGCAGGCGTTCCGGCAGCTTTCACGCGAAGGTCTGGAGGCCCGTCCGGAGGTCCACCGCACCCTGCGGCTGGCGGCGGCGGAGGCGCTCTGCCATCTTCCCTGGAATCTGTCGCTGGCGGATGCGGACGATCCGCTGCGGCAGTTGAAGCGCGGCCTGGTTTTTGCCCAGGCCATGCATCTGGCGCGCCGCTGGGAATCCTTTCCCGCGGAGCGCATGGCCATCGTGCTGCCGGAGGGCCGGGCGACGGCGCTGGCGCTGCTGGCTTTGAAATTCGCGGGGAAAGTGCCGCTGATCATTCCCCAAACAGCTCTGAACCATCCGGGGCTGGGACGGCTGCTGCGCCGGGCGCGGGTTCAGAGCGTGGTGTCCCAGGCCGCCATCCGCGCGCAGCATCCCGATGCGCCGTGGCCGGATCATTTTCTCTATTTCCAGTCGGAGATGGACGAGCTGGATGACCTGCATCTGCTCGGCGACTGCGCCTTCGCCACGTTGGCTCCGGCCGCGCTCCGCCGGCTGCGGATGGAGTGGCGGGAAGGTCACGACGGCCTGGGCTGGGTGAGTGTTTCGGAAAACGGCGGGCTGCGGCTCACGCTGCTGACGGATCAGGAGGTGCTGCGCCAGGTCGAGGCCGTGCGCGCGACCGATCTGCTGCGGGAGTCCGACCGTCTGCTGTGCGGCCTGAGCCCCGCCTCCGCCGGCGGCTGCACGGCCCTGTGGTCCTGTCTCCTGCGCGGCATTCCCATCATTTACGCGGCGGAATCCGCCGCCCGGCGCGCGGACCGGTGGTGCGGGGAATATCATCCCACCCTGGCTCTCGGCGGTGCCGGGCTCGCCGGGGGGCTGACACAGGCCCACGACGCCACCCTCCGCGCCTTCCTCACCTGGACCGGCAACGGTGAACCCTTGCCCGCAACTATCTCTGACCGCCTCCAGGCCGCCACCGGCGCGGTGGCCTGCCCCGGTTTGACCGATGAAATTTCCGGGCGCCTGCTCGCCGTCAGCCTGCCGGATCCGCCGCTCGGCTCCCGCACCGCCGAGCCCCAGCGCGGCCTCCAGCCCGGCAGTCCGGGACGGCTTCTGCCGGGACTTGATCCCTCCGTGCTGCCGGTGGAATGGACGATGGCGGAGAACGATTTTGTGATTCCGGCCACGCCGGGAAACCCGGAGGCGCGTGAGGACAAAACCGCGTGACAAGGGCGGGGCAGCGTGCATGAGTGCGGCCCTTATGAGACCGAATCTCAATAACCGCCTGCGGCCTCTGGCCCGTCTTGCTCTGTTTTTCTCCGTTCTCTGCGCCGCCCTGCCGGCCTTTGCGGCGGAGGAGCCGGTGCTGAATCTGTATTCGCACCGTCATTATGAGAGCGATGACCAGCTGTTTGAGACTTTCAAAAAGAAGACCGGCATCACCGTCAATGTCACCCAGGCCACAGCCGATCAGCTGATCGCCCGCCTGCGCGGCGAGGGCAAGGACACGTCGGCCGACCTGCTGGTCACCGTGGACGCCGGCCGTCTGGCGAATGCGAAGTCCCTGGAGCTGCTCCAGCCGGTGGATTCCCCGGTTTTGAAGAAAGAGATTCCCGCCAACCTCCGCGACCCGGAGAATTACTGGTTCGGCTTCACGGTGCGCTCCCGCGTGATCGTTTATTCCAAGGACCGGGTGAAGCCCGGCGAGGTCAAAACTTATGCCGATCTGGCGGATCCCAAGTGGAAAGGCAAACTCCTGATCCGGTCCGGCGAGAGCGTTTACAATCAGAGCCTCGTGGCCTCCCTCATCGCCAACGACGGCGCGGCCAAAGCGGCGGCGTGGGTGGCGGCGGTGGGTGAAAACCTGGCCCGCAAGCCCCTCGGCGGCGACCGCGAGCAGGTTTCGGCCATTGCCCGGAATCTGGGTGATGTCGCGCTGGTGAACAGTTATTACCTCGGCCAGATGTCGGTTTCGAAGGACCCGGCGGAACGCGAGGCCTTCAGCAAAGTGACCATCGTTTTCCCCAACCAGGCGGACCGCGGCGCGCACATCAACATCAGCGGCGCGGGCATCGCCAAATACGCCAAACACCCGGAGAACGCCCGCAAATTCCTGGAATTCCTCGCCAGCGACGAGGCCCAGAAAGTGTTTCCCGCCGAGACTTTTGAGTATCCGGTCGATCTCTCGCACGACACCTCCCCGCTGCACAAAACCTGGGGCCCGTTCAAAGCGGATCCCCTGAATCTCGGGGAGCTGGGCAAAAACCACAAAGCGGCGGTGATGCTGCTGGAGGAGGGCGGCTGGTGAGCGGGGGAAAATAATGGAGCCTCCGCCTTTTTCAGACATCCCGTCAAAAACCGGGGCCAGCACCGGTTTCCCTCTTCCGGAATCCTCATGACCGGCGCGATCAGACGATGGCGCCGGGTCCGCCCGCTGCCGACCCCGGGAGCGGTGTGGCTGATTCTCGCCCTGCTGGCGGCGCTGCTGGCGCTGCCCGCCTGGGGGCTCCTGCCGCAGCTGGCGGAGCCCAGCGATTACTGGCGGATGGTGAAACTGGGCAACTATGTCCAGGACACGCTGCTTCTCGCCCTGGGAAGCGGGCTCCTGGCGATGCTTTTTGGCGTGCCCGCCGCCTGGCTGACCAGCACCTGCCAGTTTCCGGGAAGGAAATTTTTCTCCTGGGCGCTGGTGCTGCCCCTGGCCCTGCCGGGGTATCTCGCGGTTTACGGCTATCATTACCTCCGGGATCAGATCAGCCCCGCGCTGGTCTGGATGCGTGAGCACTGGGGGACTGAGGCGACCATGAGCATCGACGAGCGGATGCGGCTGGTCATGCTGATCGTCATCTTCGGCTCGGTGCTTTATCCTTACATTTACCTGACCGCCCGGGCGTCCTTCCGGCGGCAGGCCTCCTCGGTCATCGAGGCCTCGCGGCTGCTGGGCCAGGGGGCGGCGGGAACCTTCCGGCGGGTGGCCCTGCCGCTGGCGAGGCCCGCGATCGCCGGCGGGACCGCGCTGGTGCTGATGGAGGTGCTCAATGATTTCGGGGCGGTCAGCTTTTTTGGCGTCAAAACCCTCACGCGCGGGATTTCCCGCTACGGGTTTGAGCTGGATGACAAAGCCTGCGCGGTGCGGCTTTCGCTGATTCTGCTGGGGTTTGTGGTGACCCTGCTGGTGCTGGAGAAACTGGCGCGCGGCCGGGCGCGGTTCAGCGAGGGCGCGTCCCACCGGCCCCTGACGCCGTGGAAACTCCGGGGTCTCCGGGCCTGGCTGGCGACGCTGTTCTGCCTGCTGCCGCTGACGCTGGGATTTCTGCTGCCCGGCGGGCGGCTGCTGAGGCTGGCGATGCTGGGGGCGGCGGACGGACTGCCCACGGGCTTCTGGCCCGCTTTTAAAAACACGCTGCTGCTGGCCGGCGGGAGTTCGCTGGTGATCACACTGTTCGCGCTGCTGCTGGCCTACGCGGTGCGGCTTCAGCGCGGGCTGCCCGGGCGCGCCGCCGCGCGGGCGGTGCTCCTCGGCTACGGGATGCCGGGGGCGGTGATCGCGCTCGCGGTCACGCTGGGGCTGATCCAGTTTTCAAAATCCCTCGGCATCGGCCTGCTGGCGGGCACGCTGACGGGGCTGGTGCTGGCGTATGCGGTGCGGTTTCTGGCCGTGTCCTACCAGCCTCTGGAAAGCGGGCTCCAGCGCGTCTGCGGCAGTCTGGACGACGCCTCGCGCACCCTGGGCATCGGCCCGTGGAAAACGCTGTGGCGCGTGAATCTTCCCCTGCTGCGCGGCCCGCTGCTGGCGGCGGGGCTGCTGACTTTTCTGGATCTGCTGAAGGAACTGCCGATCACGCTGCTGCTGCGCCCCGCGAATTTTTCGACCCTGGCCACCCGGGCATGGGATCTGAATGAGCAGAATCTTCTGCCGGACGCGTGCGTGCCGGCGGTGGTGATCGCGCTTCTGGGCGCGGCGGGAGCCCTGTGGCTGCACCGGTCGGTGGAGAGGGCGTGAACCTCGCGTAGCGTTTGTGGCGAATATTCGACTTGAAAAATCGTCCCTGCGGGGAAGCTTGGACGGCACGCCGGGCCTGCGCCCGGAGCGGAAACTCCGCTGTTCCGCTCCAGGACGTGAAAGTGGCGTAATTTCCTTTTTATGCTGACCACCCGCACCAACCGCCTTGATCCCTCACTCATTCCGCCCGCCGATCTGGAGCGCATGGCCCGGTTGTTCGCCAGTCCGGACCATATTCTCCTTACCGACAGCAAGGGCGGTCAAAGCGAAATCCCCGAAGCATTGTTCCGGCAATTTGCGCGCATTGTGCGGCTGATGGCCGAAGGAAAGGCTATCGTGATGCTGCCGGAGGATGAGGCTTTCACCACCCAGGCCTCCGCCAACTACCTCGGTGTGTCGCGTCAATTTCTCGTGAATCTGCTGGAAAAGGGAGAGATTCCTTTTCACCGGGTGGGCACCCACCGCCGGGTGACTTTCAGGGATTTGCTGGCCTATGAGCAAACCAGGGACCGAAGCCGCCGAAAGGCCATGGACCGGCTTTCCAGTGAGGTCATGGAAGCCGGACTGTATTTTCCCGACCCGCCGGCGGACCCGGCCACCGCGTGAGGGCTGATTTCAAAGTGGTGCTCGACGCCTGCGTGCTCGCCAACTACAGCGTGGCGAACCTGCTGCTGCTTCTCGCGGAAAAACCGAGACTTTACCTGCCGGTCTGGAGCGAGGAAATTCTGAATGAGACCAGAAGAACCCAGGTTGGGCGGCTGGGGTGGCCCGAACGGATCGCGGACAGCATGCGGGAGCAGCTCCGGCTGGCTTTTCCTGAAGCTCTTGCCAGCGGTTTCGGGCACCTTGTCAGCCAGTGCTCCAATCAGGAGAAGGACCGGCATGTGCTGGCCTGCGCCATCCATACCCGGGCTGAAGTCATTCTGACCTTCAATCTGCGCGATTTTCCCGCCGAATCCCTGACCCCCTGGGGCATCAGGGCCATTCACCCTCAGGATTATCTGCTCACGCTCTTCTCACTGGAGCCACTGCACGTGGTGCGGCAGCTGGGCGGTATTGCGCAAAAGCGCGGATGCGCGGTGGAGGATCACCTGATCGATCTCGGACGCTTTCTGCCCGAATTCTCCTCCCGGCTGCTTGACGAGCTGAATTCGTGATTCCTTCCGGCTTTTCCGCAAGCCGGTCAGCCCTTGTTCGCGAGGTCGGTGGCGAGGTGGCCGAGGATGGCGACGGAGCGTTCGATGGCGGGGCTCCAGGGGTGGCCGCAGTTGATGCGGATGAAGTTGCGGAAACCGGTGTCGCAGGCGGCGAAGAGAGGGCCGGGGGCGATGCTGATGCCGGCGGCGCGGGCGCGCTGGAAAAGTTCGATGGAGTCCACCCGGGCGGGCAGCTCGCACCAGAGCACCAGATTCCCCTGCGGGCGGGAAAGGCCGATGCCCGGAGGGAAGCCGGCGGCCACGGCTTCGCGCATGTGCTCCATCTGGGAACGGTAGGCCTGGCGCAGGGAGCGCAGGTGGCGGTCGTAACCGCCGTGTTTGAGAAACTCGGCGACGGCCAGCGTGGGCAGGGTGGCATTGGCCAGACTGCTGATCGACTTCAGGCGCATGAGCTGCGGATGCCAGCGGCCGCCGGAGATATAGCCGATGCGGTAGCCCGGCGCGAGGGTCTTGGAAAAGGAGCCGCAGAGGATCACGGAACCGTCCGGATCAAACGCTTTCAGGCAGCGGGGCCGGTCCCCCTGATGCTGGAGATCACCGTAAATGTCGTCCTCGATGATGGGAATCCCGCGCGGGGTCAGGAGACTGATGATGGCTTTCCGCCGGTCCTCGGGCATGAGAAAACCGACCGGATTGTGGAAGTTGGGGATGAGCACGCAGGCCGCGATCCGGGTTTTGCGCAGCGCCTTGCCCAGCACTTCAAGGTCAATGCCGGTGTCGGAGTCCACAGGAATCGGCAGGGCGTTCAGGCGGGACTCGCGCAGGAGGCTGGAGAGGCCGAAATAGGTGGGCGATTCCACCGCCACGGTGTCACCCGGCTGGCAGGTGGCGCGCAGGGCCAGGGCGAGGGCCTCGGTGCAGCCGTTGGTGACCATGAATTCGTCGGGCTGGAGGGCGCAGCCCCAGTCGAGCGAGCGGCGGGCGAGTTCGCGGCGCAGGGTTTCGCTGCCGGGGATCACGTCGTAGGCCACGCCCGCGCCGGGGATGCGGCGGGCGATGCCGCCCATGATGCGCGCCAGTTTTTCCCCGGGCAGCAGGTCGGGACTGGGCAGCGCGGCACCGAGCGGGACGAAGGCGGGATTCCCGTGATCGGACATGATGGTGTCCAGCGGATCCAGGCTGGAGAAGTCGGTGACCCTGGGCGCGGGCCGGCCCCAGCCCGGCGTCCGGACGGCATCCGACTGCCGCCGCCTGACAAAATATCCCGACTTCGGCCGGGCCTCGATCAGGCCCCGCGTCTCCAGCGTGGCGTAGGCGCTGAGCGCGGTGGGAACGCTGACTTTCTGCTGGCGGCCGAACTGCCGCACGGAGGGCACCCGGTCGCCGGGGCGCAGCGACTGGCTGCGGATCATGCCTTCCAGCACGCCGGCCAGGCGCAGGTACACCGGGCCGGATTCGGAAGTGACGGCGGAGAGGGGAGTGGTTCCAGGCATGGGGAAACTTTAGCTTAACGCGGTTTGAATGGCAGACACAGATCGGCGGAAATGAGAATTGCACAGATGGCGCCGAATTCAATCTGTATAAGCACGATTTTCAATCGTCTGCATCTGTGAAACCAAAAAAACGGTGACATGTTCCGGGGTATGAAGACGATCCCCCTGCCCCGCTGGCTGACTGCGCGCGATGCCCTGACTCTGAACCCCGCCGCCAGGCCTGCGGGAATTCCCGGCGGCAAAACCTCCAGTCTTGCCAAAAACACCCTGTTCCGCCTTGGCCGCCGCGCCGGGGTGCGGGCCATTGCGGTGGAGCGCGGAACGGTGTGGCTGACGGCCGCGCCGGAGGATGGCGACATTCTTCTGCAGGCGGGACAATCTCTGCCGCTGCGCGCCGGCCAGGCCGTGTTATTGCAGGCGCTGACGGATGCCACCATCCGGCTGATTCCCTCCCCCGCTCCATGAACGACGCCCTGACCGCCGCCTCCCCCGGAAAGCCGGGCGCCCCGGACGCCCCCGCCGCCTCCCTGCGGGAAATCCGCGGGACCGGCCCGCAAAACGAAGCCGGACCACCAGCCGGAGCCGGCGAGGAAACGCCACACGGGTCCCGGCCGACGGCGGTGAAGGCGGCCTCTCCGGGCACGGTGCCGGTTTCCCCCTCATCCAAACCGGCGCCGCTGGGCCTGGTGATCGCCGCGTTCGCCGCCGTTTATATCATCTGGGGCTCGACTTATCTCGGCATCACCCTCGCGGTGAAAACGATCCCGCCGTTCCTCATGGCGGGGACGCGGTTCATCATCGCGGGCGGGTTCCTGCTGGCGGTCATGCTCCGGCTGGGCGCGGCCCGGCCGACGCGGCGGGAGTGGATCAGCGCCTCCATCATCGGCGCGCTGCTCATCTTCGCGGGCAATGGCGGCGTTTCCTGGGCGCAGGGGCGCGTGGCTTCCGGGACCACGGCGCTGATCATCGCCTCGGTGCCGCTGTGGATCATGATCGTCGACTGGCTGCGGCCGCACGGCGTCCGGCCCTCACGGGCGGTGGTGCTGGGCCTGATCACGGGAGCGGCGGGGGTGGTGATGATCATTCTCAGCCGCGACTCCCACGGCCACCGCGCGACCGATCCCGTGGGCGCGGCGGTTCTGCTGGCGGCGGCCCTGTGCTGGGCGCTGGGCTCCGTTTACGCCCGGCATTCGCCCAAACCCGCCTCCGCCCTGACCACGGTGGCCATGCAGATGCTGGCGGGCGGCGTGCTTCAGTTTGTCGTTGGCCTGCTGATGGGGGAAGGCGCGCGGTTTCATCCCGAAACCGTCACCGCCTCCTCCGCGTGGGCCTTTGTTTACCTGACGGTCATCGGCTCCCTGGTGGGCTACACCGCCTACGTCTGGCTGCTGCAGGTGAGCACTCCGGCCAAAGTCTCCACTTATGCCTACGTGAATCCCTTCGTCGCCGTGCTCCTCGGCCACCTCGTGCTGAAGGAGGAGCTGCCCGGCTCGGTCCTCATGGCAGGCATCCTGATTCTGGCGTCCGTGATTCTCATCACGCGGGCGCCCAAAGCGGTCCCGGCTTCTGAAAATTGATGCCGGAAGAGAATGGGCGGCCAGGAAATGGAGGATGACTGCGGGGCCCTGGACTGCGGGGACTTGTCACCGCTTTCCCCAGCGGGACTTGTCCCGCGCCCGGTCACGCTGAACGTCATTCGCGGATTTGGCGGCGATTCACGCGACGGTGACAAGTCACCTTTCCCAAAGCGGTGACAAGTCCCCGCAGTCCAAATCCTCCGGAGCGTTTTCCGGAAACGGCCTGTCAGCCGGAAAAGCGCGGAAGCGGTGGAAAATTATCCGTCCCGCCCCGCGCCGGCTCACGTTATCCGGGAACACCCCAAACCCGCTATGAGCTCCCCGTCCCCCCTTCCCTCCTCCGGGCTGAACCGGCGTCAGTTTATGAAACAGGCCTCGGTCACCGGAGCCACGGCCCTGGCTCTGAGTCCGGAGACGCGCGCCACCGCCGCCGCCGCTCCGACGGAGAAACCCAAACCGGAGGCCGCGCCAGAAAATCCGCCGCCCTCCGGCACCGCCGCCAAAACCACGGCTCCCGTCGCCCTCGCCCCGCCGGACAAACAGTCCCCGACTCTGGTCCTGCCGGAAATCGTGGAGCGGAAAATCGGCTGGGCCATCGTGGGCATCGGGCAACTGACGCTGGAGGAAATCCTGCCGGCTTTTGCGCAGAGCAAGCTTTCCAAGCTGGTGGCCCTGGTCAGCGGCCACCCCGAAAAAGCGCGGCGCGTGGCCAAAGCCTACGGCGTCCCGGAGAAGGCGGTTCTGGATTATGAATCGTTCGACAAAATCGCGGAGAACAAAGAGGTGGATGTGGTTTACATCGTCCTGCCGAATTCCCTGCACGCCGAATTCACCATCCGCGCGCTCCAGGCCGGCAAGCATGTGCTCTGCGAGAAACCCATGGCCGGCAGCGTGGAGGAGTGCCGGCGGATGATCGCGGCGGCGGAGAAGGCGGACCGCAAACTGATGATCGCCTACCGCCTGCACTACGAGCCGCTGAACCGCAAGGTCATGGAGCTGTGCGCGGCCAAAGCGCTGGGAAACATCAAGCTTTTCTCCTCCAGCAACTGCCAGAACGTCCAGGCTCCGAATATCCGCCTGAGCACCAAAACGGCCGGCGGACCGGTCGGCGATGTCGGCGTTTATTCCATCAATGCCGCGCGTTATGTCATCGGCGAGGAGCCGGTGGACGTCTATGCGGTGGAGCACCGGCCTGCGGACGATCCCCGGTTTGCCGAGGTCCCGGAAAGCGTCAGTTTTGTCCTGCGGTATCCCTCCGGCGTCCTCGCCCACTGCGAGTGCTCGTTCGGCACCGCCGGCAGCCAGCGTTACCGGGCGGTGGGCACGGACGGTTTTATCGAGATGGACCCGGCCTTCCCCTACCGGGGTCTGAAGCTGAGCGTGAGCCGCGCCAAAGGCGGCGCGGGCACTCCGGAGAAAGCCGACCTGACGATCCCGCAGGTGAATCACTTCGCGGCGGAGATGGATCATTTCTCCGAATGCGTGCTCCATGACAAGGAACCCGCAACTCCCGGATCCATGGGCCTGGCGGACATGAAAATCGTCGCCGCCATCGCCGAGTCCGGCCGCACGGGACAGCGGGTCAAAATCTGACTGACTGACGGACTTCCGGCGGCCGGGAACCTGTCCGGAGCCATTGGGACAGGCTCCTCCGGGTCCTGCGGTTTCCCGTCAGCTCCGGCGCGGTTTGCGGACCGGATGCTCAATCAGCCAAAGCACCCGCCGCTCATCCGCCCGCAGTCCGGCGGCCGGGTCTCCCTGACGGAATTTCGGCGGGCGGCGGCTCATGAGCTGATGCAGCCGCCCGGTCCGGAAAGCCGCGAAGACTTCAGGATGCAGGTAATACTTCCGGCAGGTCGCCGGGGTGTGATGGAGCATGGCGGCGGTCTGCCGGATGGCGGCCGTTTCCGCCGCTTTCAGGGCGCGCTCCGCTTCGGGAGGCGGCAGCGCGGAAAGCGCCCGCGCGCAGAGCACGGTGGCGCGCCAGGTGCGGAACTGTTTGGCCGTGAAATCCCCGCCGCCCTCGTTTTTGAGCCAGTCATTCACGTCCGCCGTGTTGAGGTCATGCCATCCGCCCGCTCCGTCCTCATAGCGGAAAAGATGCTGGCCCGGCAGTTCGTGAAGCTCCGCCACCAGCGCCGCGAGGCGCGCGCTGCGGACCGGGGCGCGGTGCCATTGCCCGGATTTCCCCCGGAATCTCAGAATCCAGGCCCCTTCCTCCTCCACCAGATGGCGGACCAGCAGGGAAACCAGTCCGTAGCTGCGGTTTTCCCTCACATACCGCCGGTTGCCGATGCGGTAACCGGTGTGGTCCAGCAGCCCCACGATGCCGGCGATGATCCGCTCCTTGTCAAAACCCTCCGCGGTCAGAGCGGCGTTCACGCGGCCGCGCAGGCCGGGCAGCGCCCGCGCGAATTCCGTGAGGCCCGTGAACTTCCGGCCGGCGCTGAGCGCGGACCACTGCGGATGATACCGGTATTGTTTCCGTCCCCGGTCATCCATGCCCGTGGCCTGAAGATGGCCGTTGGGCTTCACACAGATCCACACATCGCGGTAAGCCGGCGGGATCGCCAGGGACAGAAGGCGCCGCTTTTCCAGAGGGTCGCGCAGAGCCCCGCCGTCCGGCAGAAAAAACCGGAAGCTTTGGCCATGGCGGCGGCGGGAGTAGCCGGGCATGCCGTCGTGGGTGAAAACGAGATCGTGCCGGCGCAGCTCCGGCAGGACGGCGGCGGCGGGCGGGCGGGAACGGGGACGGGTTCCGGAAATGACCGTTGTTTTCCCCGGACGGGGCTGAGTGGCGGAAGGTCCCGCGGGGCGCGGGGAGTGGTGAGGTTTCATGTCCTGCGTCGTCTGCTGCCGGAGGCAACCGTCCGGTGTTATGCAAACAACGGGCCGGGCCCGCGCCGCCCGCCGCAGCGGGAAACCGGCGGCCCGGGAACACGGAAACTTCTGGCGGTCTGCGCGGCCGGGAATGGCAATCTGCCTGAAACCGGAAGCGAAGCCGGCCGGTGGAGCGGCCGGTCCATGGGGTCAGCGGGACGGGAAACGGCCTGGCGGCATTGGCAGCGGAACTGCAAAAGGATTTTGAAAACTCACCGCCATGACTGACGCCGCCTCCGCTTTCGCCACAGAGGAACACCAGGACCGGCAGAACGACCGGCGGCGGCGCCAGCGGGCGGCCAACGCGGAGCGGGCGCTGAAAATGCGCGCGGCACGGCTGGAGGCGGAGTCCGCTCTGGATTTCGGCACTGAGCCCCGGACGCTTCCCGCGCTGAACACCGGATGCTCCGGATGGTATTACCGCGAATGGCGCGGCGCTTTTTATCCGGAGGAACTGCCGTCGAAGGACTGGTTCCCTCATTACGCCTCGCAGTTTTCCACCGTGGAGCTGAACGCCCCGTTTTATTCGTGGCCCACCGTGAACGCCGTGAAGACCTGGCTGAGGCAGGCGGACGGCGGCGACTTCATTTATACGGTGAAAGTCTGCGAGCTGATCACCCACGTGAAACGGTTCACCGGCACGGAGACGCTGGTCCGCGACTTCGGATTCATCGCGGATCTGCTCGGGGACCGCATGGGATGTTTTCTGTTCCAGCTGCCGCCGGGTTACCGTTTCACGCCCGCGCGGCTCGCGGCCATTCTTTCCCAGCTCGATCCCAGGCGCCGCAATGTGGTGGAATTCCGCCATGCCTCGTGGTGGAACGACAAAGTCTATGATGCCTTCCGGGAAGCCGGGGCCATTTTCTGCTCCTGCAGCGCGCCGGGACTGCCGGATGAGCTGGTGACTACCGCCGATGACGTTTACCTCCGCTTTCATGGGAAAACCCAGTGGTACCGCCACGATTATACGGACGAGGAACTGGAAATCTGGCGCGACCGCATCCTGCAAAGCGGCTGCCGGCGGGTCTGGGCGTATTTCAACAACACCATCGGCGGCCACGCGGTCCCCAACGCCCGGACTTTCCGCACTATGCTGGAGGGGGCTTTGAAGGTCTGACCCATTTCCCCTGCAAACAGAACCATTTGGACTGCGGAGACTTGTCTCCGCTTTGGAAAAGGAGACTTGTCTCCGTCACGTGATTCGCCGGTAAAATCCGTGGATCACGGCCAGGAACGCCGGGCGCGGGACAAGTCCCGCTGAAGAAAGCGGTGACAAAGTCTCCGCACTCCAAATGGCCGGCACCCTGAATTTGGACGATGAAACCATTCATGACCGGCGGTCCGCCACCAGCCACCCGGACTGCGGGGCAGGAACGGGGTTGAATCACCGGCCCGGCAGCGCAGAGGATGAGCGCCCCGCACCGGCTTCCAGCCGCGTTCCGCCCCATCCCGATTTCCCCCGCATGTCCGTTCTCTCCCTGAAAGGCGTCACCAAACATTACGCCCGCACCTCCCGCCCGGCGCTGGAGGAGTTGTCGCTGGAAATCCAGGAGGGCGAAATCCTCAGCGTCACCGGTGAGAGCGGCAGCGGCAAGACCACCCTGCTCCGGCTGATTGCAGGCCTGGAGGTCCCGGACAACGGCACCATCATCGTTGGCACCCGCACCGTCTGCGCGCCCGGCATGACGCCGCTGCCGCCGGAGAAGCGCGGGGTGGGCATGGTGTTTCAAAGCTACGCCCTCTTCCCGCACCTGAACGTCCGGGACAATGTGCTCTACGGCCTGCCCCGGAAAAAATCCCGCAGCGAGCGCGCGGAGATTCTCGCCAGTGTTCTCAGCCTCACCGGGCTGCCGGACATGGAAAAGCGCTACCCGCACGAACTCTCGGGCGGGCAGCAGCAGCGCGTCGCGCTGGCCCGGGCGCTGGCGCCGCATCCGCCGGTGATCCTCCTGGATGAACCCTTCTCCAACCTCGACGCCAGCCTGCGCCAGCAGCTCCGCGAGGACGTGGGCCGCATCCTCCGCGCCGCCGGCACCACCGCCCTGCTGGTGACGCACGACACCCGGGACGCCCTCGCCGTTTCCGACCGCATCGCCGTGCTCCGCGACGGAAAGCTTCAGCAGGTCGGCACCCCGCGCGAGATTTATCACGCCCCGGCCAATGAGGCCACGGCCACGCTTTTCGGCAGCATGAACTTCCTCCCCGCCGGGGTCCTGGGCCGGGCTCCCGAAGCCGGTCCCGTCTGGATCCGGCCGGAGCACCTGGAGGTGATTCCCGGGGAGGAAGCCGGCGGCACCGGCCCGGGCACGCTCACGGGCACGGTCTCCCGCAGCCATTTTTACGGCGACCGCCAGGAGGTCTCCGTGGTCTGCGAAAGCGGAGAGGGCCGCGCGGCTTTCGAGCTTTCCGTGCTGACGCACCCGCTGCCCCCGGTGCCCGCGGGCGCAAGGGTCACCGTCCGGGAGAAACTCCCGGCCACCGGCCGCTGACAGTCAACCGCTGAAAATAGGTCCTATACGTCCTATAGGACCTATTTCCCGGATTTCCCAGATCTCCCAGCCGCCCTGCCCTCCGATGTCCGCCGCCCTCTCCACCTTCACCGTGCTCATGCGGGCCGCCTGGCGGGGGTGGCGGGCGAAGCCGTTTTCCGCCGCGCTGAATGTGTGCGGGCTGGCCATCGGGGTGTCGGTTTACCTGGCGGTGCGGATTGTGAACCACAGCGCCACCAAGGCGTTCCAGGCGGGCATCGACCTCGTCGCGGGCCGCAGCGATCTGGAAATCACGGCGGTGGGCGGGGTCGATGAAACCATCTGGCCGAAGCTGGCCAATTTTCCCGGCCTGCGCGCCGCCACGCCCATCGTGGAAAGCCACGCGCCCCTGGCGGACCATCCCGGCGAATACCTGCGGGTCCTCGGCGTGGATCCCTTCACCGCCGGACCGTTTCTGGAACCCTTCGCCGATTCCGAAACCCGCGCGTGGGACAGCGGCGGCGGCATGGGTGACTGGCTGGCCAAAGGCCGGGCGCTCGCCGCGGACGAAACCTGGGCGCAAAAACTGAATCTGAAAACCGGTTCCCCCCTGCGGCTGCTCACGCCCTCCGGGGAAACCGTGACCGTCACCCTCAGCGGCACCTTCCGCCAGGATCCGGGACGCGGCGGCTCCCGGCGTCACGCGTTTCTCGACATCGGCTGGGCGCAGGAGCTGCTGGGGCTTTCCGGCAAACTCAGCAGCATCCAGCTCATCGCCGGCGATCCCGCCAAAGCTCCGGAGCTGGCGGCGGCTTTGGAAAAAATCCTGCCGCCCGGCACCCGCGTGACGCCGCCCGCGCAGCGCAACCGCCAGGTCGGCCTGATGCTTCAGGGCTTTCAGCTGAATCTCACCGCCCTCAGCCTCGTCTCCCTGCTGGCCGGGGTGTTTCTCATCGGCAACACCGTCGCCGCCTCCGTGGTGCGGCAGCGGCGGGAAATCGGCGTCCTGCGCGCCATCGGGGCCTCGCGGACCCAGGTGCGGGTGGTCTTTCTGGCGGAGGCGGCGGTTTCAGCGGTGCTGGGGGCCATGCTGGGCATTCCCCTCGCCCGGCTGCTGGCCGGGGTCCTGCTGGAGGGGGTGTCGAAAACCATTTCCGCGCACTACGTCCTTCTCAGCATCGACCACGCCTGGGTTTCCCCGCTGCATGTGGCCCAGGCGGCGGGCTGCGGACTGCTGGCGGCTTTGGCGGGAGCGTGGCTGCCGGCGCGGGAGGCTTCGGAGGTGGATCCCGTGGCGGTCCTGCGGCTGGGACGGAATCTGGAATCGCGCCCGCCGCGCCTGAGAGTTTCCCTGTTCTCCGCGCTCAGTCTGCTGCTGCTCAGCGGCCTCCTCGGCGTGCTGGCGCTGCGCACGGGGCCCGCGTGGCTGAGCTTTGGCTCGTGCTTGGCGCTGGTGCTGGGGTTTGTCATGCTCGGCCGACCGGCGGCGCGGGCTGCGGCCTGGGCGGCGGAGCACTGCACCCGGGGCTTTGCCGGGCTCATGCTCCTGCGGATGGGGGCGGCGCATCTTCAGCGGGCGCTGCACCGGGCGGTGCCGGTCATCGCGGCGCTGCTGACCTCGGTGGCCATGGTGCTGGGGGTGACGATCATGATTTTCTCCTTCCGGGGAACCCTCAAACTCTGGGTGGACGACACCCTCAAAGCCGATCTCTACGCCGCGCCCGCCGCCAATGAAACCGTGCGCCGCGGCAGCGAACTGCCGCCCGCGATGATCGACTTTCTCCGGCAACATCCGAATGTGCGGGAAGTCGAAACCCTGCGCGAGGAACGGGTGATTCTCAGCGACGGCGGCGAATATTCCCTGAAAACCGTCAACCGCCCGCCGGAGCGCCCGCTGACCTACCTCGACGGCGGCGACCGTGGGAAAGATGCCGCATGGCGCCTGCCCGACCACGCCGCCGTCAGCGAAATCCTCGCCAACCGCTTCGGCTGGAAAACCGGCCAGCGCATTGAACTGAAAACCCCGGGCGGTCCCGTCACCTTCACCATCTCCGGGATCTTTTACGATTACGCCGACGATCAGGGCTGCTGTTACCTGACCCCGGAAAACCACGCCCGCCACTGGCCCGGCACCGGAGCCCACGCCGTGGCCGTGTTTCTGAAGGCCCCGGCGCGCGCCGCCGCGCTGGAGGAGGAGCTGCGGGTCAAATTCAGCCAGGACGGCGGCCTCGCCCTCTATGCCAACCGGGCGCTGCGCGACCGGGTGTTCGGGATCTTTGACCAGACGTTCGCGGTCACGGAGCTGCTGCGCGTTATCGCCATCGCCGTGGCCCTGCTGGGCATCGTGCTGGCGCTGAGCACCCTGGTGGCGGAACGGGCGTATGAAATCGCCGCCCTGCGCAGCATCGGAGCCGGACGGGGCCAAGTCGCCGCCATCCACCTCGCGGAGGCCGGTCTCATCGGGCTGGTGTCCGCCGTCCTCGGCATGGTCTGCGGCCTGCTGCTGGCCATGATTCTGACGTGGGTGGTGAACAAGGCCTTCTTCGGCTGGACCGTGCGCTTCGCCGTCCCCTGGGCCGAACTCGCCTGGACGCCGGTCTGGGTCACCGCCTGCGCCCTCGCCGCCGGCGTCATCCCCGCCTGGAAAGCCGCCCGCGCGCCCCTCGCGGCAGCCCTGCGGTCGGAATAGCCGACTTCCGGCTTCCAGCGGGTGGAACAGACGTCCCGCCAGTCCCGCCAGTCCCGCCGGGCACCACTGCCATGGCGCGCTTTGGCGGAGGTCGGTTTATTTCCCCAGACGGATACGTCCTATAGGGCTTATAAGACCTATAGGACTTATGCCCAGGAAGCTGTGAGCGGCCAATGCTCCGGCACCGGGCAGGATGCCCGGCGGGACAGATGGGACGCCTGTTCTACCCTGATCGATCGAAAATGCGGGGCACAGCCCGGAAATCGGGTCAAGCTGATAGGAAAGCGTCGTGTCGTGAGCAAAAAATGGTGAATCGTGTGGCCGAAATGCCTTACATTGTGCCCGAAATGCCAAGTACAGCGGCCAAACTGGCGAATCGTGTGCCCAAACTGTCGAGTACAGAGGCCAAACTGATCAATCGGGTGACCCGATTCAGGAGTTTGGCGGCTTTGTCCGGCACTTTTGGCAACGGATTTAATGTTCGGGAATCCCGGGAATCAGGTTTTCCGGCCCGGGTCTTCAGAATTTCCCGGGTGCGGCGTTCTCTGTTTCGACCTTTCCGGAAATCCGTCGGCGGGGTGGATTCTTTTGCCGCCTTTCACCGAAAATATTGCGGGCGGAACGGTGATTTTATCGTAATGCTCCGCCATGCCCATCCGCTGCCTCGCCCTGTTCTTCCTGACCTTCACGCCGCTGCTGCGCGGGGCGGACTTCAAGCGAGACATCGCGCCGATTCTGAAGGCCAAGTGCTACGAATGTCACAGCGAGAAGGCCGGGAAGGAGAAGAACGGCTACGTTTTCGACAACCTGGAGCGGCTGAAGACGGACATCGGCCCCTCCTCCCAGATTGTTCCCGGTCATCCCGAGGACAGTCCGCTGATGGAGCTGCTGACCGCTCCCGACGGCGACAAACGCCGGATGCCGCCGAAGGGTGACGGCCTGTCCGCCAAGGAGTTGAAGCTGATCCGGGAGTGGATCCAGGAAGGAGCCCTGCTGGAAAAAGCCGCCCCTTCCAAGCCCGGAGGCCTGCCTCCGAAAACCGGGCCCAAGCCGGCACCGCCCAAACCCGCCGCTCCGCCCGCCCCCGCTCCCGCAGCCGGACCTTTGGAGAAATGGACGAGCACCGACGGCCGGGTGATCGAGGCCGGATTTATCGCGCTGGAGGGGGAGACGGTGGTGCTTAAAATGAAGGACCGCGTGCAGCCCTACCGCGTTCCGCTGGATAAATTGTCCGACGAAAGCCGCAAAAAAGCGCTCGCCCGCCAGACTCCGGCACCCGCCGCCGGGGCCGAGAAATGAATTGAAACTCCCTGCGGCGGGGGTTTCACTGAGAATTCCCACCGCATGAATTTCCGACTCCTTCTTCTTTTGCCGGTGCTCCTTTTTTCCGCCTGCGGAAAAACCGAGCAGGCCGTGCCCAGGCACACCGAACTTGAGACTCCCGCCGGCGAGGCCGTGCTGCGCCAGGTGCTCAGTCTCTGCCCGCACCGCGCCGCGGCCAAACAGCTCACGATTGTGCTGGGCGAGAAAATGGACGCCGCGACCAAGCCTTTTGAGCAGAAATTCAACGACACCGGCCTGCTGGTGACGCCCGCCCGCAAGCTGGAGGCCGGCATGGCCAACGGGCAGGTGCGCATTTACGACAGCGTGACCCAGGAGCCGCCGGTCATCCTCCAGCTCAGCAGCCTGACCGCCGATCCCGGCGATGCCGCCGGCTTTGAGGCCATCGCCGCGTGGTCGTGGAAAACCGAGGCCAAACGCCACCGTTACACCGTGCGGCCCAAATCCGACGGCACCTTCGACGTGAAGCAGGGGGAGGAAATCCCCATCGCGACCCGGAACCAGGACGGGATCAGGGACGTGAAGTGAGCCCGGCGCAAATTCAGGATTTCCGCCGCGGTCTGCTCACGTGGTTCCAGGCGGAGGGCAAGGACTACCCCTGGCGGCGGACGCGGGATCCGTACGCCATTCTGGTGTCGGAGATGATGCTCCAGCAGACGCAGATCGCCACCGTGCTGGGGCGCGGTTATTACACACGCTGGATGGAGGCGTTTCCGGATGTGGCCACGCTGGCGGCGGCGGCGGAGCCGGAGGTGCTGCGGGTCTGGGAGGGACTGGGTTACTACAGCCGGGCGCGGAATCTTCAAAAAACCGCCCGCGCGGTGCTGGCGGATCACGGCGGGGAATTCCCGCGCGGCGTGGAGGGCCTGCTGACCCTGCCCGGCATCGGCCGCTACACCGCGGGCGCGGTGGCGTCGTTCGCGTGGAATCTCCCGGCTCCCCTGGTGGACGGGAATGTGGCCCGCGTCCTGACCCGCCTGATGGCCTGCGACGGGGAAATCGACCGCCCCGCCGTGCAGGCGCAGCTTTGGGCATGGGCGGCGGCTTTGCTGAATCCCGATGAACCGCGCCTGCACAACAGCGCCATCATGGAACTGGGCCAGCGCCTCTGCACGCCGCGCGCTCCGGCCTGCCTGATCTGCCCGGTGCGCACCGTCTGCGCCTCCGCCGGTCCGGACGCGGTGAACCGCCCCCGCAAACAGGCCGCCCGCGCCATCGTGGCGGTGATCGAGCACGCGCTGTTCGCTTTGAGAAAGGGGAAGCTGCTGCTGCATCAGGAGTCCGGCCGCCGCCGCCAGGGACTCTGGAAACTCCCCGAACGCCCCGCCGCCGAAACCGCCGGGCTTCCCGAAATCCTGACCGCCGCCTACACCATCACCCACCACCGGGTGACGCTCCACATTCACGAAGCCCCCGACGCCACCGCTCAGGCGGGCGAGACCTGGCACGCGCTGGCCGACGTGGAATCCCTCCCCATGCCCGGCCCCTACCGCAAGGCGCTGAACCGCATCCTGGACGGACGGACCGGAAGCCGGTGATCCGCGCCCCGGAAGCGGGGAGGTTTCAGGGTGTATTCGGGAACGGGCCACGGATGGCACGAATATAACGGATGGCACGGATTTTCAGAAGTCATTGAGCTTCACCCTGCGGGGGGAACCTCTTCTTTATAAATCCGTGAATATCCGTCTCATCCGTGCCATCCGTGGCCCGTCTTTGCGAATTCAGGTTTCAGTCACCCAGCCGGTGCGCCCACGCCGCCACTGTGGGAATGGCAGTGTCGGGGAAATGGGAGTTCCGCGCGCAGATTTCGGGATCAAGGGCCCCGCTTTCCATGAGCCGCCCCGCTTTCCAGACCGTGGTGCCGGGATGCCAGGGGCCGACTTTCCGGGGATCGGACCAAGTGTGCAGACTCAGCACGTCCGGCGTCAGGGCGGCGGCGATGTGCATGGGGCCGCTATCCACGCTGATGACCCGCCGCGCCCGGCGGATGAGCCAGATGAGTTCGGGGAGGGTGGTGGCGTTGAGCAGATTGAGAGTGTTCGGCGGCAGTCCGGACAAAGCGGCGGTGAGGGCGGCCTCCGCACGGCCCACGAGCAGCACCGGCAGCGGCGCCAGTTCCCGGCAAAGCCGCACCGTCTGCTCCACGGTCAGCGACTTCCCCTTCCCCCGGCTGAAGGGATGCAGCAGCACCGCCCCCGGCGGGACCATTTCCCCCGGCAAAGCGGCGGGCGCGCTGCCCTCCGGCAAAGGAAAATCCAGGTCCTCCACCCTGTCCATAAGGTCCATCCCGTCCACTCCGTCCATCCTCAGTAACCGCGGCAACGCCAGGGAGCGCTCGATGGCGTGGGCTCCGGGATCGACCGGGATGACCGTGTTATGAAAAAACCGCGCCCCCTCCCGGCTGTCGCTGAACCCGATCCGCAGCGGAGCCCCGCTGGCCCGGGCGATCAGACCGCTGCGGAGCAGTCCCTGGAAATCGAAGGCGGCATCCACCGGCCCAAGGAGAGAAGGCAGCTCCTTCAGCCACCGCCGGAAACGCAGCAGGCCGGAGACTCCCCGGAAATTTTCCCGGGGAAAGAGAATTGTGGAGGGAACGCCGTCCAGATCCGGATTCCCCTCCAGCAGCGGGGCAAACGCCGGATTCACCAGCCACGTGAAAGCCATCCCCGGAAACCGCCGCTTCAGCAGATGCACCGACGGCAGCGTATGCACGATATCGCCCAGGGAGCTGGGCTTGATGATCAGCGCGCGCCGGCAGGAGCTGAGGTCTGATAGCAGGCTCATGACCATCAGAGGGATCCGCCGCGGCGAAGCCCCGGTTCGGGAAATGCGGGCTTTGGCTCAGCTCTCATGCCGCACTTTGATTAGGCCGTAACAGACGGTGCAGATCATGGCGTAGTTGTTGAACCGCTCGAAGGCCTCCGTTCTGTCCCCCTCGGCGAGGAACATGGCCTCACATCCGGAGCACCACGCCTGGAGATCATCGGGATCGGAACTGTTCTCCATAAAACCCATGCTCTGACCGTTGTTTGAAAGCAGGTGGCGGCAAACAACAGCGGCGGTTCTTTTGCCGTGGATGCCGCAATCAACCAGCAGTGGGGAGTTGGGGGTCATTGCCTGATAACGGGCCGGACAGATTTTTCAAATTGGGTCCGCCACCGGAATCGCCGCCCCGTTTTTCCGGGGAAGCCGCTTTTCCTTCATTTCCTTCGCGCCCTTCTGTTCAAAACCCTCATTTCCCCAGCGCCAGCCGCTGCGCCAGAGCATCCGGCAGGCCGGCGGCGCGGATTTTGCGCTGCGTGGTCTCGATGTCGTAGGGCAGACGGCGGATGGAGATTTCCTGATTGTCGTGATCGTAAAGCGCATAGGCGCTGCGCCAGTCGCCGTCGCGGGGCTGGCCGACGCTGCCGACGTTGATGAAATACTTCCGGCCCGGCTCGATGCGGGTGATCTCGGTATTCTCCATGGAGACCGTCGCGCCTTTCACGTAAACGCGCGGCGTGTGGGTGTGGCCGAAGAAGCAGACCTGCGTGAACTGGTAGGAGAAGCTGGCCATGGCGTCGAACTTGTTCATGACGTAGGCCCAGCTGGTGGGGGTGTCCAGAGTGCTGTGGACGATGGTGAAATCGCGCACCTGCCGGACCATGCGCAGGGCGCGCAGCCAAGCTTTGTCATCCTCGCTGAGCGCGCGGCGGGTCCACTCCAGCGCCGCCTGGGCGAGGGGGTTGAGGCCCACGATTTCGGTGTCGGCGGAGGCTTCCTCGTCGTGATTGCCCTTCACGACGGGACAGCCGAGTTCCTGCAGACGGTGCACGCACTCCGCCGGATTGGCGTTGTAACCCACCACGTCGCCGATGCAGACGTAGTGGGTCGCGCCCTGCGCCGAGGCGTCGGCCATGACGGCATCGAACGCTTCGAGGTTCGCGTGGATATCTCCAAAGATAGCAAACTTCATCTCGGATGGCGGAGGAAAACCTGACCGGCGGAGCGGAGCGGAGGGGATGGGTGGGAAGGAATGGCCTCCGGCTGCGGTGATGATTCTCCGGGCGTGAGGGCAATGATCGGGCTCACTTGCGCTTGGCGGCCGTCTTCGTGGCCGCCGGAGCGGGCTTGGCGGCGGCTTTGGTCCCGGCCGCTTTCGCGGCGGGTTTGACGGCCGGGGCGGCGGGCTTGACGGCGGATGCCGCCGGTTTGGCGGCGGCGGCTTTGGAAGCGGCGGCGGCCGGAGCGCCTGATGGTTTCACCGGGCTGGCGGCGGCGGCTTTCGGAGCGGCCTCCACCGGGGCCGGAGCGGCGGCGGCGGCGGCCTTGGCGGCGGCGGCGCGGGCACCGGCTTTGACCACCGGGGGACCGGCGGCGATACCGCGCTTCATCACCGCGAACAGGCGCTGGACCTCCAGCTTTTTCTGCGGTGGAATCTGGTTCCAGTGAGTGTCGGTGAGCGCGCCTTCAATCGCGTAAGCGGCGACCAGGGAGACCGGATGGCCGGCGAGGAGCATGCGGCGGCAGACTTCGATGGCCCCGAGTTTGGCCATTTCGCTGCGGTTGCGCACCCCGGCGTCGACGAGCCAGAGGGCGGTCTTTTCTCCGAGGTTTTTAAGGGCGGCGAGTTCCTGAACGATGGGATCTGTTGCGGACATAAGTGTGGCTGGCCGGACTGCGGCCATTTGTCAGCCCTAGAAAAGCAGAATTCCGGCGGAATTTCAGCCACTATTTTTTGATATTCACAATTGGGTGAATTTTCCGTCTCCCGCCCTGATTTCACAGTGCCGCGTTCCCTCACGGGCAAACGCGCGGAAACCGTGTGGAAAAGCGGACGCAGACATCAGAAAATGCTTCATTTCAGACTTCCAGGCTGGCACGCTTGGTGCTTAATTGATGGCAGGACAGCGTGAAAATGCTGTCCGCAAATTTCGCGGGAACCGGAATGAACGCCGGCCGCAACAAGATCGGGGGTTGCTGCAAGAACGCTGTGCCCGGGCTGGTTCACCAGTCCGGGCACAGCACTTTTCAGACTGAGGCCGGGGATGAGAGGCGGATTACAATCCGCGGATGACGGCCGCAGCCCTGGACTTGTCTCCGCTTTGGGAAAGACGGCCTGCCGCCGTCCCGTGATTCGCCGTGGAGCCGGCGAACAACACCCTGGGAGGTGCGGCGCGGGACAAGTCCCGCTGGAGAAAGCGGAGACAAGTCTCCGCAGTCCAAAGCCGGAGCCGTCACCGGCAGATTGCGGATGCGGCGGGCGCTGCCCGGCGTAATAGAAAACCGAATCCCATGCCTCCATCCATCACCACCAAACGCGGCGACGCCGGCCGGACCGACCTGCTCTTCGGCGGACGCGTCGGGAAATGCCATCCCCGCCTGCAGGCTGTCGGCGACCTGGACGAGCTGAATGCCGCGCTGGGCCTGGCGCGGGTCCATACCCTGACGCCGGAACTGCGGGCGGTGGCAGCCCGGGCCCAGCACGATCTGGTGGCCATGATGGGCCTGCTGGCGGCGGGGCCGGAAAATGCGGAACGTTACAGCGGACAGGGATTCCCCGGCATTGGCCTGGAATCCGTGGAGCGCCTGACCGTGGAGGCCTCCACTTTGGAGGCGCAGTTCCCCGACAGCTTCCACCACTGGTCCACGCCCGGCGAAAAAGGCGGCGCGGGCGCGGCGTGGCTGGAAATGGCCCGCTGTGTCTGCCGCCGCGCCGAGCGCTCCGTCACCGCCCTGCCGCCGGAGGATTTCCCGGCAAACCCTCATATTCTCCCCTGGCTGAACCGCCTGAGCGATCTGCTCTGGCTGGCGGCGCGGGTGGAGGAGCAGGTGGTGATTTGAGGATCATGATGGACCGCCGCCGGAAGAAATGCGGGGTCAACCCTGCGGGAACCTCATCGTTTTGGCGGGCCCGCCAGGGTCATTTCGATTCATCGGCCTTCAGGGTGCCGAGGAAAGCCATCAGATCGCGGAGTTCCCGCAGTGTCAGCAGCGCGCCCATCGGGGGCATGGGACTGGTGGTTCCGGCGGGATCGGCGGGATCGGGGAGGGTGCGGGATTCCCAGCCCCGGGCCAGGCTGGCGCCGGGATGAATGAGGGATTCGAGAAGCTCTTCAGGAGTCAGGCGGCCGGCAACGCCGTCAAGAGAGGGACCGCTGATGCCGCCCTGGCCCTGGAGGGAGTGGCAGGCGGTGCAGCCGGCCTCGGAACGGGTTTCATAGACCAGCCGGCCGGCGGCCGGATCGCCGTCGGCCTTGGTCATGCGCCATGGCGCGAGGGAATCGGTGTCCACCCTGAGCGAGGCCAGCCAGGCGTCCGTGGCCCGCCGCCAGGGGGAGCGGCTTTCAATGTCGCGGCGCTGCAGAGCCTCCAGAACCTCGACCTGAATGGCGGGCTCGATGCTGCCCTGCGACAGGCGGCGGGCAGCATCCAGCAGCAGCCGCTCGTTGTCGTTTCCCTTGCCGGGCAGATGGTCCAGCGTGCGGATGACGGCCTGTTTTTCCGGGATGGAGCCGCTGAGAAAAGCCTCCGCCGCCAGGGCCGGAGCGGTTTTCGGATCGCGCCGCATGAGCATCGAGCGGGCTTCGGCGCGCACGGCGGGCGGCGCGGCGCCGGCGGTGGACAAAGCGTGCGCGGTGTCCGAAGCCAGGGCATTCCGGGCCACCAGCGCGCGCACGGCGGACAGCCGGGCGTCCTCCGGGGCGGCGGCATTTTGAGCCAGAGTGAGCAGGCTTCCGTTCGGGACCTCCGCCGCCGCCGCCGGGGGTTTCAGGATCGTTTTCGCCAAAGCGGAAAGCGCGGTGTCCGGGGCCGATGCCAGACCGGTGGCGGCACGGCGCCGGGCCTCGCGCGCCAGGCCCGGCAGGCGCGGCATGGGGAGGAAGGCGCGGGGCCTCACCGGATCCTCCGCGGGCGGATCGTCCCAGGCCGCAAGGGTTTCCAGAGCGGCCCGCCTCAGTTCCGGCGCGGTGTTTTCCGCCAGAGCCAGATCGGCCGCGGGAGCCGTGTTCTCGGCCAGACCGCCGCGCAGGGCGGCCGCGAGCGCGCGGCGCAGGCAGGGTCCGGGAAGCCGGGAGGCATTCTCCGTTTTCATGACCGCCGCCAGGGCCGGGAGCGCCGGGAAAACCGGGAGATCGTAGATGGCGCGGGCGGCCTCCGCCACCACCACGGGATCGGCGTCGGCCAGAAAGGAGCCCAGTTCCCCCGCCGCCAGCCGCCGCAGCGCGTGAACGATGGTCAGCCGGACTTCCCGGGATTCGCTGGCTTTTCCCGCCGCCTCCAATGCCGGAGCGGAGGAAACCGCCGCCAGAGCGGCCGCCAGACTGGAGCGCACAAAAGGATCGCCGGAATCATTCCCCGCGGCGGCGGCGGTCAGACCGGCGGCGGCGTCCGGGGTTTTCAGCCGGCCGAGGGCGGCGGCGGCGGCGAGGCGCACAGGCAGCGCGGCATCCGTCAGAGCCCGGCGGAGAGGGTCCGGGGTCCGGCGGAGTTTCCCCTCGCCCAGCATGGTGGCGGCGGCGGCGCGCACCGCCGGTTCAGGATCGGAGAGAAAACGGACGAGTTCATTCAGCAGCGCGGAATCCTCCCGTGCCAGGGTTCCGGCGGACCAGACAGCCTGCACGCGGGCGGCCAGGTTTTTGGAGCGCCGGGCCGTGAGGAGCAGCGGCTCCATGGAATCCTGAAAAGGCATCGCCGCCAGCCGCTGCCCCGCGCGCAGCCGGACGCGGGGGGAATCATTCTCCAGCAGGTCCCGGAGTTTCCGCGCGGGAAGCCCCGGCAGCGTCCGGATCAGCGCGGGAACCATATCCGGAGCCGCCGGACCCGGCCATTCCAGATGCCGCACGTGACAATGACTGAACACGCCGGGCGTGGTCCCCCAGTCGGCAAAAAATACTGACCCGTCCGGCCCCGCCGCCGTGGCCAGCACCGCGCCGCCGCGCCAGATTTCCTTCGATTCCACCAGCCGGAAAGCCGCGCCCGCCGGCTCCAGCCTCAGGGCTGTCAGCCCGCCCTGCCCGTCCGGCCGGCGGTCAGCCGCCAGCAGCCGCGTCGCTCCGGAGGGAGCGGCCGGGTCCGCCGGGTCCGCCGGGTCCGCCGGACGGTTCAGTGTTTCCAGCGTGGACGCCTCCAGCTCCAGCAGCGCCACGGGCGGCAGGCACCACAGCGGCGGCCCGGGCATGGCGGAGGAAGCGGTCAGGGTCTCCGGGCCCTCGTCGAACCGGACGCCTTTGCCGGGTTCCGTCACCGCCTCCGCCCGCCAGCCGAAATCCGCTCCCGGAATCACCAGCAGCAGCCGCGTTTTCCCGCCGGGAGCCGCCTGATCGACGGCAAAAAGCCGTCCCTCCGCATTCATGGCCAGGCCTGTGGGATTGTGCAGACCGGTGGCGAAAACCTCCAGCCCCGAGCCATCCGGGCGGCAGCGGAAAATGGCCCCGGTCCCCAGTCCCTGAACCGTTTTTCCATCCGCCAGCGGGACCCGGTAGCCGCGGTCGCCCATGCCGAAATAAAGCCAGCCGTCCGGCGCCTCCAGCAGGGCATGCAGGCCGGCTTCGGAATCCCCGTTCCGCACCCCGAAGCCATGGACCACGGAAGTCCGCTGGGCGTGACGGTCGGTGCCGTCGCGGTTTTCCAGCCGCCACAGGTGCGGCGGACAGCCATAGAGCCACGTTCCGTTGGCAAGCGCCAGCAGCGCGCCGCCGGCCCCGTCCGCCGGATCACGGAATCCATCCGCCACAGGCACCGCGAGGTCCGCCGCGCCGTCATGGTCCGTGTCCTCCAGCCGCCGCACGGATTCCGAATATTTGCTCAGGAAATTCTCCGGCCCGTCCCCGGGGTCTTTGTAAAAAAGCCGCCGGTCAGCCAGCTGATCCTTCAGCCGGCCCGACGCCAGCCAGGCCTGCGCGGCGCGCGCCCGGTCGGCTGCGGACCGCAGATTCCGGTCCTCCGCCAGCAGCGCCGCGTCTTTCCCCAACAGAACCGTGCCCCGGCCGAAAGAGCGCGCGGTCACGGCGGCGAACACGTTTCCCTCATCGTCCGCGGACAGCGCCAGCACCTGGCCGCAGACCGTATCCGGTGCCCAGGCGGTCACTTTCACTTTCCCTGTTTCCGCGCCTTTGGTCTCCTGGACCCCTTCCGCCGCCGCCCCGGCGCGGGGGCCGGCCAGCAGACTGAAACCCGCCGCCGCCACGCGGCAACGGACGGAAATCACAGAACGGGAAAAAGGAAAAAAGCGGCTCACCACGCCTCATGCGTAACACGGAACCCGTGCCGCAGGGAGGGAATTTGTGAGTTTGAACAGAAGACCGGCAGGAGACGGTAGCCCTGCGGGCGGAGCTCAGCCCGGGTGGCGTCCCGCCTGCCCGGTGCCGCAGCATTGCCTGCTCCCAGCTCCCCCGGACATAGGTCCTATAGGACTTATAAGACCTATAGGACCTATCAATCAATCAGTGATTGAAGAGGAACGCCGGGGTGTTGATGAGAGCCCAGGTGAGGTCCTGAGTGGCGGTGAGGCGGTGGTTTTTAAGCTGGGCGGCGCTGAGTTCGACGTCATGTTTCAGCCGTTCCAGCCGGGCGTCGGGGGGAACCGGGGTTTCGGCGGCGGCGAGGGCGGCTTTGCGGGCGGTGATCCGGGGATCCTCGGGCAGAGGCATTTTCGCGGCGGCGAGATCGGCGGTGAGTTTCAGGCGTTCCGGGTCTTTGGCCTGAACGTAAGCCGCGAGAGCCGCTTTCTGCTCCGGCGCGCGTTTGTCCGGGGCGATGGCGAGGATCGGGGCCAGATCGCCGGGCAGCCCGAAGTTCAGCGGAGCCGCCTGCGGGGTGAGGGCGAGGCGGAATTTGCCGAGGCTGTGTTTTCCGTCGGTGTAGTTCTGGTGCAGATGAATGGTGAGCTTGCCGCCGGTGACGGGGGCGTCCTTGAGGACAAAGACGGCGGTTTCCGTGACACCGGCGCGGGGACTGATGGCCCAGCCGTTGGCCGGTTCGGTTTTATTGCCGTCGATGGCTCCCTTGGGATCAAAGCCGCCCTGGGTGAAGGTGGCGCTGGCATCGGAGAAGGCGAGCGGTTTGGGCGCGGCCTCGCCGGGAGCCTGGAGGGAAGCCTCGATTTCAGTGAGCACGAAATTCCCGCCGCCGCTGCGGCCGGGGCCGCTGGCGGGGATGGAGGCGTCCGGCAGGGCTTCAAGGCGCAGGCCGCCGATGGCGGCTCCGGGCGGGAGGTCGGCGGTGAGGGTGTAAACCGTTTTGCCCTCCTTGCCGGAGGCGAGGACGGAGCCGTCCGGCTGAGCCGTCAGGGTGGCCCCGTTGGTGGAAACCATGGTGGCCGGAGGCAAAGTGGCCCAGGCGGTCCGCCCGTTCTCAGCGGCTTCAAAGGCGGCGACTTTCGCGGGCAGCGCGGCATCGAAATCGGCGATGGATTTCTCCAGTCCGGCGATGCGGGTTTCACGGTCCGTGGCTTTGGCGGTGAGCCCGGGGGCAAGATCGGCTTCCGTTTTGACCAGATCGGCTTTGGCCTGGGCGATGGCGGCTCCGCGGGCATCGGCTTTGGCTTTCATGGTTTCCGCGATTTCGGCGGCGCGGTCGTCGCGGGCTTTCACGAGGGTGGTGTGCTCGCCGCTGATTTCACCGAGCATGGCGAGGGCCTCCTTCGACTCCCCGGCGCTGGCGGGGCGGTTGAGAACGCGCATGAAGATCTCGGTGATCAGCTCCCGGTCGTCGGGGTGGTCAGCGGTGAGTTTGGCCAAAGCGTTGTCTTTCCCGGAAATGGCGTCGCCCACAGTGGGGCCGGAGATCAGGGCCATGATCGGGCCCAGCTGGAGGTCGGAGCTGCGCTCGCACTCGCAGGCGCTCTCCCGGACGGGACGGCCGAGATTGGTCAGGAATCCGTCCTTCAGGCCGATGCCGCTGTCCGGCAGCTGACCGGCGCGGACCCCGGCGGCGACCCCGGGAATATTCGGGGTGGTGCCGGTCACCCGGTAGATGGAATCCAGCAGAGTCTCGGCCGGCAGGCGGCGGGCGGTGGCGTGGCTGAAGTTCGTTTTGTCATCCGCGTTCCAGCGGTTGGCCGTCAGGGAAAGCTGATAGGTGCGGCTGCGGCAGATCTGGCGGACGACGTGGCGGAAGTCGAATTTGTGATCCACCAGCTCCTTGGTCAGCCAGTCCAGCAGCTCGGGATTCGACGGCGGATTGCCCGCGCGGATGTCGTCCAGGGGCTCGATGAGACCCACGCCGTTGAGATAACCCCAGAGGCGGTTCACGAAGCTTTTGGCGAAATACGGATTGTCCGGACTGGTGATCCACGAGGCCAGCTGCGCGCGGCGCGGCGCGTCCGGTTTCGCGTTCATGGTGGCGGTGTAGGGAAACTGGGGCGGCGTGACTTTGCCGGTGCGGTCGTGCTTCACCTCCCCCTCGGTTTTGTCGGAAACTTTCTCAAACAGCGGCTTCGCGCCCTCCACGGCGGACCCGCCGATGTTGGCGTCGCCGCTGGCGGGATCGCGCTCCAGACCGATCTGAGCGAACCAGGCGGCGGTCTGATAATATTGATCCTGCGTCCAGCGCTCGAAGGGATGGTCGTGGCACTTGTTGCAGTTGAAGCGCGTGGCCAGGAAGAGGTGCGTGGTGTTCTCCATCAGCTCCACGGGCTCGCGGAGGATTTTGAAGTACGACGCGGCGGGATGCTCCTTGTTGGAGCCGCTGACCGTGAGAATGCTGCGGACGAACTGGTCGTAAGGCACATTCGAGGCGACCTGCTGGCGCACCCAGTCGCGGAAGAGTTTCGCGCCCTCCGCGCCGAGGAATTTGCTGTTCACCTGGAGAAGGTCGCACCACTTGTTGGCCCAGTGGTCGGTGAAATCTTCGGAGGCGATCAGCTGGTCGATTTTCTCCTCGCGCTTCCAGCGGGAGTCGCGGGTGTCGGAGATGAAGGCGCGCACCTGCTCCGGCGAGGGCGGCAGGCCGGTGAGATCGAGGTGGACGCGGCGGATGAATTCAAGGTCCGTGCAGATGGGCGAGGACAGAGTTTTCATGCGCTCCAGCTTGGCGGCGACGAGTTCGTCGACGCGGCTGTTGGCGGGCGGCGTCTCCCAGACAAATCCCGTGCGGTCGCCCATGACGGTGAGCACGGTGGAGGCGTAGCTGCCCTCGTAACGCGCCAGCACCGGGGCCTCGCCGCGGCGCAGAGCGGTGAGCAGGCCGCCGGCTTTTTCGGCTTTGGCGACATCCATGTTGCCGGTGTCGATGAAGGCGTTCAGGGTCACATCGCGCACGGCGCCGTCGGCGTAGGTGGCCAGCACGCGGAACTGCTGGCGCGAGCCCTCCCGCTGGAGGGTCGGATTCTGTGGCGAGAGCCGGATGCCGGTGACGCGGGGGCTTTCGAAATTCACTTTGGCCCCGGCGGCGATCCAGGAGCGGAGAATGCGGTAGCTGTCCTCGCCGGGTTTCGTCACCTGCCCGCCCTCGTGGGGCACGCCGGCGGTGGCTTTCATGAGCATCAGGGAATCGTCCGGGCTGGCGGCGTTGGTGCGGCGGCCCTTGATGTCGTCCGTGAAGGCGCGCAGGTCATAAATCGGATCGTATCCGCGCAGACTGAGCTTGAAGCCCGCCTTCCCGTCCTTCGCGCCATGGCAGGTGCCGGCGTTGCAGCCGAGGCGGGACATCACCGGGGTGACGTCGGTGATGTAATCCACCGTCAGCGGAGCCGCGGTGCCCGCGACTTTCACCGGAATGGCGGCGGTCTTTCCTCCCAGGGAAATCCGCAGCGTGCCCGTGCCGTCGCGGACCGGATGGACCACGCCGCGGGCGTTGACCGCGATGAGCGGACTGGCGGCCGCCGGAGCGGCATTGGCAATGACCGCGGTCTCCGCCGGTTCGATGTGGAATTCCACAAGCCTCGTGGCGTCCAGCGTCGCGCCTTCCTTCAGCTCGGCGGTGACGAGGATCTGGGAAAAATCCGTGAACTTGGTGAAATCGATATTCAGCGGCTCGACGGTGAGTTTGGCGATCTCCGCGCCCGCCGGAAGCTTCTCGGGCGCGGCCTCGTCCGGCGTGCCGGCGGTGGCGGTCATGGCTGAAGCCGGCACGGCGGCGGCGGCGGCAGGCGCGGCATCCCCGCGGGCCTGGGCGGCGGCGGCCACGGCGGCGGGGTCGATTTTCACGGGAACGAATTCCCGGACGACTTTGCCATCGGCGGCGTTCAGCAGGCGGATGAGCCCGTCCTGTCCGCCGGTGGCGATGGTTTTACCGTCGGGACTGAAGGCGGCGGCGTAGAGGCCGGTGGGGAAACCGGTGGTGGTCAGCTGTTTCGCGCCCTCGGTCTGCCAGGCTTCAACAGCGGCGTTTTCGGGGGCTGACCGGGCGGCGGTCTCCTTCGCGAGAATGGCTTTGATATTGTCCGGCAGCGCGGAGTCGTAGTCGGCGGAGTAAGTGTTCAGGTGGCCTTTTCCGTCCAGACTGGAGGCGGCGAGAATGCGTTTTCCGTCCGGACTGTAGGCCACCGCGAAGAGGCGGCCCTCCATCGCGGGGAAGCGGCGGACGAGATTCGAGTTGTCGCCGATCCGGCGGTCCACCTGGCGGAACACGCGGTAAACCTGCGGCACGCCGTCCGCGCCGCCGACGATGAACTCATCCCGCGACGGATGCCGCGCGAGGGCGCTCAGCCCGCCTTTCAGCGCGCCCGGCGTGATGGACGTGAGATTGTCCACAAACCGCTGCGTGGCCAGCTCCGTGAGCCTGGCCGACATATCGCGCCCGGCGGAGACCACGTTGTCGCCTTTGGTCGTGAAGCAGGTGTCGAGCACCCAGTCATCGTGACCGGCCATGAAGAGTTTCTGCTCCCCGTTTTTGGCGTCGATGGCGCGCAGGCTTTTATCCGTGGCGCAGCCGAAAGCGACCAGCGTGCTGTCCGGCGACCACGACGCGCCATAAACCGTGTCAAAGGTCACGGGCACGGAAAGCGTGAGTTTCGCGGCCCCCACGTCCCAGATCTGGACTTCGCCCATGCGCGCCGGAAGACCGCCGGTGACCGCCAGCCATTTCCCGTCGGGACTGAATTTCACGGAGGTGATTTTCTCGCTGAGCCCGATCAGCCGCCGGTCCTCCCCCTGGCCGTCCGCCGGGTGCAGGATGACTTCATGGAAACCGGAAATCGCCAGCCATTTGCCATCCGGAGAATAATCCAGGGATGAGATCACCGGCGGCAGCGCATAGGCCGGCGGATGTTCGGCATCCACATGACCGCGGGCATTGGGCGGCGTGTCATCGACCGCCCCTTCGCGGATCCAGCGGCGGATCAGCTCGATATCGGCCGGAGCGATGGGATCGCCCGTTTTCGGCATGTCCGCCTTGCCGTCGTGGGGGGTGATGGTTTTGAGAAGATTGGATTTTTCAGGATCCTTCGGCACCACCGCCTCCCCGTCCTTGCCGCCGGTGAGCAGCTTGGCGAAATCTGTCATGATATAGTCGCCCTTGGCCTTCGCGGGCTGGTGGCAGCCATGGCACTTCGCCTGGAAGAGCGGCCGGATGGATTTGTAAAAGCTGACTTTGGCCTCCGCGGCGGCGGCCGGCTCCGCGGCGGCGCGGGCGGTCGGTGCCAGGGCGGCGAGAGTGGAAAACAGGAAAAGGATGGGACGCATGGCGGGACGGTTAAAAGCCGATACGTGGATGCGCCGCCTTTTCTACCAGAGCGGAAATCCGGCGGGAACTCAGGTTGGCGCCCATGATCCGCCCTCCGCCCGCACGGAAAATTTGAAGGCCCCAGCAGCAAAACCGGGTATCGCCAGATTTTCAGGCAAGCTCCGGAACAGGCTGAATCCTGGAACTTTACCGCCTGGCTCACGTTTCCATTCTTTACATTCAGAAATCGGGGGCTTCATTCGCAGATTAAAGCGGCAGGAGAAAATATTTGTTCAAGTGAATGAACATGTCACTCTGTGACCTTTACTTCCCCGTCCGGTCACCATCCAACCATCCGCCAAACCATATGAAACAGATTTTCAAAACCGCCGCCGCCCTCCTGCTGGGCACCGGACTCGCCGGAGCCGCCACCACCTCCGTGAACACCGGCTCCCTCGGAGCCGTCGCCAACGGCACCAACAGCGATGGCGTCACTTTCTCGTCCAACAGCCCGCTGAAGGCGCCCGGCGACACCTCCGCCATCTATGGAAACGGCAGTTCGGCCACTCCGATCAACACCACGATCCCGTTCAACGCCAGCCTGAATCCCTCCTCCGCGAGTCCTTTCACCATCGAATTCTGGGTCAATCCCGCCCAGGACGCCAACAACGGCTGGGCTCCGGTCTTCAACCGGGTGAGCGCGTCCCCCCGCTCCGGCTGGACTTTTTTCCAGCGGGGATCGGCGGATGGCGGATGGAATCTGGCTCTCTACAACGGCACCGGCAGCGATGTCGGCAAGCAGATCACCGGGGGCGGAAGCTCCTTTGCGGTGGGCGCCTGGACTCAGGTGGTGGGCGTCTGGGACGGGGCTGATCTTTCACTTTACATCAATGGCGTGAACTCCGGCTCCACCTCCAGCGGCACCGGCTACAATGCCAGCACCAGCGCCGTCCTTTCAGTCGGCAGCTATGCGAATGGTGACAATTCCTTCCAGGGCGGACTGGTGGATGAGACCGCTTTCTACAGCAAGGTTCTGACTCCGGCCCAGATTCTCGCTCATTACAACGCCGCCTCCAGCACCACAGCGGGCGTTTACAGCAACCTCGTGAAAGCGGACGGCGCGCTGGTTTACCTCCAGAACGCCCAGGTGCCGGAGCCCGCCGGCCTCTCCCTCGCGGCCCTTGGTCTTCTGGCCGCCGTCGGCCGCCGCCAGCGCCGCGCCTGACCTCAGACGGGGAATTCCGGAACGTCCCGGACACACCGTTTTTCTCAAACACCCCGGCAGCGGAAACTGCCGGGGTGTTTTGTTATGCGCCTGGAGACGGTCACGCCGGGCGGATCGGAGCCGGTCAGTCAGATCCCGGACACCTTTCCTCCGCTTGGTGCCCGCGCGTCCCGCCCCGATTCTTCTCCTTGCAAGCCGGGAAGGGCGCGCCGAAGGAAGACATTCCCCACTCGGCTCCATCGCCGGACCGGGTTCCAGCTCTGCGGCCCATCCTCTTTTTATGTCCCCTGTCCACCCCGATATCTCCAAGCTCGTCGCCAACGGAAAATTGCCAGGGGTGCTGGCACCCCGTCTTTCCGCCCTGGAGCCGGGCGTTTACTGTTGGCACAAAAGCTGGGGAGTCGGGAAAATCGCCGCCTGGGAACTGGGCGAGGACCGGGTGCTGGTGGATTTCGAGGACAAAAAAGGCCATCCCATGAAGCTGGAGTTCGCGGCCAAATCCCTGGATCCCGTGGCCGACACCCACATTCTGGCCCGCCGTCACGCCGACGCCGCCTCGCTTCAGAAACTGGCCAAGGAGGACAAACCCGCTCTGGTCCGCGCGGTTCTCGAAAGCCACAAAGGCAGCATGTCCCTTGATGCCTTCGAAGCCGTGGTGAAACCCCGCATCGTGACCGAGGGAGCTTTCAAAGGCTGGTGGGAAGCCTGCAAAAAAGAACTGCGCAGCCGCCCGGAATTCATCGTTCCCGCCAAGCGCAACCTGCCGCTGGAGCTGCGCGGCGGCAATCTTTCCCCGTCCGACGCCCTGCTCTCCGACTTCCGCAAAGCCCGCGAGCTGAAGGCCAAAAGCAAAGCCCTCGACGCTATTGCCCGCGAGCTGGAGCTTTTCACGGACCTGCCCACCCTGAAGGCCATTCTCAAGGAAGCCGATGAAACGGCGACCCAGAATCTCCGCCTGAAGCCGGTCGATGCCCTCGACCTGATCCTTTCCCGCGATGAGCTCCGGGACAAGGTCAAAGCCCTCCACGACGACGTCTCCCCCGCCCTCGCCAAAGCCATCGCCGAGGAAGGCCCGCGCCTGGCGGAATGTGTGGGCAGTCTGGCCGTTTCCCGTCAGCGCCGCGTTTTTGACGCTCTCGTGGACGCCACCGGCGATGCCGGCGTCGAAAGCCTGCTCCCGCTGATCAACCGCCTCAGCCAGCGCAGCCTCAATGAGATCGCCTCCGTGCTGACGGAAAAAGGCTACACCGGCCCTTTCCACAAATTCCTCAAAATCGGCATCCTGCACCGCAGCCTCTCCTCCGAAGTCCTCATCTGGCTGGCCAAGGAGCGCAGGGACATGGGCAAGGACGTGTTCAGCCTCGAACTTTCCAAGGCCATGCTCAGCGCCATTGAGCGCGACCACTTCGATGAGGCCAACCGCAAGGCCAACCGGATCAACGACTTCCTCCTCGCCGATAAAAACATCATCGCTGACCTCGTGGCCCTCGGCGAGGTCGCCCAGGCGCGGAACTTCGCCCGCCAGGTCATGCTTTCCCCCGGCATCGACGAAATGGGCAAACGCTCCCTGCTGGCCCGTTTCATCCGCATTCACCCGGAACTGGAGGACATCCTCAACGAGCGCAGCGGCGACAAACAGGACGAGGACGAGGAAACCCTCATCGTCTCCTGGGTCAGCCTCACTGAAAAACGCAAAACCTACGAGCACCTCATCCAGGTCGAGATTCCCAAAAATATCGAGGACATCTCCATCGCCCGGGAATACGGCGACCTCCGCGAGAACTTCGAGTTCAAGTCCGCCAAGGAATACTCCCTCGTCCTCTCCCGCCGCCGCTTCGACATCGAACGCGACCTCAACCGCGCCAAGGGCACCGACTTCTCCGACGCCTCGGACACCCTCGTCAGCGTGGGCACCGTGGTCACTTACCAGGACACGGAAAGCGGCCTCGTCGAGACCTACAGCATTCTCGGCGCGTGGGACACGAAGATCGAGGATAACGTCATCTCCTACCTGTCGGTCAGCGCCCAGGCTCTGATTAACAAAACGGTCGGCGAGGAGGTGGACCTCCCCAGCGAGGACTCCGCCATCACCCGCCGCGTGAAAATCACCGCCCTCAGCAAGGTCGATCCCTCCCCCTACGCCGAACAGGCCTGATCCGGAATCAGATTTTGAATCGAAGGCCGGGAATCCGCCAATCGGATCCCGGCCTTTTTTATGATTTCCTTACTGGCGCTGTCCTTCGGTCAGACGCTGGTGGGCTTTGAGGTATTTGCGGAGGCGATCCGCCGTTTTGTCCGTGATTTCCGTCAGGCGGCGGATGTCGGAATTGTCCTCCAGATCGGCGATTTTCACCTCCACGGCGATGGGATTGGCCATGATTTGAGTGATGTAGTCGTCGTAGGAAACCTCCGGAGCGTGCGTCATCAGGCGCACGGCGGCCATCACTTCCGTGGAAAAGCCCTCAGCCTCAAGCTGTTCGAAGGTGATGTCCGTGTCCTCCACCACATCGTGCAGCAGGGCCGCGATTCTGGCGCCGGGCGCGGTGCAGCGGGCCATCACCCGGATGGGGTGGAAAATATAGGCGGCACCGGCTTTGTCCTTTTGCCCGGCGTGGGCCTGCACCGCGATTTGAAGGGCACGTTCCAGATCAGCCATAAGTCCGCCAATAAAGCGCGTGGAGGCGGTGCTGAAAGGGAAAATCAGCCCAGCATTTTGTCCCGCTCCAGCTTCAGGCCCATTTTCCGGTAGAGGGTGGCGATGGAGATGCCGAGCATGGAGGCGGTTTTTTCGCGGGACTCCTCGTTGTATTTCAAGGTTTCGCGGATAAAGAGGCGCTCCTGTTTTTTGATGAAATCGTTGAGCGGGGTTCCCACGGGGAGGTGGTGCTTCAACTGCTGATTGTCCTCGTCGGCGACCTCCACTTTCTGGGTGAGTTTGGGGGGCAGGTCCGTCGGGCGGATGCACTGATCGTCCGCAAAGGAGCACGCGCGCTCGATGGCGTTGCGGAGTTCGCCGACATTTCCCGGCCAGGGATAATCCTCCAGCAGCCGGGCCGCGTATTTGTCCACCTCCTTCAGCGGAGTTCCCGTCAGCCGGGCGTAATGCATGAGAAAATGCCCCGTCAGCGGGGAAATATCGCTCCGGCGGCTGCGCAGGGGCGGGATGGACATGGGAATGACCGAAATACGGTAATACAGGTCCTCCCGGAATTTTCCTTCCCGGGCCAGTTCCTCCAGGGACACGCTGGAGGTGGCGATGAACCGGAAATCGAGTTCCGGCGGCAGCTGGCCGTTCATGCGGCGGGTGCTGAGATCCTCCAGAAATCCGTCCAGCAGCGACTGCAGGCGCAGCGGCAGGACGTTGATTTCCTCAATGACCACCGTGCCCCCCTCGGCGCGGTGAAAAATGGTGTGGGCGGACCCGTTGCCGTCCCCGAAAAGCTCCTGATCCAGCAGGTTTTCCGGCAGGGAGCTGCAGTGCAGGACTTTGAAAGGAGCGCTCTGACGCCGGCTGGCATTGTGCAGGGTCCGGGCGACGGTCTGCTTGCCGGAACCAAATTCCCCTTCCAGCAGCACCGGGCTGTCGCGGTCCGCGATCCTGCGCAGCAGCTTCAGGATGTCCTTCATCTGAGGACTTTCCCCGATGAAATGCGCGGGCGGAGCCATTCTGCTTTCCGGGGCCGGGAGCATCACCGGACCGCCCGCCGCCGCCGCCGCTGATGGTGATGATGATGAAGGCACGCTCACCGCGGATGGAGCCACGCTCACCGCGGCGGAGGCGGCCGCCAGAGCCGCCGACTGCCCGGCATTCCGCTGGAGCGCCTGAATGATCGTTTTCTGCAGGTCCTCCAGTTCGAAGGGTTTGGTCAGATAATCAAAAGCGCCCAGCTTCATGGCGTCCACCGCCGTCTCCACACTGCCGTAACCGGTGACCATCACCACCTGCGTCAGAGGATGCTGCTCGCGGCATTCCTGAATAATGTCCAGACCACTCACATCGCCGATGCGCAGATCCACGATCAGCAGATCCGGCTGGATCCTCTCCAAGCCGGCCAGCCCTTCCCGTCCGGTCTGAAACATCGCGGGTTCATGCCCCATGCGGCGGCTGACCTGCCCGATAAGTTCCAGGATGGGTGCCTCATCATCAATGATTACGATTTTTGCCATGACACCGGAAGAGGGAGAAAGAGGAGAATTCTGAGGATAATCAGGAGGGAAGTTCGATCCCGAAAAAAGATTCCTCTGTTTTTCTCCCGCGCCGATGCCAACCCTTCCTGATAATCCGCTCACCGTAACGTGGAGACCGCCAATCGCGAGTGGAAATTCGCAGTTTCGAGAATTTCCGCCAAAACTCACGGATGAATTGGGAAAAACCGCATCCATGCGACCGGCCGCATTCAACCTTGGAGAGGCTGCGGGCCTTTATGCCATTTTGCCCGGGCGGCGCGGGGCACCGTTTTGGATTTTCCGGGAAGACTCCGGCGGAAAACGGGATTACTTCCCGCCGGGCGGCAGCTGCGCCGTGAGGAGCATGAGGCCGGAGAGGTGGGTGTTGTAGTTGTATTCCTGATCCCTGGCTCCGGCTTCCCACTGCATGGCGAACTGGCCGTCGGGGCCGGTGCTGTGCCGGAGCATGGAGGCGGCACTGGTCCGGAGGACGGCGCGCAGGCGGGCGGCCAGCGGCGGGCGGGCTTTCTGTTTTTCCAGAAGCGGAAGCGTCTGCCCGAGGCAGTTGGCGAGGACGCCTTTGAAGAGGGCGGTGTCCCAGCCTTTGGTGCTGAGTTTCTCACGGATGACGCCGTCGGCCGTGACCGCTCCGCCCCGGTCCAGAAGGCCGGTGAGAAACGCGGCGCATTCGTCGAGATAAGCGGTGTTTCCGGTCGCCAGGAAAAGCCCCGTCAGGCCGCCGGCCCAGGTGCCCTGGTTGTAGGTCCAGTGATCGTCCTTGTGGCCCGGTCCGTCCACGATGCCGGTGCCGTCATAAAGTTTGGACTGGCGCACCCAGGCTTCGGCCCGGAGGGCGTCGTCAAGATAGGATTTCTCCCCCGTGGTCAGGAAAAGCCGGGCGGAGAGGTTGAGAAAGAGGAGGTTGGAGATGGCGTTGGCCACCGGCGGCCGGTGCTCCAGATTCCAGATCACGCCGCCGTCCGGTTCCGGCAGGCGGTGCGAGGCCATGTGGCGGTGGATGGCGCGGGCGGTGGCGAGGTAGGCCGGGGCTTTGGTGCGGATGTGCATTTTCAGCCACGCGAGGCCCCACCAGCCGGAATCGTCGAGGTATTCATTGCGGAATTCATCATATCCGGGGCGGGTGCTGCGGCGGACACGCGGTTTGGCCAGCTGGCGGGCGGCGTCCTTTTCGGACCACTGGCCGCGCTTTTTCAGGCCGGCGATGACGGCGGGCATATGGTCCGCGTTGGTGCGGTGCGTGGCATGGAGCGCGGCCAGGGCGGCATCGTGGGAGGTGCCGCCGGTGGCGTTCATGAAATCAATGAGCATCTCCACGGCGTTGGCGCAGGACCACCAGGGCGGGTTGCGCGAGCCTTCGTAAAAAGCGCGCAGCTGGTCGCCGGGCCGGTCGAGCCAGATGCTGAGATCCGGGCACCAGTAAAGCTTGTCCAGCAGGGCGATGCCGTTTTCGAGCCGCAGCCGGATTTCCGCCGCGTCAACCGTGGGCCCAACGGCGGGGGATGGGGAAACTTCAGAAGTTTCGACCCCTGTGCCCGCCGTTCCCGTCCCGGCGGATTTTTTCCCGTCCGCCGGCGGCTCTCCGGCGCGGGCGGGTGTCGGAAAACCCGAAGCCACGAATCCGGACGCCAGCCAGCGCAGGGCCGAGCGGCGGGAAAAGGGTGCCGGCGGGATCGGGCCGCTGTTCATGAATTTGCCGCGGAGGGGGAGAGACTCAGGCGAAATGGAGTTTCGGATCGGCGTCCAGCACCGCCTGCAGCTCGGGCCAGCCGCCGGGCTGCTGGAGCTGGAAGAGATTCAGATAAACCGCGACCTCCGTGGCCGGATGCGCGGCCAGCAGGGCCTCCACCCCGGCTTTGACCCTGGCGGGATCCAGCGTGGCGGGCGTATCGCCCTCAATGCCCCCATTGCCGTCGTGCGGGATGCCGAGGCTGTCGAGGAAAGTGACCAGCATGGCGCTGCGGCCTTTCATGAGCCAGATCTGGAGCAGATTCTCCCCGACGGCCTCATTCAATTTGGATTTCAGCTGCTCCACGACCCAGGCGGCCTGCTCGGCTTTGGTTTTGCGGGCGACAAAAATCGGGCGCAGACGGCGCTGGGCGGCGAGGGAGGAGAGGGTCGCTTTGAAAACCTCCTTCTCCGTGTCCCGCAGCCAATCGGCGATGGCACGGCTGGACTCGGCGGGCATGCTCTGGAACATGAGGTAGGCTTTCATGTGTGAGGAAATTGTGACAGGATGGTGGTGGAATTAGGAACGGAAAACGGCAAATGGATAAGCCGCACCACTAGGCATCAGTGCGGCGGCTTGTCGAGCGGCGATTGAAAAAGCGCGGAGGAGAAGGCGCGGCGGCATCCCGTCTGACCGGAAGACGGCGTTCCGGCGGCCTTTTGACCGCGTTTGATGGTCATCTATTAATAATGGCCCTCCGGAGAAACCCGGATACCGCGCGTGCCGCCGGCCGGAAAATGCCGGTTCTTCTCCGGGTTATTTCTTTTTCAGGCTGGCAAGGAATTCCACGAGATCGACGAGCTGGGTTTCCTCCATGACGGTTTCCAGGCCGGGCGTCATGAGGGAAACGGCCAGGGCGGTTTTGGAGACCACGTCGGTTTTGGGAACTTTCTGGATGACCCCGCCGGGGAGTCTGAGAGCCAGCTCCGCGGGCGTTTCGCTGGCGACCATGCCCGTGAAGGTGTCGCCGGCTTTGGTTTTCACCTCCCAGCCCTCGTAGCCGAAACTGATGGCGGCGGTGGGCTTGAGAATGGCCTCATAAAGCGCCTCTTTGGCCAGTTTTGTCCCGATTTCCCCCAGAGCGGGGCCGAAGTCGATGCCCTCGCCGTTCACCTGGTGGCAGGTGAAACAGTAAGTCATGAAAACGGTGTGGCCGTCCGCGGTTTTGCCGGTGCGTTTGGCCAGTTCGGCGACGGGCGGCAGGGGCTTTTTGGCGGCCATTTGAAAAAGGGCGGCCACTTCCGTGCGGATGGCCTCATCGGTGGAGGTCGTCAGAGCGGTGCCGGCGGCTTCGCGGACATCCGCGGGCAACTGGCCGGCGCGGGCGGCCTCCAGCAGCGCTTTCTGCCCGGCGGCGCTGAGGCCCAGGGCTTTGACGGCGTGCAGCCGGACTTCCGGCGCGGTGGCGGGCGCGGTCACGGAGGCCAAGGCGAGGGCGACCGCCTCCTGGGTGCCGACGCTGGCGATGCTGCCGAGCAGAGCGCCCGCCGCGTCCGGCGGCAGGCCGGCGAGCGTTCTGGTGACCTCCTCCTGCTGACCGAGTTTGAGCAGCAGTTTCACGGCCTGGCCGGATTGCGGGCTGCCGGAGCCTCCGGCGGCGGGTGCCGTGGCCAGTTTGAGAAGGGTGGCGGACTGGCTGGCGATGCTGAATTTCTCCACCAGCGCGAAATATTCCTCCGAGCCCGCCGTGGCGTCGAGGTAACGGCCGATGGCGTCCTTCGTTTTCTGGCTGGCGGCGGCGTAATTAAAACTGCTGAGGCGCTGCACGGTCTGGACGATGCGTTTGTCCGCATCGGAAACCTCCGCCGCGTGCAGGGTGACGGCGGCGGTGAGCAGCAGCAGGAAAGGAACGGGGGCGGAAAGGGCTCTCATGAAGGGGATCGGAAACTTGAACAGAAGGGCACGAAGGACAGCACGTAATTTAAGAAACCATCCTTGCAATACCTGACTGCCCTTCCGCTCCTTGCTTTCTTCTGTTCCTTCGCTTCCTTCTGTTCAAATTATTCCCCACAGGCTCACGGGTGGTAAGCGCATTGCCAAAACCGCGCCGCCGATTTAGGGACAGCGCATGAATTGCCGACGATTGAGTCATGCGGGACCACGCCTTCTGGCGGTGCTGGCGGGGTTGTTTTTCATGGGCCCGGTCCTGACAGGCTGTTCCCGGCAGCCCAAAAAACGGGTTCCCCCGAAACCTGTCGAACCGGCGGCGGCGGCGGCGCTGAAGGATCTGACCGGCGGCAGAGCGGTGAGCGCGGTGTGGCTGGAGGAGACGGCGGCGAAGGAGGGCGACCCGATGGCGCGGCAGGTTTTTGTTTACCACGCCCCGGACCATCAGGGCATCCGGCGGCTGGGATCGGAAGCCGGCGATCTGGCCCGTCCCCTGGTTTCGGCGGACGGGAAAGGGGTGGTTTTCACCCGGCTGGGGATTTCGAAAACGGACAGCGGCCTCAGCTTTGCGCCTCAGATCCTGTGGCAGGACTGGGACGGCGGCGCGGCCAGCCCCCTGGGCGCGGGCATGGCGGTGGATGTCTGGAAAAATCCGGCGGACGGAGCCATTTATATCTACGCGGTGGAAACGCTGCTGCCGTCCGCCCAACTGCGGCTGACGGGCGAAAAGCTCGTCAGATTCCGCGCGGACAAGCCGGAGGACCGCGAGATCCTGTGGACCGCGACCCCGTTGAACGCCGAGCAGTTCCAGCTGTCCCGCGACGGGCGGCGGGCGGCGGGCGCGTTTCCGTTCCCCAAAGCGGGGCTGGCGAATCTGGAGGACCAGACGTTCACGCCTCTCGCGCCGGGCGCATGGGCGGGGCTGGCTCCGGATGACAGCTACGCGGTGGCGGTGCTGGACGGATCGCGGAAGCGGCTGCGGTGTTTCGCGCCGAACCTGAATCCCGGCTGGGAACTGACCCTGGCGGGCACGGACGGCTGGCCGGAGGGCGGCATCCTGCACCCGCGCTGGAGCAATGACCCGCGCCTTCTCACCTTCACCGGCCCGTATCCCGAGGAGGCCCCGGCGGCGGATGTCTGTCTGCTGCGGCTGCGCGATGACCTGCGCCGGGTGGAGAAAGTGGTGCGCCTGACGGAGGGCCGGAAAGCGCTGACGCCGTCGGTATGGGTCGAAAACGGCGGGGCTCAGCCCTCCACTCTGCCGCAGGAGCCGGTGGTGGTTCCCAAACCGGTGAAAAAACCCTGGCCGGGCACGGAGGACGGGCTGGTTTTCGCGTGGGAATCCATGAGAACCGACCGCGAAAAACCTCTGCCGATGGCACCCGCCGCCCTGAAACCGGGAGGATTCGCGACCACTGGCCGGCATTTTGAGATGAATCTGAGCGGCGGCTGGTATGAGGCCGACGACGCGGCGGCGGCGAAAATCGCCCAGGCCTGCGCGGCCTCCAACGCATGGTCCATGGAGCTGATGCTGACCGAACGGACCACCCAGCCGCCCGTCAGCGTGCGCCTGGCGGCCCTGATCCAGGCGGACGGGAGGGAGAATTTCGCCCTTTACCGGGTGGACCGGAAGCTGGTGCTGCGCGTGCTGCTGGGAGGCGCTCCGGAGCGTCCGGCGGTGGTTTATCCGGTCATTCTGACGAATCTGGCGATTGAGGGCGACCGGCCCGTGCAGGTGCTCATCTCGTTGAGAAACAACCGTCTGAGCTGCTGGGTGGACGGGCAGATGATGAAGGATTTTGAACTGGAAAGCAGCGGTCTGGCCGCGTGGGGACCGGGGAAACTGACTTTTGGCGATCCCCGGCCCTACGGCACGCCGTGGACGGGCTGGATGGAGCGGGTGGCGGTTTACAGCCGCGCCCTGGGCGATGACGAGTGCCGCGCGGCCGCCGCCAACGCCTCGCAATGGATCGAGGGCCGCACCCGCCCGACCCGCAGCAAGGTGCAGGCGAAGCTGATCGAAAGCCCGGATCCGGCCCCGACAGGAGCCGCAGGCGGTGGCGCGGGGGATGAGATCGCGGTTTCCATCTGGGAGGTGGAGCAGGTTTTTATGGGCCAGGTGGACGAAAAACGCATCGCCGTGGGGCAATGGAGCCAGCTGCGCGGAACTCCGGTCCCGATGGTGATGCCGGAGGCCGGGAAAGGCGCCGAACTTTGGCTGGAATCCTGGGAGGACCATCCGGAACTGGAGATTCCAGCCGTCCGGGCCGGGCCGCCGTCCGCCGGTCTGCCAAGGTATTTTCTGGGAAAACCGCTGGCTCCGCCGCCGGTGGCCGGGAAACCGTGATTTCCGGGATCATGATTTTTCCGGGAATTTTTTAATCCGCCGCCGGGCTGATTGTAACCAGCCTGTCCGTCGGCGCGTCTCCGCAACGGGCCATGCCTTTACTCTCCACCGACAGCCCGCCAGACTGGGAACCCGCCATCCGGCAGGTGCTCCGGAGCAGTGAGGCGGCGGCGCGGGGGATGGTGGAGGCGCTGTATCCGCAGGTGCTCCGCATCGTCCGCAGTCACCTGCCGCGCTCGACGGATGAGGAGGACCTGACCCAGGAGATCTTCATGAAAGTTTTCAGCAAACTCGACACCTACCGGGCGGACCAGCCGTTTCCGCACTGGGTGGCGCGGATCGCGCTGAACACCTGCTACGACCAGCTGCGCCGTCAGCGGGCACGGCCGGAATTCCGGTTCGCCGATCTGGGCGAGGATGAGGCACGGTTTATCGAGGAAACCCTGAGCGCGCCGGCCCCGGAATCCGGCGGTCCGGGACGCGACGGCAGCGAGGTGGTGGAGAAACTGCTGCAGTCGCTGAATCCGGTGGAGCAGATGGTGTTGAGAATGATGGACCTGGAGCGGAAGTCCGTGCGCGAGATCATGGATTTGACCGGCTGGTCGCCGTCCAAAATAAAAGTCGCCGCCATGCGAGGACGGCGCAAACTTGCCGAAACCCTGAAACGCCTGGAGGGGCGCGCCATTTCATGAAACCTGAATTTGAGCCTGATGCTGATGCTGATCCCGAATTTGAATCCGCAGCCGCAGCCGGGGCGGACTTCGGACCCGAGGCCGCCGCCTGGATGAAACTGGCCGCCGCCCGGCGCGCCGTGACCGCCATCCGCGGCGCGGAGGAACCGGAAGCGGTCCCGCCTTTTGGCTTCACCGCCCGGGTGGCGGCCCTGGCGGTGGCCCGGCGGCGCGATTCCGCGCTTTCCAGGTGGACCGCCTGGTCCCTGCGCGGAGCCTTGGCTTCGGCCATGGCCGCCGCCGTTGTCGCGGCGTGGCCTTCCCCGGCTCCGGAAAACGCCTCCCTGCTAAGGGCGCCGGCCTTTGAAATTCCCGCCATCGTCCACCTGTGACCACCAGCCCCTCCCCTGTCCTGCTGGCCGTTTCCCTGACGGCTATTTTTCTCGCCGGCGGCACCGCCGGGTATTTTGCGGGGAAAAAATCCGCGTCCGCGCCGCCGGTGACGGAGGGGACTGTTTCCTCATCACCGGAAGGCACCCCGGAGCAGTGGGCCGAAAACGCGTTCAAAGGGCTGGCCAATGATCTGCAGCTTTCCGATCTTCAGCGCGATCAGCTGAAACCGTATCTGAACACGATGTCGGAGCAGGTTTTCCGCGAGCGCGACCGGGCGCTGCTGCAGATTCACCTGCGGCTGCTGGAGGCCCACGATTTTCTGGCGGCTTCAAAGGATCCTCCGCTGAATGAGGAGCAGGTTAAACGTCTGGCGCGCAGCCGGGCCAAACTCAAAGCTTTCATTTTGGGGCGTTTCGCGGATATACTGCGGACAAATCCGGGCGCGCTGCCAGACCTGTGATTTTTTGCCGCCGGTATGCCGCCACGCTCACAGTTGTTCTCCGCCGCAGTCCTCGTTTCCGTTCTGACCGGCGGCAGCGTGTGGCACTTTTGTGGGAACCATGGATCTCCGGTGCCTTCCGCCAGCCTGGACACGGCGGAAAATCCGGTCCCGCCCTTGAAAAAAACCAGCGGAAACGGAGGCGGAACCAGAAGAACCCTTTCCCCCGGGACGCTGTCCGCGCCGCTGGCGGGATCACTGACGGCCCGGCCCGCAACGGCACCGGCAAAAGACGGAGCATGGCACGCCCTGCAGACCACCAGCAACGGCCGGGGAATTTTTAAAACCGGTTCAGCCTCAGCCAATTCCCGCCGGAGGGAAAATCCGGCACCGCCAGCCGCGGCGCCCATCAGCGAGGAGGAGCTTCAATGGCGCGCCGCCAGAGTCGAGCAGGAGGCCAACCACGACCTGCGGCGGCTGGTCACTCTTCTCGATCTGGACGAGGAGCAGCAGGACCGGATTTTCCAGACGCTCGCCCGCCGGTCCGCGGAATGGCATCCCCTGCTCCAGCCCGCCATCATCGGCCCTGGAGGAGTGGTGGATACCGGCAAACCGCCCACGGATTCCAGTGCCGGAGCCGCGCAGCCGGGGGAAGCGTCCCCCCTTCCGGATTCGTCCCCGCCGCCACCGTCCCCCGCCTCTCCGGAACCACCGGTTTTAGCGGACGGCGGCGATCCCTTCCCTCCTTTGGAAACGCCGCTGACGGATGTTCTGGCTCCGGATCTCACCGCCGCCCAGCAGGAGGAACTGGCGGAGGACGAACTGGACCGTCAGGAGTGGTGGGAATCCATCATTCCCCGTCTGCTGCCGGGAGAGGACGACACCGGGGACATTTATGCCGTGCCTCCCACGGCCAACACCTCCGTGGAGGAGCCCCCGTCCTCCACCGCTCCCGCCTCTGAATGACCTTGCGTCTGTTGTCCCGTTCCACGCACGGAAGTTGCGGAATGGAATATTCGATTTTTCCGATCCCGGATTATTTTTGATTTGGCAAGTAACCAACTCCTCCGCCGTCCGTCATCATCCCATGTCGGGCGAAACTTTTCCAACCCCCTGCCGACTGTGATGAAACTTAACCACCTCCTGCTGCTGAGCGCCTTATGGCTGGGCAGTGCCGCCAGTTCCCCGGCGGACGAGGCCACCGTGTCCTCCGATGCCGCGCCGCTGCCCGAACTGATGCAGCCTTACGATGTGGACAGCGACGGCAGGCTCTCGGTGGAGGAGCGGCAGGCTTATGACGATGCGGTGAAGGAGGCCGCGAGGCTGAAACAGCAGCTTCTGTGGGACACGGATGGCGATGGTATCCTGTCCCCTGAGGAGCGGCAGGCGGCCATGGACGCCATCAAACAGAAAATCGAGGCCGAGCGCATCGCGCGTTTTGATGAGCTGGACAAGGACGAGGACGGCAAACTGAGCCCGGCGGAATTCCTCGGCGTGCCCAATCTGAAGCCGAAAGTGGTCGCCCGCATTCTGAATCATGTCGATGCCAACCACGACGGATTCATCAGCAAGGCGGAGTTTCTGGCCGCGCTGGATCCCGCCTCCGTCAAAACCGCGCAGGCGGTGCTGCCCCCGGTCACCGCTCCCGCCACCATTTCCCCGGCTCCCGCTCTCATCACTCCACCCGTCACCGGTCCGGCGGCAGCGGCGGATGCCATCGTTCCCGGCAAAGTGACGAAAAAAATCCCTCTTTCCCTCGGTCCCGCTCCGGCCAAGCCCGGCGGCTGATCCTCCAATACCAATTCCCCCAAGAAAAACGCCTGTTCCCCCCACAGGCGGCCTTTAGCGGCCCGGGTGCGTCCGGGCCGCTATCTTTTTGGGCGGATGTCTCATACCATTTCCAGCAAAACCAATCCAAGCCGGGCGGGACGCCTGTTCCACCCCGTCCGGAAATGATATCCGGCGGCTGGCAGGCGATCAAAAACAGAAGCCTGCGGGGACGCATCCGCCCCGCAGGCCCTTGACTGTCAGCGCATGGACTGACCGCTGATTTCTGATCCCTGACCGCTTCCCCCTCAGCTCCAGCCGTGGGCGTCGCGCACTTTGAGCATGGCGTCGAGGATGGTGTTCCAGGTTTTCTGCTGCTCCAGCACCGCGTTCGGGAACATGCAGCCGTCCCAGCAGATGTGTTTGATTCCGCGGGAGGCGGCGTCCTTCAGCCAGTAACCGGAGGCGGCGGTGATGTCGAGTTTACCGTTCGGATCATCCGCCTGGCAGTGACGGCCGGTTTTGTCGTGACTGCCGGAGCCGTGCACCGTGCCGTCGTTCTGGGCGACGTGGAAATCAAGCGTCCAGGGCCGCAGGGCGTCGGTCATGGTGGTGTAGGCGGTGTGGAATTCCTCGGGGGAATACCCCTCCCGCAGCAGCGCGGCCTCGGGGGCGTTGTAGCCCATGAGATAGAGGTAGGTGTGGGCCAGATCCGCCTGGAAACCGACGGTGCCGGGCATGCCGGTCTGCTCCAGGGTGTCGAGCATCGCCTTCCAGGAATGCATGCCTCCCCAGCAGATTTCGCCTTCTGCCGCGAGGCGCTCACCGTGATCGGCGGCGACTTTGCCGGCTTCGCGGAAGGTTTCAGCGATGCGTGTGGTGTTGCCCGCCGGGTCCTCCGACCACTGACCGGGACCGCCGGCGGAGTCGATGCGGATGACGCCGTACTGGCGCACGCCGTGGGCATTGAGCAGGCCGGCGATGCGGCAGGCTTTTTTCACGGCCAGCACAAATTTTCCACGCGCCTCGGCGTCGCCCATGGCGCTGTCGCCGACAGTGCCGGGCCAGATCGGGGCCACCAGGGAGCCCACGGCCAGTCCGAGACCGGCGATTTTGTCGGCCATGGCCTTCAGGTCGTCGTCGGTGATGTCGATGCTGGTGTGCGGATCAAAGAGGAAAAGATCGACCCCGTCGAATTTCCGGCCATTCACTTCCGCTTTGGCCGTGAAATCCAGCATGGTGTCGAGGTCGATGAAGGGCTCGGCGCCGGGGCTGCCTTTGCCGACCAGACCGGGCCACATGGCGTTGTGAAGTTTCGGGAGGGAGTGGGACATGGATTTGCGGAAAAGCGTGGTGGTTGGTTGAATGCGTGAAGCCGGCAGGGAAAAACGCCGCCGGTGAACCGGTTATTACGGGGACGCGCCGCCCGCTGTCCAGAAAAAATCCGGTCCGTGCCCGCAGCGGCGGCGGTGGAGAGGGAGGTGGCGGGGAAGCCCGCGTTTCCCTCAGAACCTGTTTAAGATCCCATGCGGATTCAGCACCGGCAGGATGCCCGGCTGGAAAGGGGACGCCTGTTCCACCCGGATTCAGCAACGACCTCACCGCATTCTTTTAAAAGCGAATGGGAATGAACGCCCACAAAACCCCTTGTTCCGGCCATCCGTCCGGAGACACCGTGGTTCATTCCCGCCGCCATGCATCCCTCCCTGCTTCAAACAGACCACCGGCCCTGGCCGCTGCCGGAGTCCCCGTGGAAGTGGCGGCAGTCGTGGGTGGATCTGGCGTTCCTCCATTACCGGGTGCGGGCGGAGGAGCTGCAAACGCGGCTGCCCGCCGGTCTCCGGCTTCAGGAGTTCGACGGCAGCGCCTGGCTGGGCGTGGTGCCGTTCCGCATGTCCGGGGTGTCCCGGCGGCCGGTGCCGGACATCCCGTTTCTTCACACCTTTCCGGAACTGAATCTGCGGACTTACGTGGAACACGACGGCAAACCCGGCGTGTGGTTTTTCAGTCTCGACACCTCCTCATGGCCGTTCGTTTTTGGCGGAAAATATGTTTACGGCCTGCCTTATTTCCATGCCCGCATGCGGCACCGGTGGCGGGACGGCGGCTGGTGTCATTTTTCCAGCGTGCGCCGGGGCGGCAGGGCTCCGTTCGCCGCCCGCTACCGGCCGGCCGGCGATGTTTTCCATGCGGAGCCGGGCACCTTTGAGCACTGGGCCACGGAGCGTTACTGCCTGTATTCGCACTCCCCGAAACGCGGGATGGAACGCGTGGAGGTCCACCACCCGCCCTGGCCGCTGCAAAAGGCGGAGGTCATCCTGGAGACTTCCGGCATTCCCGACGCCGCCGGGATCAGTCTGCCGGAAGGCGAACGCCCTGTGTGCCACTTCTCAAAAGGCGTCAGCGTGGTCTCCTACGGCGTGGAGAGGATTTTGCCGGCGCGCTGAAATGGCCGGCATTCGCAAGAGGCCCTGTGCCTCCTATAGGACCTATAAGTCATATAGGTCCTATTTCCTCCCTCTCCCCCGCCCCCGCCTCCTCCCGCAACCCCAGCGCCCGCCGGGGATTTTCAGCGGTGATCCGGGAAATCTCCTCCGGCGCCAGCCCCATGTCCCCGGCAATTTTCCGGATGCGGGCCATGGTGGCCGTGGAGCCGACAAAATGCGCTTTCCCCGGCCCCCAGGCGATGAGGTCCTCCCCGATCTCCAGCGTTTGCGCGCCCAGCGTGAATTTCCCCGGCCCCAGTCCGGCGGCGGAAATGGCGTCGGTGACGGCGATGACCCGGTCCAGGCCGCCCGCCGCCCGCCAGTAATTCGCCAGGGCCATCGGCGGAACATGCGTCCCGTCCACCACAAAACACAGCCACAGCCGGTCCGCCAGACTCAGGGCGCGCTGGATGATGTTGTCGTGCCGGTGCAGCTGCTGCGGACAGCCGTTGCCCACGTGGGTGAACATCGACAATCCGGCGTCCGCCGCCGCCTTCAGAGTTTCCAGCGGCGTGTCGCAGTGCCCAGCGGAAACCGTGATCCCCTGCCCCGCCAGCCAGCGCGTGGCGGCCAGACCGGGATCGCGCTCCGGAGCCAGCGTCACCAGTTTGACCAGACCGCCCCCGGCATCGGTCAGACGGCGCGCCAGTTCCGGCGAGGCCAGGCAGGCGTGCTCCACGGGATGCGCCCCGATGTAGCCGGGCGCGGGATTCAGAAAAGGGCCTTCAATGTGCAGCCCGGCGATGATTTCCCGGACCACGGCATCCGCCTCCCGCAGTTCCGCCAGCCGGGCCAGACGGCGGCCCATGGCCTCCGGGGAATCCGTGATGATGGTCGCCAGAATCTGATCCGCCCCCGCCTCCCGCGCGGCCACGCAGGCATGGCGCAGCGACTCCGCCGTCAGGTTGTCGCGGTTGAAGTCCACGCCCGCGAACCCGTTCACCTGGAGATCGAGGGTTCTCATGCGATGGCCGGGTGCGCCCTCCGGGCACGATCTTCGTTTTTCATAAGTCTGCGGTGATCGGTCCGATCCGCCGGATCCGCCGGATCCCTCTTTCCAAAACCCGGCCTCACGCGTGCCCCCCGGACGTGAGGAGCGAGGCGGACGCCGCATCCAGGAAAAGCCGCAGATCCGCGTGCGTCTGAAGAATGGAGGCCGGGGCGTCCGGCGTCACCGGCCCTTCGACGGCGTCGCGCACCGCTTTGGCTTTGCGCTCGTCGGGGACGGTGCAGACGATGCTGGCGCTGCGCAGGATCTGCCGCACGCTCATGGAAATCGCGCGTTCCGGCACGGCATCAAGGCCGGGGAACCAGCCCTCGCCGAACTGCTGGCGGCGGCAGGCCTCATCCAGCGTCACCACCAGATACGGCTCCTCGGTTTCAAAATCCGCCGGGGGATCGTTGAAGGCGATATGCCCGTTCTCCCCGATGCCGATAAAGGCGATGTCCACCGGATGGGCGACAATCAGCGCCCCCAGCCGCGCGCATTCCGCCTCCGGCGCGGCCTCGCCGTTGATATAATGAAACGCCTTCACCGGCAGCGGCAGCCTCGAATGAAAACGCTCCCACAGATACCGCCGGAAGGAGGCCTGATGCGTGACCGGCATGCCCACGTATTCATCCAGATGGAAAACCGTGACGTGATGCCAGGCGATGCCGGGCTCGGCCGTGAGCGCGGCCAGCATGTCGAACTGCGAGGCTCCGGTGGCCACGATGATCGTGGCCTGGCCCTGCTCAGCGAGAACAGCGCGCAGCATGCCGGCTCCGCAGGCGGCGGCGGCTTCCCCGGCGTGGGCGGCGGTGGCGGCAATGTGTTTTTCCATGAAGGGCTGCGTGAAAGGGTTAAATGAGGCTGATGACGTGGGGTTTTGCCATCAGTAGAGACGCCTTTTTCGCGGAATGCCACAAAAGAGACGCCCGCCTTCGGGGAAATCCGCCTGTCACGGTTCCTGCGGAGGAGGAAGCCGTGAGTGCGCCCATCGCACTCCCTCATCGGAGTCCCGGATTCCGGCTCTCCCAAACCCCAAACCCCGACTCCGCCATGAAAACTTCCGCTTTCCTTTCCTTTTCCCGTCTCAGCCCGGTCCTCGTGCTGGCCATCGGCAGTCTCGGTCTCACCCAGATTTCCGAAGCCAAACCCGATGATCACCGCTCCGGGCGCGATCACCGGTCAAAACACAGTCATTCCTCCCGGAACGACTATCGCGGTCCGTCCCGGAACGACTATCGCGGCCCGTCCCGGAGTGATTACCACTCCCATGACCGTGATTACCGCAGTGACCGCTACCGTTCCGACTACATGGGGCGGTCCCGCTCCAGTTTCACCCTGTCCTTTGGCAATGGCTACGCCGGCCAGGGTTATTATTACGGCCCGCCTCAGACATCCTATTATTACCAGCGTCCCGGAGTGAGTTATTACCGCACCCGCGCCGCCGTGCCTCAGGTTTATCTCTCCTCCCCCGGTTATTATGCCTCGCCGGGCTACGTGACCTCGGATGCCGCCCGCTGCCAGGCCGCGCTTTCCCGCCGGGGTTATTACAGCGGTCCCATTGACGGGAATATCGGCCCCGGCTCCCGCGCCGCCATCCGCTCCTACCAGCTCCGGAACGGCCTGACCGTCACCGGCTACGTGGACCGCGGCCTGCTGATCTCCCTCGGTCTCCGGTAAAACTGAGAGGGTTGTGGAAAGATAAATGTGGCTCATCGGCCTGAATTTAATCAGTCCAGGACATGTCCTGGACTGATTAAAAATGAGGCTTGATAAAATAAGGCCAAGGGATCAGCGGGACTGGAGAGTTTCCGGTCAGAGAGAGTTTAGAGTTTGCGGCGTTTCCTGCGGCTCAGGCCGGCGAGCAGACCGCCCAGGGCCAGCAGGGGAGCCGAAGGCTCCGGAATCGGGGCCGTGGTGGTGATATTGAAAAATGCCAGACCTTCGGTGGCGCGGTCGCCACTGCCTTCAAAGCCCACGATCAGCATCGGGAGGCCCGTGGGGCTGTTTGCGGCGGAGAGGAAGTTGATGGATTCCGGACGCACATAGGTATCCCCCGCCAGCTCAAAATCCTGGAAAATTGGAGCTGTGGGGTCGGTGATGTCGAAGAGGAAAATATGATTGGAGCGTTCCATGCCCGCCACCAGCAGGGTGCGGCCGTCCACCTCGCCCAGTGTCAGAGCCTCGGGCTCAGGGCCTTTTTGACCACTGCGGCCATCCGCGTAGTGCGTGGGATCATTGGCGGCGATCTGGGTTTCGAGGAAGGATCCGGAGTCCCATACCAGATCTCCGGTATCCGCATCGTAAATCGAGATGCTGCGGGTGCCGAAAGTGGTGATCACATTGATGCTCCCGTCCCCGTCAGTGTCGCCATCAAGGCGGCTGATGCGCAGATTGTCCAGCGCGGGACGGTCCAGGGGCGTGTCGCCGTCATAGCCGGGGAAGTTAGTCGTTCCCAGGTTGCTGACCCGGATCTCGTCCACGTTGGTGGCGGCGGGACCGACGCCGTCCACCCGGGCATCCCCCTCGTTGGCGGTGGCGATGTAGGTTTTTCCGCCGGAGGTGAAGGCCGCGATATTGTCGGGCATGGGCATGCCCGTAATGGTGTGGGTCTGCATCGCCGTGCTGTTGCTGATGGCGTCAATGGAGTGCGTGATGGTGCCCATGGAACGCACCGAGGACCATGTCATGGTGCTCAGATTCAACTCCGCCATGGCGTTGTTGTCCTGAAGCGAGACAAAGGCCCGGTCCCCCACCACGGAGATGTATTCCGGCTCCATGGCCTGCACCATGGTCTCATTCCCGCCGGTGCCCGGCAGGGAGACGGCGGGAGCCCGCAGGCCAGTGATATTGGCGGTGCTGAAATCCACGGTATTCACCTGTGCCGAGGTGAGACCGGCGATGGACGTGCCCTTGTTCGCGGAGGTGATGCCGGAAATGTCCAGCACACTGATCGAGCCCGGCCGCTGGTTCACGCCCGGCAGGACACTGTATTCGCCCTCATTGGCCACCAGCAGGCGGGTGCCGTCCGGGGAAAAAGTCACGGAGTCCGGGTGATACCCCACATCCAGCGTCTGAAGCACCGCGCCCGTGGAGGTGTCAAAAATCCCGATCAGCCCCGTGCGGTAATCCCCGCTGCCCGGCGCGTTCACCTTGGGCACGATGGCGGCCACGCCGAACCCGCGTCCCGCCGGGTCCACGGCCACGCTGGTCAGCGAGAAAATCTGGCTGGCCCCTCCGCCGAACACGTTGGAGAAATCGATGAACCCCAGCGGCTGGGGGCTCGACGGATTGCTCACGTCAAAATAGTTCACCCCGGAAGCCACATTGGTCTCCGACCGCGTCACAAAAAGCCGGTTGGTCGAGGAATCGAAGGAGGTGATTTCCCCCGCCCCCGAGGCTGTGCCCCCGATATTGGCCGGCAGGCTGCTGAGCTGCTGCAGTTTGAACTGAGCCTGGGCGGCGGGCATCAGCGCGGCCAGCAGGGCGGAGGCGGAAAGTAAGGATGGTTTCATGTTGAGGAGCGCCGGATAACGGCCTGCTCAGCATACCCCCCGTGCATGTTCAGCAAATTACGTCATGCAACGTTTTGGACATAAAGGAATGATAAACACCGTTATACGCCGTCCCCGGGCCCGGTTGGCGGCTCAAGGGAAACCGGTGCGGCTTCAGATCCGGGGAGCTGTTGAAGGCCATTCCGCCGCCGCTTCCGCCATTTCTCCGGGAAATGCTCCTCCGGAAAGACGGGCGGGCCCGGCAGTTTTACGCGCTCACGGGAGCATAAATATAGCATTAATTTGTTAAACCATTCATTCTTAAGCGAATTTTCCGCAAATCCCCGGATGTTTTGCGGGTGGAATGGTGGATGCTCAACGTTCCCTTTCCCATGAAAACCTCCCCCGTTTCCTTTCTCCGGTCCGTCCTTCTGGCGGCGGCCTGCGTGTTCGCCCTGCCTGCGGACTCCCGGGCGGAAAATCCTTTGAAAAACATCGGCGGCAAAATCAAAAACGGCGTCACCAACGTCAGTTCCGCCATCAAAAACACGGCCAAAGCGGCCAAAAACATCGTGACCCCGGGCAAAGCGGCGCCCCAGAAAGCCCCGCCGCCGAGAGCCACCGTGGTGGCCGCCCCCAAAACCCGGAGCGCGGCGGACACGCCGGCTTCCACAAAACCCAAACGCCCGGCCGCCAAGCCCGCCGCCAGCGCTCCCAAGCCCCGGCCGAAAAATACGGACTCCTCTCCGCCCGCGAAAGCCAAACCCAAAAAGAAAGCGCCGGCTCCGGACAATGACCGGGACCGGGACAGCGACAAACCCAAAACCCGGAAAAAACCCGTCTCCGGCGACGAGGCCTCCGACAAACCAAAACGGACCGGCGATTCCGACGCCGACACCCCGCCCGAAAAAGAGCCCGCCGCCGCCCCCGGCGCGGTGACGGAAACCAGCAGCGATGCTGAAGCCGCCGCGCCCCCCGCGGAGCCCAAAACCCGCGAGGATCTGCCCTTCGGCACCCCCGCTTTTGGCCGCAAGGGCTTCGTTTACAGCCCCTACGCGCCGGATCAGGGCCTCATCGACGTCAACAACGTCGCCGCCGGCACCAAAGTCCGCTGCCCCTACACCGGCAAGGTCTTCCGCGTGCCCTGAGCGGAGAGCCCGTGTCCTGCCCGTCAGGATTCCGGACAGGGGGAAGCCGGGAAAGCAGGCAAGGCTCCGGCAGGGGACGGCATCCCGCCGTCAACGGGAGCGGGGCCGGTATTCCGAAGCCTGGAAAGGCGGCGTGGATTTTTTTGCCCGCGAATAGCGAATTTGCCTTAAAATTTCAATCGCCCCCTCAAAGCGGACGTTGAAAGTGCCCGGACCGCAGGCGCGCCGGATGCCGGTTTCCCGGATCCCGGCCACCGCTGAAGCCTGCTTTTCCCCCTTCCCGTCATGCCCGAGACGCTTGTCACCAACACTCCCGTCCGCTCTGATTTCATCCTGCCCGGGGGCGCGCCGCCGAAATCCGCGAGGGTGGTCATTGTGGGCGGCGGGGTCGTCGGCTGCTCGGTGGCCTATCATCTGGCGAAAGCGGGCTGGAGGGACGTGGTTCTCGTGGAGCAGGGCCGCCTGAGCGGCGGCACCACCTGGCACGCCGCCGGCATGGTCGGCCAGCTGCGCGCCAGCAACAGCATGACGCGGATCAACAAATACTCCGCCGCGCTGTATCCCGGACTGGAGAAGGAGACCGGGCACAGCGTCGGCTGGGTGCGCACCACCGGCCTCACCCTGGGCACCAGTGCCGCCCGCATGACCCAGCTCCGCCGCACCGCCGCCATGGCGGAGGTCTTTGGGGTTGAAGCCCATCTGATCAGCCCGCGCGAGGCCGGGGACCTCTGGCCGCTCATCCGGACCGACGATGTCCTGGGCGCGGTTTATCTGCCCGGCGACGGCCGCGTGATTCCCGGTGAATGCGCCGTGGCCATGGCCAAAGGCGCGATTCAAAACGGCGCGGCTCTTTTTGATGAAACCCGGGTGGCCTCCATTCTGACCCGGCCCTCGAAACACGGCCGCAGCCGCATCACCGGGGTGAAACTGGACGACGGTCACGAAATTTCCGCCGACTGGGTCGTGCTCACCGGCGGCATGTGGTCGCGGCAGCTGGGCCTCGGCATCGGAGTCGATCTGCCACTTTATCCCGTTGAGCACCATTACGTTCTGAGCGAGCCGATTGAAGGCGCCCGTGTCGATCTTCCCTGTGCCCGCGATCCGGATGCCGCGATTTATTTCCGCACCCTGGACGACGGCTCCATCAAGCTGGGAGCGTTCCAGCGGCGCTCCAAACCCTGGGGGACCGGCGACACCGTGCCGCCGGATTTCGCTTTTGGCCTGCTGGAGGATGACTGGGAAAAATTCGCCGAGCCCTGGGCGGCCGGCAAACACCGCATCCCGGCGCTGCGGGACGCGAAGTTTCCGAAGTTCGTGAACGGACCGGAAAGCTTCACGCCGGACAACAATTTCCTCATGGGCCCGCCCGCCGGCACGGAGGGCCTGTTTGTCCTCGCGGGCTTCAACTCCGTCGGCATCGCCAGTGCCGGGGGCGCGGGTTATTTCGCGGTGCCGTGGCTGGAGACCGGGGAGATGCCCATGGATCTCTGGAGCGTGGACGTGCGCCGTTTTGTGCCGCTTCAGAATGGCCGGGACTATCTTCAGGCCCGCGCCGCCGAGGTTCTGGGGCTGCATTATCAGATGGCCTGGCCGAACCGGGAAATGGAAACCTCCCGCCAGGTCCGGACCACGCCGCTGCACGCCTGCACGGTCGCCGCCGGAGCCTGCTATGGCCAGACCGCCGGCTGGGAGCGCGCCCTGTGGTATGCGCCGCCGGGCGTGGCGCCGGAGCTGGTCTATTCCTTTGAAAAGCAGAACTGGGCTCCCCACGTGGCCGCCGAGGTCCGCCAGTGCCGGGAAAGCGTGGCCCTTTTTGACCAGTCCACTTTCGCCAAATACGAGATCACCGGCCGCGATGCCCTGGCTCAGCTGGAGTGGCTCTGCGCCAACCGCATGGATGTTCCCGAAGGCCGCGTCGTTTACACCGGGCTGCTGAATGCGCGGGGGACTTACGAATCCGACCTCACCGCGGTCCGGCTCGGGCCGGAGCGGTTTTATCTGATCACGGCGACGCAGCAGGTCCGGCACGACGCGGACTGGATTCTGCGCCAGGTCCCGGCCGAGGCGGATTTCCGGCTCCGCGATGTCACGGAGGAAATCGGCGTCGTTTCCCTGATGGGCCCGCAGTCGCGCGCTGTGCTTGGCCGGGTGACGGTGGCCGATTTGTCGGATGCGGTATTTCCCTTTGGATACAGCCGGGAAATTGAAATCGCCGGAATTCCCGGCAAAATCCGCGCCCTGCGCGTGACCTACGTCGGTGAGCTCGGCTGGGAACTGCACGGTCCCGCCGCCGCCATGCCCGCTGTCTGGCGGGCGCTCCTGGCCGCCGGGAAGCCGGAGGGCATCAAACCCGCCGGGACCTACGCCATCAACGCCATGCGCCTGGAGAAAGCCTACCGCGCCTGGGGGCACGAAATCTCCGCGGACGAGACGCCCTTCGAGGCCGGGCTCGCCTTCGCCATCGGCCGGGACAAGGATTTTCTCGGTAAAACGCGCCTGCTGGAGCTGAAAGGAAAACCGCTCCGCAAGCGCCTCGTTTCGCTGATCATGGACACGGATGATCCCGCCGTGACGCTCTGGGGCAACGAGCCCGTCTTCCGCGACGGTGTCCTGGCCGGCCACACCTCCAGCGCCGCCTTTTCCCCGACGCTGGGAAAACCCGTGGCCATGGGCTATCTGAAACGCCCGCCCGCCGAATGGGAATCGGGACTGGGCGTGGACAGGACCTGGATCGAAGCCGGGGCTTACACCATTGTCCAGGACGGCCGCCACTGGCCGGCGCGGGTGCTGCTGCAGGCCCCGGTGGATCCGCAGCGGATGAAAATCACCGGCTGAAGACGGGAAAGGCGGCGGATTTGAACGGGATGCCGGAAAGTCCGGGAGCCGCTTGCGGACGCGCCGGAAATAGGTCACGGCGGAGGATGCGATGGCGATTTTTTCTGAAATTTCCGGCGGGAAAGCTCACCGGTTTCGGGCTGCTGCTGACGGGATTTTCCCTGATGACGGCTGGCTGCGGCACGGCACGGCATGGCGGACCGGAAGCCGTCCTGCCCGCGCCGTCGAGGGTCACGCGGTCGGAGGTGATGGAGACTGCCCGGCGTTACGCCAGCCACAAATGGCGCGGCACGGCGGCCAATGTGCGGCACGGCACGGACTCGGCGGGCATCCGCATCGACACCCCGGATGTGACTTTCCAGAGAACCGGGGCCATGCCCGGCTTCTGGGCGCCGGAGGTGATGGAGACTGCCCGGCGTTACGCCAGCCACAAATGGCGCGGCACGGCGGCCAATGTGCGGCACGGCACGGACTCGGCGGGCATCCGCATCGACACCCCGGATGTGACTTTCCAGAGAACCGGGGCCATGCCCGGCTTCTGGGCGCCGGGAGTGGAGACCTTCGGGATTCCCTACCAATGGGGCGGTTTCTGCACGCCTGAGGAATTCGACCGGGGCATCGCCCGGGGACTGGCCGCCGGGGATGTTTACACCGGGGAGAAACGACGCCTTCTCGATGATGCCGTGAGTCGGGAGGCCGTCGGCATCGACTGCAGCGGGTATGTCTCGCGCTGCTGGAAACTGCCGCGCTCCTTCTCCACCCGCGAACTCGCCTCCCTCTGCGATCCCCTGCCCTCCTGGGAGGATCTGCGCCCCGGCGATGTCCTGAACACCTGGAACAGCCACGTGATTCTCTTCAGCGGCTGGATGGACGCGGAGCACCGCCAGCTGTCCTTTTACGAAACCGGCGGTCCTCCGGACTGGAAGGTGATCCGTCACCGGATCTCCCGCGCCTATCTGGAGAAAAAACGTTACCGCCCGCTGCGCTACCGGGGCATCCGCGAGTCCTGATCCTTCAAAAATGGAAGCCGGGCATCCGGCCAAGAGTGTTCGGCGCGGAATCAGCTGCGCGCCATGGGCCTTCCATTTTTCAGCACTTCCTTTTCCCGGAGGGAAAACAGCCGGTAGCCGGTGGTTGAGCGCAGCGACACCACCGGAAAGAGTGTCCAAAACATCCGCATCCCGGCGGGATGCCGGACTGCCCGGAGACTGGCCTCCCCGCCCGGCTCCGGGCTGCCATCCCATCCGGGATGGATCGTTCCGGGAGTTTTCCGGGGATGTCGCTGCGCTCAATCCCCGGCTACCCGCTGTGAAGCCTCCGGCTTCAATCACGCGAAAGCCCACGGGCCTGGTTAAAAACGGTTTCCTGAGCGCGGCACCATCCATGCCGAACACTCTTGGCATCCGGCCCGGGAGTCTCCATCCTTTGAAGGCGGCCCTCACGACAGCCAGCCCAGGCGCACGCGCGGGTAAAGGCGCTTGAGCAGGGTGATGGAGCAGTCGGTCAGCACTTTGGCGCATTCCCCGGTGACGGCGATGATGTCCGGCTCTTTGACACCCGCGTCTTTCCAGATGTGGTTGAAGGCGCGGCGGTGCTCCTCCACGACCTCATGCACCAGCTTCCGCCAGAGTTCCGGATGCTCGCTTTCCTGCCACTGGCCCCGGCCCCGGCCATAGTGGGCCACCGCGAGATAACACAGGAGCGCAATCTCCGCCTGGGCCGCGAAATGATCCTCCGTCCAGCGCACCGAATGGTCATCCCCGCGGGAAAGATTGAACCCTTTGGCCAGCAGGTAACTTCCCGTTCCGCCCAGCAGAATGCCGGTCAGCGCCCCGCCGCCCATGAGCAGGCCGCCGGTTTTCAGCTCCGCCACGATTCCGCCCGCCGCTCCCGTCAGCGCGCCGCCCACGGCGGACCACAGGGATTCATTGATTTTGCTCGGAACGCCGAAAGCCGCATCCCCCGACTGGTGAATCTGCCGGGCGCTCCGTCCCTCCAGACTGTGCAGCACGATCATGCGGTTCATCGCCGTCATCGAGCGCTCGGAAAGCCGGGCGCTCAGGCCCGCGCGGGCTGACTCCATGGCGTCGTTGAGCTCCTTGCGGTTGACCCCGAATTTCTGGAGAATGGACTCCCGCGTCACCGGCACCCGGTCGGCGGCATTGCCCGCCAGCTGTTCCCCCAGCGCCTGCATGGACTGATGAAAAACCTCCAGATGCTGCGCTTCCCAGGCGCGGCGCAGACCGGTGAAAATCCGGCGTTTGGCCTCCGGCAGCAGCGGAGCCATCAGTTCCATCAATTCCCCCTCCTGCACCCAGCAGCGGGCGAAGGCGTCGAGCCCGATGACCGCTTTGACGACCGGAAACCGCGAAAGATGATGCCGCCAGTCCGCCTCCTCCAGTTCCTCCTCCACCGCCGGGCGCGGCGGGCCGGTCTGGTTCAGCAGCAGGATCACCGGCTTGCCGATCCATTCCAGAATCTCCATCTCCATGGCCACGTAGCGCGCGGCGTCCGGTTTCTCCGCCGCGTTCACCAGATACAGCACCGCGTCGGCCTCATCCTGAACATTGCACACCGCCTGCTGGCTGCACCACAGCGGGCGGTCACGCAGGCGGTCCCAGAGCTGCGAAACCATCCAGCGCACCGGCTGATCGGAGCCTTTCAGACGCTTTAAAAGCCGCGCGGTGTCGCCGAATCCCGGTGTGTCCCACAGCAGCAGGCGGGCACCGTCCGCCTCAATCATCGGATAAGCCTCGGCAATATCCGTCACGTGCGACTGGTCCAGGGCATCCCCGACATCGCGCCGCAGCAGGGTGCGGGCGAGGGTGGTTTTGCCCACGTTGGTGTGGGAGATCAGGCTGAAGGTCACCGTGTCCACCGCGCCGGGCTCCGGCGGGGCGGCCTTGCGGCGGGGGCTGAAAAGGGAAAGCATGACCGGGACAACAATGAATGATCAGTCGGCCGCCGTCCAGGGGCGAACGGGCTCGCGCGCGGCGGCGGCAGCGGCGGCGGCCTCACCCGGCGAACGGCGGGCGGCCTCATCCAGAATGAGCAGCGGAAAACCCCCGCCCAGCACTTTTTCCCAGGCCGACCGGCGCTCCGCCATCCGGCGCTCACGCTCGGGCATGCCCTGAAGCCGGGCTTCAAAAACCGTCGCGTCCAGCACCACCAGAGCCCGCACCGGCTCGGCCTGGGCGGTGGCTTTCGCCAGCAGTCCCTGGGCCAGAACCCCATGAACCTCATGCTCCGGCGTCACCGCGAAGGGCATCAGCAGCACCAGATGACCGGGCAGTTCCACCAAGGCCTCCAGGCATTCATCCTCATCGCCATAGGCCACATCGGGCTGGAAATCGACAATCACCTGCCCGCCCCAGAGATGCTGCAGAATGGCCCGCAGGCGGTCCCGCAGCGGGGAATCCGGCTGACACTGCACCGGCAGCACCCACGCCACCAGCGGCTGGCCGCCGGCGATCTGGCGGGCCGTGTTCTCATAGCGGGAAAAAACCGCCCTCCAGTCCGGAGCCGTCAGCCGTATTTCCCGCAGGGCGCTGGAAACCAGCAGGAAACGCGGCAGCAGAATCAGCAGTCCCGCCGAAGCCGCCCACAGGTGAATCCACGGCGCGGCCGGCGAAAGCTGCCCCTGCGGCGGCACCTCGGGCACCGGAATCCGGGTGATGACCGAAGCCGGCCCCAGCACCACGCGGGCCAGTTTCGAGACTTCCGGCCGGGTCAGAAACGTGCTTTCCCATCCCGCCTCATAAGCCCGCACCAGTCCCCGCGCATACATGCCGGCGACCACTCCCAGGGTCAGCAGGATGGCGGCGGCGTGAAACAGCAGTTTCCCTTTGGCCACCTGCACGGGAGCCTGAAGGTCCCGCCAGTCCTGATCCGCCCGGCTTTCCGCCCCATCCAGCCAGGCATCGCCCGAAGGCTGGGGTTTCGGCACCGGAAACAGGGTGAAACCGGGTTCCGGCGGACCTGTCCGCTTTTTTTTGCGGATCGATGAGATGAGCGACGCCGCCACCACCGCCAGATTCCAGACCATCAGCCCCAGCAGCGGAAACGCCAGCAGGCTCACCCGCCGGTCCGCCCCCAGCTCATTCGTGAACCAGCCAACCAGAAACGCCAGCACCGGCACCGCGACCGGAAGCCATCGCGGCCAGGGAGGATGGGGGTATTGAAACTTCGCCGCCGCCGCTTTCAGAACCTCCGGCGCGCGGCTGAAAATGCGCTCAGCCCTCGATTTGAGGAAATCCGTTCCGTTCTCCTCAAGAACGGCGCGTCCGGCGGCCGCCCGCTCGGTCAGGGAAATCCTGCTCCCGGCGGCATCGGATTCCTCCGCCGCCCGCAGAAACAGCAGCTTCCGGGCTTCCGGGGTCGTCAGGGGTCGGGTCCGGGCAGCGGAATCCATAGATAGGCAGGCACGGTCACCCTCAGGCCGCAGGGCTCACTCGTGATCGTGACCCCCGCGCAGGAGGAAATAAAACGCGACGCAGCCCAGCGCCAAGAACATGACGGCAAAAGCGATACCAAGAGCAATGTGAGGGACCATAACCCCGCAGGTTAAACCGCTCCCGGGCCGCCGCCAGGGAAAAAATCAGCGCCGGACAGTCCGCGCGCCTCAGGCCGCGCCGAAATCCGGGCAGGCCAACCGGCCTCCGGAAGCGGATGGTCAGGGCGGCTGGAAGCGGAAGCGCAGCCAGCGCCGGGGGGTGCCGTCGGAATCACAGCAGGCCAGGATATCCTCCACTTCCCCGCTCCGGGCGGTGACGCCGACCGTATGCGCGACGGGCATCCAGTGGGTCAGATCGCTGGAGGATTCCAGGGTCCAGGCCGCCGCCAAACCCTGCCGTCGGCTCAACGGCAGCGTCAGACACTCCCGCCCGTCATCCCGCACCGCCCAGGCGCACCGTCCGCCCGGCGCGGCGTTGGCCACCAGCGGGGGCGTCCCGAAGGCGAATTCCAGGAGATTCGGAATCCCGTCACGGTCCGGATCCTCCTGCGGGCCGGAGTCCGCCCCGTTGTCCGGAAAATACCGCTGCCGCCAGACAGCGAAGGTGCTGACGGTCTGGCCTCCGGGCGTTCCTCCGGGATCGCCGCCGGTGGTCCAGGAGACGGCTTTGCCCGGCAGGGAAAGCGCGGAGGGATTTTTCAGCTCCAGGGAAACCCCGCCGCCATCCGCCGCCACCGGCCACGGGGCGGCATCGGCGAAGCGGAAGGATTGAATGGCCGAAGCGTCCGCGGCGGTCAGGACAATGGCGTCGCCGCTGTTTTTCAGATGGCCCTCAAAACTCCCCGCCACCGCCACCCCGGTCCCGTAACGCGCGGCGAAAGCCGCCGGGTTCGCCGCCAGAACCACGGTGCCGCCGGGAGCCACCAGACTTTCCGGAGCCACCGGGAAAGTGAAGGAGACCCCGCCGCCCAGGACCATGCCCGCGAGGTTCAGAGGCTTGCCGCTGACATTGGTCAACTCGATGAATTCGAAGTCACTGCTCTTCAGAAATCCCTGCGCCTGCTGCCCCCCGGTGGGAGCCGCCGGGTGGTACATGATTTCGGAAACCGTCAGCCGCCCCGCCGCCGCCGGAACCGCGTCCACCGGCAGCGTCAGACGCAGCGGCGCGCTCCAGCGGGATAAAACGGGCGTCTGCCCCGAACCCGCGCCGGTGTAGGGATAAGGCGTGAACGGTCCGGCGGGATCGTAGGCGCGGGCGGTGAGCACCGTGCTTTGCGTCAGGACGACGGGACCGGTGTAAATTTTCGCGGACAGCGACATCTCGGGCTCGTCCGCCGGGATATAACCGCCCACCAGCTCCGCCTGGATGAGAAAATCCGTGGAATTCACCCCGTAATTCAGCCCCTGGATGGCCAGCACGTTCTCACCGTCACGCAGCAGCCCCGCGAAGTTGGAGACCGGAAAATCCTCCGGGACCATGGCCTCGCTGTCCGTGTGATTGGCCGCCGCTCCCGCATTCCAGGCCGCTCCGTCGGCGGGAGGACTGGCGCCGGCAATCCGCGTGCCGTTCAGCCAGGCGATGAACCCGTCGTCATACCGCATCCTCAGTTTCAGCAGCCCCAGCGCCGCGATGCGCTGGCGGGTGGTCTGAAATTTCAGCCGCATCAGACAGACCTGGGTGACACCTTTCATGCGGCGGGAAGCCGGGGGCGACTCCAGATTGACGCCGATGAAGGGATTGTAGTCCGCGGCATCGTCATACCCCACCCCGCCCGCCCCGCTGATCCAGGCGGTGTCATCGAAAGGCTCCCCGCCGCGCCAGTCCGCGCCCGGATTGGTCAGCGGCAGCAGCACCCGCACAGGATGATTTTCACTCACAAACGTGTCCGTGATGACTGTCTGCCCCTGCGTGCGGTCAAACCGCCGGGGATCGCTGCCGTCGGTGGTGTAATAGATAACGGCGCCGGGGCGGCTCAGTGAAGGCGAGGTCAGGCTGACGGTGCCGCCGGATTCAACCGGGCCGGAAACCCGGTCGGCCACCGGCGGACGGGTGACCTGCGCGTCCATCCACCGCAGACGGCTTTGAAACCAGCCGCGCAGGTGATCAATTTCCTCCGCCCACCCCCCGAAGCGCGGCGGGCGCTCCGGCCAGCGGGCGAAATTCCGGGGGGCGGCCTCCGTCAGTTCCGCCGCCTGACGCGTGATTTCCGCCGCGATGCGTTCATCGCTGAGCGCCCCCCGCCGCAGCTCATCCAGCCGGTCGATCCACCGCTGGGCGAAATTCGGATCCCGGAACATCTGCTGATACCACGAATAGCGGAAAAAGTCGGTGCCCAGATCGCTGGTCTCGCCGCGCCAGGTGTTGAAGTTGTCATCCCGCACATCGATGGAATCCAGGGAACGGTCGAAATCCCAGACCGGCCCCGCCGTGAGGCGGCCGTAACGGCTCTTGGAAAAATAGGCGCTCAGCCGCAGGGCATCCACATTCTTGGCGGCCACATTGAGCAGATGGTGGTCAATAAAACTCTCCGGATCCGCCCGCTGCGCATAACCGTTCAGCGGATCAAAAAAATCCTGGGCGTTCAGCGATTCCCCCCAGGCGTTCAGATAATTTTTGATCCAGTCCTTCTGCTGGGACGGAGCTTTACCCTCCGAGGGATCGACCCAGTAAATCTGCTGGCCCGCGCCCTGGAATCCGATGTCCAGAGGGTCCGCGCGGTCAATTTTCAGCACATACCCGCCCTGAACCTCCGGCGCATATTTGTCAGCGGCGTCCAGTTTCTCCACATTCACCCGGTGTGTTCCGCGTCCGATCCGCTCCATGAGGGTGTAAATTCCCGCATAATCCGCCGCCGAAACCGGGCCGCCGTCCGTGTTCAGATACAGCTCCACCGCCCGCGTGCGCACGGCGTAACGCCCGGCATCGTTGCTGAGCTGATACATCAGCGGATTCCGGATCAGCGACCGGTCATAATCATAAGGCGCGTGCAGCACCCAGTCCTCCTCCGGCGGCAGACCGGCGGGGGCCACATCGCGGTCCGCGCCCGCCGTGTCCCGGGCCTCCACCGCCAGGGAATATTTCGCCGCCGACGCCGTGCTGGACCCGCGCACCTTGACATTGGCCGGGGTGTTCAACTGCGGAACTCCGGTCAGCGCGGAGCGCCCTGTTGCCGCCTCCGGCATGAAAACCATCCACAGCGCCCCCGTGTCCGCCTCCGGCCGGCCCGAACCGAATGTGTCCACCACCACCAGCGGCAGATTCGAGCTGACACCAGTCATTTCCGGGGACAATTTCAGAAACCCCGCTCCGCCCGGCATTCCCAGCACCCGGCCCGGGGCCATCACCAAAGCCCGCAGGCGGGTGGACTCCGTCAGCGTCAGCGGCTCCGAATAAAGCGCGGACACTGGACCGGGCAGCGAACCGTCCAGCGTGTAGCGGATTTCCGCTCCCGCCAGCGGGCCCGACAGCGTGACGGTCAGCGAATCTGAAAACGTCCCGCCCGGCGGATTCACCACCGGCGGATCCGGCGGCGAGGACGCGGTGTCGTTCGGCTGCCCCGGCGTCGGACGGTTGAAAAATCCCCGCGCCGCCTCTCCTCCGGGAGTCAGCCGGCCATAGGAAATATCCGCCGCCTGCTCCGGAATGTCCGCCGGATACCCGTCCGCCACCGAACCGTCCGGCCGGGTCAGCGCCAGGGCTTCCCCGGATTTTTTCAGCGCGAAATCCGTGTGCGGCTCGCCGCCGGGCTCACTCCGGTCCTTGCCCGAGGCGAAGACCACAAGATAAGCCCCCGGAGCCAGCGCCACTTCCGGCAGCTCCCAGCGTTTGGGCTCATCCAAATGATCGGTGAGATGCCAGCCTTTCAGTGCCACCGTCTCCGTTCCCGTGTTCAGCAGCTCAATCCAGTCGTTCAAATCCCCGTCCTCATCCCGCAGACCGTCCGCCGCCTGATTCGAGGCGAGGAATTCCGAGATGACCACTCCGGCGCGGGCCTCCGCTGACAGAAACATCAGCAGAAGCCACACCAGCGCGGCCCGGCGCGGGGGGGTGGGGAACATGGGGGGAGACAGGGAAACCGCCTGGCCGTGCGGCCTCGGCGGGAAATTGACCGGACTCATTATACTTTGGCCATCCGCCATATGACAAGCTGTGAATCACCTTCCATAGGTAAGCGTCCGATTCTTGGCACACCATTAAATAAGGAAACAAAACTCTTTCCGTCCTTATGAGGATTTCCGGGGGGAAACACGGCGGGTTTCATCCGCGCAGCCAGGCCCGCAGTTCCCACGCGCAGTCTTTCCCGGCCCGCAAAACACCTTCAGTCTTCCCGCCGGAAGCCGCATGCGGTCCTTGCCAACCAACCCGCCCTCCTGCCAGGCTGGAGGCTGATGAACCGCCACACTTTCCTGCAACTCACCGCCGCCGGCCTCACCGGAGGGGTTCTGGCCTCATGCGCCTCACCCGGCTCCCGTGCCGCTCAGCCTGCGGCCTGGCCTCCGCAGCCGTTCACCAGAGCGCGCGCCTTTGTTTATGACTGCGACGCGGACCAGTCAGTCGGGTTTTTCCAGAAGGACGGACGCCAAAGCCGGGGAGTGATCGGGGACGGTGTGACGCTCAATCCGGCGCAGGTCAAACGGCTGCTCGCCGCTCTCACCATGCCCGTGCCCCGCAGGGGCCGCACCGCCTGCTTTGTGCCGCACCACGCCTTTGTCTTTTATAATGCGGAGGACCAGGCCGTGGCCCACGCCGAAATCTGCTTCAACTGCCGGACCCTCAAATCCTTTCCCGCCGGCCTGCCGTCCTGCGTGGATTTCCCCGCCCTCTGGACACTCCTTCAGGAGGCCGGCGTCCCCGTCGGGCCCGGCAGCCAGTTTTACAGGGACCTCCGCCGCGCCCGGCAGCCCTCCCGCTGAAATCCCGGACTGAAGGCCCCGCCCCCGGCGCGGGCGGGAGGACCAGTCCACCCAGCGGATGAAATCTCCAACCTCCTCCTGTCCCTTCGTGCCCTTCTGTTCAAACTCCCCATCTCCGGCCGTCCCGGTCCCGCGGCAGTGCGTGATGGAAACAGCTGGCATCGTTTGCCCGTTTGTGCATCCCTTCCGCCCCCGAAGCCCGGTCCGTGCCCAACTCCCTGGCGAGCGGGCGGCTTTATTCCTCTGATTTCCCCCATTTCCCACCTCATGTCCCTCGAATCCACCAAGGCGCGTTACCTCATGATCGGCGGTTTTCTCGGTGCCGGAAAAACCACGGCCATCGGCAGACTCGCCCAGCATCTCACCGGTCAGGGGCTCCGCGTGGGGCTCATCACCAACGATCAGGCCGGCGGGCTGGTGGACACCCGGCTGCTGCGCGGCCAGGGCTTCGCCACGGAGGAAATCGCCGGCGGCTGCTTCTGCTGCCGGTTCAACACCCTCGTCGATGCCGCCGCCCGCCTGAACGAGGCCACGCGCCCCGACGTTTTCATCGCCGAGCCCGTCGGCAGCTGCACCGATCTGGTGGCCACCGTCACCTACCCCCTGCGCCGCATGTACGGGAAGGATTTCACCGTCGCCCCGCTGAGCGTGCTCGTGGATCCCGTCCGGGCGCGCCGGATTTTCGGACTGGAAACCGGCGGCACCTTCTCCGCCAAGGTCGCCTACATCTTTAAAAAACAGCTGGAGGAGGCCGACATCATCGTCATCGGCAAAAGCGACCTGCTGCCCCCGGAACAGACAGCGGAGCTGAAATCCGTCCTCGGCCGGGAATTTCCCAAAGCCCGCATCCTCACCGCTTCCGCCCGGGAGGAAAACGGCTTCGATGAGTGGTTCTCCACCGTTCTGGAGGGCGGGCAGAGCGACCGCCATCCCATGATTCTGGACTACGACGTCTATGCCGACGGCGAAGCCCTGCTGGGCTGGCTCAACGCCACCGTCACTCTGGCCGCCACGGAGGAATTCGACGCCAACGCCTTCCTCAAAACCCTCGCCGCCAGCGTCCAGCAAAAGCTGGAGGGCACCGAAATCGCGCATTTCAAGATGACCTTCAGCCCCGATGACGGCATCGCCGGGGAGCTGGCGTCCATCAATCTGGTGCGCAGCGACTACATCCCGGAACTGGGCATGGAACTCGACGAGGAGACCCTCGGTGGCCAGCTCATCATCAATCTCCGCGCCGAGGGCGAGCCCGGCGGCCTGCTCGCCGCCGTCCGCGCCGGCCTGGAGGAGGTCCGCGCCGGCGTCCACTCCCTGCGGGTCAGCCTCGACCACGAGGAGCACTTCCGCCCCGGCAAACCCACCCCCACTTACCGCGACGACGGCGCGCCCGTGCTGGAGGTCAAAGGCGGCTGCCGCCCCGGCAGCGGCTGCTGCTGATTACCGGAAGCACGCGGCAGGAGCGTTTCCGCCCTGTCATCCGGCGCCCCGCCGCCATTTTTCCATCCATCAGGATTCGGGACCAAGCGGGCACAGCCCTGCGGCGGCCGCGGGCCGGTCAGGAAAAAACCGTCCACCGGTGCAGCGTCACCGGATGCCGGAACCAGCTGTTGTCCTCCGTGCGCCCGTTCAGCGCGGCCACCCGGCCCAGACCGGGGTCCGCCTGAATCCACCTTTCCCCGCCCAGAAAAACCAGCACGTGCGCCCCGCCCTCCGTCACCGCCAGATCCCCCGGCTCCAGCAGTCCGCAGTCGAGGGTGGCGATCGTCCCTTTGATTCCCAGATCCCGCGTGAACCCCCGGTATCCCTCCGACATCGCCAGGGCGCTGGTGTCGAACATCCACTGCTCCGCGAACATCCGCAGCGCCCCCGCATCCGCCTGCCGCGCCGCCCGGGACAGCAGCGCATTCCGCAGCGCCCGGCGCGGCAGCCCCGAGCAGTCAATCCCGCGCGGACTTTCCCCGCCCCAGAAATACGGCACGGACTCGAATTTCTGAAGCTCCGCCACATAATCCGCCCGCAGCCCCTCCCGGTCCATCCTCCGTGCCGGGAGCGCCAGAATCACCCCCGCCAGCACCGGCAGCGCCAGCAGCAGTCCCCGCAGTCCCTTCCGCCGCCACCCCAGCGTCAGCAGCCCGCCCCACACCCCGCCCGCCGCCACCAGCTGCATCAGATGCTGAAACCGCGTTCCCACCGGATTCAGCGGAATCACCAGCACCACCGCCAGGGAAATCAAAGTCAGGAGCCCCATCAGCCTCCGGAAAGTCGTGGTCATGGAAAAGACAATGGAACGGAAAACGGGAGCGGAATCAATGTGATTCCGTTTTACGGAAACCGGGCGCCCCATCCCCTTGGCGCGCAAAGCGGGAAAAATCAGCCTCACGCTCCAATCGGCGTGTTCCGGGAAGCAGGATTTTGTTCCGGGCGGAACCAGCTGCGGTTTTTCATCCGCAGAATCAGGCGCGGCGGGCACCCGGGGGAAGCGGCCCGGGAGGAGCGACAGCAGCACCGGAAAAACCATAAGGCCGGCGGTCCCTGTCAAATTTCATGACCGCGCACAAAACACCGGCAATTTTCTGAAAATCGCATAAAACCTTGACCCTTAAATATCAACATAAACCCCCGCCTGCGGACAGGACAGGAATCTTTTCCCGCAGGCGGGATGTGGGGGAAAGCACGGCATGGGAGAACGGAGACGGGGATCGCGGGGGGAAGAGACGGAGCTTCTTTCTTCTACCCGCATTCAGGGCAGGAGGGAGGCCTGTGGAGCCTGCTGCGACATGGCGTCGTCTGAATTCTGAAAGGGGATTGGCGTAATTTCCAGCTTTGGGATCCTTTTTTCCAATGCGGCGGACCTGCGGACGAATCAGCGGAGGAAGGCCGGAGATCCTGGAGAGGTCGCAGGGGAGGCGCTGTGCCCCCGGTCTGTTTTTGGGTGCCGGAGAAAAATGTTTCAGGCCGGATTATCAACCTGTGAGGTCCTGAGATCAAAATGTGTGTCTCCAGGATGATTTTATTTGACTGAATTTTTCTCCACTGGTTTATTCGTCCACGAAAAAAGCGGGAAAATCTCCAGATCCGTTTACGGTTTTTTATCCATAATCATCACCCGCTTAACGACTTGTATGCCTATTTCATCCACAGTGGATTACATCCCGGTCATGGACGAGTTTCTTGCCCACTGGG